>WQTD01000001.1 GCA_009786455.1 Treponema sp.
TTAAGAAATACATTTTTTCCCATTTTACAGCCTGCAAGTTTAAAATATATTTTTATCCAGTCAGAACCGACTATAAACGGAAGAATCAAATTAAGCGCGATCGTATGAAGACCTCCGTTAATAAGCCATCTTATAAATGTCGGAGACCCTATAATATATCTTCCTGGTTTTATGCCAAAAGTGATAAGCCTTGATGTGATTCCAAAAATTATGCATGCAAAAATAAAAAAAATAAAAACTGAAAAGGAAATCAGCAAACAAAATACTGAAAGCTTCAGAAAACTAAACCCGGCAATCAGCCATTCAACTGAGAAATAAATAATACATGCCGAAGGCAGCAGGGAGATTCCTATCGGTATGCTGTAGAACGCGTATGTTAAAAGGGATGCAACTCCGAAAACAGGGGGAAAAGACAGAAATTTCTCCATAACATTTTTCATAATTACCGCCTTTTTATTTTTTTCCTTATTACACAAGTATAATATATTTTTTTATATATATGTGTGTTATATTGAAAAGGGGTGATTTATTAAAATTGAACTTTTTACTTTCTGTGATTTTGCCCAGGAGAACGGAGGAAAGCTCACAATTGTGGGAACCTTTGATACCATTATCTCGCGGAACTTTCCGTGTGTTCATCCTCAGCTTGCAGTTGTGATTCGCCTTCGCTTTGATCTTTGGGAATTCGGAAACCACAACTTCCGCATAGAAACGCGCGATCTTGAAGGCGAAATGACAATGGAAACAATCAGCGGCAATGTTGAGGTTCGGGGAGTAGGAAACGCTTCGGCGGTCTCTCATCTTGTGTTTTCAGTAACAAACCTGCGCATTAAAAATCCGGGTCTTGTAAATTTTGTTCTTTATATTGACGACAAGGAAATCAGTTCAATCCCGCTTTACATCAGGAAGAACTAGGAGGAGCGATGGTTTTCCAAAATCCTGTAATAAGGGGATACAATCCGGATCCAAGCGTTTGCAGGGCGGACGGAAAGTACTTTCTTGTCGGGAGTTCCTTCCAGTTTTTTCCCGGCGTTCCGCTTTTTGAAAGTGCAGACCTTGTCAACTGGAATCAAATCGGATACTGCCTGACGCGCGAATCCCAGATGCCGATGGACGGCGTCGGTAGTTCCGGCGGAATATACGCGCCTACGATCAGGTACAACGAAGACCGTTTTTATATGGTAACAACAAATGTCGGACATAAAAAAGCAGGTGGAAATTTTTATGTATGGACTGACGATATTTACGGGGAGTGGTCGGAGCCGATCCATGTTGATCAGGGCGGGATTGATCCTTCCCTTTATTTTGAAGACGGCAGGGCGTACTTTACAAGCAACGGCGTTGATGACGAAAACGGAAAAAACGCAGTTTTGCAGTGCGAAATTGATATCGCGACCGGAAAAAAAATCACCGGCAGTAAAGTTCTCTGGCACGGTACAGGCGGGCGTTACCTTGAAGCCCCTCATCTTTATAAAATAAAAAATTTCTACTATCTGATGGCGGCGGAAGGCGGAACAGAATACGGACACATGGTTACATACGCAAGAAGCGAAAATAAATGGGGTCCCTTTACTTCCTACCCCGGCAATCCCGTTTTAACAAACAGAAATCTCGGCGGTTACGAGCTTCAGGGGATAGGTCATGCGGATTTAATCGAAGATTATAACGGCGCATGGTGGATATTCGCTCTCGGGTTCCGCCAGATTGACAAGTGGATGACATATCATCATCTGGGAAGGGAAACCTGTTTAATGCCGGTTACATTTAACAGCGATGGCTGGTTTACCGCCGGCAGCGGAACGGCAAGCATCGATGTTGAAACAGATCGTATCCCCGGTACTGTTAAGCAAAACCTTCAGAGAACATATACGTTTGAAACCGCTCCGTGGAAAAGGGACTGGCAGTTCCTGCGGAGCTACAGCAGGGAAAATTATGTATTAGGTGAAAATATTCTGAAAATAAAAAGCGCAAAAGACACTCTTGATACCGCGGGCAATCCCGCTTTTATCGGTCTTCATCAAAAAGAGTTCAACATGGAATTATCTCTTGTGGTGAAAACAGTTGATGGAGAAGCCGGAATTTCAATGTATATGGACGAAAATCATCATTATGATCTTGCGCTTGCAAAAAAAGATGACGGATACAGGGTACTGCTTAAATTGAATATCGGCGATATTAAACATGAAAAAGCTTCTGTCCATGTCACAGGAGATGAAGCGGTCTTTAAAATATACTCCGATCCGATTAATTATAGATTTATTTTGATGCAGAACGGAAAGGAAAATGTTCTTGGTACAGCTCAGACAAGGTATCTGTCTTCGGAAGTCGCCGGAGGTTTCACGGGAGTGCTTTTGGGGCTTTACAGCCAATACGGTTCAGGCGGGTTTAACGAGTTTACAGAGTTAAAGGTAGTGTATCCCTGATTATAGGTATCTTTTCTCGGGTTCTCCCCCGACAAGCGCGTATAATTCGATATGCTGCTTTGCTGTGCTGTTCGCTATTTTATGCATGAGCACTTCTTCTACCTGAAAAAGACCAACCTCGCTTGACATAACGACTTCGATACGGATTGGCTTTTCATTGCCGGCGGTTATGCGAACCTCTTCAATTGAGTTAGCTGAATATTGATGAATCTGTCCCATTCTGTTGATACTGCCGAGCGTAATGGGAATACGGGCTCTTCCCTTTGTCATGTCACAGCCGTCCGCTACCTGAACAATGCCGGCTTCCAGCGATGAAATGGATGTGCTGCCCATGTGCCCCGCGATTCCCTCAAGGGTTACCGCTTTTATCATTACCTTTTTATGCCAGTTATCTTCATAAACCTGAGAGAGCAGTTTATCGATAATAGGCTGGGCTATGACAGTGCTGTATTGTTCGTGGTTCTGCCGTCCCATGCCCATCCCTATATCATGCAGAATAGACGCCATAATAACTGCCAGCAAACTGTCTTCAAAATCTCCGCAGCCGTCCGTTTCAAGGCTTGTTTTAATACCGGCTTTCTTCAGCAGTTCCATCATTATTACGGCGTTCATCGTAACAGTGCGCATATGAACAGGTCCGTGATCATTGTAACCAAGCCTGATAATGGAAACAGTATTCGCGAATTCCTGGCTTGCCTGAAGCTCTTCATCAGCAAGAAGAATTTTTAATGCTTTCATGATTTTATCCGAAAGCCCAAAAGCGTCCACCATATCAATGAGCTTAATATCTATACTCAGTTCTCTTGGAGATTTCATTTTTCCTTCCTTTATTTTAAATAAATGTAAGTTGTTTCTGCGCCGTTCATATTATCGTAATATACATTTGTAAAATCCCAGCGGTTATTTATTCCCCAGAAGCCGCGGGAACGCATCAAATAAATAAGCGGACACTGTTCAAGAAGGATCGACTGGAACTCGTCCCAGATTACTTTCGCCTTGTTTCTGTCAATTGTGAATACTCCCTCATTGTAAAGGTAATCGATCCTCGCTTCCCAGTCTGTCGAGGGTGACTGCTGGTTTGGGTGCCACATGTGAAGGTTTCCATCTGACGTCCATACATTGCTTCCCTGGCTTGGGAAAATTCCCGCGCCTGAAAGACCGATTATGGTTGAGTCCCAGTCAAAAGTTTCGAATAACATCTGCACCTGTTTCTGGAAATCCATTACTCGGATGTTGAGCTTGATGCCGGTTTTTGACAGTTCATCCATCAATATTGAAGCAATGTCCTGAATCATTGTGCTTTCTGATCTGATGGCAAGGTCAAATTCAATTTGACGATTCTGGCTGTCGCGCATTATTCCGTTACTGTCCTGTTTTATGCCGATGGATGAAAGGAGGGAAAGAGCCTTCTGCGTATCATAAAGGTATTTTAATGTGATTGCGGGATTATAATATGCGTTAGGTTCGGGGAATATGCTCAGCTTCGGCTGCGCAAGTCCGCGGTACACTTGAGCGTTAATTCTTTCTCGGTTTAAAAGGCAGCTCATCGCCTGACGGAATTCTTTTTGTATAAACCAGTTATACTGAGGCTTGCCGCTGTTCACAGGATTTTGATTGAATGTCCAGAAATTTGCGGAAAGAGAACCTTCGGAATTAAATACCGTATAACTGCCGTCGTTTCTGTTTACCAGCCCGTCAAGGTCTTCAGGGCGCAGCGTATAAGTTTCGGTATCGCCCTTCTGGAAAAGAAGCATTCTTGTATTTTCATCGGGAATGATGCGGACAATCATTTGATCAACGTAGGGAATTGAAACTCCGTTTGAATCTTTTTTCCAGTAATCGGGGTTTCTTCTATACGCAAGCCTTTGACCGGGAGTGTACTCGACGAGAAACCATTCGCCCATGGAAGGAATTGTTTTTGGATCGTCGGCTATTGTGAAAAGATTTCTGACAGCTTCAGCTCCTCCGCTTCTTTTCGCAGGTTCATATACATGCCTGGGTCCAAAGTCCATATTAATTGACAGAAGCGGCTCGGCGATAATACGCGGAAAATGAAACGCAAAACGCAGTTCATCGATCTTTCTGATGGTAATCTGCGCGTCGCTTCCGTCAGGCATATATAAAAACTGCTGATAATAGCCTGAACTTTGACAGGCGGGATCGCCCCTTATTTCATTGTACCAGAAAATTACATCGTCGCTTGTTACCTTTACTTTTCTGTTGGAATTGTAATAACTCCAGTAGAGGTCGTCGCGCAGCGTGCAGATTACCTGCATTGTATCGTTGGCTTCATCAGTAATTATTTGCGTTGAAATAACGCGCGGTTTCCAGTCGCGCTGTACTGCATCGTAATCAAAAAAATAATCCGTCATGCTGCTTACTACTGTTCCTGTGGCGTTGTCCTGCTCTGCGATAAGATGATTAAAGCTTTTTGGATCTTCATTCATTACCGAATACCATGTTCCGCCGGTTTTCCCGGGAAGGAATTCTTCTCCTCTCCAGGGTTTGGTTACGGTTTTGGCAAGAAGCTCCGCAAGACCTTCAGCGCCCATGCCTTCAAGTTCATCGCGTGAAAATTCGTCGTACCTTGAGCAGGAAAAACAGAAGATGCAAATGATTATCAGCAGAAAATTAATATGTTTCATTGGTTAATTATTAACCTCCGTTTAAGATTCCAGTCCTTTTTTCAGAGCGTCGATGATGTCGTCGATATGTTCTGTTCCGATGGAAAGCCTGATCGTGTTGGGTTTTATGCCGCTTTCAAGCAGTTCCTCCTCGCTCATCTGCGAGTGGGTTGTAGAAGCCGGATGAATAACGAGGGACTTAACATCGGCGACATTTGCAAGAAGGGAGAACAACTCCAATTTTTCCGTAAAGACCTTGGCTCTTTGCGCGTCGCCTTTTATCTCGAAAGTGAAAATTGATCCAGCGCCTTTTGGGAAATAACGTTTGTACGTTTTGTTGTCGCGGTGATCGCTCAATGACGGATGGTTTACCTTTTCCACCTGCGGATGTTTTTTTAAAAAGTCCACTACCTTAAGCGCGTTCTCAACATGGCGTTCAATGCGAAGCGAGAGCGTTTCAAGCCCCTGCAGGAAAAGGAAGGCGTTAAAAGGCGAAAGGCACGCGCCAGTGTCGCGTAACAAGGTTGTTCGCGCTTTTATGATATAGGCGAGGTTTTTTACTGCGTCTGCAAAGACAACCCCGTGGTAACTTGGGTTTGGCTTTGAAAGACCGGGGAATTTATCATTCTGCGCCCAGTTGAATTTTCCTCCGTCCACTATTATGCCGCCAATGGATGTACCGTGCCCTCCGATAAATTTTGTCGCCGAGTGGACAACTATGTCCGCTCCCAGTTCCAGCGGTCGCATCAGATACGGGGTTGCGAACGTATTATCCACGATGAGAGGTATCCCGTGCTCGTGTGCGATTTTGGCGACCGCTTCAACATCGACTACGCTGCAGTTGGGGTTGCCAAGAGTTTCAAAAAAGATCGCCTTTGTATTCGGTTTTAAAGCCTTTTTAAAATTTTCCGGATTGCTGCCGTCCACAAAAGAGGCTTCCACTCCCATGTCTTTAAAAGTATGCGCGAACAGGTTGTATGTGCCGCCGTATATTTGAGTGTCTACAACAATGTGATCACCTGTGCGGGTGATGTTTTGTATTGCCAGTGTCGAAGCAGCCTGCCCGGAAGAGAGAGCCAAAGCGGCAACGCCACCTTCAAGAGCCGCGATACGCTGCTCGAAAATATCCCATGTCGGGTTCATGATTCTTGTGTATATATTGCCGACTTCGGTTAACGCGAATCTGTCAGCCGCTGATTTTGAACTTGGGAACACATAAGATGTTGTCTGATAAATAGGCACAGCCCTTGAGTCCGTAGCCGGATCGGGTTTTTCCTGCCCCGCGTGGATTTGAATTGTTTCAAACCGGTAATTTTTATTTGACATGATTTACTCCTTGTTTTTTAATGGTAGCAGGCTTTTGGGTTTTTGTCAGCGGGATTATTTTTGTAAAAATGTTTTTTATTGATTTTATCCCTGGTTTTCGTATACCTTGAATTCTGGAGTTTTTTTATAGTTTATGTTATATTTATCAATATGAATGAATATTCAATTACATTATCCTTTGATGATGAAGCACAAAAATGGTATGCGCAAAATGATGAGATTCCCATTATTCTTGAAGATTTTTTTCTTGATATATTAATTAAACGCGTAAAATTGGCTGTTCCGGAAATGCTGGAAATAAATAATTTACCAAAAACTGATATTTACCTGACATTTAAAATGGAACCTCAGGCGGTTTTGGTTTAGTGGCAGAATATGAAAAAGGTTGCTTTATGCAACCAATTTTGTAAAATTGATAACAGATATTTCAGAACCAACGAATGATTCAAATTTATCAACCAATTTTTCCAGTTCTGTTACAATTGTCCCGCTATACTAAATATTCCTGCATTCTGTACAGACTTGAGCCGGTACATGACGTATAATTATCACGCCTTGGTTTATATCTTCAGTATTAGTAACTTTTTTCTTCCATATCAGCTTTACAGATTCCGCATTTCATGGTTTACTCTCAATTCCTAACATATTTAAAGATATTTTATTAATGCTCTAATCACAAGAAGGTGTCAAGGATCACTATGCTGAGTTTCGATAGAAACTTTATTTTATGCTGGCATTTTTAGTTTTACACTTAATTGAAAAACAAGGCTATCCAAAACTTTAACAACTGTATTGAAATTACATCATTTACAATTTATTCCATAGGTTATCATTCAGCAAATATTCTCCAAATCCTTGTGTTTATCCGCGAGAGCTTTTCCAGAAGAAAAACGTAACGGACAGACAGTCAAAGACTGGGATTTAAACAGCCTGCGGGTTGGAGAGGCAATCGTCGGTCTTCCTTTTTCACAGCCGTTCAGGTTTTATTTTAACATGTACAGGTAAATACTTGATTTTTTTAACATTTTTGATGTATGTATTTTTTCCAAAAAAATGCTATTATTAAAAATGAAAATGACTGAAATAGAGCATGATCAAAACCTCATGATTGTTTACGCGGTTGAAGGCTATTCTCAAAGGCACAATCTTCCGGTAAAGGATGTCATAACCCTTTTTCGAAAACATGGGATTAATCAATTAATCCGAAAAAATTATAATGCTCTCCATATACAGGATTTGGACGAAAGCATATCTTTTGCCGAGGATGTTTTAACATGGAAACAGGTTTAAATTTATTTCATGGTTCAAATTTTAATTTTGACTTAATTGACCTGTCAAAATCAAAAGATAAACGCGATTTTGGCATTGGGTTTTATACAACTACTATTCGTGAACAAGCTGAAGATTGGGCTGGAGTTCTCTTTGACAGATATAAGGGAGACGGAATATTTATTTACGAGTTGGATTTTAATCCTTTAAATGATCTTTCAATTAAAAAATTTGACGGTCTTTCAGAAGAATGGCTTTTAATGATTCAAAAAAATCGCGCGTTAGGCAGTGTTCAGCATAAATTTGATATTGTTCAAGGTCCTGTTGCAAATGATAAAACCACAAGAACAATTGCATTATTTATGGCAGGAATCATAAACGCTGATGATGCGATAAAGNGTCTTCAGATTAACAGGATAAATGATCAGGTATCATTTCACACTTCAGCCGCGCTTTCCTGCCTGAAAATAAAAAGGAAATATAGTAAATGAATGGCAGATATATTTTCAAGGGAGAGGATATAACTACTGATTTACTGTTTAAGATAGAACAGGTCGCAAGTATTTTAGCTGAAAAAGAGGGTATTTCATTTGATGACGCTCATGAAAAATTCGTTGTTTCTGATACATACAATATCTTAATCAGGGTTAATAATCTTTATTGGGCTGAAAGCGCTGAATTTATTGCTGATGAATATTATCGCATCAACAAAACGTGATTTTTGGTAACTGTCCCTGCTCCCATATACCCTCTTTAATAAATCTGATACAGTAAATCAATATGAAAAAAGCGGCTATTCTGATGGGCAGTGACAGCGATTTGCCTGTAATTGAGAAGGTTTTTAAAAAATTAAAGGATTTTGACATTCCCTTTGAAGCTCATGTGATGAG
The DNA here is from genome assembly GCA_009786455.1 of Treponema sp. Classification (GTDB taxonomy): domain Bacteria; phylum Spirochaetota; class Spirochaetia; order Treponematales; family Breznakiellaceae; genus WQXQ01. The sequence continues at coordinate 8,533 of WQTD01000001.1, forward strand.
CGCGCACCGCACTTCGGCAAGAGCTGCGGAATTCGCCTCGAACGCGAAAAAGAACGGGTTTGGCGTTATTATCGCGGCAGCGGGGATGGCGGCGCACCTTGCAGGGGCCGCTGCGGCTCATACAACGCTGCCTGTTATCGGCATTCCGATCAAATTCTCGCTTGACGGTCTTGACGCTCTTCTTGCTACAGTTCAAATGCCTCCGGGGATTCCGGTTGCAACCGTTGCGATAGACGGAGCGGAAAACGCGGCGATACTTGCCGCGCAGATACTTGCCGCAGGCGATGAGGCGCTTTCTGAAAAACTCGATATTATGAAAAAAGAAATGGCGCAAAAAGTGATCGAAAAAGACATGGCGCTTCAGGAGAAAATAAAATAATGTCAGATAACTTCCATGAAAAATGCGGTATTTTCGGAATATACTCCAAAAATGCCGCAAGCGATGTAACGGCGCACGTTTATCACGCGCTCTTTGCGCTCCAGCACCGCGGTCAGGAAAGCTGCGGCATCGCCGTTTGCAGTGAAGGGCTCATTCAGCATTATAACGATACAGGTCTTGTTCCCGACGTATTTACAAAAGACACCTTAGACAAACTTGGAAAAGGCGGCATGGCGATAGGGCATGTGCGTTATTCGACAACTGGACAGAAAAACCGCGAGAACGCCCAGCCCATTGTTGTGCGCCACATTAAAGGCTCGATGGCGATTGCGCATAACGGAAGCGTCACCAATGCCGCCGCCCTCCGCGAAAAACTTGAAAGGGAAGGAGCGCTGTTTCATACTACAAATGATACGGAGATAATCCTTCATGTAATTACAAAAAAAAGAATCCAAACGTCTTCCATAGAAACGGCTATTGAACAGGCAATGCATGATATACAGGGAGCGTATTCGCTTGTCATCATGTCTCCTAGCAAGCTCATCGCAGTCCGCGATCCTCAGGGGTTTCGTCCGCTGTGCATGGGTAAATTGCACGGTGATTTTATCTTTGCTTCGGAAAGCTGCGCGCTTGATTCAATCGGAGCTGATTTTATACGCGACATTGAACCGGGCGAAATTGTCGTAATTGACAAGGATGGAGATCGAAGCATAAAAACGCACTGCGGCAAGCAAAGCGGTTTATGCGTATTTGAATATATATATTTTGCCCGCCCGGATTCTGTAATTGAGGGAGCGAGCGTTCACAACGCAAGACAGAGAGCGGGATCGTTTCTTGCGCTTGAACATCCTGTACAGGCTGATGTTGTAATCGGCGTTCCGGATTCCGGGCTTGACGCCGCTCTTGGTTTTTCAAGGCAGTCCGGAATTCCATACGGATTTGGGTTTGTCAAAAACCGTTATATCGGGCGCACTTTTATTCAGCCGTCGCAGGAAGAGCGCGACCGCTCGGTGCGGATAAAACTCAATACAATCGAAGCTACAGTCAAGAACAAGAGGGTAGTGCTGATTGATGACTCGATTGTGCGCGGCACTACGATGCGGCGGATTGTAAACCTTCTACGTGAAACAGGAGCGAAGGAAGTTCACCTTCGAATTTCTTCTCCGCCGTTTATAAATCCGTGTTATTTCGGTACTGATATTGACAGCAGGGAAAACCTGATCGCCTGTAAAATGAGCATCCCTGAAATTCGCGAGTTTCTTGAAGCGGACAGTCTTGGTTATCTTTCTGTCGATCATGTTACAAAGATCGCGGAAAACGCAAAATGCGGTTTTTGTTACGGATGTTTTTCAGGTAAGTATCCGGTTCCTGAACCGGCGCCCGCTCCAAAAAATAAATTCGAATTTAAAATCGGCGAACTGGGCTGAAGAAGTTATATGCAGAACAGTTTTAGTGATAATTATAAAGACGCAGGGGTTGATGTAACTTCCGGTTACCGCTCAGTTGAGCTTATTAAAAAACATGTGCTTCGTACAAAAACAGACGGCGTTATCGAAGAGATCGGAGGTTTCGGCGGTTTGTTTGCGATGCCGCAAACAGGATTTTCGCAGCCTGTGCTTGTTTCAGGGACTGACGGGGTCGGCACAAAACTTGCCGTTGCAAAGCTTTTGAACAAACACGATACAATCGGGATTGACTGCGTCGCAATGTGCGTTAATGACATTATCTGCGCCAGAGCGCAGCCGCTTTTTTTTCTTGACTATATCGCGTGCGGTAAAAATATTCCCGAAACAATTGAAAAAATAGTAACAGGTGTTGCGGAAGGCTGCGTTCGTTCAGGATGCGCTCTTGTCGGAGGAGAAACCGCCGAGCATCCGGGAACCATGGCGCAGGACGAATACGATCTGGCGGGATTTTCAGTCGGTATTGCGGAAAAATCTAAAATCCCCGATAAAAATTCCGTAAAAAATGGCGATGTCATAATCGGCTTTGCCTCATCCGGCGTTCATTCCAACGGTTTTTCGCTCATCCGAAAAATTTTTGATATAGAAAAAAATCCGCAAATTCTTGAACGTCATTTCTCAGAGCTTGGAAAAACACTTGGCGAAGAACTTCTTACTCCGACAAAAATTTATGTAAAGCCGATGCTGGAGCTTTTCAAAAAAATAAACGTCCGTTCTGTATGTCACATAACAGGAGGAGGATTCCACGAAAACCTTCCCAGGGCTTATGGGGAAAACAAGAGAGCTGTAATTAAAGCATCTTCTTTTCAGATTCATCCTGTCTTTGACATTATTTCAAAAACAGGTTCAGTTTCGCAGAGGGAGATGTTTAATATTTACAATATGGGAATCGGAATGTGCGTGATTGTTTCTCAAGAAGACGCAGATGAAGCTGTCCGCATACTTAATTCCAATAATGAAAAAGCATTTATAATCGGTGAAATCCATGAAGGAAAATCAGGAGTAGTAATTGAGTAAATTAAAAAATTATTATCTCTTTGTGTCTCTGCATCTCTGCGTGAAATCCTTTTAAAAATATTTATGAAAATAGCAGTCCTTGTAAGCGGAGGCGGAACAAATCTTCAGGCTCTGATTGACGCATGGAGAAATGGAGAGCTTGGCGGCGGAGAGCTGTCGCTTGTTATTTCTTCTGTACACGGAGCTTTCGCTTTAAAGCGTGCTGAAAAAGAAGAGATCAAAACAATCACAATAGAAAGAAAAAATTACACGGAGCTTTCCGGTTTTGACGAGGCTCTCGTCTATGCGTTATCTGCAAATAATATTGATCTTGTAGTGCTGGCAGGATTTCTGTCAATACTTGGAGAGAAAACGCTTAAATCCTACAAAGATAAAATAATAAACGTTCACCCTTCTTTAATCCCCTCTTTTTGCGGGAAATGTTTTTACGGGCTTCGCGTCCATGAAGCAGCTCTTGAAAAAGGAGTGAAAATTACAGGCGCTACTGTCCATCTTGTAAATGAAGTTGTAGACGGCGGGAAAATCATTCTGCAAAAAGCGGTTGATGTTCTTCCATGCGACACGCCGGAAAGCCTGCAGGAGCGCGTAATGCGCGAAGCGGAATGGGTAATCCTGCCAAAGGCTGTAGCCATGTTTTGCAGAGGAGAAATATAAATGAGAGTACTTGTAATAGGCGGCGGAGGGAGAGAGCACGCTATTATAAAATCTCTTAAAAAAAATAACCGCATAACAAAAATCTTTGCCGCTTCCGGTAACGGAGGTATATCTCTTGATGCTGAATGTGTGCCGATTAAGGCTGTCGATATTGAAGCGATGACAGAGTTCGCTGTTAAAAACGCGGTAGATTATGTTGTTGTAGCTCCGGACGATCCGCTTGCTATTGGAATGGTAGACGTTCTTGAAGAAAAAGGAATTCGCTGTTTCGGTCCTAAAAAGGCGGCAGCCAGAATAGAAAGCAGCAAGGTTTTTGCCAAAAATTTAATGCGAAAATACGGGATTCCGACCGCCGCTTATAAAACATTTAACGATCCGAAGGAAGCGGAAAGTTATGTGAAAACAGACGGAATTTCTTTTCCCCTTGTGATAAAGGCTGACGGGCTTGCGTTCGGAAAGGGAGTCATAATAGCGGAAAACATAGAAGAAACGTTATCTGCAATTACAGAGATAATGACCGAAAAAAAATTCGGGGAAAGCGGGAATAATATTGTAATAGAAGAATTTCTGCAAGGACCTGAAGTTTCTGTTTTGTCCTTTACAGACGGAAAAACCCTTGTACCGATGGTTTCTTCAATGGATCATAAACGCATTTATGACGGAAATAAAGGTCCCAACACAGGCGGAATGGGCGTAATCGCTCCTAATCCACATTACACAAAGGAAATCGCCGCAATTTGCGAAAAAACAATCTTTTTGCCTACGTTAAACGCAATGCGCGAAGAAGGATGGCCCTTTAAAGGCTGCCTGTACTTCGGGCTTATGCTTACAAAAAAAGGACCAGTAGTAATAGAGTATAACTGCCGTTTCGGCGACCCCGAAACGCAGGCGGTTCTGCGTCTTCTTGAAACAGATCTTCTTGAAATAATGGAAGCTGTAACTGATGAAAAACTTGACAGCATGAACATCCGCTGGAAGGAAGATCATGCCGCCTGCGTAGTGCTTGCAAGCGGAGGGTATCCTGCTTCCTATAAAACAGGTTTTAAGATAGACGGTATAAAAGAAGCGGAAAAAAAGGGAGCGGTTGTTTACCACGCAGGAACGCAATACAGGGACAGCTCTTTTTTCACAACAGGAGGGCGGGTTTTGGGAGTTACCGCTACCGCGCCTGAGTTAGGTGACGCTCTTGAAAAAGCGTACAATGCCGCGGAAGCGATCAGCTTTGAAAGCGTCCATTACCGCAAGGACATCGGAAAGTATTAACTATCTGATGTTTTTAAGGCAATCTCTAAAAACTTTTTTAAAGATTGCCTTAGGTAAATCATTCAATATTTTTTCCGGCTTTTACTTCGTCAAATTCCTTCTGCAATTCCGCAGGCGGCGGAGCTGTCAATAATGAAACAGCTATAATCACCAGGCTTGAAAAAATAAACGCAGGGAGAAGCTCGTAAATATTCCACGCGCCGCCCAGCGGACGGATGACCAGTTTCCAGAAGAAGACCATGCAGCCGCCGCTTACCATGCCGGCTACCGCGCCTGCGTGGTTTATGCGTTTCCAGAAAAGAGAGAAGAGCATGAGAGGGCCGAATGTCGCGCCGAAACCCGCCCACGCAAAAGAGACGATTGTAAAAATGACGCTGTTTTCATCTAACGCTATCACTATCGCAATAAGGGTGATTGTCAAAAGGGTTATGCGGGATACATTCATTATCTCCTTGTCGCCTGCGTTTTTTCTGAACATTCTTTGATAAATGTTTTTTGAAAGTGATGAAGCTGCGATTAACAGGTATGAATCTGATGAACTGATTGTCGCGGCAAGAATTCCCGCCATTACAAGACCTGCAAAAATCGGAATGAAGTGGTTGGTGGAAATCAATATAAAAATATTTTCCGATGCCGAGTAGCTTCCAAGTTCTGTGGGATATAATGATCTTCCTACAATGCCGATAAATACAGCCGCCGCCAATGCGATTACAACCCAAATAACAGCAATGCGTCTTGAAATATTTAATTCTCTTTCCCTGCGAATCGCCATAAAGCGCAGAAGAACATGGGGCATTCCGAAATAACCAAGACCCCATGCCATTGTGGACATGATGGTGATAAATCCGTAAGGAAGCGCGCTTCCGAATACCGGAGCGGAATTTGCTACAACCTGCCTGCCGCTGTCATCTACGACCGGGTTTGCCATTCCAAAGAATTCAAGAAAACCGGGAATTGCTTTTACGTTCCCAATCACAGTTGCAAGTCCGCCGGCTGCTACAGTGCCTACCGTGAATACTGTTACTAGCGCGAAGATCATTACCATGCCCTGCATGAAGTCAGAAGTGCTTTCGGCAAGAAAGCCGCCTATCATTGTATAGGCAAGAACGAATACCGCTCCGAGGATCATCATGGATACATACGAAGTTCCGAATATAGTTGAAAATAATTTTCCGCAGGTTACAAAACAGCTTGCCGCGTATACAGTGAAAAATATTAAAATGAAAACAGCCGCAATGGACAGCAGTATTTTTTTTGTTTCCATGAAACGGTTGGAAAAGAATTCAGGCAGAGTGATCGCGTTCCCCGCTTTTTCGCTGTAACGGCGGAGTCTCCTTGATACAAGAAGCCAGTTTAAGTATGTGCCGATTGCAAGCCCTATCGCCGTCCATGCCGCGTCCGCCAGGCCGAACCAGTACGCGACGCCCGGCAGTCCCATTAAAAGCCAGCCTGACATATCGGAAGCTTCCGCGCTCATTGCCGACACCCAAGGTCCGAGGCTGCGTCCTCCCAGGAAATAATTTTCCGAACTTTGATTTGATCGTTTGGCGAAATAAAGGCCAATGCCGATTACAATAGCCATATATACAGCCATTGTTATTAAAATTTGAATTTGTCCTGAATCCATTGTATCCTCCGGAAATTTTTCTGTACTAGGGATATCATTCTAGCACTGTTGATTTTTAATGGCAACTTGTTTGTGTTTTAATTCCAACACAAAAATTATTTCATAATATATAATAGACAACTAACAGGGTTATCGAACAAGTCAAATTTGACTGTTGTAGAATCCGGCTGGTTGTCAAGCAAAAAGGAGATCGATTATATGGGTTTAATTAAAGCTATAACTGGAGCTGTAGGCGGAGCGTTTGCCGATCAGTGGCTGGAATTTTTCGTCTGCGACAGCATGGATGCTGATACTCTAGCAATGAAAGGGCAGAGGCGCGTCAGCAAGAGAAGCAGCAATACAAGGGGAGAAGACAATGTTATTTCCAATGGTTCGGGTATCGTTGTTAACAAGGGGCAGGCGGCGATCATTGTAGACAACGGGCGAATAATTGAATTCTGCGCTGAAGAGGGGCATTATACATACGATACATCAAGTGAATCGAGTGTTTTCTACGGAGGACTCGATCAGGGTATTATCGGATTGATTAAAAGTATCGGGGATCGTTTTAAACACGGAGGAAACCCCGGTAAAGATCAGAGGATTTATTATTTTAACACAAAAGAAATAACCGGTAATAAATACGGCACTCCCAATCCTATTCCCTATTTAATACACGATCCCAATATCAACCTTCGTTTAACAATTAGTTTGCGCGCAAACGGTGAGTATTCATTCCGCATGATAAACCCTGCGCTTTTTTACGCCAATGTCTGCGGTAATGTGGAAGATAATTATACAAGGGATAAAATTGAAAGCCAGCTTAAAAGTGAAATTATCACAGTGCTTGGACCCTCTCTCGGAAAACTCGGCACAGGTTTGGAGTATCACGAAATTTCATTTCAGACTGAAAAACTCGCTGAAATTTTAAACGAAACCCTCAGCGGCAAATGGAGGGAAACGCGCGGCATAGAAATCGCAAGCTTTGGAATTACCTGCACGGCTCCCGCTGAAGACGAGAACAGGATCAAGCAGCTTCAGGCGGCGGCGGTGATGCGCGACCCGACAATGGCTGCGGCTTCGCTTGTAAACGCGCAGAGCGATGCGATGAGAACCGCCGCCGGAAACACCGCCGGAGCGATGACAGGTTTTATGGGTATGGGAATGGCGAATCAGGCGGGAGGCATGAATCCGCAGGCTCTTTTCCAGACGGGATCGTCAGCTAACGCGCAGCAGGCGGCTAATTCAGCAGGCTGGAAGTGCTCCTGCGGTCACGGCGGAAACACGGGAAAGTTCTGCGCCGAATGCGGAAAGCCTCAGCCTTCAGGCGGATGGACATGCTCCTGCGGTCACGGCGGCAATACAGGGAAATTCTGCGCAGAGTGCGGAAAACCCGCTCTTTCTGATTGGACTTGCTCCTGCGGGCATGCCGGCAACACAGGAAAGTTCTGCGCCGAATGCGGGAAACCCAAACCATAAGACGCAAACATGGATATAAAAGAGTACAAATGCCCGAACTGCGGCGGAGCGGTAAAGTTCGACAGTTCAATACAGAACATGAAATGCCCATACTGTGATACGGTATTTGAAATTAAGTCGCTGGAAGAGTATCAAAAGCAGATTGCAGTTCCTGAAAAAGATCACTTTGAGTGGAACAGCAAAGATGATCCCAATACATGGAAAACTGATGAACTTGAAAGTCTTGCGCAAGGATCATGCCCTTCATGCGGAGCGGAATTACTGGGTGATAAAAATACCGCGGCAATGGTCTGCCCCAACTGCGGTAATTCTCAGATTGTAATAAAACAGCTTTCCGGAATGTTAAAACCTGAATACATAATTCCTTTTAAACTGGAAAAAAAAGACGCGGTGCAGGCTTTAAAAAATTTTTATAAGGGCAAGAGACTCCTCCCTGATTTTTTCAATGATGAAAACCGCTTGAGCAGCGTACAGGGAGTGTACCTTCCGTACTGGCTTTTTGACGTAAAAGCAAACGCTCAGATGCGTTTCAGGGCGCTAAAAACAAGCGGGTGGGCGGACTCGAATTATATCTATTCAAAGACCGATCATTTTTCTGTTGTGCGTGAAGGAAGCATGGCGTTTGAAAAGGTTCCTGTAGACGGCTCGCAAAGGATGGATGACAGCTACATGGACTCGATAGAACCCTTTGATTATTCAGGGATAAAGGATTTCCAAACAGCTTATCTATCGGGATATATCGCCGAAAAATATGATGTAGATGCCGACACCAGCAAAGACAGGGCGCAGCGAAGAATTAAAAAAACAATTGAAACAGAGTTTACAAGATCTATTTCAGGATATTCCTCTGTTGTTAAAGAAAGTTCTGTTGTGAACGCCGAAAAAGGAAATGTCAGCTACAGCATGTTCCCGGCATGGATTCTCAATACAAAGTATAAAAATGAAAATTTCCTGTTTCTCATGAACGGTCAAAGCGGACGTCTTGTCGGAAGGCTTCCTTCAGACCCGGGTAAAGTATGGAAATACCGGCTTTTATTCGCCGGTATCTTCGGCGCGGCGTTTACCATTGTCATTCAGGCTTTGCGGATATTTATGTAGGAGTCATTTTGTGAAAAAAATAATATTGATATTATGCCTGCCTGTTTTTCTAACCGCCGGCGTATCCGCGCAGGAAAGAATTGCAGATAATGCGAATCTTTTAAGCGCCGGCGAAGAGCGGAACCTTTTAAATTTGTTAAACGCAATTTCCTCAAAATATAAATTTGATTTGGTAATAGTTACTGAAAACAATATAGGGAACAGCATGCCGCGCGATTACGCCGATGATTTTTTTGATTACAACGGATACGGCTTTGGCGCTGACAGGGATGGATGTCTCTTTCTGCAGGTGATCGGCACAAGGGATATTTGGACCAGTACTTCGGGAAGGGGAATTGACATCCTAAACGAAACAGCGCTGAACAAGGTTTTATCCGATGCCGCCAAATATTTAAAAGCTGGAAATACCTACAAGGCTTATCATTCTTTTCTGGTTAACTGGGAAGAGTTTCTCTTTCTTGAAGCCAAAGGAAGAAGGTATAACATTATTCAACAATGGCATCTTGTCATTATGTCCATGGCGTGGGCGCTTGCTCTTGCAATAGGTTTTATTATTGTTCAAACATGGAAATCGGGAATGAATACGGCTCTTTCGCAAACACAGGCCGCTGCCTATGCGGTCGCAGGCAGCCTTGTTTTCAATGTTAAAAAAGACATTTTTTTGTACAGTACAGTTACCAAAACGGAACGGCAAAACGATAATTTATCTTCAGGAGGGGGAGGCCGTATGCATACAGGTTCTTCGGGAAGAAGCCACGGCGGCGGCGGTAGGAGATATTGAATTTTTGGAAAAGGCTCTTACCATTGAATTAGAACCGGTGCTCATTATTTCGGTGGTTTAACGATTGCCCGCTGATTATTCAGTCCATTTAATCAGCATTTTGGCAAGCTCTTTTACCGGTATTGACATGTTGTTTTTCAGCCAGTGCTGAACAAGTCCGATGGCGCCGTGTACAAGAAAAACAGAATAATATGATTCATTGTCTTTTTGTTTTTCGGAAAAATATTTTATTACCTGTTTGTGGCTGGNAAAGTACTGAAACATTTTTTTCTGAAAATCAATATCGCCGTTTTCACTTAACAAAACCTGAATGGAGTTGCTGTTATTGGCAATGTGGGTAAGCATTTCTTCCAGCATTTGGGTGATCTCTTTTTTATTGAGATTATTCTGGTATTTGTTAAGCATGTCTTCAAAATAAGAAAGGGTTTCCTTTTCAATCTGCCGCAATAGATCGTATTGATCTTTATAATGCGCGTAAAAGGTTGAACGGCTCATGTCGGCAAGTTCGCATATATCCTTGATCGAAATGCTCAAGATGGGTTTTGATTTCATCAGCTCAATAAGGCTGTCTTTTAAAACCATTCTGGTTATGCGGATTTTACGGTTTTCTTTTTTTTCCATGGATAATTTCCCGGCAGCCCTACATTTTCACATAAAAAACCGCAAACAATACAAAAACACTGTGTTTTGTATTGTTATTTCCATATTTAAATGGACTGCTTGTAGTTTTATTGGTAAATGTAGTATATTCCATCTAAAAGGTCAACAATGGAAAAGATGTTTAAGCGGCCCACTCTGATTGTAGGCATAATTGCGGTAATTACTTTATTTTTGGGCATTCAGCTTCCGCGCGTGGAACTGGACAACAACAACCTCCGTTTTGTACCTGAAGATAACCCGGCCAGGGTTATCACCGAGTATATTGACGAAACATTCGGCGGGCAGGTTATTGTTCTTGTCGGACTTGAACGCCGTTATAAAACAGTTTTTGAAAAAGAATTCCTGAATAAAATAAGGGAATTTTCAGACGCTGTTGAAAACGTTAATTTGATCAAATCGGTCAATTCGCTTATGTCAACTCAGTACATTACAGGAGACAGTGAGAGCATCATTGTTTCTGATTTGGTGCCGGAGGATTTTTCAGGAACAGGCGAAGAAATCGCTGAGCTTAAGAGGCGTATCGCTTCATGGGACCTTTTCCGGGGCTCCCTTGTTTCTGACGACCTTTCCGCTACGCAGCTTCTTGTCACATTCGATGTGGCGTCAATTGACGTAAGCAGCCCCGAAGTAGCCAAAAGCCTTCTGGAAATCAGGCGGCTTGCAAAAAATATATTTGCAGGGGAAGCTGAAGTTTATTTTGCCGGGCAGGCGGTTCTTAACGCGACCATAAACGAATCGATAATTGCAGATAACTTATTGCTGCTGCCTCTTGCCGTTGCTGTTGTTTTGGGACTTTTGTTTTTTTCCTTCAGACGCATGATTTTCGTCGTTCTGCCGATTTCTACCGCTGTCATTTCAGTTATCTGGACGCTTGGGTTAGCTGCTATTTTCGGGGTAAAACTTTCTACAATAACAACAATAATGCCGATAATCCTTATCGCGGTCGGACATGCTTACGGCATTCATGTAATTACCCATTATGTGAAGGATATCCGCGATAAAACACTGACAGTAGAAGAGCATAATACAGTTGTTTATAATCTTATGAGAATAATGATAAAACCCGTTTTTCTGGCGGCAATCACTACAATAATAGGTTTTGTCTCTTTTTGTTTTACTTCGATAATTCCGATGAGGGAGTTCGGGTATTACACAAGCGTCGGAGTTCTCGCCGTCTTTTTGCTTACGATATTTTTTATTCCGTCAATATTGCTTCTGCGCGGACCTGCAAAAACTCATCCGCGCGGGAATGAACTAAAGCAGAGCGGCGATGATCAAATAAGCGACGTGATCGCAAGAATATTCCTGAGCATCGCAAGGAAAAAGAAAACGGTGCTTTTTACGACGATTTTCCTTGTATTGATTTCGATGTACGGAATTTCAAAAATAATAGTTGATAATTCGATAGTTGAATTTTTTCAGAATGAAACTGATATCAGCCGTTCAGATCGTTTTATAAGGGAATATTTCGGCGGCTCGAAGGATTTGAACCTTGTTGTCCAGGCTGATACTACAGAGGAACTTCTCCATCCTGATGTTTTAAAAGCTGTAGACGGACTTTCCGCCTATCTTACAAAACATGTTCCCGCAGTAGGGAAGATAGTCGGCTTTACCGACGTAATCAAGCGGATCAATCAGGTGTTTAATGTCGATCAACGTCCTGACGGACTTATGCCGTCAGTTTCACAAGCAGGCGGTTTTGGTTTTGGCGGCATTGATGATTTTGGATTTGGTTTCAGTGATTTTGGTTTTAACGATGATGCGGCGCCGGCGGATGAAATCTCCGGCGATTCCGCGGTTCATGACTGGACGATGTACAATGCAGCGGACATTTTAAGATTTCTGGACACTGCTTCGGGAATGTCGCATGACATGAACAGCAATGATTTAGTCTGGGAACTCAAGCGTCTTACAAATTATGACGGCGTTTCCTATTATGAAATTCCTTCCGATCCTGCGCGTTACGGGAAAGAGACTCCCGGAGATTTACAGCGGCTGATCGCAAATTATCTTGTTCTGCTTGCAGGCGATGATGACTCCGGCTACTCAAATGATCCGCTTGAACCGACAGCGCTCAGGATGATGATGCAGCTGCGTACAACAGGAAGCGGCGACACGAACGCTGTTCTTGATATAATCAATGAATATACTGCGGTAAACTTTCCCAAAAATGTTCGCGTAATGATCGGAGGAGGGGTGACGCAGGAAATAGCGGTTACCGATTTAATCCTTAACTCCCAGATAATTTCCATTATGATCTCTGTCTTCATGATTTTTATTGTTGTCGCAATCGCAAATAAATCATTTGTTGCCGGAATGATCAGCGCTGTGCCTTTAATACTTGCCGTTCTGTGCAATTTTACAGTAATGGGTTTTTTGGGAATCAGGCTAAACCTCGGAACAGCACTTATCGCAAGCCTTACCGTCTGTATCGGCATTGATGACGCAATTCACTTTCTGGAATTTTATAAACGTGAATTCAGAAACGGAGTGGAAGGCGCTCTTCGCAGGACATTCCTTGCCTGCGGCAGGGCGATATGCACAACGGCCATGTCTGTCGGCGTGGGTTTCGCTGTCCTTGCGTTTTCCAAATTTAAAATTATCGCGGAATTCGGTCTATTGACAGCCCTTTGCATGCTGTCAACTACAATTGTCAGCCTTACAATAATGCCTGTACTTTTAAATTTAATTAGGCCAAAATTTATTTATGGAGATAAAAAATGAAACAAATTCCTTTAATTGGATGTTTTACCTTACGGAGGATTAATATGAAAAAAATTATCTTTACCGCGCTTTTTGTCTGCGGAGCTATTTCCCTTAACGCCCAGAACGCCGCTTCCATTATGGACTCCGCGAAAAACCGCGTAACTTCGGACACTGTTTCTTCAAGATCACGCATGGTAATTACCGCAAAAGACGGAAGTACGACAGAACGCGTTATCGACCAATATTCAAAAGACGGTACAAACGGATCCCGTACAATAATTGTGTTTCAGAGCCCTGCCAATGTAGCGGGAACCCGGTTTTTGACAATGGATAACGGATCGGGGGGAACCGATCAGTGGATATACCTTCCGAGCCTCGGCAGGGTGCGCCGCATTGCGGCTTCTGAAAGCGGCGGGAATTTCATGGGCACCGATTTTTCCTATGACGATATATCATCAATGGACAGGGATACGTCGCTTGACACCCACACATTGTCAGGCGAGGAAATGTTTAACGGAAGGCTTTGTCATGTTATTCAGTCAATTCCAAAAGACAGTTCATATCAATACACAAAAACTGTTACATGGGTTGACAAGGAAAATTATCTGATTTACAAAGCGGAGATGTACAACCGCCGCGGTGAAATTGTGAAAATAATGGAAATGGCGAATTTTAAAGACGTGCAGGGGCGTTTATCGCCGATGCAGACAAAAATTTCTACAGTGAGCGCAGGAACATCAACAACAATTTTTATGGACATCATGAAATACGACGATCCAATCCCGGAAGGCGTCTTTACTACAGCGTATCTTGAAACCGGAAGAGCCAGATGATTAATTGGATTTTGGAATGAAAAATCCGGAATGATATCAATATGAAAAGAAATATTTTATTTTTTAGAGCCTCTTGCAAAACTCGGTTAGTTTTGCCGAGGCTATGCAGTTTCTCGCCCTACGGGCTGCGAAACATGCAATTTTCATTTGTTGCTCTTGCAAAACTGAAGTTTTGCAAGAGCCTCTTTATATTTACCGGTTTTTTTTTAATCAATAGCCAGATTTGGGCTCAGGATTTTGGATTTGGGTTTGATGATGAGCAGACGACATTCAATACAGGCAAGACGCCGTTAGTTTCCATAAGCGGCGAAGCTTCAGCGTCAATAGTTGGTTATCTTAATGACTATTCAGAATTAAAATTTGAAAATATTGTGCTTGGCGATATTTTTTCCGGCAAATTAAATTTTTTTGCCGGAGTGCCGATTGCGGAAGCGTATATCAATCTGAATATTAAACCTTCAGAATCGCCTGTGAAAATAGATGAAGCATATCTTCGCGCTTTTTTCTGGAACTGTGACGTTGACGCAGGTTTGCGTAAAATGACATGGGGAAGAGCGGACAGTTTTGGACCTTTGGATGTTATAAACCCTTTGGATTATTCGCAATTAACAGAATTTAACGATCTGTTGAATTTTAAAATCGCCAGGCCCATGCTTCGTATCGCGTACCGCTTTGGCTCTTTTTCAAAAATAGAAGGAGTATTTATTCCGTCTTTTATCCCCATGAAGTTCAGGGAAGAAGATTCTCCTGTCACACAGATAAATGCGGCGTTTAACGATCAAATTGACGCATTGAAAAAATTTCTTGGCATCACGGAAGATATCCGAATTAGAATAAATGAACCTGTCACATCTACGCTGGATTATCTGCAAATAGGCGCGCGGTTCACAACAACTATAGGTCCTGCTGATATAGGGTTTCAGTATTACTACGGCCGTTTAACAAAGCCGGCTGTTACAATGATTTTTGATCCGCCTTTACTATTAACGTCAGGAGAACCCCTGCTTACGCCTGACGGAATGCCTTTTCCATCAAGCGTAAAGATCGCCTACAATCCCTATCATCAGATAGGAATTGACTGGGCGCAGGTTTTATACGGTTTTAATGTACGCGCCGAGTTTGCAGCTAACATAACGGAAGATATAAAAGGCGATGACGGCTCTGTATATAATCCCTATCTTGCCTGGTCGTTCGGTTTTGATCGTAGTTTGGTATGGGGCATCAATCTAAACTTTCAGTGTAACCAGTCAATACGTCTTTTAAACAGTAAAGTTTCCGGTGCGACGGATATTGAAGCGGACACTGATGCGACTTCTACGCAAATAATAACATCTGTTTATAAAACTTTTTTCAGGGATCAAATTGAGGTCCGCACCGCCGTCTTTTGGCAGATTGAAGCGGGAGACTTTATGATTGTACCTGCGGTTATCTGGACAAGAGACGCCGTATCTGTAGAAATCTCAGGCGGTATTTTCGGAGGCAATGAAGAAGGGCAATTCGGCAGATACAAGGACATTAGTTTTATAAAAGGCGTGCTGACTTTCAGTTTTTAAATATGCTGCGGTTCTTTTGTTGAGCAGGGCAGACCGGCAAGGCATTTTCCGCAAACGTCAGCGTAGCCGATATTTTTATGGTATTCGGAATTTTTAATGCATTGCTCATAACACTTGTGCCTGTTAAATTCATTGAGGGTATAAGCGCCGGCAACGCAATTTTTTTGGCATTTTCCGCACGAATTGTTTTTTTTATTCAGGCATTTTTCGTTTAAAATACCGCTGTTTTCATATACAGGTAATTCATAATCAATTAATATGCTGCCAAGCCTGCCGCAGCATCCTTTTTCGGTTATCAGCATATTATTTATCCCAAAAGTCCCAATGCCTGCCATGTATGCAATATGTCTGTGCGACCAGCCGCTTTTCAATGTTTTTTTATCAAAATTATGGGTAGCTGGTATTTTTCCGGTTTTATACCCGTTTTGCTCCATTAATATTTCAATGTCGTTATTTATTTTTAAGATTAGTTCATTTGTTTTGATATAGGCTAAAGCCCATTTTTCAGAAGCCATATTTCCGTTCATATTGCTATTTACGATGTGCGCATGAAAAGGAATAAAAAAACAAATGATGCTTTTTACATCCGGCAAAATATCATAGGGCATAAGATGAGAAGAGGAAACAGTTTGTTTTAACGATTCAAAATTGTTATCATTTGCTGAAATTATTTTTATTATCGGTTTTTTCCAAAAGTTTTCCGTTTTACCGGCAGCTTCAAATTCCTTAATCGCGGTTACTATAGTCTCATTGATTTTTACATTAAGTGATTCCAATGTTTAATCTACCCTAAAACACGAAACTTCTCTGATTAAATTGTCAAGGCCTTCGCGGTTTTGGACGGAAATTCCGTTTGCATGATTTACCGTTATGTTAATTTCATCGTCTCCATCAGGGACTGCCTCCAGTTATAATGCGAGTTCAGAATGCCTAAGATGCGCGCTTCAATTTCTGTAATGGTGATGATTTCTTCCGCTTTATTTGTCAATTGATTGTTGCTGTAAAGACCAACCATGCCGAGAAATGAGCCAATTAAAGCGACTATCGCGAAATCGCCGATTAATTTCGTACGGATCTTCATATCTTCAATGTACTTTATACTTTATTCCGTTATTATGTCAAGAATTTAATTAATATCTGGTATAATAGAATTACTTTCCTTTTAAACTGCCCAGCACTCCGCGCACAAGATTTGTGGTCACCTGTCTTGCCGCGGATTTTACGGCGGTCTGAACAAGGCCGTCTTTTTTCCCGCCTCTTGGACCTGTGGATCCAAAAACAAACTCTTTCATTTCCTGAGCCATGCTTTTTTCCGCAGGCTGTTTGGGGGTTTTGGTCTCCGCAGTTTTTGCGGCGGATTTTTTTGTTTCGGGTTGTTTTTCTTCAGATGTTTTTTCCGTCCGTTTCATAAGAAGTTCATAAGCCGATTCGCGGTCTATGTTTTTTTCATATCTTCCGTAAAAAATGGACTGTTTGATAAGTTTATCCTGTTCGTCAGGAGTGACAGGACCCAGTCTTGAACCGGGAGCTATTACCGAGCATCTTTGCACGATTGAAGGGCTTCCTTTTTCATCGAGGAAGGAGATCAGTGCTTCTCCAGTTCCCAAATCCTGAATTGCCTGTTCGGTATTAAAAGCGGGATTTGCTCTCATTGTCTGCGCCGCCGTCTTCACCGCTTTTTGATCACGGGGAGTAAAAGCGCGAAGTGCGTGCTGCACCCTGTTGCCGAGCTGACCGAGCACTTTATCGGGAACATCGAGCGGATTTTGCGTAACAAAATAAATCCCTATTCCTTTTGAGCGGATAAGACGGACGACCCTTTCTATTTTTTCAAGAAGGACTGCGGGAGCGTCTGAAAAAAGAAGGTGCGCTTCGTCAAAGAAAAAAACAAGTTTCGGCTTATCGCAGTCTCCGATTTCCGGCATTTTCTCAAAGAGTTCGGACATCATCCAAAGGAGGGTTATCGCGTATAATTTAGGCATATTATAAAGTTTATCCGCCGCAAGAATATTGATAATTCCCTTCCCTGAAGAATCGGTACGGATGAAATCCATTAAATCAAGCATCGGTTCACCCAAAAATTTTGACGCCCCCTGTTCTTCAAGGGTTAAGAGACCGCGCTGTATCGCGCCTGCGGAAGCTGATGCTATATTTCCGTACTCCGCCTTGAAATCATTGGCGTGCTCTGTTACATACTGGGTCATGGCGCGGAGATCTTTCATGTCGAGTAACAGCATGTTATTGTCGTCTGCTATTTTAAAAATGATCTGCAAAAGACCTGACTGCACATCATTGAGGTTTAAAAGGCGGGACAGAAGAAGAGGTCCCATGTCTGACACTGTCGCACGGACAGGATGCC
This sequence comes from Treponema sp., assembly GCA_009786455.1. Classification (GTDB taxonomy): domain Bacteria; phylum Spirochaetota; class Spirochaetia; order Treponematales; family Breznakiellaceae; genus WQXQ01. The sequence continues at coordinate 26,384 of WQTD01000001.1, forward strand.
CTTTTTCACCGAATACATCCCAAAGCACCGCGGGGTTGGAGACAGGCTGCCACTCTGTTACGCCAATTTTTTCAAGTCTTGCGCCAAGTTTTTCGCTCGGAGAAGCCGGCATTGCCATGCCTGAAAGGTCGCCTTTTACATCAGCTACAAAGACCGGCACTCCGATGGAAGAGAAGGCCTCCGCCATTTTTTGCAGAGTTACTGTTTTTCCCGTTCCTGTAGCTCCTGTTATAAGACCGTGGCGGTTTGCCATTTGAGGCAGCAAAAAGGTATTTTCCAGTTCTGAATTTTTGGCAATGCAAAGCGGTACGCTCATAAATACTCCTTGTATACGGCAAATAACCCGAACCGAAGGTTTACGGCTGCCGGACAAGTTTATGTTAAATCCTGTATATTAATTTTTCAAGAGGTGTTTTCGCGTTTCCAACAGGAAATTTTACTTGTGTCCGCAAAGTAACCGGTTTTACAGATAGACTCTATATGTAATCCAAATATAATCTTTAATCTAATAACGGTGTTTCGACTTCTTTGGCAGCCTTATTTTCTTGAGTATATTTGTTTAATATAGTTTCCAGACCTTCATGATCGTGGTTATCATTAACAAAAGATTTATTTACATTTTGAATGACTTATAATAGAATCTTATATATTATTTAATATTAAGGAAATTAAATATGAAAAAGCTTTTAACAATCTGTTTATTGTTTGTTCTGGTTTCATGCGCCAGTTTTGCAGGCGGGAATAAAGAATCACAAAATTTGCTTGATGATTTACAGGGAACCTGGAAGCAAGTAGACGGCAAATCTGTTATTACTATAACAGGTAATGATTTTACGATTCTAAATATGGAAATTGGATATGCAGGATATGGAATTGTCAGTATTGTTACTTTGAAAGGTACGAAATTTCTTCGATTTGAAACTTTTAACAAATCAACACCCGGAGCTATAATGTATTTAGGTTGGACTGAGGCTCAATTAAATGCTTATAAGGAAGGATATGATTGGCATTATAAGGATAAATTAGTTATAAATGATTTTCAAATGAAAGCTTGGGAAGAATTTAGTCTAATATCTGAAAAAAATAATGAAAGATTTCCTGACCATATTATCGAGAAATATTTTAGTAATATTGGTTCAAAATTAGGCTTCAATGAAAAGCCATTCAATACGGATGGCACCGCGAATTTTCATTTTGAATTAAATGAAGATAATTTAAAAATTAGTCAAGAAAATATGATTTTTAACTACGTTGAAGAAGGATATCTTATATACATTCTTTTCACAGGCTATTACGAAAGAATTAAATGAATTTAAGCAGCCTGACATAATTCGGTTGTCATCTATCCAGTATATTTTTGCTTATTCTGTCTTGCTTTCTGTACCGGTAACAAAAATCTTTTTTATTCCAAATAGCCAACAACTAGAAAAATTCCAGCGCCAGTGTTGACGCCGACGCCTTTAGCGTAAACGAGCGTCTTCTTTTACTTTATTACAAGATTGAAATATTTTCTCAAATAATGATTTAAAAGACTAACTGATTTTGTTAGGGTATACATGAGGGTATAATCCCAAATATATCATAACATTGATTAAAGGAAAAATAATCAAAAATTACTAAATATTTTTATCCATTATTGATATTTAACTCTTGTATATCCTGTTAAAATTATTTATGATAGTTATTATTCTTATATACAGGAGGCAATCATGCCAGGAAAAACCAAATCACAGACACCAGGAGCTGTACTTCAATCATTTATTGATGAATATCAGATTAATGCATTTTCATTATCGAATTCAATAAAAGTTGCGTATCAGTCTGTAACAAACATATTAAAGGGAAAAGGACGAATAACAGTTCCTATCGCCTTGCGATTGGGACAATATTTCGGCAATTCACCCAAATATTGGCTTGACATTCAATCTTCATCAGAAATAGATAAACTTTCTTCCAACAAAAAGTTTATATCAGACTTAAAGAGCATACCAAAAGCGAATAAAACCGCAGGTAAGGCCAGGAAAGAGGCTGGAAAGAAAAAAACCAATACATTGGCCGAGAAACGAAAAAAAGCCGCTAAAGTCCCGGGCGCGAAAAAAGCCAAAGGAAAAAAAGCAGGCAGACCAGCCAAAAAATAAATTACGGCTTGATGAAAAGAGATATTAACCGCAACGACTTTCATCTTTGCGGTTAGTTACAGGGTTTGTTATGCCGCTTTTTCGAAGACCGGGAGGTCATTGTTAAAAAGCACATTACCTCTAAGTTCAAACGATCCTTCGATATGGCTGAAAAACATATCGCCTCCCGTGACGGTATAAGTCATCGGGTATTCGTTTGGCTGTGAGGTATAAATGCAGTTAATTCTGTCCACGAATTTCATCGAAATCCGTTCGCCGACAAGTTCGCTCCATGCAATCCATTTAGTACCGATGAGTTTTTCCGGTTCAATAGCTGTTCTTTCCGTTAATTCCTGAGTTTTCATAAATCCTCCGTATTTAAAAATGTTTTTATATGTGTACTACATATAAGTTAAGAAAATTTGATTATGGAGGCAAGTTTTATTTTGAAAATTCACCACAGGCGGGGGTACCCTCAACAGGCGGATTAACCCCATAATTCCTGAAAGGGCTGCGATGCGGCTGCAATAAATGACATTCTGGGAAGCGCGCAGATCCTTCTTGCGGCGGGTATAGTGCTTTTTGATAATGATTTTTTAAATGGACAAATTTGTTAATTATTAATTAAAAATATTTTATATCGTTGACATGCAAATATAAAACCGGGAGGCGGGGTATGTTGGAGATATTAAAATCGTTTTTAATGAAAAATTTGGAAGATCAGAATTTTGACGCCATTCCTTCTGACGGTGATATGCCGGAAAGCAAGAAATGCAAGAATTGCCTGAGAAGAATTAAACTGGATTATGTTATATGTCCATATTGCAACAGATCAGACTTTTTTTATGGGTAATAAAAACACTGACATCTGAAAATACTGTCATTAATGCACTGAATATTTTCCTTGACTGGATTTTGATATTTGGAAATTCAAGTTTCCCGCAAATGGGTATTGGATGTTAAAAATATTCACGTAATTTTTCTTTCCAATCACCGCCTTTTTGAATGGTCGCTTTAACGCCGAGGGCTTCAAGGTTTTTTAATCTGGCGTCGTTTCCGCTGCTTGTTACCGAAATGATCGTCATTGAATGCCCTGAAAGTATAAGCTGCCTGATTAATTCCTCACCGGTCATATCAGCAAGCTCCAGACCGGTAATAACGCAGGATACTTTGCGGCTTCCAACCTCATTTAATACGTCATCTCCTTTATCAAAACTGTCCGAATCAACTCCCAGCTCTGACAGGAAAACTTTTAATACCTTGCGGAAGAAACCGCTATTATCTGCATGGATAACATACATGTTTACTGCCTTCCTGCTATCAAAAAAATCAACAACCCCGCCCTGAAGAACGAAGCATTTAACCAGTTAGCACGAACAGAGAATAATTATACCATTAAAAATGAGTATTTATCAAGCGCGCTGTGGGGGAAAGTAAACAAAGGACTGTTGAGCGTTTTACAAAATTCGGCTAATATCGAAAAATAACTTTATTTCTATAAATAGTAGAATTTATGTTACCATAAATTTATATAATGCTTTTATTAACAGGAGTGAAAAATGAAGAAAGTTTTAGTAATCTTTTTATTTGTTTTCTGTCTTACAGGCGTTTTTGCTCAGAGAAAAGTGCAGGCATCTCCCGCTTTTCTGAGCGAAGCTTTCTTTGATTTTCTGATAGACCATTTACAGGGACAGCTTTGGGAAAATCCGGACACCAGCTTTATGAAGCAGTCCAATTGGACTACTTATTGGTCTTCACTGGATTACGAAGCCCTTTATACAGTTTATTTTACCGGTATGAGCGGAACAATTATTAATACGCAGGGGATCGTATACCTGCCTGCAAATTTCAACAATGGAAGAATTTCCCAGACTTTTGAGCTTGCTCAAAAATGCGCCGGCAAGTACGCAAAGGTAAATCCCATTAAAACAGATGAAGGGCTTTTGTATAAAACAAATAATAAAAAAGAAGCCCCGCTGGTGATCTCTGAAAAAGTGCAGTTGTATTTGTCTTTGAAAAATATTGCCGCAGAGAACGGCGAATCTCATCCATGTATTGAATTCTTTATTACTACAGAACCATAAACGAGATTTATTTCTAAGGGAATACAGATATAAAAAACTCCGTTTAAGGAGCTTTTTGGCTGCATTTTCAGTACGCCGGTTTCTTTCCTTCTGCCCAGTTTCTTTTTTATATTTAAATCCCGTATTGATTCGCCTTGAGCATTATTTTAATTATTGCTATAATCAAACCATGTCAGAACCAGCAGAACGAAAAAAAGCTTACCACAAACGCCTTAAAAGCGGTTTGTGCCCCCGCTGCGGCGGCAAGGTTAAAAAATCCAGTCCTTATAAAACCTGCGATGATTGCAGGGAATTTTACAGAAACTACCAAAACCAAAACTCCGATACCGTGCAGGAAGCCAGAAGGGAGAAGTACGCCAAACGTAAAACAAAAAATCTATGCCCCCGCTGCGGCGTGTCTGTGGGGAAAAAATCCAAAACCACTTTATGCCAAAAATGCCTTGATAAACAGTATGTATACAATAATGGAAAAAAAAGACCCAGGAAAAAGAAGTAAACGGCATATTTACAAACAGATTCTTACTCCAGCATTGCCCTCATCTGCGCTATAAAATCCTGCGCCTCATTATCATCGGCAACTTCATTCTCTTTCCCCTTATCATGGAACTTGATCAAATCCTGCGGGATTTCGGCAAGGAAAGGAGAAGGTTCGCAGCTGACAGTGTTTTGCATACGCCGGCGCTGAAGACAGCTTGTGACGTAGAGTTTTTCACGCGCTCTTGTGATGGCGACGTAAAAAAGGCGGCGCTCTTCTTCGACGCTGCCCTCATCTTCTTCTTCGCCGATGCTCTTTTCATGGGGGATTAACCCTTTTTCAGCGCCGGCGATGAAAACGACCGGAAATTCAAGGCCTTTGGCGGCGTGAATTGTAGAGAGATTTACTTTTCCCTTAACGTCGTCTTCCCCGTCGTCTCTTGTAATTAAGCTGATCCTGTTAAGCCACTGATAAAGACCTGCATCGAAATTATCAGGGTCTGTTTCCCAGCTTTCTATCATTCTTATAAAATACTCGATATTGCTGAATTTCCATCTGGCTTTCTTTTCATCCCTGACATGTTCCATTACAAGGTAGCTCCAGTAATCAATGTTTTCGATTAACGTTCGCAGGCAGGCGGAAAGCCTCCACGGTTTTCCCGGCTCTCCCTTGCGTTCCAGCATTAAGTCGCGGAAATTGTCAATCATTGCAGAAAATTCTTCAAGCTCGGTCGAAGCTCCTTTCTCGCTGAAAAGTCCCTGCTGTCCATGCGTTTTGGCGTAATTCATTCTCAGGAGAGCGTCCCTTATGCTTGTGTGGTTTCTCTTTGCGGCTTCGTTTAATTGAGAGACAGTGATTCTTCCAATCCCCCTTCTTGGAGTGTTGATAATCCGCAATAGGCTCACGTCATCATCCGGATTTGCAATAATGCGCAGATAGGAGATAATGTCCTTTATTTCCTTTCGCTGGAAAAAACTAGTTCCTCCCGATACCCGGTATGGAATGTTCTCTGCAAGAAACGCTTCTTCGATGTTACGCGCAAGGGAGTTGGTTCTGGTAAGGACTCCGAAATCATGGTATTTAAAATCATCGCTGATTATTAAATTGCGTATTTGGGAAGCGATAAAATCAGCCTCCGCGCTTTCGTTTTCGGGGTAAAAAAGCTCAACAGGTTTTCCGCTTTCCTGGCGCGACCAGAGTTTTTTTTCTTTCCTGCCGGTGTTATGTGAGATTACTCCGTTTGCGGCGTCCAAAATGGTGGAAGTTGAGCGGTAATTCTGCTCAAGTTTAATTTCAATTCTTTCTGGAAAATCTTTTTCAAACAAAAGAATATTTTCGTAATTCGCGCCGCGCCATGAATAAATAGACTGATCGTCGTCCCCCACAACGCAGACATTCGCGTCCTTTTTGCCAGCAAGAAGTTTCATCATCCTGTATTGGATAAAACTTGTATCCTGAAATTCGTCAACCATTATATAACGGAATTTTTTTCTGTATTTTTCCGCGATGTCATTATTTTTTTCCAGAAGTTCCAGCGGGATTGTCAAAAGATCGTCAAAGTCTACGGCATTGTATATTTTTAAACCCTGCTGGTATACATCATGAACCTCTTCCATGTTTGCAGAGTCAGTCCATTTTGCCAAGCCTGTTTTTATTTTTGAGAAGTTCTGGGAGAGCTCGTAAAGATCAACCTTGCCCGGGTTCATCCTGCATTCACGAAGCGATTCTTTAATCAGAGACACTTTATCGGTTTCATCGTAGATGGAAAAATTTTTTCTGTAACCCAGAAGTTCGCACTCTTCGCGGAGAATTTTTAGTCCGAAGGCGTGAAAGGTACAGACTGTAAGGTTTTGCAGTTTTTTCCGGGTGAGTTCTTTCACACGTGTTTCCATTTCACGCGCCGCCTTGTTTGTGAAAGTGAGCGCAAGTATCGCTGACTGGGGAATTCCCCTATCAAGCATATGCGCTATTCGATAAGTGATAACCCTTGTTTTTCCCGAACCCGCACCGGCAATAATCAATACAGGTCCATCAACAGAGTTCACGGCTTTCCTTTGCGGTTCATTAAGTTCTGTATCTATAATACGTTTAGTCATAAATTTCCTGCGGAGTTTTAATATAAAGATGCCGAATTACAACTCTGCGTATTTTGCGGTTAATATTCCTGATATAATTTTCCCCGCTTTTCCTCGGTGGCTTATCCCATTTTTTTCATCTTCAGAAAGTTCTGCGAATGTCCTGCCGTATGACGGAAGATAAAATATCGGATCATATCCGAAGCCGCCTTCTCCGCGCATCATTTCACGGCTTTTGACAATTTCCCCTTCAATTATTTCCTGAACAACAGTAAAGCGATTGTTTGTGACTAATAAAACCATTGCGCAGGAAAAACGGGCGCTTCGTTTTTGACTGTCTCCCAACTCATCAAGCAGAAGAAGGTTTTTCTGCGCACTTGTAAGTTTTTTTCCTTCCGTATCTCCGTAACGCGCGGATAAAACACCGGGTCTGCCGTTAAGCGCGTCGACGCAAAGACCGGAATCGTCAGCTATGACAAAATCATTTTTTCCGCCGATTAGATTTTTTAATTCGCGTGCTTTTATAAGAGCGTTCTCACAAAAAGTCGTTCCGGTCTCTTCAGGATTAAAGGGAATATTTTCTTCTGAAGGTATGCAAATCTGAATCCCAAGAATTGCTTCAAGTTCTCTTTTTTTATGGGCATTATTTGTAGCAAACCAGATTTTCATATCCGGTATTGTAGACAATTTGAATAAATCAATCTATACTGCAGCGGTATGAAATTTTCAGGAAAAATATTGATAATTCCGGTAATTTTTACAATATTCGCTTTTTTTTCATGTTCAAATGCAAAACCGGAAATTACATACGGTTTTATTCAATTGGTATTATTAAATAATACAGCGGAAGGACCGAAAGAACATTTTTTCTTTTTTATAATTCCGCACGATGATGACGGGATTGAAAATCTTGATGAACTTCACCTGTATCATGACCGTGAACAGCTTCGCTGGATAATAAAAAGCGACGAGTGGATTACCCTGACTCAGGACGGCAGCACATGGATAGGAACGCGAAGCATCACTTCAAGGGAAAGCGCTCTTCCGCGCGGCGTGTTCCGTGCTGTTCTTGTCAATAAAGGCGGGGACAGAACAGAACGTAATTTTACTTTTGACGGAAATGTGCGGTATAGTTTTCCGGAAATAGAAATTGAAAATGGATTATACACTGTTAATTCCGGATGGCCGGTTAACCGCTTTTTAGGTTATGACAGTTCAGGCAGTTATGCGGCTACTGTTAATCTACCTTCAATGTCAGGCAGCATTTCCGATCTGGGGTTTCCTGCAAATGTAAGATCAATCGCTCTTTGGTCGGAAGATAATTTTAATTTTTGCAGCGCAGTTACAAATATAATTTCCATAAGAGACTAATGCTTAAAAGTTTTGTAATAAGGACGGGGCGTTATACTACAGCCCAGAAAAAAGCCTATGAACTTTTTTCAGATGGTTTTCTGATTCCTTTTTCGCAGGACTTTATTGACTTTGAAAAAATATTTTACAATAAAAATGATATAACCCTTGAAATAGGGTTTGGCTCAGGGACAGCGACAGCAGAAATTGCGCAGGCAAATCAGAATAAAAATTATCTTGGCATTGAGGTTCATCGTCCCGGTATCGGGCGGCTGTTATGGGAAATTGAAAAAAGGAAACTTTCGAATATAAGGATAATTGAGCATGATGCGGCTGATGTAATTGAAAAAATGATTCCGCAGGGTTCGCTGGAAGCAGTACACGTTTTTTTCCCAGATCCGTGGCCAAAAAAAAAGCATCGCAAACGCCGCCTGATTCAAAAACCTTTTACAGAAATGCTTTCTGATCTTTTGAAAGAGAACGGTTATTTTTACATGGTAACAGACTGGGAAGATTATGCTCTTCACGCGCTGGATGAACTGAAAAACAGCAGAGGCTTAAAAAACGCTTATAAAGATTTTGCAGAAAAGCGGACGTGGAGACCAAAAACAAAATTTGAGGAAAAGGGACTTGCAAAAGATTATACAATAAGGGAATTGTTTTTTCTTCGTGAAACTCTGTGAACACTGTGGTAAAATGATAAAAAGGTAATAAATGCTTCTAACAGTTGATATCGGCACATCAAGTTTAAAATCTGCTCTTTGGGATTATGAGGGAAACCGCCTTTCCTTTGCGTCGGTTCCGCTTGCCGTGGATTTAAATGACGGGAATAAACACGAGACAGACTGCACACAATGGCTGCGCTCATTTGAAAGCTCCTGTGCGAAACTGGGGGAACTTAGGTCTGTGGAAGCGATTGTGATAAGCGGCAACGGTCCTACGCTTGTTCCTGTAACGGGAGAGCCTTCAGGTTTTTCAGTTCCTTCCATGAACGCGCGCCTTTGGCTCGACAGAAGAGCGCAAGGATTTCAACAACAGGTTTCAAATATTACGGGAGGTTTTGTTGACAGCTCTTTCTTTCTTCCAAAAATTCTTTTCATTAAAAATGAAGAAAACGATTTTTACCGCAAGGTGAAATATTTTCTGGGATGTCCGGAATATCTGGCTTTTGCGCTGACAGGGCAGGCTTGTTCCGTGTTTCCGTCAAAGGGATTTGATCGCTGGTTTTGGAATGACGATGTTCTTGAAAAACTGAAACTCGATAAAGAAAAGTTTCCTCCCTTTATAAAACCCGGCGATCAGTTCGGGACAATAACATCATCAGCAAGTGATCATCTGGGATTCAAAAAGAACATTCCCGTTGTATCAGGCGGACCTGATTTTTTTGCGGCGATTACAGGAGCGGGAGTTACCCAACCGTCGCAGGCTGTTGACAGGACAGGCTCGTCGGAAGGAATTAATCTTTGTACGGAATATTGCATTAAAAATGACAAGCTGATGTCATACGGGCATCCTGTAAAGCCGTACTGGAATTTATCAGGGACTATCAATACCACAGGAAGAGCGGTGCAGTGGGCTTGCGATCTTTTGGGTATTTCCGGTGTGCAGGAATTTTATTTCATCGCTGAAAAAAGCAAGCCAGGTTCCGGCGGTCTTGTTTTTTTACCGTATCTTGCCGGAGAACGGGCGCCTTTATGGAATCCGGATATCCGCGCCTCCGTACACGGGTTAAGTCTGTCTTCGGATAAATGCGATCTTGCAAATTCGATATTGGAAGGGATCGCCTTCGCCGTAATGGATGTGATCTCTGTAATGGAAGAAACAGGAGAGACTGTCAGCAGTTTGCGCGTAACAGGAGGCATGGCGAAAAATCAATATTTTAATCAGATTAAAGCTGACATTACAGGAAAGGAAATACTTGAAGGTTTTTATAAAGAGACTGAGCTTTTGGGGCTTGCGATCATTGGAAGCTGCTTTCTGGGAAAATATTCATCGTATAAAGAGGCGGCGGATAAAATGGTGCGCATCAAAAGGCATTTTCTGCCAAATCTGAAAAATTCAGATTTTTATAATGAACTCTTTTCCGAATATGTAAAAAAAAGAAGCGTTTAGAAAGAGGTCTATTTATCATTAATTGACAAATACCGGTATTTTTCCTATTCTTTATGGAACAAATATGTGGAAAAAAACGGCGTTTTTATTAATTTTTGCTTTATTTTTATTTTCAGGATGCAATAAAAAATTTGAACAGCAGAAAAACGGCGAAAGCCTTTCGGTGCTTGTTTTTATTACAGGCGTAATTGCCGGCAGTCCGTCGTATGAACTGCTGTCTCAGGGAGCGCAGGAGTTTGCGTTAAACAACAAAAATATTGAAATAAAAATTTATGAAGCGGGCATGAATCAGGCGCAGTGGGAAAGCCAGCTTACACAGATGGTTTCATCAGGCGAATATGATATTGTAATTGGATCAAATCCTTCTTTGCCTGAAATATGCGCAGAGGTAGCAAAAAGATTTCCAAATCAGAAATTTATTATTACAGACGCACAGTACGAAGGTCATCCGCAGATCAGGACATTTTTCTACAATCAATATGAACAATCCCTCTATCTTGGATATCTTGCGGGGTTAATTACAGCAAGCGGTATGCCTTTCGCAAATGAAGGCAAACGCATTGGTTTTTTGGCTGCGCAGGAATATCCGCTTTTAACAAGGCAGATGGTGCCTGGCTTTCTTGAAGGCGCGCGCCTTGCAGACCCTGAAATTGAGCTTGATATGCGTGTTATCGGCTCATGGGCGGATGCGAATAAAGCCGCAGAGCTTACTGCGGCGATGATGAATTCAGGGGTTGATGTCTTTACCGCAATTGCGGGAGGGGCAGCGCAGGGGATGATTAAAACAGCAGCCGACAGGGGAGCGTATATTGTTTGGTATAACACCAGCGTATACGATCTGGCTCCCGGCATTATTCTGGGCTGCGGAATAATGGAACAAAAAAAACTTGTTATGGAAATACTCAGCGAGGCTGTTTCGGGAAAAATTGAATACGGAATTTCCCAAACGATAGGAGTAAAAGAGGGATATCTGGCTTTTGATTTTAATAATCCTCTTTATAAAACGGGTCTTTCTTCCGGCATCCGGCAAAAATTTGAAAAATTTATGGAAGAGCTTGGTGACTGATAACATTCTGGAATTCCGCAATATTTGCAAAACCTATCCGGGAAGCAAAAAAAAAGCGAATAACAATATATCATTGAACCTTCGAAGGGAAGAGATTCTTTGCATTGCGGGCGAGAACGGCGCCGGAAAAACTACCCTGATGAAAATTCTCGGTGGTCTTGAAAAACCTGATTCAGGACAGATATTAATAAACGGAAAAAAAGAAGAAATAAACTCTCCGCGAATTGCGGAGAAACTGAATATTGGCATGGTTCATCAGCACTTTATGCTTTTCCCCGAATATACTGTAGCGGAAAATATTTTAATGGGAACGGAACCAATAAAATGCCTTTTTTTTTACGATAAAAAAAAAGCGCGTGAAATTACCGAAAATCTGATTAAAAAAAATGAATTTTCGCTGAGTCCAAACGAAAAAATAAAAGACCTGTCGCTTGGTCAGATGCAGCAGACTGAAATCTGCCGCATTTTACACCGTGATGCGCAAATAATCATTCTTGACGAACCCACTTCCGTATTAACAGAAGCGGAAACATCCTCTTTATTCAAGACTTTAAAAACATTCGCTCAGGCCAGCGGAAAATCAATTATTCTGATAACGCACAAACTGCATGAGATAAAGATGATCTGCGATCGTGTCGCTGTTATGCGAAAAGGAGAACTTGCATGTATTTGCGCGGCGGACGGCATAAATGAATACGAAATCGCCGAAATGATGACAGGAAGCGCAGTTTCCGCTCCTGTTAAAAATACTGAAGTATCGCCCTTAAAAACAAAACCTGTAATTAAGTTTGACAGTGTTACAGTAACAAGGAAAAGGCAAAAACTCCCGCTTCTTGATAATGTTTCTTTTTCGGTTTTCCCGAAAGAAATCATCGGTTTTGCAGGTGTCGGGGGAAACGGGCTTGGGGTTATTGAAGCGGTTCTTGGAGGTTTCCTTCACCCTGCGCAGGGGAAGGTTCTTCATAACGGGAAAGATATTTCATCCTTAAACATTCGCAGACTTCGCGGTGAAGGGCTTTCATATGTGCCCGCCGACAGAATGCGCGTCGGAAGCGCCGGAGAAATGTCAATAGAAGAAAACATGATTATCAATAAAAGGCAGGAATTTTTTAAATATAAAAATGATACTGCGGAATTTGTAAAAAATATTTCAGAAAAATATAATATGGAAATGCCGGATTATAAGGAAAAAGCTTTCTGCCTTTCAGGCGGTAATCTTCAAAAACTGATTCTGGCAAGAGAGATTGACTGCTTTAAGGATTATATTGTTTTCAGCGAACCCACGTGGGGTCTTGATATAACCTCGGGTAATTTGGTAAGAAAAGAAATATTAAAGCTGCGCGATAATGGAGCCGCGGTTATTTTAATTTCCACTAACCTTGACGATATTCTTCTTCTTGCAGACAGGATTTTTGTTATGTACAAGGGAAAAATCGCAAAAGAATTTATAAATGACGGAAATGAAGAAATAAGAAATATGACGGGAAATTGCATGCAGGGGCTTGGTATCTGAAGTGAATGAAAAATTAAAGACGCTTTTTGGTATTTTTGTGATCCCTGCCGCTTCGCTTTTTACGCTTGTAATTCTTGTTTTTGTTTTTTCCGAAACCCCTGCAAGAACGCTTTATTTCTTCTTTGCCGGTCCTTTTAAAAATTCGTTTAATTTCGGGAATATGCTCAATATTTCTTCCCTTTTTATTTTTGGAGCTTTGGGAATAACAATAGCGGTGAAGGCAGGTTCCCTCAATCTTGGAGGCGAAGGACAGGTTTACCTTGGAGCTTTCTGCGCCGCCGCAGCCGCTTTTGTTTTGCACGGATTTGGAATTGCCGGCGTTCTCCTGTCTTTTGCTGCGGGGATTTTTTCCGCCGCCGCGATGGCGTCGTTCAGCGGCATATGTAAAGCAAGATGGAATACAAATGAGCTGATAACGTCCTTTCTGCTGTCCTGCGCTGTTATTCCGATTGTGAACTATCTTGTAACAGGTCCTTTCCTTGATCCGCAAACATCGCTTTTATCAACAAAAAAAGTAGCTGAGAACATGCGTCTGCCCCTGATTTTAAAACCATCGGATTTGAACTACGGCTCTGTCATCGCGCTCTTCGCGGTCATCCTTTCGCATTTTTTTCTTTACAGGACCAAAACCGGGTATGAGATGAGAGTAACCGGCAGCAACGCATTGTTTGCGCGTTACGGAGGAATCAACACAAAAATGAACACAATCCTTGCAATGACGATAAGCGGCGGTTTTTACGGACTTGCAGGTTCTGCCGCAGTCCTTGGAACCTACCACTCTGTTATAAAAGAATTTTCATCAGGACTTGGATGGAGCGCGCTTACTGTCGCATTACTTTCGGGTTTTTCAGTTCCCGCAATAATTCCGGCGGCGATTTTTTTCGCGTGGATTGAAGCCGGCGCAAGAATTGCCATGCAGAATACCGGCCTTACGCATGAAGTAGCTTCGATTGTGCAGACTGTAATTATTTTTCTTTCGGCAAGCATGGCAATCAGAAATATTTTTCCGCGCAGGGCGGCGGGGTAACAATGGTTCAGTCTATTTTTCAGGGTGCACTATCAATAATGATACCTGTTCTCTTTGCTGCTTGCGGCGGTCTTTTCCCCGCTCTCGCCGGTACGTTAAACATCGCGCTTGAAGGAATGCTGCTTGCCGGCGCTTTTGCTTCCTTTGCGGTTTACAATTTTACAGGAAGCATTACCGCTGCGTTAATTGCAGCTGTAATGGCGGCTGTTTTCCTGAGTTTTTTACATGTTATTGCCGCCTTCAAACTCCGTGCGAATATTTTTATCTGCGGCATTGCGGTAAATTTATTATCAGTTTCCTTGTGCATTGTAATGTCCGATAAAATCTTCAATACAAGGGGAGTAGTAACGCTTCAAAGCAGCGTTCATAACGTACCTTCTGTTTCTACAGGCGTTTATTTATTTTTTGCGGCGCTGCTTGTTATCGCGGCGCATATTGTCATTTATAAAACGCCGTTTGGCTATAGACTCCGCGCCTGTGAAAAAAACTCTCCTTCTCTTGTTTCCCTCGGTATTAATCCAGAAACCTACAGGACAGCCGCTATTTTAATTTCCGCTGTTTTTTGCGGGATAGGAGGCTCTTTTTTAAGCTTAAATCTGGGTGCATTTGTTCAGGGGATGTCCGCCGGGAAAGGCTGGATTGCGCTTGTTTTAATCTTTCTTGGAGGACACAAACCTGCCGGTCTTCTTGCGGCTGCTTTTATTTTCGGCATGGCTGAGAGTTTTTCCAACCATATCCAGGGCATCTGGCGTATTCCTGCTGATTTTATTCTTGCGTTTCCCTATTTTTGTACTCTCGCGGCAATGCTATTTGCGCGCAAATTGGTAAAAATTGAATAATTTTTCCTTTCTGATTTTTATAAGCAAATATTCTCCATATTTTTCATAAATAATTCATTGAAATTATCGTTTTTTATTGATAAAATGGTCAAAAGTCATAATTGAGAGGTTATAATGCCGGTTATCGGTCAAATACACAGAGTTGAGTATGAACTTGATGATAATCGGTCTAATCCCATAGTTATAGCTGAAGCGCCCGGAAGAATCCACTTTTTAGGCGGGCAAGGTGAACCGGGAGCGGGTTTTTACCTCTCTGCGGCGCTGGATATGTCAATTCAGCTTGCTGTAAGCCACAGAAAAGATAATTCTTTCCGTTTTTACGCTTATGATCTGGGAGAACGTAAAAGAAGTACCCTTACAAATTTAAAATACAGGCGGGAAGACCGATGGGCCAACTATCTAAAAACCGCTATAGCGGCTTTTATCAGTCTTGGCTATCCAATGAAGGGGTTAAATTTCTCATTCTGCGGTAAAATTCCGCAAAATATAGCGTTAGCCTCCTCATGTGCAATAGAAACCGCTGCCGCCGCCGCGCTTAAAAGCCTTCTTCGCATTCAAATCAGCGAAATGGAACTGGCAAAGCTGCTCTACAAGACGCATGAGTCGATCTTTTCAAAGGACGCTTCCATTGTTGATTACCAGGTTTGCCTTTTGGCGCGAAAAGATCATTTCCTTGTCATTGACAGCGCCGGCAATGAAGTAAAACGGATAAAATCACCTCTTTCGCGGTTCAGGATTCTGCTTGTAGATTCGCGGGTTCCGAGGATGGGAGCAGAAAGCGAACTTGCTTTAAGGCGGGCTGATTCCCTTAAGGGGCTTGAATTTTTATCGCAGAAAAAAAACGGCTTAAGTTTCAAGGATTTTGCCTCAGGCGATCTTCTTGAGGCGCTGGGCGATTTTCCGGAACAGATACGCAGAAGAAGCATGCATATTGTGGAAGAGATCCGCCGCGTCAATGACGCAGGCGATGCACTTGAAAGAGCTGATATCGCTTCGCTTTCAAAAATAATTTATCATTCTCATGAGTCGCTTCGTGATCTTTATGAAATAAGCTGCCCGGAAATTGATTGGCTTGTAAAACGCGCTCAGGAAATTGAAGGCGCGGCAGGTTCACGGATGACAGGGCTTGGATTCGGCGGCTGTACTTACACAATTATCCGGCGGGAACTTGTTGAGGAATACAAAAAACGTTTGGAGGAATACGAGCGTATTTTCGGTTTCCATCCTGTGATATACGAAGTTAAAATCGCTGCGGGAGCGAAAGTGGTAAGCGAGCGAAGGAGAGTAAATGCGAATACTGCTGACTAATGATGACGGCGCCGCTTCGCCGGGAATTACTCTTCTTGCAAAAGCGCTGCGCGAATCAGGTCACAGGGTTTTTCTGGTAGCGCCTGACAAAAACCGCTCAGGCGCTTCACATTCAATTGAGTTTTTATCTTCTCCCCTTAAGCTGATAGAAATTGAAAAGGATGTTTTCTCATGTTCCGGCACTCCTGCTGACTGCATTATTGTTTCTCTTTTAGGCGGGATAGAAGAACTCCGCATCTGCGGAGAAACCGGAAAAATCGATTTAAAAAACGCGCCTGACCTGATTTTATCGGGGATTAATGCCGGAGCTAACCTTGGAACCGATATTAATTATTCGGGAACCGCCTCTGCGGCGAGGCAGGGGAGTTTTTTCGGGATTCCTTCAATCGCTCTTTCTCTGGTTGAAAATGACAAAGACTGGCAATGGGGACCCGTTGTTTCGTATATCACAGAAGAAATTGATGTAATAAAGAGTTACTGGAAGACGAACTCATTCATTAATATCAATTTTCCAAACAGCGGAAAAAAGCCTTTATCTCTTGTTACAGTTTCTCCGTCCATGCGTTATTATAATGATTACATAGTAACCTTTACGCCGCCTGAAGGCGGTGTTTACTGTTTTCCCAAACCAGGGAGAGCTTCAAGCGTACCTGAGGACGGAACCGACTGGGCGGAGGTTAACAAGGGGAACGCCGCGCTCAGCGTTATTCATTCACAGCCTGTACAGATGGAGATTAAGGGGAGGGAATGAAAAAAAAGGCAGGATCCGAAGCCGGCGGCAATGTTGAAGTCAGACCGGACAGTAAAATATTGGATGGTATAAAACTTTTTCGCATTAAAAGCTGGAACAGGGCGCTTAATGAATTTCTGTCCAAGGACACGTCGGATTTCAGCAATGATGAAAAAATGGAACTTGCCTATTATCTTGGGCTGTGTTATACGAAACTTGAAAAATACGATGAAGCGCTTTCATATCTTGAACAGGTCGTAACCGGAGCGGGTGATGTTCTCCGCATTTATCAGTGCCGCATGACCCTCGCATACATTTATGTTATAACGAAACGCATTAAAATGGCGGAATACGAACTTAAAAGACTGCAGAGCGCAGGGCTTGAATCCGCCATACTTTACAATACTCTTGCGTATGCGGCATGGATTCAAAAACAAAATAAAAACGCGATTGAACTCTATGAAAAAACCCTTGAAATCGATTCTGCCAACGCGACAGCGATGAACAGCATGGGTTTTATTCTTGCAGATACCGGAACGGATATCATGCGTGCCCTGCGTCTGTGCAGAAAAGCTGTCGACGCGAAGCCTGACAGCGCCGCGTACCTCGATTCGCTTGGATGGGCTTATTATAAATCCGGCGAACAGCTTGAAGCGCGCACATGGCTTCGCAGGGCTTTGGATATAGCTCCCGATGAAGCTGAAATACAAAGGCATTTTAAGGTTGTCACAGGAGAGTCTCTGTGATCAGTTTCAGCTGCGGCTTCTTCGCAGAAAAAAAAATAAAAAACCGCGTGTTAGCTGCAATGATGGTTTTTCTTTTTTCAGCGGTTCTGTATGCTCAGGATGACAGTCCCATAAGACCCGGTCCTGTTACAGGTGGAGAGGGCGCATCCGCCCTGACCGCCGCTGAAGAGTTCAGGCTTGGAGTGCAGGCTTTTAACAGGTTTGCGTATAACGAAGCGATTCTTTCCTTTGAACGCGCTCTTTCCTTCAGACCGGGAGAACCTCTCATTCTTGACTGGCTTGGAAAGTCTTATTACCGTTCGGGATTTGAAGAAATAGCGCTCCGTCAGTGGAGAGCGGCTCTTGACATATACGGCAGAAGCTCAGGTACAGGTATGCTGCTTAATTCGCGCGTGGAAACTGTCGCAAACAGGCGTTTTCTGCTACCTGTCGCAAATGACGCTGTGCGTTATGTGGAATCGGGACGCTACCCTGGCCGTTATCAGGATATTGTTCTGTACCGTCAGCCGACATCGGTTTTACCTAACGCTGACGGAACTGTGTGGGTGGTCGCGTACGGCAGCAATGAGCTTGTAAAAATTGACGTTAACGGAGTAGTCAGGGATCGAAAAAGAGGTCCTCTTAACGGTTTTGACAGACCTTATGACATGGTGCGCGGTATTGACGGAAGGTTTTATGTTTCCGAGTACTACGGCAGCAGAGTGAGCATTCTCAGCAGTAACGGAGACTGGCAGGCATATATCGGTTCAAGGGGAATAAGGGACGGACAGTTTGTCGGACCCCAGAATCTGGCCATTGATGAAGATGACGGTTATTTATATGTCGTAGATTACGGGAACAGGCGAATCTGTAAATATGATCCTGACGGAGTTTTTATTCTTTCATTCGGATACAGAAATCCTGTTTTTTCTGGACTTCTTTCACCGACAGGGATTACGGTTTACAGGGGCATCATATACGCGGCGGATAATTCGGCAAAGGCGATTTTTATGTTTGATCCGAACGGAAATTACCTCGGTAGATTTGCGGCGGAAGGATTAACAGGTCCTGAGTCAATACGTTTGTTATCTGACGGTACTTTTCTTGTCGCGGACGGAAACAGGGTTCTTCAGATAGATCCGGCTTCTGCGATAGTGCGTGAATTGGGTCTTGCCGGCGGACAGAATACGCGCATAACAGACGCCGGCATGGATAAAAACGGCAATATACTTGCAGCTAACTTTAACGCCGGCGAAGTTTCTGTGATGACGCGCTTTGATGATTTGGCTTCAGGTTTTTTTGTGCAGATACGAAATATTCATACTCAGCGTTTTCCGGTTGTTACAGTTGAGCTGACTGTTGAAGACAGATTGCGCCGGTCGATTGCGGGTCTTGATAACAATAACTTCCTTTTGACAGAAGGCGGAGTTCCTGTGGAAAATCAGAGGCTTGTTACGGCAGGTTTCCGTTATCAGGGAGCGGATATTTCACTGCTTGTTGAAAGATCACAGGCGGCTCTGGCTTTAAGGGATGAGCTTGGAGCGGCGACACGCGACATTAGCCGCGCTTTACAGGAAATGGGAAATTCAAATATAGTGTCTGTAATTTCAGCGGGGAGTCAGCCTGTCCGCGAACGCCATGAAATTTCTCTGGAAAGCGCGGTCAGGGGGACTTCTGATTCTTACAGTCGTAGATGGCGTTTTGATTTGGGACTCCGCCTGGCTGCCACAGACCTTCTGACTGCCGCCGCGAAGAGATCAGTTGTTTATATTGGATCGGGAGACATCGGCGAACTTGCCTTTGAACAGTACAGTCTCTCTGAAATGGCGGCTTATCTTGCGAACAATGGAGTTGCGTTTAACGCTGTTGTAATCGGAGATGAGAGGATTTCAGAGAGTATTGAATATCTTTGCAGGCAGACAGGCGGAAAAGCGCAGTACCTTTACCGTCCCCGCGGCATCGGCGAATTGATTAAATCCATCGCGGACGCTCCCTGCGGTCTTTACAGTTTTACATTTAACTCCCGCCTGCCTACAGATTTCGGCAGGGCATGGCTCCCGCTTGAAGCGGAAGTCTACCTAATGGAAAGATCAGGAAGGGACAACACAGGTTATTTCCCGCCTCTGGAATAAATTACTTAGACAGACTCTGCTTGACAAGTTCGTAATTTTTTAAGGCTTCGTCGATTAAAGATGAAAGTTCAAGTTTTTCATAAATGACATTGGCCTGCGCCCGATCGCCGTAAATAACAGGGTGTCTGGGATTAAAAAGCACACAGCAATCATCATATGGCTGAATGGAAACATCATAAGTGCCGATCCTTTGCGCTTCCCTTATTATTTTTTCCTTGTCATAACCAATAAGGGGGCGGAGAACAGGAATTGTTAAACGGCTTTGAGTACAACTCAAATTCTCGATTGTCTGGCTTGCTACCTGAGAAAGGCTCTCTCCTGTTATAAGACATTTACATTTAATTTTAAAAGCCGCTTTTTCAGAGGCTTCCATCATTGCCATCCTGAGCATAATGGTAATCCACTCAGGCGGTGATTTTTCCTTTATGCGCATTTGAACCTGGGCAAAGTTCAAAATGTAAAGGCGTATTCCCATGCAGTATGAACCTGTTATCTGCGCAAGCTGTACGGCTTTTTGTTTTGATTCAAGCGAAGTATACGGATAAGAATGAAAATGAATGGCGTCTATACTCATTCCACGGCATGCAAGAAGAAATCCAGCTACAGGAGAATCAATTCCTCCTGAAAGAAGCAAAAGCCCTCTTCCGGCGCTGCCGCATGGAAGTCCGCCAAGTCCTTTTTTACTGCCTGAATAAATATAAACTTTCTCCCTGATCTCTATATTAATGACATCGTCAGGTTTGTGAATATCCACAGAAAGATTACACTCATTAACTACAGCTTCTCCCGTGCGGCAGCACAAATCGTAGGAATTAAAAGGAAAACTTTTATCGGTTCTGCGGGCGTTTATTTTAAAAGTTTTACAGCCGGATTGCGCGATTTTTTTTCCTTCCTCAATACTTTTGTTAATTATGGCGTCAATGTTTTTACAGCATGTTGCCGCTTTCGCCCAGCCGGAGATTCCAATGAGCCGGGAAAGTTTATCTTCCACAAAAGCCGATTTCTCTTCCGGCGTTTCGATATAATAACGTCCGGAAGTTAATTTTATTTTTATATCGTCATCGGCCAGCGCTTTTACCATGTTGCGTTTGAGAATATATTCAAAATTTTTTCGATTATCCCCTTTTAACGCCAGCTCAGCCGGTTTTAAAAGATAAATGTTTAAAGAAATTTTAAAACCTCCGCAACGGCGTTTAAAAAAAGGTCTATCTCTTCATCGGTTGTTGAATAACCCTGCGAGATACGAATTCCTTCGATCCTCAATTTTTCGGGGATTCCCATTGCCGCAAGAACCGGCCGTTCCGGAGAATTTGAAGAGCAGGCAGATCCTGTGGAAACTGCAAACCCCAAATCATCCAGTGCGCGCGCCATAACTTCGCCGGGAATGTTGTTAAAAGCCGCCTGTAAAATATAAGGGGAAAATAATTCTTTATCATGAGCGCGCTGCTGAGGTATCAGCGTGCAGCGGTTTGTTGCCGTCAATGAAGAAATCAGTTTCTTCCAGCGATTAAGAGCGAGATCGAAATTCGTTTTAACTGTTTGCAAATTCCCCAATTTATCAAGGCAATCGGCAATCGCGCAGGCTCCCTGAACATTTTCAGTGCCGCCTCTTATTCCGTTTTCCTGACCTCCTCCCCTGAAAAATACGTCCAGCGAAGGGTTGCGCAGATATAAAAGACCGATTCCGCGGGGTCCTCCGATTTTATGAGCGCTTATGGAAGCTGAATCAATTTCCCATCCTGAAATGTCAAGGGGTATTTTTCCGGCAGCCTGAACAAGATCACTGTGAAAATGAACAGGCGCTTTTTGTTTGCGTATAACGTCAGCAAGGGAAGCGATATCGGATATGCTGCCTGTTTCGTTATTGACTGCCATTACGGAAATAAAACGCACGTCGCCGTATTTATCAAATGCTTTCTCAAGATTGTCTGCTGTCACTCTTCCGTCAGAATCAACCGCGACGCTGCCGACAGGCTTCCCCGTTTTTTCAAGGGTTTCCATCGCTTCCCTGACAGAAGCATGCTCTGCGGAGGAGGAGACGATCCTTCCATTTCCTTTGCGCATAAGATTTAAAAAAAACGCGATGCTGTTTGATTCTGTGCCGCCGCTTGTAAAGAAAAGCGTTTCAGGTTTTACCTGCAAAACGCAGGCGCACTTTTGGCGCGCCTGTTCAAGACAGGCTTTCGCTTTTCTTCCCTCGCTGTGTTGTGATGACGGATTTCCGTAGTGAATGCATGACGCAGTTTCTTCCGCTGGCGCAGAAGCCGCCCAGTCGAAATAATACCGTTTTTTTTCTTTCTCCGGCATAATAAAGTACTTTTAATATATGTAAAAAATCAGTAGTATTCAATACAGGAGATGATTTATGCTTGTACTTAAATTCGGCGGTACTTCCGTCGGCAGCCGTGACGGAATCGAGCGCATTATCGGTATTTTAAAAGACGCTGAACATTCGGGTAATGTTCCTGTAGTTGTGGTGTCTGCTTTTTCAAATGTAACTGATACATTGATCGGGCTTGCAAAAACATCAGTTAAAGGCGAATCAACTACGAAAGGAATTGAAGAAGTCGCCTTTCGTCACAAGGAATGCGCATCATTTTTTTTAAAGGGAACAGACAGGAAAAACACTGACAGGATAATTGACAATAATTTTAAGGAACTTTCCCAAATATTGGACGGAGTTTCTCTTTTGGGAGAATTATCAGAACGAAGTCTTGATTTGGTAATGAGTTTCGGCGAAAGGCTTTCAGCCGGCATTTTGGCTTCCGTATTTTCAGCTAACGGCATCGAAGCTGTTTTTCTGGACGCGAGAAACCTTGTAAAAACAGATGCCAATTTCGGCAAGGNGGAAATCCTAAAAAAAGAAACTGAGGATAATATCCGCGCGCATTTTAAAAAAACCAAAAAAACAGTACAGATTGTAACCGGCTTTATAGGTTCAACAACTGACGGGCATACAACCACTGTAGGGCGCGACGGTTCCGATTTAACAGCCGCTGTTTTTGCCGCCGCCATTGGAGCGAAGAAACTGGAAATATGGACTGATGTTGACGGTCTTCTTACGGCGGATCCTGATCATGTCAGGAATGCGTTCAGTATTGATGAAATATCCTATACGGAAGCGATGGAAATTTCTCATTTCGGCGCAAGAGTACTCTTTCCTCCGTCTGTAAAACCTGCGCTTGAAAAAGGAATAACCATTTTTATACGCAACACTTTTAATTCTTCCTTTAAGGGAACCAAAATAACGGCGAAAGCTTCTTCAGGCAAATACCCGATCAGGGGAATAAGCTCGATTTCTAATGCGGCTCTCGTTCGTAT
This sequence comes from Treponema sp., assembly GCA_009786455.1. Classification (GTDB taxonomy): domain Bacteria; phylum Spirochaetota; class Spirochaetia; order Treponematales; family Breznakiellaceae; genus WQXQ01. Next base: position 49,258 of record WQTD01000001.1, read on the forward strand.
TCAGGGTTCGGGAATGGTCGGAATTGCAGGTTTTTCAGCAAGAGTGTTTGGCTGTCTTGCGCGAAAGAGAATAAGCGTAATGCTCATAACGCAAAGTTCAAGCGAATACTCGATTTGCTTTGCAGTGCTTCCTGAAGACACGCAGGGAGCGGATACAGCTTTAAAAGAAGAGTTTATCCATGAAATAAAATCAGGCTCCATTGACAAACCTGTAGTGGAAAAGGAACTTTCAATAATAGCTGTAGTAGGCTCGGCCATGAAAAGCACTTCCGGAATTTCCGGGAAATTTTTTCATGCGCTCGGACGCAACGGCGTCAATATAGTTGCAATTGCCCAGGGCTCATCAGAAACCAATATCTCGGCTGTTATACCGAAAAATGACGAAGGGAAAGCGCTTAACGCAATTCACGACGCGTTCTTCTTTCCGAATCACAGATCGGTTAACCTTTTCCTTGTCGGCACAGGTCATATCGGAGGAACCCTTCTTGATCAAATTGCAGAAACAGGCGAAAGACTTGCAAATAAGGACCTTATAAAAATTAATTTAATCGGAGCTTCAAATTATGACAAGATGATTTTTTCTCCGGAAGGTCTTGATCCGAAAAAAACAAAAAAGTTACTCACCGCTCCCGGCAAGGCGGAAGGCACGGAAGCCATTGAAGTCCGTACCGCTGCGGAAGTATTCATGCAAAAAATGGTATCGTTCAATCTTCCCAATTCCTGTTTTTGCGACTGTACCGCAAGCGAAGATGTTGCATGTTTGTATGAGAAAATCCTTCATAATTCAATCCCGATTGTTACGCCGAACAAAAAAGCAAATTCAGGCAGCATGACGTATTACCGCTCTCTTGTCTCTTATTCCAGAGAAAGGGGAATTCCCTACCTTTACGAAACAACAGTAGGAGCGGGACTTCCCGTTATTTCAACAATCAGGGATCTTTTTCTGACAGGTGATAAAATCATCAGGATAGAAGCTGTACCGTCGGGAACTCTGAGTTTTATTTTTAACAATTTTGACGGATCAAAACCGTTCTCTGCTCTTGTTCGCGAGGCGAAAGAAAAAGGCTACACCGAGCCTGATCCGCGCGATGATTTAAACGCGATGGATGCTGCGCGCAAGGCTTTAATACTTGCACGTGAGATTGGCTTTTCAATGGAATTCTCAAATGTAAAGATTGAGCCGATACTTCCGCCTTCCTGCTTTAAAGCGAAAAATGTCGAAGCTTTCTTTGCCGAGCTTAAAAAATCTGACGGTGAATTTGAAAAACGCCGCGCGGCGGCGGCCTCTGAAGGGAAAGCGCTTCGTTACATCGCGGTAATCGAAGACGGAAAAGCAAAACTTTCCCTTCGCAGCGAAGAACCGGGAAGCCCTTTCCGCTCGCTTGTAGACAGCGATAACATTGTGGTTATCACCACAGAACGTTATTCGAAACTCCCGATGGTGATAAAAGGTCCGGGTGCAGGAGCGCAGGTAACGGCAGGCGGAATCTTCGCCGACATTGTGCGTACGGCAAGACCCGTTGTTTAGGGAGTGATTCATGCCCATTGCAGAAAACGTAAAAAATTCGCTTGCCGCTTCTTCTATGATCAGAAAAATGTTCGAGGAAGGTCTAGTTTTTAAAAAAAAACACGGATCTGACAATGTCTTTGATTTCTCGCTTGGAAATCCTGATGTTGAGCCGCCTACATCATTTAAAAATATTCTTTTAAAACTCGCAAACGAAAACGAAAAAGGCTCTCACAGCTACATGCCTAACGCAGGATATCCGCATGTGAGGGAAGTTCTGGCAAAGAAGATATCAAAAGAACAAGGAGTAAATATCGACGGCTCATCTGTAATCATGACAGCGGGAGCGGCGGGAGGGCTTAACACGGTTTTTAAGGCGATATGCAATCCCGGAGATGAAATTATTGTTACGCGCCCTTTTTTTATGGAGTACCGCGTATATGCAGCCAACAATCAGGTTAAGCTGATTGAAGTTGATGCAAAGGATGATTTTGACCTTGATTTGAATGCGATAAAAAACGCCTTAAGCGGCAAAACTGCCGCTGTTTTGGTCAATTCGCCGAATAATCCGACCGGAAAGGTATATGACGCCTGCGTTCTTTCTGATCTTTCATCGCTTTTAACTGAATACAAGGAAAAAACAGGACGCTTCCCGTATCTTGTTTCGGATGAACCATACAGGGAAATTGCGTATAACATCGATGTTCCTCCGTTTTTGTGCTGCTACAGCGAATCGATAGTGGTCAGTTCTTATTCAAAAAATCTTTCCCTTCCGGGAGAACGCATCGGGTATATTGCCGTAAATCCTGCGATTCAATCAAGGGAAGATGTTATTAACGCGTTTATCTACTGCGCAAGAGCGCTTGGTTTTGTAAACGCTCCTGCGCTTATGCAGCGGATAGTAGCGCAGCTTACTGAAGAGAGGGTGGATGTTTCCGTTTACGCAGGAAGAAGAGACGCCTTTATGAAGGTTCTGGATAATGCCGGAATAGAGTACGCCGTTCCGCAGGGCGCGTTTTATCTGTTCTGCAGGGTGCCGCCGCGTAAAAACGGAAAAATTGAGCATGACAGTGATTTTACAGAGCATCTTAAAAATTATCTTATTTTGGGAGTGGGCGGCAGCAGTTTCGGGAAAAGCGGCTGGGTGCGTTTCGCTTACTGCGTTGATAAAAAAATAATCCAGGCAAGCGAAGGCGCGTTTAAAAAGGCAATGGAAAGCTGGTAATTAAAAAATTTTTATGGAGCGGATTAATGAAAAAAAATAAAATAATTTTTTCCGTAATTGCATTAATGCTTATAATAAATTTTTTGGCAGCCGGCTGCGGTAATCCGCAGGGGGGAGAACTTGAAATTCATAACGCAACCGGTTCTCAAGATAGTTTTTATGCCGTTGTTATTTTCGGCGCTTTCAGCCAAAAAGAAGTAATGAAAAAAATCAGAGAATATTCCGCAGAAGACAGAAAAAATAATGTTATAAGGTTTTTAAATGATGAAAAAAAGAAATATTCAGTATTTGAAAACAGCGTTGTTACTTATTATTGGTGGACGGAAAAAGGAACTGAAGAAAGTAATTTTGAAAAACCTGCACTGTATGATTTCGGTTCAAAATTTATTGATAACGGAAATGTTGTAACAGTTACTGCGAAATAACATGTAAATTTCCATCCGGGGGTTTTATAAAATATCCTCGAAACGGATTCCTTCGCCGGCAGGGATTATATTTCCTGCGGTTTTTCCCGCCAGAGCTTTTTCCCAAAAAGGCTCAAGTCCGGGACGCAGATTTTTTTCTGTTCTTAAAACAGCGTAATCGCCTTTGTTTATGCTCTCACCCGGTTTTATTTCCCGCAAAGCATGGATTGATCTGTTTGTATAACCGTAATTTGCTTTCTCCGAAGGAGCGAGTTCCTTGATTCCGCTGCCCAGTATTTTTTCAATCAGCTCATCTCCCTTTTCTTTTTTGTAATACTTAATTGTTTGTTCAATTCCCGTTTCTGCGGCGTTTCTGACAGCGCGCGTCATTTTAAGAAATTCATCCGGAGGTAAAGCAATTGGATCATCAAGACCGGGATCGTTTCTGGAAAGGCAAAAATGTTTTTCAATTACGATAGCTCCCATGCAATAAGCCAGGACAGGTATAAGCTCAGGATCAAGGCTGTGATCGCTTACACCTACCGAGACGCCGAAAACAGACGACAGATTTGGAAGGAGTCTCAAATTATAATCAGTCTCAAAAGCGGGGTAAGCTGTAACACAGTGCAATAAACAAGGTTTGACATCTTTGAAAATATCGATTGCTCTTTCTATATCTCCCAGAGTTGATACGCCGGTTGATAAAAGCGCAGGTATTTTCCAGCCTGCTATTTCTTCAAGTAAACCTGTGAAATTCAATTCGGGAGAAGCTATTTTTACAAATTTTAGTTTTAATTCATGTAAAATTGAAGCGCTTTTTAAACCAAAAGGAGTGCAAAGGTATAATAGCCCCAGTGACTCGGTGAATTCCTTTATTTCTGCGTGAAATTCAGGTTTTGTTTCCAGTGTCTTAAACCTGTCATATAATTTAATTCTTCCTCCGGGCAGTATAACATCGCCGGTATTCGGGTGTAAAATCTCATCAGCGTAAACAAGCTGGAATTTTATACAGTCCGCTCCAGCCTGCGCCGCTGCTTCTGTCATTTCTTTTGCTTTAATTAAATCGCCGTTATGGGATGTGCCCAACTCCGCTATAACAAGCGGTTTTTTTGGAATTGAGGCGGAATTTCCGATTTGTGACAAAAAATCTTTTTTTTCATTCATACAGGTACTCGACATATTTTTGAAGTTTATATATACTATATTCTAGACAGAAACGCATGTCTTTTCAAAGGAAATGAGGTTTTTGTAAAAGATAAACAATCAGGAGGCTTTTATGATTACCATATCTTGTGATGTATGCAAGAAAAAAATGGATGATCCGCAGTACGGTCGTAATTTTTTCTATTACGCAAGTCACAGTGTTTGTGAATCGTGCAAAGATAGTCTGGAATTAAATATTAAAAACGCCATCAGAAGCAGAGACCCGTTTGAAATTAACTGGTTTGAAAAATATGTTACCGATTCTCTTGATAAAGCGGCTCAGAAGGGAAAAGCCTGATACCAGTCGCAATAATTGATTTTCTCATCCCATACATTAAGGAGTAAGTATGTCGGGCCACAGTAAATGGGCGACTATTAAGCACGCTAAGGGCGCCGCTGATGCAAAACGCGGTCAGATGTTCACTAAATTAATAAAGGAAATTTCCATCGCCGCAAGAATGGGCGGCGGAAGCCTTGACGGAAACCCCCGGCTTAGAACAGCCATTCTTAAAGCCAGAGGCGCAAATATGCCGAAGGACAATATTGACCGTGCGATTAAAAAAGGCACTGGAGAGCTTGAGGGTGTCAATTATGAAGAGCTAATTTATGAAGCCTACGCGCCTGGCGGCGTTGCGATTTTTATCGAAGTTTTAACAGATAATAAAAACCGCGCCGCAGCCGATATCCGCAATATTCTTACAAGGGCCGGCGGGCAGCTTGCCACTTCCGGCTCTGTTTCAAGACTTTTCAAGCGTCTGGGTATAATTACACTTGACGGCGAAAAATACACAGAAGATCAGGTTATGGAAGCGGCGCTTGAAGGCGGCGCGGAAGATGTTTCCGCGTCCAACGGCATTGTCGAAGTTACAAGCGCGCCTGAGGATTTTGAAAGCGTAATGAACGCGCTTGGCTCCAAAAATTTTGAAACCATGAGCGCAGAGATAAGCATGGTAGCGGAAGCGGAAGTGTCATTGGATAATGAAGGAACAGCAAAAGCTTTAAAACTTATTGACAAGCTGGAAGAAAACGACGACGTTCAAAACGTTTATTCCAATGTCTCCATCCCTGAAGGTTTTGAAAGCGAATAAACAACGGATATTGGGTATTGACCCCGGTCTTGCAAGCACAGGCTGGGGTATACTTGATAATACTGACGGTAATATAAAATATATTGATCACGGCGCAATTTTGACAAAAGCTGGCTGCCCTCGGGAGCAGCGCCTTTTTTTTATTATGGAATCTGTCCGCCGGATTATTGAAAAATATAAACCTGCGCAAGCCGCTCTTGAAAACCTGTATTTCGGGAAGAATGTGTCAAGCGCAATCCCTGTCGCCGAATCCCGCGGGGTAATATCGGCGGTGATAGCGGAGAAGGGTATTCCCCTGACTGAATTGACACCTAACGCTATTAAAAAGGGAGTAACAGGTTTTGCGGGCGCCGATAAAAAGCAGGTGCAGGAAATGGTGCGGATAATCCTTAATCTTGAAGAAATCCCAAAACCCGATCATGCGTCCGACGCGCTTGCCGCAGCAATTTGCGCTGTTAATGGCAGGCAATTAACCGGCTGACATAAAATCCCTGTTAAATCGTTGAGAAATTTTCGGGAAAATGGTATTCTTCCTTCATGTTTAACAGTATCCGGGGCGTGATTTGCGCGAAAAATAATGAAGCGGTTTTTTTGCTTTCCGGCGATATCGAATGGGAAATCACCATGCCTTTAAACGATATTGGAATCCTTCCCGTAAAAAGCGAATGCAGGATATTCACATGGCTGTACCATCGTGAAGACCAGATGAAGCTCTTTGGTTTTGCAGATGAAAGACGGCGTTTAACTTTTCATGAACTTCTGAAAGTGGAAGGCATCGGACCCAAAGGCGCTGTTAAAATCATGGGAGGGATAAGCCAGGATGATCTTGAAAAGGCGCTTGAAAACGGAGACTTGACAAGGCTGGAAGCTGTTCCCGGACTTGGCAGGAAAACAGCGCAAAAAATGATTCTTTCCCTGAAGGGAAAACTTGTACAGATACAGGAAAATTCAAATACGTCACAATACAGCGATCTTGTAGAAGCGCTTGCAGAGATGGGATATGATCGCCGCGCCGCTTCTGATGCTCTTGCAAAAGCGGAAAATTCAATCGGGAAAGATTTGTCCGATACCGAACGTGAAAAGTATCTTTTTAAGGAAGCGATTGTTTATTTAAGCCAATAAAAAACGGAAAACAATATTAATATTTTATGGGTAAAAACGAAACGGGACTTTTAAGACCCCAGGCGATTGAAGAAGACGAAAAGGATATGACTCTTCGTCCGCGCTTCCTTCGTGAATTTTTGGGGCAGAAGTCGATGAAAGAAAACCTCTCCGTTTTTATAACCGCCGCCAAGCAAAGAAATGAAAGTCTCGATCATCTTTTTTTAATCGGTCCGCCGGGACTTGGAAAAACCACTCTGGCGCAGGTTGTCGCCAATGAACTTGATACAGGTTTTGTTCAGACATCGGCTCCGGCGCTTGACAAGCCAAAAGATTTGGTTGGTCTTTTGACAAACCTTAAAAAAGGCGATGTTTTTTTTATTGATGAAATACACAGGTTAAAGCCTGCGATAGAGGAGCTTCTTTATATAGCGATGGAAGACTACGGCATTGACTGGGTGGTGGGACAGGGGCCGATGGCAAGAACTTTAAGGATTGCCATAAAACCTTTTACACTCGTCGGAGCAACTACAAAAGCAGGAGTTGTATCAAGCCCACTTATCAGCCGGTTTGGAATTACCTGCCGTTTTTCATTTTATATTCAGGAAGATATGGAAGCCATTGTCCGGCGTTCAGCGGGACTTCTTGATATAAAAATTGAAGAAGAAGCTTCCTCTCTTCTTGCGAAATCTTCAAGAGGCACCCCCCGCGTTGTAAACAGGCTCCTGCGCCGCATGCGCGATTTTGCCCAATACGCCGGAGAAACCTGCGTTACGCGCAATGTAGTATGTGAAGGATTGTCCCGACTGGAGATTGACGAACTCGGTCTTGAGAGGCAGGACAGGGAGATTCTTAAAATAATTATTGAACGTTACAGGGGTGGTCCTGTAGGAGCGGAAACTCTTGCAATATCAATCGGCGAATCGGTTGAAACGCTTGAAGATTATTATGAGCCGTATATGATACAGGCAGGTCTTTTGCAACGCACTCCCAGGGGGAGAATGGTAACAAGCCTTGCCTGCGGACATTTGGGAATTCCGCCGGGAAACGGAAATGAATTATTTAATTAAAAAAAATGAAAACGAGCGATTTTTTCTTTGAACTTCCGCAGGATCTCATTGCGCAGTATCCGGCGGAAAAAAGGGGAGAAAGCCGTTTGATGATCCTCGATCAAAAAAGTAAAATTTGCGCACACGAAAAAATTTTTAACCTTCCTGATATTCTAAGCGGAGAAAACTTCCAGAGTACTTCAGGCGAAAAACCGCTTTTGGTTTTTAACGATACAAAAGTCAGGAAGGCGCGCATTGAAGGAATTTCGCAGACAGGAAAATACGCAGAATTTCTTTTAATTGATAAAAAGGATGAAAACAACAAAGTCTGGAAGGCTCTGGTAAAAAAGGCTAGAAATAAAAAAAACGGTCAATATTTTACAATCCTTGATAAAAATAAAAACGAAGTAAATAAAGCTGTCGTTTTGGGGCATGAAGGCGAATATCTGCTTATGGAATTTGAGAAAACAATAAATGATGAACGGCTTGATAAATACGGACATATCCCGCTGCCGCTTTACATTAAACGAAAAGATGTACCTGCGGATGAAAAGCGTTATCAGACGATTTATGCAAAAGAGACAGGTTCTGCGGCAGCTCCTACGGCGGGATTGCATTTTACAGATGAGATTTTCAACAGACTGAAAGAACGCGGAATGGAAATTGTTTTTATAACCCTTCATGTAGGATTGGGAACTTTTCTGCCTGTCAGAAGCGAACACATTGAAGATCATGTGATGCATGAAGAAACATTTTTCATTGACGGACAAACAGCGGAAAAAATTGAAAAAGCAAAGAGCACGGGACGCAGAATAGTAGCGGTTGGAACCACAAGCGCAAGGTCTCTTGAAAGCGCATGGTCAAACGGAAAAATTGCAACAGGCAGGAATAAAACATCAATATTTATTTATCCGGGTTTTAAATTCAATGTTATCGATGCGCTTTTTACAAATTTTCATACGCCAGAATCAAGTCTTTTGATGCTTGTTTGCGCTTTTGCAGGAAAAGATTTTATTATGGAAAGTTATGCGCAAGCTATCCGTGAAAGATACCGCTTTTTCAGCTACGGAGACGCGATGTTAATTCACTCCTGATTAATCCTGAACATCAAAGGGTAGCGGTAACGGCAGGCGACCGGCTCTCCGTTTGCATAAGCGGGAGTTCCCTTTCTGCCTAAAAATGTTCTGACAGCAGATTCGCCGAACCCCCTGTTTGGCGGTTCTTCTCGTATAATCACCGCATTCTGCACCGTGCCTGTGCGATCTACAAATAATTCCAGCAATACTCTCCCCTCGATTCCGGTACGAAGCGCCAGCGGAGGATATACAAGGTCTGATAAAATTGAGTTTACTTCGAAATGAGGACTGAAGGAAACCATATGATTTGGCAGATAATCCTCAAATTCAGAAATGTTTAAAGCGCCGCTGACAGTTACTTCCTGTACAGGAGGAGCGTCTGTTTCCGTGATTATTTCCGCTACTTCATCCTCCATGGGAATATTTTGTTCAGGCTCATGTTCAACAGGAGGAGTGGGAATATATTCAACAAGATCTGTTAATTTCATCACTCTTGCGAATTCTGACGGTTTTTGAATTTTATATTTCGTATCAATTACAAGAGAGAAAATAAGCGCAAAATGCAGAGCGGCGGTTAAAATAAATATTATTAGACGAAGGCGTTTTTCATTCATTTGTTTTTACCGAAAAACTGATAACACGGTATTGGAGAATCTGAAATATTTCCAGAACACTATTGATATTTTTATACGGAGTATTTTTGTCCGCAATGATATGCACCCTTGTATCAGGAGAAGCGATATAAACGTTTGCAATTTTTCGTTCAAGAGAGCGGAAGTCAGCTGTTTCTCCGTCCATGAAAATCCTGCCTTCAAAATCGATCCACACCTCAAGATTTTTTTCCGCTGTCGTATTTAAAGCTGACTTCGCCTGCGGATAATCAATTTTTATTTCTTTTCTGTAATTAATAAGCGAAACCAGCATTATAAAAATTAACAGTAAAAATGCGATATCGGATGTTGAGAAAATTGGAATTAAAAAGGGATTTCTTCCGTGTTTTAATTTCATGGGGAGTCTTTCTTCATTGAGAATGAAAAAGATTCAATTTGCAGATTCTGCGCAAGCTCTACAAAGGAGACTACGTTCTGCCACTTCGCCTGACTGTCTATTGTAATAACGACTGTGATATTCGGATTGGAACTTCTGCCTGATCTTATTGCCGCTTCCGCGCCGGAAATGGAAACAATTCCATTGTTAAAATTAATTTCGCCGTTTTGATTCATTTCAAAGCGAATAATATCCTCGCTGTAGACAATTTTTGCGGAATCTTTTGCCGGAAGATTAATTATAAAACCTTTGCTTATATTAAAACCGGCAATGACAAGAAAATAAATTATCAGCAAAAAGGCAAGATCGCTTGCGGCGCATGTTTCAAGAAAAGAATATTTTTTATGTCTTTTAATTTTCATTCTTTTTTGAAATCTGTTTCTTTTTGCTTTCTGAAACATGGACAGGAACTGATTGCTGCAAATCAATCAGGGAAATAAGTTCAGAGCAGGTTCCTTCAATATTTGACGCAAATTTATCAATGATATGAGTGATGATAGAATGTGAGATCATTGCAATGATGGCGATTATAAGTCCGAATACCGTAGTAATGAGGGCTTCGTAAATGCCGTTTGCCACAATTTGAGCGTTTACTTCCGAAGCTTCGGCGATTGATCTGAAAGCGCCGATCATGCCGGTTACTGTTCCGAGAAAACCTGTCAAGGGAGAAAGCGAGCCAAGCGCGGTTAAAAAATTAACGCCGTTTTCCAGCGAGTTGATGCAGCCGGAAGCTTCTGTTTCTGCAGCCCGTTCGGCGCGGAGCTGCGAGAAAGGTTGTCCCTGATTAACATGACAGCAGACAGCAAGAAATATACGCGCGCCCATCCGGCGATCCGTCAAACCGGAAAAATATTCGCATGCTCCGCTATAATCATTATTCATTACAAAACTTTTTGCCTTTTCAAAGAGATCCGTTATTTCAAGATTGTGATAAAAAATAAAAACAGCCCTTTCAGCCGAAATTGCAACAGTCGCGATTGAAAATAAAAGCAAAGGCCACATGATAACGCCGCCGAGACGGAAAAGTTCAAGCAGGGAGAAAGATGCGTTTTCCATATTTTACAGAGCCTTTGTATTTTCGTTAAAATTTTCCTGCGGATCTTCAGATATATTTTCTTCCAGAAGAGAATCAAGTTTTTGAATCATCTGCGAAAGATCATCCGCCGATGATGTTGCTATCTTTGTTGATTGAATGAAATTGGAAAGCCCTTTGGAAATATCGGTAATCGCGGTATTTATCTGTTCTGATGATCTCTGCTGTTTTTGGGTGGAAACCGTAATTGTCTGAGCCTGATTTGATGTTATCTCCGCGCCGGAGCGTATTTCCCTGAAAATATCTTCAAGTTCCTTGATCAAATTATTGCCTGCAATAATATTTTCCGCGCTTTCTTCGCTGGAAATGATAAGTGAAGAAGAAGAGTTTTGGATCTCTTCAACCTGTTCCCTGATTTGTTTTGTCAGTTTTGAAATATCTCCCGCAAGGCGGTTTACCTCGCTTGCGACTACAGAAAACCGTTTTCCGCGTTCGCCGGCGCTTGCCGCTTCCAGAGCAGCGTTAAACGCAATAACCTTTGTCTGATCGGTTATAATATTTATGTTTTTTACAATGTCGCGTATTTTCAGTATTTTGTTTCCGAGGGTTATGATGCCTGTTATTACGCTGTCATTTTTCTTCTTGATATTCTCAAGCTGCGCGACATTGCGTTCAAGAACAGAAAAACCCTGAATGACGTCGTTCGCCATCTGCGTTGCAATGGACGCGACGCTTGTTGTTTTTTCCGATATTTCAACGGCAATACCGGTGTTCTCGTTAATTGTGCTTTGAATTTCCTGTATGCTGGCTGCCTGGCTGTTTGCCGTGGTGAATATATCCTTTGATGAAAGAAAAATCTCGTCTGTTGATTTTCTGATTGTTTTTGCCATGGAGCGGGTTTGTTCAACAGTCGTTGTTGAATTCTTGGTTGCATTATCCTGCAATTCAATCATGTTTCTGAATAATGAAAGATGGCGTTTACAGGCCATGCCGGCAGTAACGCCCGCTACTATCATTCCGATAACCCTGAAAAATTCATTGTAGAGGGGGAAACTTAAAGGAATTACATTGCCGTTAAGCGTAAATGAATACGGTAAATCAAGCGCGTTTCCGTTTGCAATCACGACTATCATGTAGCATAACCCGGAAAATATTCCTGAAAAAAAGGCGCAGCGGACGCTGTATCTGAAAGCGCCTGCCATGATGAGCACTATATAGAAAAGCGCCTGTATGGAAAGAAATCCGATAGGAGGAGAAATTTCCGGATAGGTACATCCTGCCCAGATGGCGGCGCTTATCAATAACGCGTCAATAATTACACAGATATATTTAAAGGATCTGTTAAGTGATTTTTTTAAGCGGATATAAAAATGAAGGTAAACGGAATAAAACAAAAAACCGCTTGTAAAAATGTATGCGCGAAACGGAAAATGCCCAAGCCCTTCAAACGATCTCAAAAACGAAACAACCAATACGCTGACAACAAAAATCACCCCGAGAGCAAAGCGGAATTTATTAATCAGTTTTTCGCCAAGGTATTCGTCCTGTATGATTTTTTTGTCAAATTCAATGTTTGTCATTCTTTTCTCCATTTTTCATCGTGATATTATCAGAAAGGGTGACTTCAGGTTCCTGCGTCATAACTTTTATTAACTCCTCTTTTCCGTCGAAATTACGCCGTCCCAGTCATTCGGGGGAGGATTGGTTAAAAATCTTTTTGAATTTTCAAGATAGACTCTGGAAAGGAAGTCATAGCCTTCGGCTTTCAGCGCTTTTGTAAAATACTCAATCGCAAGTTTCCATTCGCGTAAATGAAAGACCTGCAGCCCTTTATTGTAATTAATAAGCGTTTCCCTGTTTATCATAAGCGCGGAAACAGGAGGAAGGTCCTGTGTGCCTCCTGAACGCAGTACTGTGTTGTCCATACCGTTAAAACCCGAATATACTGAATAAAGCCCGACAGGTTTTTCCTTTCCTTTTACATTAACATTCCCGATTTTACGCAGAAGAAACTTGTCCTTGACAGTTTCATATACATATTCGGAGATAATAAGCGGATGGCGGTATGACTTGGTAAGGCTTTCAATCCGTGAAGCAAGATTAACAGTATCGCCTATTACAGTGTAATCCATCTTGTTTTGAAAACCAATGTTGCCGAGAATACATTCGCCGCAGTTTATTCCTATTCCGATAGCGATTTTATTTCTTTTATTTTCTTCCGCCGCATTATTGAATTTTTCAAGTGAAGCAAGCATTTTAATTCCTGCGCGTATTGCGTTTACGGTAGAATTTTCCGAATCCTGGGAAGCTCCGAAAACCGCCATAATCGCGTCACCGATAAATTTGTCAATATAGCCGTTTTCTGAAATTATTTCGCAGCCCATGCTCGAAAAATAACTGTTCAAAAGATTGACAACGCCTTGGGCGTCCTGGTTTTCAGATATGCTCGTAAAATCCCTGATATCGCTGAAAAGAATGGAAATATTTCTGTTTTCGCTGACATTCGCCTTTCTTGCCGTGTCGCTGATTATTTCATCCATTACATCAGCCGGCACATAGCGGGCAAATGCAATACGGGTGTTTTTCTGAAGCTCCGCAAGTTCGTGCATGGAAAGCGCGTTCGCGATTATGGGCGATGCGGCGTCGGCAAATACCCTGATATTTTCCATTGTGGGCGGCGTAAAATAATCATTTAACGTATTTGCGATATGCAATGTTGCGAAATTTTCTCCTGCTATTGTAAATGGAATTGTAACGTAGGAAGAGATTTTTTTTTCATTTTTCCCAAAGGGAAAAAATTCTTTTTTATTTTCCTGTAAAGATTTGAATTCGGGGAAAAGATTGTTAAAGTCTGAGTTATTGATGCTTAAAAAATCGTCGCATATATTCTGGGTAAACCCCGCAAGATTAGCTGTATAGGTGTACAGGATTCTGTTGCTTCCGCGAATCATCATTGTCGCAATTTCCGTTTCACATACCGACTGAAGTAGTTTTAATATCCCCTGAGCGACAGTATCCATTGAACTGACCTTGTTTGCAAGTTTTGCCAGCATCCCGATAATGGTTGTCTGAAAAAGCTTGCTGTCCAAAAGATTATTTACAATTTCTATAATCGCGTTATCGTTAATTTTTTTGCTTTCGCGGGTGATGGCGGTAAAATCAATGCCTTCTGAAGCTGAAAGCAAATCGGAAATGGATTCTTCCAGCAACTCAAAATTATCAGGGGATTTTTCCATGAAAATATCCGCGCCGGACATATTTCCCCAGAATTGATCTTTTACCTGATCAAGCGTTGTAAGCATAATAACGGGTATTGCCTTTGTGTTCTTGCGGGATTTTAAAAGGCGCGTTACCTGATATCCCTTCAGCAAGGGCATTTCTATGTCAGTGATTACAAGATGCGGAAGGAAGCTGTATATTTTTTTTATACCTTCAAAACCGTTTGCGGCCCTTTCCAGAATATAATCTGAAGATGCAAAATGATTAAGAAGTATATCTGCAAAAATGTCAGAGTCTTCCATTAATAAAATTCGTTTTTTTTCTTCACTCATTATTTCTTACCTCGATAAGTTCGTTTACAGCTTCCAAAAGATTGTGGTTATTAAAGGAATTTTTAACTATATATCTTGACGCGCCAAGACCCAGAGCGCGTTTTTGATCTTTTTCATCAGCTTTTGATGAAATTACGATTATGGGAAGCGCTGAAAGGGTTTCATCTTTTCTGATATTTTCAATAAGCATAAAACCGTCCATTACAGGCATGTTAAGGTCTGTACAGACCAAATCGTAATGTTTTGCTTTAACGTACTTAAGCGCCTGCGAGCCGTCAACCGCCGTATCTACAAGATACCCTTCAGAAGAAAGAATATCGCTTTCTATTTCGCGGGTAGGGCGGGAATCGTCCACCACAAGGATTGTTTTACGAAGTTTTTCAAACTCAATATTGCGTTTTTTCAAATCAATCGTTTTAATGCGTTTTGCCATTTTTATAACAGTGGGAATATGAAGAACAGTTACCATTTCATAATTATCATTCAAAACTATGCCTGAAAAAATATTCAGCTTTTCCATAAAAGACGGCATTTTTTTAAGAATAACCGACATCATGCTGTCAATATTATCAACCGCAAGGGCTGCAACATCGTCAAGAGAACGGATTATTATAATGAATAATATATTTGATGTCTTAACAGTTTCAGCTTTTAAATTGAGAATATGGCTTAGATAATAAAGTTTGATAAGCCGATCATTGTATTTTATTTCAGGACGATCGACTACAGTAGTTATATCATCGCTGTTGATAAGCATAATTGTTTCAACAAAGTTTGCCGGAACTATAAATTTCATTTCGCCGCATTCAACCGGGAATCCCATAAGAGCGGCAATGGAAAGCGGAACGATTATTGTAAAAACAGTTCCTTTATTTAGAACGCTGTCAACGACAATGCTCCCCTTTAACTTTTCAACTGTTTCACGGACTACGTCCATTCCAACACCCCTGCCGGAAATATGGCTTGCCTTGCCGGAAGTTGAAAAACCGCTCTGGAAAATAAAGTTTGTAAGGTCTTCTTTTGTGAGCGTAGAGGCGACAACTTCAGAGACAATTCCGTCATGTATTGCTTTTTGCCTGATCGTTTCATGATTGATGCCTTTTCCGTCATCTGAGATAACAATTTTCATGCTGCCGCTTTCACGGGAGCAAAATATTGATATTTTTCCGGTTTCATTTTTTCCCGCGGCTTTTCTTTCAGAAGGGGTTTCTATTCCGTGATCTATTGCGTTACGCACCATGTGCATTATTACATCTGACAGGTTTTCAATTATATTCTTGTCTATTTCGTTTTCCTTTCCTTCAAGCGTAAGATGTACTTTTTTGCCGAGTTCCTGCGAAAGTTCATACACATAACGCGGGTAATTGTCAAAGATTGTAGAAAGAGGAAGGGTACGAAGGGAGATAACGCTGTCATAAGCGCTTCTTATGCTGTTACTGGCGTCTATTGCAAAATTTTTCAATGATGATGAAAGGCGTTCGCTCAGCCTCTCAAGTTTTCTGTGATTTGATAATATCGAAAGGTCAGTCTTGAAAATTTCTTTGAATGTTTTTGAAAATTCCTTTGTCAAAGAACTGAGAGCGGCGCTTTCCTGTGAAATGTTTTTAACTGCAATTTCCAGTGATTGCAAAGAAGCGATGCTTTTGATTATTCCGTCTATTTTATCAAGGGAAAGCCTTATGCTTTCTGTTTTGGTGTCTTTCTTCTGTTCTTTCGCAGGTTTTTCAGTTTTTAACTCATCTTCGCTTGTTTTCAGGGTTTCTTTTTTTGCTGCGTCAGCCGGAGAAGAAACAACAATTTGTTCTTTGTTGTTTTTTTCCGGTTTTATAACTGTAAATTCTTCGTTTGCGGCGAGATGAGAAAGATTTTTGATATAGTCCTGAATCTCTACAGAATCATTCTTTGTCGTTTTTATCAGGTTTAATCCTGATTTGATTAAATCAACTGATGCAAGAATCAGATTTACGGCGTTTTCAGAAAGACCGATACGCTGCTCCCTGAAAGCGACAAAAACGCTTTCAAGGGAATGGCTGAGCTCTTCAATGCGTTTAAACTCAAGCATTCGCGAAGAGCCTTTCAGGGTGTGCAGGGCGCGAAGAAGCATCGCAAGATCATCTTCTACGGAGATGCCGTCTTTTATGTCAAAGATCAATGTTTCAACAAGACCGATATTTTCCAGACCTTCGATGATATATTTACCGATGTATTTTTCCTTATCTATTGCCATATTTTATTCCAGTGCCTCATCAGGCTCGTTATCAGCAAGAAGATTGCCAAGTTTGGTTGTCATTTTTGACAGATTCTCAGCGGAAGACGTTGCTATCTTTGTGGACAGTATAAAGTTGGAAAGACCTTTTGATATATCGGCGATTGCTATATTTATCTGCTCTGAGGATTTTAACTGCTTTTGTGTGGAAATTGTTATCGTATGCGCCTGATTGGAAGTCGTTTCCGCCCGGTTTTTTATTTCAAGGAAAATATTTTCCAGTTCCTGTATTAAACTGTTTCCTTCGGATATTTTCCCGAAGCTTTCTTCGCTTGAAGCAACCAAATTGGAGGATGAGTATTCCAGCTCTTCAATATTTTTATTTATCTGTTTGGTTAGCCCTGTAATATCGTCGGCGAGACGGTTAACTTCGCTTGCCACTACCTCAAAGCGTTTTCCCCTCTCCCCGGCATTCGTCGCTTCTAGGGTAGCGTTAAATGCAATTACTTTGGTTTGATCAGTAATGTCGTTTATCGAGTTAATAATATCCCTGATCCTTGTTATTTTATTTCCAAGATCAATAATGCCGGAAATAAAACCGTCGTTTTTTTCCTTTATGTCCACCATTTGATCTACATTGCTTTCAAGTACGGAAAATCCTTCATCAACGTCGTTTTTCATTTTGGAAGCTATAACGGCGACTTCTGATATTTTATGCGCAATTTCCTCGGCTATCTGCGAGTTTTCATTTATGGTGCTTTCAATCTCCTGAATGCTCGCCGCCTGATTATTGGCGGTTGAAAAAATATCCTGTGATGAATGAAAAATGTCAGCGGTTGATTTTTGGATTACCTGAGTTATGCCTCTTGTCTGCTCAACTGTTTTTGATGCTGTCTCTGCGGCTTCGCTCTGTGTTTCAAGCATGCTGTTAAAATGTTTTAGATGGCGTTTGCATGCCATTCCTGTAATTACTCCGATTATTATCATGGAAATAACGCGGAAAAATTCATTGAAAACCGGAAAACTGACATTTATAGTCTGGTTTTCAAAATAAAAATAATACGGCAGATCAAGATTTTTTCCGTTTACCATAACAACCAGTAAATAACACAAACCTGCGAATATTCCCGAAAAATACGCGCATGGAACGCTGTATCTGAAAGCGCCAACCATTATTAGCACCATAAAAAACAAAGCCCATGTTGACAGGTAGGTAATCGCGGGAGCGATATGCGGGTATGTACATCCAATCCAAATACTGGCGGTATGCATGACCATATCAATAATAACGCAGATATATTTAAATGATTCGTGAACAGATTCTTTTTTGCGAAGATAAAAATAAATAAAAATTGAATAAATAAAAAACGAGCTGCAGCAGATATAAGCCTGCGGCGGAAAGGCATTTTCATTGTTCATGGTTCTCATAAAGGAGACAACAGGCACACTTGAAAAAAAGATCACCGCCAGAACCATACGGAAGCGGCATATCAGTTTTTCCCCGATAAATTCATCATGTTTCAGGATATTATTAACTTCAGTTCTGGTCATAATTTCTCTCTGCGTCCTTTTTTATAGTTAATAAATCTCCAAGATGCAGGATCAATTTTGTAAGTTCTTCCGCTGATGAAGTTGCAATTTTTGTGGACTGAATAAAGCTTACATGCCCTGTTGTAATATCCTTTATCGCCGTATTTATTTGTTCCGTTGATTTAAGCTGCTGCTGGCCTGACAATGTTATTGTCTGAGCCTGCCTGGAAGTTCCGTCCGCTCCTTTTCTTATTTCGTTAAAAATTTCTTCAAGTTTTTTTATAAGATTATTACCGTAATTTATTTTTGATGCGCTTTCCTTTCCGGAAGTAATAAGCGAAGATGATGAACGATGAATATCATCAGCCTGTTTGCGGATTTCCTTTGTAAGGGATGCGATGTTATCTGCAAGGCGGTTTACTTCGCTTGATACAAGCGAAAAACGCCTGCCGTATTCACCAGCGCTTGCCGCTTCAAGAGCTGCGTTAAATGCAATTACTTTTGTCTGGTCAGTAATTGCGTTGATAATTTCAATTATATCGCTGATTTTTATCATTTTGTTTCCAAGGGTAATAATGCCGTAAACAACGCCGTCATTTTTACTTTTTATGTCTTCAAGCTGTTCGACATTTCGTTTTAAAAGCGCAAATCCCTGATTTACATCAGTTTCCATCTTTGACGCAATGGAAGCGACGTCTGACGTTTTTTCCGCTATTTCAGCCGTTATCTGCCTGTTCTCCCTTATTGTCGCTTCAATTTCCTGAATGCTGACAGCCTGATTATTTGCCGTTGTAAAGATATCTTTTGATGAAAGAAAAATATCATCTGTTGACTTGCGGATAGTATCAGCAATTCCCTGGGTCTGCTTTACAATATTGGAAGAGATTTTTGCGGCATTGGACTGAGTTTCAATCAATCCGCTGAACAATTTCAGGTGGCGACTGCACGCTACGCCTGTAATGGCTCCTGTTACTATCATGGCCATAAACCGGAAGGATTCGTTTAGGGAAGGAAAGGAAACAGCCATCGCGCTGCCGTCGGGCAGATTGTAAAAATAGGGCATATCCAGAGCATCCGCTCTTAACATAACTACAAGAAAATAGCATACACCGGCGTAAATGCCGGAAAAGACGGCGCATCTGACGCTGTACCTGAAAGCGCCAAGCAGTATCAGCACAAAATAAAAAAGCGCCCATATTGAAAGGTAGGGAATCGGCGGATCAAGATGAGGATAACTGCACCCGATATAAATGCTTGCGCTTATGAGCGTCATGTCAAAGATTACGCAGAAATATTTAAATGATCTGTGTACGGATTTTCTATTGCGAAGGTAAATGAAAATAATTACCGAAAACAAAAGAAAAACATTGTTTGGGATGTATCCGTAGGGAGGAAAAGGTTCAAGCCCTTCAATATGCCTTAAAACAGCGAAAAGAACGACAACGCCGACATACAAAAGCGCAATTACAAACCGGAATTTATTAATGAGTTTTTCACCTTCGAATTCATCTCTTTCTGTTTTTGCCGAAATAAAAGTATTCAACTGCATAATTATTCCTGCACTCTCGTCTGGTATTCCGAAAGTTTTTCTTTCAACTCAGAAGACATACCGCTGAGTTTCTCCACTGTAGAAAGCGTTTTTGACGAAGAAGCGACAAATTGCTTGATTCCGATTGATATTTCCTTTAACGCCTGAAAAACCTGTACGGATGCAAGTTCCTGCTGCTTGCTTAAATTTGATATCTGCTGTGAACGATCAGCTACATTCTGCGAAACATCGACAATATTTTCAAAAACTTCCTTCTGTTCAACCATTCTGTTGTATCCAGTTTCAATGGCGTTGGAGCCGTTGTTCGCTTCTGTGATAAGAATGCCTGAGGCTTCCTGCACTTCAGAAATTTTTTCCTTTATTTCAATTACGGATTCCACAACATTATCGGCGAAGCGCCTTATTTCGCTTGCTACGACAGAGAAGCGGCTTCCCGCTTCTCCTGAAGAAGACGCTTCCAGGGCTGCGTTAAATGCGATCAGCTTTGTGCGGTCTGCGATTGTATCAATCAGCTGAATTGATTCGTCAATGCGGGAAAGCATGTCCGCAAGGTTTTTAATTATCTCAATGATTTTTGCGTTTTGCTGGAGGATATCAAGCATCATATCTTCATTCGCGTCACGAAGATCAGCGCCTCTTTTGCTCAGTTCCTGCGTTTGCACCGCAAGCTGCGCAACTTCTACGGTTTTTTCAGCCGCTTTTGAGGAAAGATCCTTGTTGTTTTCCATTGTGTTGACAATTTCCGCTATGCTCGCTGATTGTTCATTCGCAGTAGCGGTTACTTCCTGCGCTGAAGAAGAAAGCTCAACTGCGGCGGTTGTTACCATATCAGTGTTACTGTTAAACGAAATGAAAGTTGTGTTTAATTTTTTCAAAAAAACGCCGAGAGCTGTTATCAAGTCTCCCATCTCGTCGCGTGATATTGCTTCAATGGTAACTGTTAGATCGTTTTCATCAAGGCGTTTAAATACCTTGCCCATTAAACCTGTGGATTTTCTTATGTAATTGCCGGTTGATATTATCATGCCGAACGCAAGAAAAGTCGCAAGAAGAGCTGCGCCGAGAGAAGCGATGAACCGAAACCAGTGCGACCTTATCCTTGATGATATTACTGTTTCCAGCCTGTCAAGCGAAGCGCTCTGAAGCCTGAATACAGCGTTATTTGTATGACCGGATGCTTCATAAAGAACAGAAACAACCTGATGATCAATTTCTTCGCTTGCAAGCACCTGTTCTACAGCCCTGTGGAAATATGCGATTCTTTCAATGCATCCCTTTAAAAGGTACTCAAAACTTTCAAAGTTTGAATCATTCTTAAACCCATGAGTATTTATAATATCAAAACGTTTTTGAATTCTTGCGTTATCTGAATAAAGAAGAAGATCAAGCTGAAGCAGAAGTTCAGATTTTCGTCTCTGCGTAAAAGCGCCGTCAATGATTGTACGAAGCAGATTATCAATAACGACAATTTTATCCTGTGCCTGCGGCATTTCATATACAGATGCTGATATCAGATACGCGCTTTCAAGCTCACCGTCGGTTATAAGCCCTGATATATCGCCTATATACGCTGTTAATCTGAATAAATCGTTCATTAATTCCCTGTAAGACCATAAAATTGCATCCCGTCTTACCGCATTCACCAAATATTCCCAGTTATCATGAAGATTTTTCATTGAAACAAGAACCGGTTTTGAACCGAAATTAGAAGTATATTTATTATCCAGTTCCAAAAATAATTCCGATATGTACTGTTTTGTAAACGCTAAGTCGCCCGGCGCGTTATCAACTGAGATCCTGACATATTGCGGGATACTGTGCATAAGGGACAACGCAGGACGCAGGGTTTCGATGCCTTTTAATTCAGTGTTTTCTTTCTGAATCGAGGCGACGGAAATGGATATAACCGAAAAAAGCAATATTCCCAGCGGCAGCAGAAACGCCGCCACGCTTATTATCAGTCTGACTGTTAATTTCAGGTCTTTCATCTGACACCTCTTGAGTTATGCAAATTCTTTTCAAGGATTCGCAGAAAATAGTCGGGAGAAAATCCGCCCATAAAACATTCATAATGCATATTGTTGTTTGATTCTGTACTTTGCAGGAGCCTGATGCTTTCGATGGTTCTATTGATTTTATACTCATATCTTGTCTGGTTTCCATCCGCCGATATGGAAGCGATTCTGTAAAAAGCGGGCCAGAATAACTTGTTCATAACTGATGCTTCAGTATAATATTTTTCCGCTTCTTTATTGTTGCCGATAAAAAAGAAGTATTCGCCGCGAAGAAATTTTACGCAGTCTCCCCAGTTTGATTTTTCCATGATTAATAATACATTATCTGCGTTTACAAAGTCCTGCATATGTAAAAAATAAATTACTGCGGCCGCCATGCAGCTTGCTGATACTGAGTCTTTGCTGTTGTTTAATGTTTCGATAACAGTTTCCGCGTTTTCTTTTCCGTCGTTATTTTTAATAATCTCGGAAACTTCCGATAAATTAACCAGAATTCCGGCGTGTTTTGCCGCGACAGCCTTATTAAAAGATTTTGTTTTAATCTTTTTTTCAGGTTTGGAAGCAGCTTCGCCATTTGCAGCGGGACTGTCTTTTTGCATGTAAAAAGGCTGCTGTTTAACGTCCGCAATTTCGGTTTTACGGAAATAAAACGCATCAGAGGAAAATTTTGTCAAAAGCCGGGGATGTTTAACAGATGACGTTTCTGAAATGCCCAGAAAAAGATATCCGTCAGCGGAAAGGGATTCAACAAGATTGTCAATGACAATCTGCCTGTTTTTGGACGTAAAATAAATCAGAGCGTTTCTGAAAAATATAATATCGTATTGTTTTTCAAGGCCGCGCATGATGTTATGCGGGAAGAAATTTATTTTTTTACAAATATCCTGCGAAATAAAAAATTCACTTTCATCGCGTGTAATGTATGAATCCAGGATATATTTCCAGGTGGAGCCGTCATTACGGAGGGTATTTGCAGAGTAACGGGCATTTTTTGCAGTTTCAATTACTTCATTGCTTACATCAAAGGCGTCAATTGAATAATCAATACTCATTCCGTTTTTAATACGCTGATCAATGAGCATGGCGATGCTGTAGGCTTCGCATCCTATGGAAACCGCAGCAGAGCAAATTTTCAAAGGACGGTTAAGCTTTGAAAATTCCGGCAGCATTCTGGAGAGAAGTTCGAAGTGCACTTCTTCCCTGAAAAAATACGTCTCGTTTATTGTAACGATCTTTGATATGTCGTATATCTGTTCTCTTGTCGCAAGAAGAGCTTCATAGGCAGACGGGTTTTCAATAAATGTATGGGTGCATGTTTCTTCCATGTATTTGTTTAAATTTTTCAAAGCTTCCGCTCTTGCCTTAATACCCAGTATTTGTTCAATCCGGTAAAATAAAAACAACAACGCAGGGTCGGAAAGCACCTCCGCAGGAATCTCTTCGGAAACACCATGATTATTTACAGAGCCGTTCTGCATGTTACGCGAAAACCTGTTTGTTTTTGGCGGATCCGCTCTTGTTTCAATCATGTTTTATTTTTCTCCGCCTGTTAATGAACAAAGCGTGTTTTTTATTTCACCCAGGGGAAGAACAATATCGACACAGCCTGTATCAATCGCGGCTTTAGGCATGCCGAAAATCATTGAGGAAGATTCATCCTGCGCGATAGTAATGCCGCCGGCCTTCTTTATAAAGCTGGTGCCTTCGGCTCCGTCATAACCCATACCGGTAAGTACAACGCTGATTAATGAATTTCTGAATGAAGCAGCCGCGCTTTTAAAAAGAAGGTCGGCCGCCGGTTTTTGATTATTAACGGGATTACCGTCATCAAATGATAAAACATCATTCTTGATAACAAGGTGTTTGTCTGTCGGCGCCACATAAATGTTTCCTTTTATGGGAAAAGTATTTTCACGCGCAAGCTGAACATTTAAACGGGAGTAACCGTTAAGCCATTGCACAAAGCTGAGGTCAAATCCTGATGTATTATGCTGAACCAGTATTATGGGAACCCCGAAATTTTCAGGAAGATCGGAACACAGCCTGCAAAGAGCCATGGGTCCTCCTGTTGATGAAGCGATAACAACGCAATTTATTCTGCGCGAACCTGTAAGCGGGTCAGCATGGGATTGAACGGATGAAACCCTGTTTTTAATATGAGTTATGTGTTTTAATGTGTTGAAAATCTCCTGCCTTTTTTGTTCATCCATATGCGCTGTAAAAAGGTCTTTTGGAAAAAATTCGTGAGCTCCCTTTACTATGGCATCGTAAGCGGTTTTTGCGGTATCATGTGTGCTGATTACAACAATGCCGCATTTTGAAAATTTCCTGATTTCAACAACTGCATCAAGTCCGTTCATTACAGGCATTTCAATATCCATTGTAATTAGATCGGGATCAAGCATCCGCGCTTTTGTTATGCCGTCCTGGCCGTCTTCGCCTTCACCGATTATTTCAAAGGAGCCTTCGCCTGACAGAAAATCCCTTATAATTGAGCGAACAAGCGGGCTGTCATCTACAATTAAAGTCCTGGTCATTTTATTAATTCCTTTTGTATATTTTTTACAAGCTGCAATGGATTTAACAAAAGAATCAATCCTTCCTTATTGTTATTAAAAATAATGCTGCTGAAGCAATGAGCGAATTTGGTGACACCCAGATTTTTAGGTACGGAAAAAATGGACGCATCGGAAATGTTTGTTTCACTTTCAATTTCTGTTGTCAGCAAAATAAACCTGTTTTCCGCTGAGTAGTCAATTTTCATTTCCGCAGTGTTTTTAATAATAATTCCGTGCTTGATTTTTTCCGCGCCGCAATCAAAAAGGAGAGGAAGAGAAATATAGGTGTTTCCGTTTTCACTATTGTATTCAATTTTTTTCCCCGTTTCTTCGCGGAAGATGGTTATAGAAGATACAGAATCAATCGGAACAGCCATTGTAAAACTGCTGTATGAGCAAAGGAAAACCCGCATTTTTTCTATTCTCCTGTAACACGGGATAATATTCTGCTGATATCCAGAACCAGAACATCGCTTTCTTTCCATGTGAATGAAGCGGAAACCGCATCTGTGAGATCTCCGGCTTCAGAGTTTTTTTCCATATACAAAATAGTGTCATTCCTTATGTCGGCAATGCCTGACACATCGTCGATTAAAAACGCGATACGATCAATTTCGTCTTTGACAATCAGCACTTTTTTCCGTGGGCTTGGAGTGTTGTAGAATAAAAGTCCGATGTCAAATAACGCATAAGGAACAGAGTACCGATTGACAACGCCAAGTACATAAGAAGGCATAAGCGGAAGGGGATATACGGTTTCAAAAAGCGTGATCTCTCCGATCTGGCGGGATTGAATGCTGTAAAGTTTGTCCATTATCGAAAAAATTAAGTATTTTTCAGTATCATTGCTTTCAATTATTTCATCTTGAGGACTTACAGCCTCCGTTTTTTCCGGCATAACGCCTCCAAATGTAAAAATTTGCCAAAATCTGAATAAGTAACGTTCATTTTAACATTAATACAAGAAATATTCCATATCTTTCAGCAGATTATTTATATCGCTAAAACTTTTTTTTGTTTGAGGCAGTGAGTTAAGGAATAATTTTCCGTAATTTTTTTTATAAAGACGGCTGTCAAGGACAGCGACAACCCCATTGTCGGTTCCGCGCCGCATAAGGCGGCCAAATCCCTGTTTAAACTTGATTACTGCCTGGGGAAGAGATAACTCCATAAAAGAGCTGCCGCCCTGTTTTTGAACAATTTCGCACCGCGCTTCATAAACAGGATCCCCGGGTGTGCGGAAAGGCAGCCGGCATATTATTACAAGCCGCAGAGTGTTTCCCGGAGCGTCCACTCCTTCCCAGAACGAATCCGTGGCAAACAGGCACGATTTTGTATCAGAAATAAAATCCTGCAAGAGCCTTGAACGATCATCATCGCCCTGTTTTAAACAGCGAATTCCAAGAGATGTAAGCTCGCTTTTGGCGGCATTAAACGCGCTACTCAAGGATTGGTAGGAAGTAAAAAGAACAAGAGCCGATCCGCCAGAAATTGAGGTTAAGCTGGTAACTGCATTATTTACATATTCCTGCCATCCCTCTTCATCGGGAAGGGGTGCATCGGCAGGACACGCAAGCAAAACAGCTTCCGAATATGGAAAGGGAGAGGAAAAACAGCCTGATAAAAGAACGCGATCATTAACTTCGCCGATGCCGCAGCGGGCAGCCCAGTAGGAAAAATCATTGTTAACAGCCAGCGTTGCCGATACGCAGACAACAGTTTTGTTGGGTAAAAATACGCTGTCTTTTAATTTTGGAGCGAGGTCAAGAGGAGTTCTGGTAAAGACCGCCCATGGATTTGATGAAAACTTTTGTTTTTCTATCCAAAGCACTTCATCTTCATGCTTCTTGTATTTACAAAAAACATCGCAAATTTCAGCAGCGCCTTCCAGCCGTTTTATAATGCTTTTTATCTCCCAGACAAAAGGAAAAGCGGCGGTTTCATCATCAAGATTTTCAGTTATATCGCGAATCATACCTGTTAATGAGAGAATGCGTTTTCGTAATTCGATAAAATGCGGGAAAAGCGATTTTTTCAGATATGATTCATCTGCGGCCGGAGACAGCCTGAACAAACCGTCCGCGCTGCATAACTGAAGAGCAAAATCATCGAGTTCTTCCGCGCAGGAGCGGACTTTCTGCAGAGCATCCGCAAGAGAATCGATTCTGTCTTCTTCGGGAGGAAGCATAGAACACAGCCTGACTAAAAGCCCCCGGCGATTTGCTCTGCGTTTTTGATACAGTCTTCCCAGCTGGCGGAAAATTCCGGTGCGCGCAAATTCCGCAGAGAAAAAAGACGTCGCTGCGTTTTCAATGGTGTGGGCTTCATCAAGTATCAGTCTTGTAAAAGGCGGAAGTACAACAGCGTTTTCATATCCGGCTCCCTGATACCTTACTGCAAGGTCAGCGAAAAGAAGATGATGGTTAACAACAATTATATCAGCGCCTCCTGCTTCTTTTCTCATTTTCAGGATAAAACAGGTTTCTTTCCATGGACAGTGATTACCGGGACACAGATCCGATTCAGAGCAGACGTTTGACCAGACATAATCAGACGGCATAAAAGTCAGCTCTGTTTTTTCGCCTGTTTTTGTTTTTTCAGCCCACTGTAATATCAGTTTTACTTCATTTGAATCAAACTCCTCCAGAAAAGGCGGCTCTTTTATCATGTCGTCAAGGCGGCGCATGCAAAGATAATTGCCTCTTCCTTTCATGATGACCGCTTTAATATCCATACCTGTTGCGGAAGCCACAAGGGGAATGTCTTTATCAAAAAGCTGCTGCTGTAAGGTAATTGTTGCTGTTGAGATAACAACCTTTTCTTTTTTTTCCAGAGCAAAATGCATCGCGGGCAGAATATACGCAAATGATTTTCCTACACCGGTTCCGGCTTCAGCCATTAAAAGAGCGTCTTCGTTAAAACTTTTTATTATAAGTTCAAGAAGGTCCAGCTGCGCCTGACGCGGTTCGTAGGAAGAAAGCTTCCGCGCTACGCAACCGTTTTCGCGAAGGGAATCCATTATTGTCTGCAGATTAAGTTTTCCTGAAATTGTTCCCTCCCCGCTCTCTGATTAACCGCCGGACATTGCCAATAAAGCCATTACCCTTGCGTCTCCTGTAATATTTTCCACAAGCGCGTATTCATTCGGCTGGTGAAGCGTAATGTCAGTTTTTGTCCAGACAGCGCAGTCAATCCCGATGTTGCGAAGATACGCCGCCATTGTTCCGCCGCCGATTCCGACAGGACGGCTTTTAACAGCGTATACTTCATTTACAGCTTCGCTTAATTTTTTAACAATCACGGCGTCCTTGTCTGTCGGTTTTGATTTCATCATCTGAGAGATGCTGTATTCAACCGTTACGCGGTATTTTGATTCTACCTCGCTTTTTATCCTTTCGATTTCAGCTAACACAGAATCGGGGGAATAGCGGGGAAGGATTCTCATGTCCATGCAGAATACGTCCGTTCCGGGAATTGTGTTAATGTTGGGGACATTTGCTTCTCTTTTGGTAGGCTCAAAAGTAGAGTAGTCAGGTTCAAAGAGCGGATCGCGATCGCTGAACTTCGCGTGAAGTCCCGAATGAAGACGGACAGCAAGATCGCTTGCGGCAAGAAAGGCGTTTGATCCCAAATCCGGTCTTGAACCGTGAGTTTGGCTGCCTTTGGTGGTAAACTGCATCCATAAAATATTCTTTTCTGCGATTTCGATAAACTCGCCGTTTTTATCGCCGCCGTCAGGTATCAGCGCCATATCGTCCGCCCTGAAGAGACTGCCGTGGTTTTTTACAAGCCAGTCAATGCCGTAAACTGATCCCACCTCTTCATCCGCCGCGAATAAAAGTTTTATTGTAAGGGATGGTTTTATTCCCTGTGCGTTAAACGCCATTGCGGCAAGCACTGAAGAGACAAGTCCCTGCTGGTTATCTTCGGTTCCCCTCCCGACAAGACGGCTGCCTTTCTGAACAACTGTCCACGGATCGCTTTCCCAGAGTTTTTCTTCTCCGGGAGGCACGACATCAAGATGGCTCATAATCCAGAAGCGCTTTTCGCCGGTGCCTGGAATGGTGGCGATTAAATTGGGGCGGACATTTCCCTTTGCCCTGCTGTCAGGAGCGTCATATCTTTCCAGCCGGGTAATGCCGTTTTTCTTCAGCCATTGTTCAAGAAAGACGCATTTATCAAGTTCACCTTCGCCTCCTGATTCAGGAGAAATCGCCGGGCGTTTTGTAAGTTCGGTTTCCAGTTCAACCGCGATACCGGCATTATTATCTATCCATTTAAATATTTCTTCTTTCATTTGTATAAGCCTCCCAGCTGGTTTTAATCAGTGTTTTCATATCCGAATACTGCGCTTTCCATCCGAGAGTTTTATACGCAAACGCAGCGGAAGCTGTTAATTTAGCAGGATCTCCGGGTCTTCGATTTGTAATCTTTGACGGAATTGGTCTGCCTGTAACATCCCGCGCTGTCTGGAGCACCTCCTTTACAGATGAGCCTTTTTCGCTTCCAAGGTTTACAATAACGCTTTTATTTTCTTTTTTTATAAAATCAAGAGCCAGTGTATGTCCCGTGGCAAGGTCATTCACATGAATATAATCGCGTATGCATGTTCCGTCCGGTGTATTATAATCGTCTCCGAAAAGCATGAATTCATCTCTGATGCCGGCGGCTGTTTCCATAATAATGGGGATCAGATTTGCGGGGTTTTGCTCCAACCCCTTTATCCGTCCTTTTATATCATAACCCGCCGCGTTAAAATAACGAAGGCAGGCGTAATGCATCCCTTTGAGTTTATCATACCACTTCATCATGTTTTCAATTTCAAGTTTGGTAAATCCGTAATAATTTTCAGGGTTCGCCGGATGCTTCTCATCGATCGGAAGGTACTGCGGTTCTCCGTATACTGCTGCGCTTGAAGAAAATATGATGTTTTTAATACCGCCGGCGGAGGCTGCATTGAGAATATTGACAGTGCCGCTAATATTGTTATGCGAATATTTTTCCGGGTTCAGCATTGATTCTCCCGCTGCCTTGGAAGCGGCAAGATGGACAACCGCGTCAAATGAGCCGGCTGTCATTGTTTCAAGCAGCGCAGGATAATCGTGAATATCGCCGTGAATAAAAACCGCTTCTTTAAAAATGTTTTCACGCAGACCGCTTGAAAGATTATCAAATACTGTGCATTTTGCCCCGTTATCAAGGAATTCTCCTGTAACATGGCTTCCGATATAACCGGCGCCGCCTATTATTAATATATTCATTAAGATAATATATCAAAAAACTGTAAACGGAACTAGTTAGAGTCTGTCTATAAAGTTGGTTACTTTGTTGGCAGATTCTGGTAATTAAATTACAGCGACTTTAACTGTAGGGAAACTGTTTCCCATTCATTTGTTTTTTGTTCGATTTCATGTGCGCTTTCATCAATTTTTTGTTTTAACATTCTTGCTTTCTCCCCATTTGAGTAAACCTGCGGCAAAGCAAGCTCTGCTTCCAGAAAGGCTTTTATTTTTTCAAGTTCTTCAAGAGCTTTAAGGATTTCTTCTTCCTGCTTCCGGATTCTGCGGATTTGCGTTTGTCTTTGTTTATCGGCGGCTCTCTTTTGTTCATTACTTGGTTCCACCCGGTTATTCTCAAAGATACGGCACTTTCTGTCCGCATTAACATTAGAGGTTTCACCATTAATTCTTTCCAGATAGTACGCGTAATTACCGTAATAAAGCTGCGTTCTCTCTCCGTGTGACAGCTCCAGTGTTTTTGTAGAGAGCTTTTCCATAAAATATCTGTCATGGGAAACAAAAATAATGGTCCCGCCGAATTTGGAAAGAGCGTCAAGCAGGATATCTTTTGAATGAAGATCCATGTGGTTTGTCGGTTCGTCAAGAATGAGAAGATTATGCGGTTTTAAAAGCATTTTTAAAAGTGCGAGGCGGCTTTTTTCCCCGCCTGAAAGGACGCGTACGCTCTTGTAAACGTCATCGCCGCGGAAAAGAAAAGCTCCCAGCATGTCGCGTAACTTAGGTATCAGAAAAACAGGCGCGCCTTCTTCCATGTATTCGATAACCTGCATATCGCCCGATAATGCTTCGGCGGCGTCCTGCGAAAAATAGCCTGCGCAGATTCCGGTTCCGTATTTTAAAATCCCCTGAAAATCATCGTCTCTGCCGGCAATTATCCTAAGCAGGGTAGTCTTGCCCGCTCCGTTTGGTCCTGTAACAACAAGGCGTTCTCCTGTTTCTATGCAGAGATCAAGCGATGTCAGCACTTTGTGCTGTCCGTAGCTTTTACAAATATTTTCAAGCGTAAGGGCTATTTTTCCTGAATGAGGAGCGGGCGGGAAAACAATATTTATTTTTTTAAGGGACTCCGGTATTTCAATACGTTCCATTTTTTCAAGACGCTTGATGAGTTCCTGCGCAAAAGCCGCCTTGCTCGCCTTATAGCGAAAACGGCGGATTAAATTTTCAGTTTTTGTTATTTCTTCCTGCTGCTGCGCGTAATTTTTTAAAAGGCTTTCAAGTTCTGCGGCGCGTGTTTTTTCATAAAAGCTGTAATTTCCCGCATAGCGTTTAACTTTCCCCTGAAAAACCTCGTATACTTCATTAACGCATACGTCAAGAAAATATCTGTCATGAGAAACAAGAAGATAACCTCCCGCATAGGATGCAAGATAATCTTCAAGCCAGTTTCTTGCCTCTATATCAAGGTAATTGGTCGGTTCGTCCAAAAGCAGAATGTCAGGTTTTTCCAGCAGGATTTTTGCCAGAGCAATCCTCATCTGCCAGCCGCCTGAAAATTCTCCTGTCTGCCGGTTTATATCCTGCGCGGAAAAACCCAGACCGGAAAGCACCATGGAAATATCCGCATCCCTTCTGTAATAGCCAGAAGATTCAATCTTTTCATGAAGCATATGATGTTCTTCAACCAGGTTTTTTGTTGACGCTTCATCATTCCTTGATTTTTCAAGAGAGACCCCGATTTCATCCATGCGGGTAATCATGTTGTGAATGAACGCAAAAGAGGTTTCTGTTTCATCGCGCAGTGTTTTTCCGCGGTGAACAATTCCGGTTTGCGGAAGGTATGAAACGCGCGTGCCTTTTTGAACAGCGCGATCCCCTGAATCCGGGTTTATAACGCCTGCCATTACTTTCATCAAGGTTGTTTTTCCGCTGCCGTTCGCGCCTGTCAGACAGCAGCGGCAGCCGGATGCAAGATGAAGGTTCACATCCTTTAAAATATCGCGGTCTGCGAACGCGAGTGAAATATTTGAAAATTGTACAAAGGCCATATCAGGGAGAAGGAACAGGGAGCATGGTTTGATCCCTGAAAAAATATAAAACCATGGGAGTTGACGATCTTCTGGCAACAGTAACATCTTCAATGCCGAACTCAGGCACAGATTCTAGGCGCAGTCCCATGTTATCAAGAGTGTACATAAAATAAAGGTTTTTATTCGGCGTAACGTCTGTCAGTCTCAGGGTAAAAGCTCCAGTGTACTGTTCGGCAAGAACGCCTGAAACAAAAAGATCCATATT
This sequence comes from Treponema sp., assembly GCA_009786455.1. GTDB lineage: Bacteria > Spirochaetota > Spirochaetia > Treponematales > Breznakiellaceae > WQXQ01. The sequence continues at coordinate 80,935 of WQTD01000001.1, forward strand.
TATAAGTCCTCTTCCCGATGATTCTGAGGGAATAAGATGAGGAATTAAAAGTTCAAAATTCATCCATACAATATTTCCGGATTCGCTTAAGCTTATTGTTCCGTAGTTGTTGCTTGTAAATACAGGACCTTGATTATAGATGGTCATAAACTGTGTTTCGCGTCTTGAATTTTCCTGCATGATAATATCGTCAATATCTGCGGTCAGAGCGGAGAATAATAGTGTCCGTCTTGCCCCTGCATTATCCTGATACTGCACCGCAAGTGTTGTGTTGGTGCGGAGGTTCATCTGAAGATTTGTTCCTTCAAAACGCCATGCGCGTTCTCCGTCAGGCACAATACTTTCATACGGAAAGTTCATTTCCACTTCCGGTGTAAAAATTCTCGCCGTACCGGAATCCTGTCCGGGATCAAAACGGTAATTTTTTTCCAGTTCAGTTACATTAATCCGCCTTGAGCTTACCATTAGATGGTAGGATTCAGGCGACCATGTTCTGGATAAAATCATGTCAAGATCAGGGTCGTATACTTCGTCCCTTCCTGATACGGGAGATGCAATAAGAGGTCCTTCGTAATGATCGAACATTTTCAGTCTGTATGAAAAACAAAATCCCCGTACACCGTCATTTGTCAATACCAGAAACCAGTCGCCGGGAAGAGGATCTCCTGTCGTACTGATCGGCGGATTTCCCTCCACCAGCTCAAGGACTTTTATTATCTCTCCGGGACGGAGGCGGTATACGCGCCGTGAACCGTTATCGGGACCGTCGCGGATAGGCAGTCCGTCCTGCATGTTTTCAGCGTAAATATGCGCGTATTTGGAAAACTCTTCAGCGCGTTTAATCGCCTTTCTTTTGCTGCCTGAAAATTCAAACAGGGAAAGAGGTACTTCTATTTTGGTATTTTTACCATCCGGTATGCCTACAACCCATACGTGATCGATGTTTGATCGGATATAAACAGGCAATACGGTTCCGGATGAAATCGGAGGGTCTTCGGTTGACCATAGCAATATACCCCATCCCATCCGTGAACAGGATGAGGTCATTACTGCGGCCGCAAGTGTGATAAAAAAAATTATTAATTTTACTTTATTCGACAATTGCGACAATATCAGCCATTTTAACGATAAGGTGCTCTTCGCCGTCAATTTTTATCTGGGTGCCGGCATACTTATCATACATAATCCGATCACCGCTTTTTACGGTCATTTTTACCTTTTCTGTTCCGCAGCCTACATCGATTACAAGTCCCTGCTGGGTTTTTTCCTGAGCTGTATCGGGAATTATGATACCGCCGGCTGTTTTTGCCTCATTTTTTTCAAGTTTAACCAAGACACGGTCTGCCAAAGGTTTAACTTTCATATTTTTCCTCCGTTTTGATTAATAAAATTTTCACTAATATACAAAATTTATCCTTTTACGTCAATACGACGACAGCCTGTCAAGTTCAAATCTGGCAACCATGTTTGCACTGTCAAGTTCCAGAGCGTTCAATAATGCAATCATGGCTTCCTCAGGAAATTTCATGGAGGAGTAGCAGCCCGCGATATTTACATAAATCCTTGAGGCTGTTTTTTGATTATTAATTTTTGTAAGGGCAAGCCTGTACTGTTCCAGAGCGTTCCGCGCTGAAAGCTGTGTTTCCGAGATTTTTCCTAGATTGGCGTGAACAACCCAGGGAGCTTCTTCCTGCGGAATTTCTTCAAGTAAAATTTCCGCTGTTTCAAGCTCACCGTCAAACATCAGTTGAATCGCCTTGCAGATATTCACCCATTGATCCGTGAATTGATGCATTTCAAAACGGTTTAAGAGAATTTTCAATTCAATATAATTGCGTTGAAAAAGAAAAAGCCATGCCGCCCACTGGTACATATCATTGTTTCCATGATGGCGGTCAAGCAGAAGCCACGCTTCAGCAATTTGACGTCCAAGCTCCCATCTTTGCGCCTGCCGCCTTATGATTTCCAGATCAATATAGGGGTTATTTGACGGCTGTAATCCGTCGGTATTTTGAAGCAGGACGATGGCTTCCGGAAATTCCAGCATGCGGCTGTAACTGATAAGACCGTATTGCCTGACAGATGAGTCAATGTTGATAAGTCTTTGAAACAGGAGGGAAGCTTCATCGCTGTTTACTGACGTTATGCCAAGATTATAAATGCTTTGCGGACAGGAAGAATCCGATAATATCAGCCAAATGGTTCTTGCGGTTTCTTCATATCCCGCAAGATACAGAGCGTCTGCCTGACGGGCAAGCGCTTTATCGCCTTTTATCCATGAAAATATTTCCGCGCTTTTCTGTAAATCGCCGAAGTCATAATAAAACTCGCCGGCAAGGCGAAGCGAATCTTCGCCTGGAACCGTATACAGCATTGACTGAATATCCTGGGAAGCGCTGTTTATGTCAGATCGAATGATTTTCAGGATAATTAAATTATTGGTGATTGCTTCTGTTCCGTCCGTTTGAAAACTGGAAGGTATTGCCGCAGCTTTCTTCGGACTGGAAAAATCACCCAGAAGAACATGAAGGGAAAGAGACAATTTTTGAAAAAGGGGATCCGTTAAAAATTCAAGCCAGCTTCGCAGTTTTATTTCAGCCTCATTATTGATCGCAGAATCTTTTATAAGAGATTCAGAAGCAATGGCTGCGACAGGCTGAGACATTGGATAAGCGGCAAGCGCGCTGTTTACAGATATGCGGTAATTTTCCATCGAGGGCGGATAAAGACGGGAGAGAGTTCTTTTACGCTTAAGAACCGAAAGCCATGATTCAACGCCGATAGCCGTTTTTTCAATTCTGTCCAGTTCCCGGCTTAAACGTTTATAATCCGCCGGCGTGCCGGAAATATTTTCAAACAGGGTATCGTACTGACGCAGCGCACGAGTAAAACTGTCAAGCTGTCTTGTTGTTTTTGTGGCGTTTCTTTCGATTAGGTAAAAAACTGATAATGTAACGCCTGTAATAAATAAAAACAGGACNCCAGCCATTATCGTTATACGCAATAGACTGCCGTTTTTATTTTTTATCAATTCAGACAGTTTCATTTTTCCGCCTGTTTTGCGACGGTTTTTCGTATGTTGTCCAGAACGCCGTTTACGAACTTAAATGAATCATCCGCGCCGAATTCCTTGCAAATGCCGATGGCTTCATCGATCACAATGGAAGGAGGCATATCGCTCTGAAACATCAGCGAATAGACAGACATTCTTAAAATTGCAAGGTCAACGCGGTTAAGACGCGATATGTCCCAGTTTTCAAGATGGCTTTTGAGCATTTTGTCAATTACGTCAATATTTTCTATCGTACCGGCAATCAGCGCTCTTGAAAAAAGAGCGATATCTTCGTTAAGGGATTTTAGTTTTTCTTCTCCCAGCCATGAGAAACTGACAAGGTCTTCCAGAGCGGCGGCGCTCGATTCCCAAAAATAAAGCGCCTGAAACGCCAGAATACGGCCTTTTCGCCTGGAAGCCATTCTTTTACCAGTTCAGATTTGCTTCCATCACCTGGAATGATCTGTTGGTTCTAAGCTCGCCGATTAATTCCTCGCTGGCCTGGGTAAGAATAATTTGCTGTCTGTGTTCAAACATGCGCTGCCCTATATAATCTTTGACTGTAATTCTTGTTCCAAGCTGAAGTATGTCATCCAGTTCCAGATTTTTCTGGGCATAATTTTCAGTTACTTTTACGATATGAAAACCCTGCACTCCTTCTACAAGCGAGGAAACCTGTCCCTGTCTGAGTGAAAAGGCGGTATCCATGAAAGCCTGACCGACAAGGTTTCTGACTTCCTGGGTTCTTGGAAGGTAGCCGGCATCTCCTGCCACATATCCTGAATTGGTCGCAACGCTTCTTGCGGAAACTTCATCAAATTTTGTCGCATTTGTGCCAATTTCCCTGACAAGACGATCAGCCAGTTGTTTTGCATTTGTGCGTGAAGCTGCATCAGGACCGTATGGGATTTGAATCATGGAAAAACGAATGGTTTCCGGACGTATAAAACTTGACCTTGACAGGTTATACTCAGCTATTATTTCAGCCTCTGTAGGAGGTTTTATTGAATTAATAAGTTTTTCTTTCTTTGTTACAAGGTACTTCTGAACGATCATCTGTCTGCGAAGCTGATCTCTGAACGCAGAAAGCTCCATACCGGATTCAGCGACTATTGCCTGGTTAAACTCAGCATCGGTCGGCTGTCTTCCCACTTGCTGCGCTAAAACCGTGCGAAGCTGCTGTATTTGCTGATTTACTTCGTTATCCGTGATTGTAACTTTATCACGTTCAGCAGCCTGTAATGCAAGGCGTTCATTGATAATTAAATCCAAAACCTGACGCCGTTCGGCTGGAGACAGCGATCTTCCGGCGGTTTTTTCCATTTTCTGTACTTCATTACGATGCTGCTGTACTGTTATGGCTTCAGTTCTGATAAGGTTAACTGTCGCTACCGGCTGTAAACCAGCCTGTGAAGATACAGAAAATGTTACTAAAACACCGAAAATTATAATTATTACTGCTTTTTTCATATACATCCCTTCCAATAATATATCACATTAAACAAAATTTTCTATTATTAGTTACTTAGCTGGTTTCGAAACCCGGTTGGTTTCGGAACCAGCTTTAGAAAAAGCAGTCTAAAGCCTGCTTTTTCATTTAATTTATGGTAGCTATTCTAAAACTGAAATTTTAGAATAGCTTTGCACGCTCGATCTTTATATCAAACCCCTAATACAGCGCGAATTCGGCGCACTCCGGCTGAAGAAGACTGCTCTTTTTGAATAGTAAAAACCCCCAAACATCCGGTTTTTTCTACATGAGGACCGCCGCAGACTTCTTTTGAAAAAAAGTCAGACGCGGAAGCGCCGATTGTGTAGACTTTTACCTGTGACTCGTATTTTTCACCGAAAAGCGCTATAGCTCCGGATGATTTTGCCTCTTCTATGCTCATTGTTTCTGTATGAACAGGGTAGTTTTTTCTGATTTTTTCATTGACAATACCTTCGACTTTCTTAATCTGTTCGCCTGTCATCGGCGAATCATGGGAAAAGTCAAACCTCAGTCTTTCCGCTGTAATATTACTGCCTTTTTGAGCGATATGTTCTCCCAGCACTATCTTTAATGCCTGATGCAGAAGATGCGTCGCCGTATGGTATTTGACAGCCATTTCTCCTTGATCTTCAAGTCCCCCCTTAAAAGATCCTGTCTGAGAGCGGGATAACTCCTGATGTTTCCTGAAGGCTTCGTCAAATTCCTCCCTGTTCACCTTCATTCCCTGTTCCGCGGCAAGCTCTTCTGTCAGTTCAATCGGAAAGCCGTAAGTGTCATAAAGTTTAAATGCAAGACGCCCGGACATGATTCTGCGCGGGTCTTTGAGCAGATTAGGCAGTAATTTTTCAAACTCATGTTCGCCTTTTTGTATAGTTTCCATGAATTTTGCCTGTTCTTTATCAAGTTCATTAACTATTACCGAACGGTTTTCTTCAAGTTCGGGATACGGACCTCTAAATCTGTCAATTACAACTTGCGCTATTTGAGACAATTTTAATCCTTCGTTTGTCAGTTTACGTCCATGTCGCACCGATCTTCGGATAAGGCGGCGAAGAACGTACCCTGCTCCCACATTTGAGGGTGTAACCGCCTTGGGATCGCCTAAAATAAAAACCGAGGATCGTATATGATCGGCTAAAATGCGTATAGAACGGTCTATATCTTCTTGTTCTCCGTATTTACAGCCGCAGGCAGCTTCGATAGCCCTGATAATTGGGGTGAAAATTTCCGTATCATAAACGCTTGCCTTTCCTGTAAGGACTGTCACTGTGCGTTCAATGCCCATTCCTGTATCTACGCATTTTCTTTCAAGAGGGACATAATTACCGGCGGCGTTTTTATTATACTGCATAAATACGTCGTTCCATATTTCAAGCCATTTACCGCAGGAACAACCTGGTTTACAATCATGGCTGCAGGGTGCATCCCCCATGTAGTAAAACATTTCACTGTCAGGACCGCACGGACCTGTCGTACCGGCAGGACCCCACCAGTTGTCTTCTCTGGGGAGATATGAAATACGGGTAATACCCAGACTCTTCCAAACGTCAGCGGATTCATCATCACGGGGTATATCATTCTCACCTTCAAAGACAGTAACCCCCAATTTTTCAGCAGGAATATTTAGCCACTGCGGTGAAGTCAGGAATTCATAACTCATTTTAATCGCTTCGTCCTTAAAATAATCACCCAGCGACCAGTTTCCGAGCATTTCAAAAAAAGTAAGGTGGCTTGCATCACCTACGCTGTCTATGTCCCCTGTACGGATGCACTTCTGGAAATCTACAAGCCTTTTTCCTGACGGATGCTTTTCTCCCAACAGAAACGGGACAAGCGGATGCATCCCAGCTGTAGTAAATAGGACGGTCGGATCATTATCCGGTACCAGCGATTTACCCTGAATTTGAACATGATCTTTTAAAATAAAAAACTTTATATATTTTTCGCGCAGTTCATCCGCTGTCAAGTAAAGAACCCTCCGCAGGCATACTATCATTTATATCCGCTCTTGAAAAGCATGTATAAACAACCGTTGATTTTGCGAACAGGCTTATTGCAAAAATAAATAAATTAGCATAAAATCGGGTAAGAGGATTATATGGCAGCTGAAGATATCATGGATAAGGTTTTTTCCTTCTTTTCCAGTGATGACTTGACTGATGAAAAGCAAAATATGCTCAAAAGCATCGGAAAAGAGTTAAGCCAGAGCAAGTATGCAAAGTTTTTTAAAATAAGAAGCGAAGAGGCTGATCCGAGTTTTTCATCGTTTTTGTTTACCGTATATAAAACCATTTTTCCAATCAAGGAATTTTACAAAGACGCCGGCAAGCTGGCTAAATTAAAAACCCTTGTTGTTGAATCGTGTATTGATAAAAACATTCAGAGTATAACGTCTCAGCTTGGTGTAGCGAACCTTGATCAGAAAGCCGCAACCATGACCGGAGAAGCGTTGATTACCGAAATACAGAATAATTTAAATAATCTTACAACCTTGTTTGATCCAAACAGGATTGCAACTGTTAACCACCGGTATGAGCTGGCAGGAGCTCTGGGGCATTTTGTCAGGTATGATTTTGCGGGTTTTTTTAAAAAATTTGATCCGCATTTTGCCGACGGAAGCTTTATTATTGAACCGAGATTCCCGGCGATAAAAACGATTTTAATTGTAGACCAAATCGGTGATTTTTTAACGGTTACCCAGGCGTTAAAGCCGGAGGAGGACTGGGCAGGTCTTCTGGGTCTTCTGAAAATTTGCGAAGGAAAGGATCTCGTCGTCATTGAGCAATTCAATACAATGATAAAAACCTTAAGGGAAATTCACACTTCCAAGATACTTGAGCTGATGGTTCAGTATACCTTAAGAAATCCTGTCTGGACATGGAAACATTCCGTTCATCGTGAAACAATCGGCGAAGACTGGCTGGAAGAGAGAAAAGCTGAAGCCTTCGGGNATATCGCAAAAATCAACAACGCAAAAAAGAATGTCCAAATAAAGACTTTAACAAGCAAAATATTTGACACTTCGGACTTTGCGAGGCTTGACAATTATACCATCGCGAACAGTGAAGTATACCGCAGGAAGAACGTGGAATGTCTGAGATATGCGGAAGGGTTAAATTATTTAAAGGCGTTTCTGGATGATTTTCTGGAAAAAGAAATCAAGGAACTTTGCGATATTCTGCTTATCCGCGGTCAATGGACAAATAATACCATGTCCAGGGAAATGAGCGAAGCCATACACATTCTTGCGGAAGCGCAGCCGCCGATTGCCGATCTTGACAGGCTCATGGGGGATGACGGCACTGACGGTTCCCGCCTGCGCGCCGCCGTTATGAGGATTGACCGTGATCCGACACAGGCGCGTTACATTAACAGCATAATGAGTAAAGTCAACGGCGAAGCTCTTGAAATAATCAGCGACGCGGCAAAAGCGCTGATTATCATTGGGAAGCATTTAAAAAATCTCATAGAGGATATTCAGAAGAAACATCCTGAACTTCTTGTAAATTGGAGGGAATTGAATCTTGCTTCAAAGGAACCTATTACCCAGAGAATGGTTACAGGTTTTAAAAAAATCAATTATTTTATTCAATTGATGCATTTATGCACTCAATAAACTGAATTCAAAAAAATATAAATATTTCATTTTTTTAAATTTGATAATTGTCAATTTCAAAAAAATGAATTAGTATAAGTTTTGTGCGTTTGATTATCTTGGAAAAAAAGGGGAAATAATGGAAATACAGGTTCAGGAACTAATTGATAAGATAAAAAAGGATGGTATTGATACCGCTTCGCAGGAAGCCTCAAGAATCAAAACTGACGCAGAATTGGAAGCAAAGAGTATTATAGAAAATGCCAGGAAAGAAGCAGACGGTATTGTTTCCCGCAGTAAGCAGGATGCCGATCGCGCTGAAAAAGCCGGAGTTGCCGCTTTACAACAAGCCTCACGAAACCTTATTCTAGTCTTTAAAGACGAGGTGCAGGCTTTATTAAACAAGATAGTAAATGACTGTGTCAGCGCCAGTTACAATGATGATGTTCTTAAGGCGTCTTTGCCTGAAATTTTAAAAAACTGGACAGTAAAAGGGACGGACAGTCTTTCTGTCATTCTTCCTGAAAAGGATCTTTCCAGACTTCAGGGTTTTTTTAACGATAAACTTAAAAATGAACTTTCCAAAGGCGTGGAACTTAAATCAGACAGGAAATTATCCAGCGGATTTCGTATTTCCAACAAAGAAGGTTCTTTGTACTATGACTTTTCGCCGGAAGCGGTCGCTCAGCTGCTTGGCGCCTATTTAAATCCAAAGCTGGCAGAAATCTTAAAAGACTCCGCTAAAGGAAATTAACAGGTGCTGTATTATTACCTGATGTCGCAGCTTCCGTACCTCTTTTATGATCAAAAAGCTCCGATGTCTTCGGCGGCGTTTAAGGAACTTACCAAATCCCAGATGAGTAAAGCTGACGCCGCTCTTATTGATTACCTTTCGCTTGATACGGATGATAAGACGGAGGTAGCTTCTACAGGCTGTGATTTTATTGACGCATGGCGCTCATGGGAATGCGCTCTGCGCTTTAATCTTGCAAGGTATCGTTCATTGAAATTATTTAACGATGTCGCCGAAACGGCGGAACCTCCCGTAGTGCCTGCGGACGCTGTTACAGCGGCGACGGCGGCTTTTACTCAGGAAGGTTCTCCTCTGGACGGTGAGATCCTCATTGACAAGGCAAGGTGGGCTGCCATTGACTTGCTTACTACAGGCAATGACTATTTTCATAAAAATAATGTTTTTGCCTATTATTTAAAACTTTTATTGCTTGAAAGGCGTAGTTTATTTAATGCGGAAACGGGTTTTTCTGAATATAAATCACTATATGCTGAAATTTTGGAAAACGGGCAATCGTGCGTGAATAATAGCGCAGGTAATTAAGCGGGAGAGTCTAAATGGTTGGAACAAAAGGAACAGTAACGGCTGTTAACGGTAATATGGTCAGCGTTCGTTTTGACGGAATTGTTTCCATGAACGAAGTCGGGTATGTCAAACTGATTGACAAACAGAAGACCTCTGAAACAAAGCTGAAAAGCGAGGTTATCAGAATTCGCGGCGAAATATCGCAGCTTCAGGTTTTTGAAATAACCAAAGGCATAACTGTCGGCGATGAAGTTGAGTTTGCGGGAGACATGCTGTCTGTCGAAGTGGGACCCGGTCTTTTGGGTCAGGTTTACGACGGTCTTCAAAACCCCCTGCCGCAGCTTGCGCAGGCTGCCGGTTTTTTCTTGGAAAGGGGAGTTTATCTTGATCCTCTGCCGGATAATATCGAGTGGAAATTTACACCGATTGCAAAAGCCGGCGACAAGGTTGAACGCGCTGATACTCTCGGCACTGTGCCTGAAGGTTCTTTCACCCATCGCATAATGGTTCCTTTTAACATGAACGGCAGTTATACTGTCTCTTCCATCAAGCCGGCAGGTTCATATAAACTTCGCGATACAATCGCCGAACTTAATGACGAAAAAGGCAATAAGGTTTCTGTTACCTTGAGTTTCCGCTGGCCTGTAAAACGCGCTGTTGACTGTTATGAAGAAAGGCTGAAACCCACAGACCCAATGGTTACCCGTGTCCGTCTTATTGACACATTCTATCCTGTCGCGCGCGGCGGAACATACTGTATTCCAGGTCCCTTCGGAGCGGGAAAAACAGTATTACAGCAGATAACAAGCCGCTTTGCGGATGTTGATATTGTAATAATCGCAGCCTGCGGCGAGCGTGCCGGCGAGGTTGTAGAAACCTTAAAAGAATTCCCCGAATTAACAGATGAAAGAACCGGTCGTTCTCTCATGGAGAGGACAATCATTATTTGTAATACTTCTTCGATGCCGGTCGCTGCCCGTGAAGCTTCCGTCTATACGGCGGTGACTCTTGCCGAGTACTACAGGCAGATGGGACTGCATGTTCTTCTTCTGGCGGATTCAACCAGCCGCTGGGCGCAGGCGATGCGCGAAATGTCAGGCCGCCTTGAAGAAATCCCCGGTGAAGAAGCATTCCCGGCGTACATGGAATCGACAATCGCCAGTTTCTACGAGAGGGCTGGTATAGTACGCCTGCGTGATGGAAGCCTTGGCTCTGTAACAATCGGCGGAACGGTAAGCCCTGCGGGCGGTAACTTTGAAGAACCTGTAACGCAGGCGACGCTCAAGGTTGTCGGCGCATTTCATGGTCTTTCCCGTGAGCGTTCAGATGCGCGCAAGTTCCCTGCCATTCATCCGCTTGATTCGTGGTCAAAATACAGGGGAATAATAAACGGCGAGAAAGTGAATTACGCTCTTGGTTTTATGCGCCACGGCACCGAAGTTGAGCAGATGATGAAGGTTGTCGGTGAAGAAGGGACAAGCATAGAAGATTATATCGTTTATCTGAAAGGCGAACTTGTCGACTCGGTTTATTTCCAGCAGAATTCATTTGACAAGGTAGACGCTGCAGTTAAACCGGAACGGCAAAAGTACGTATTCGCCAAACTTCTTGTTGTTTTGGCTTCACGTTTTGAGTTCGCTGACAAGAGCGAGGCAAGATCATGGTTTAACAAGTTAAGACTTAGATATCTGGACTTTAACGGCAGTGAATGGAAAAGCGATCGCTTTAACAGCCTTGAAACGGATATTGACAGGACAGTTAAAGGAAAATCTACAGGTTTGGATAAAGAAGCCGAAAAAGTTCTTTTCCGGCAGGAATAGAAAGCGTCTTTACAGGATGGTATTATGAACAAGGTATACAGCAAGATAGAATCGATAACAGGAAGCGTTATTACAGTAAAGGCTGACGGGGTACGCTACGGAGATTTGGCTGAGGTTGATACTGTATTCGGCACTTCGCTTGCCGAAGTGAACAGATTGCAGGGCGACATTGTTTCCCTGCAGGTCTTTGCCGGCGGACGCGGTATATCGACAGGGGATCAGGTGCGTTTTTTGGGACGTCCCATGCAGGTTCCCTTTTCCGAAAACCTTATGGGGCGTGTTTTTTCCGGTTCCGGTAAAGCGCGTGATAAAGGTCCTCAGTTAAATGAAAATAAAATTCCGATCGGCGGTCCTTCCGTCAACCCTTCGCAGCGTATTATTCCGCGCAAGATGATCCGAACTGGTATCCCGATGATCGATCTTTTTAACACATTGGTTGTTTCACAAAAGCTGCCGATCTTTTCTGTTTCAGGCGAACCGTACAACGATCTTCTTGCACGTATCGCCATGCAGGCGGAAGTTGATGTTATCGTTCTCGGCGGAATGGGTCTTAAATACGACGACTATCTTACATTTAAAGATACCCTTGAAAACGGCGGCGCGTTATCGCGCACTGTAATGTTTATTCATACCGCAAGCGATCCTACTGTTGAATGCCTAATGATACCGGACATGTCGCTTGCTGTCGCCGAGCAGTTCGCCCTTCAGGGAAAGGACGTTCTCGTGCTTTTGACGGACATGACAAACTTCGCCGACGCCATGAAGGAAATCTCCATTATTCAGGAGCAGGTTCCCTCAAACCGCGGATATCCCGGAGACCTTTACAGCCAGCTTGCAAGCCGTTATGAAAAGGCGGTTGACTTTGAAACGGCAGGTTCCATCACGGTTCTCGGCGTTACAACAATGCCCGGCGATGATGTTACCCACCCTGTGCCTGATAATACCGGTTACATAACAGAAGGACAGTACTATCTTAAAAACGGACGTATTGAGCCGTTTGGCTCTCTTTCCCGTCTTAAACAGCAGGTTAACGGTAAAACCCGCGAAGATCACCGCGCACTTATGGACGGAATGATCAAGCTTTATTCGGCTTTCCGTGATACAACGGAGAAAAAAGCGATGGGTTTTATCATGTCCAACTGGGATGAAAAACTTTTAAAATACGGCGAACAGTTTGAAAAACGCATGATGGATCTTTCAGTCAATATTCCGCTGGAAAAAGCTCTCGATCTTGGCTGGGAAATACTTAGCGATTGCTTTGAACCTGAAGAAACCGGATTGCGCACCGAACTTATTTCAAAATTCTGGCCGAAAACCAACAAGGAATAAAATGGCGAAAATCAGGCTCACCAAAAACGAGCTTAAGAAACAAAAAGATTCCCTTAAAAGATATAAACGGTATTTGCCGACGCTGATGCTGAAAAAACAGCAGTTACAGGGGGAAATAAGGCTCACAGACCTTCGCCTTAAGGAATTGCGCGCTACCAGAGAAAATCTTGATGAAGCTTTTAGAAATTGGACCAGTGTATTCGGCGAGACCGGTTTCTTTACAAAGGATATTTTAAAAATTACAAGTTTGGCAATTGAACATGGAAATGTTGCGGGCGTTCCGATACCGATTTTTAAAGGAGCGAAATTTGAGATTGCGCCTTACAATCTTGTTCATACTCCGTTGTGGCTGGATAAAGCGATCGACAGTATGAAACAATCGCTTTTACTGCAACTTGAAGCTGAGGTTGTTGAAGAGCAGCGTAAAAGGNTTGATCGTGAACTTCGTACAACAACCCAGCGCGTCAATCTGTTTGAAAAAATAAAAATACCCGAGGCTTCAAATAATATTAAAAAAATACAGGTTTACCTTGGAGATCAGCAGACTGCCGCTGTTGTCCGCGGTAAAATAGCGAAGAGCGGTTTTGAGAAAGCGGCGGCGAAGAATGTTTTGCAGGCAAAAGCTTAAAGTTAAAGGTAGAAGCATATGATAGTACCAATGAAAAAAGTCTGCCTTGTAGTACAGAGTTCGGTCTGTGATTTAGCTTTAAACATTCTGCGGGGAATCGGTGTGGTTCATATCGAAAAAGGCGACGTTCCTGTAGATGTAAATTCCAGTGCGCAAAAACGCAAGGTAAAAGTTGATGATGCGATCGGTTTAATCCGTGATTTTAAACTGCCTAAAGTAAAAGTTAAAAAGAAGAAAAAGGGAGAGCCGGAAGATACAAGACCGCCTTATGAGCGCCGCGCCAAACCGATCGGTCTTCACAGGGGACGCAGGGCAACTGATATATTTGGCACAGAAGAAGAAGAACCTTATTCATTAAGCGCGGTAAGGGCTCCTGTAAGACCTGAATTGTCCGATTATATGCTTTCAGTTGATAAGATGCGCAAGCTGTCCAGGGAACGTGACCTTTTCCTGAGCCACGAAGTTGATCGTTTACAGGAATGGGGAGACTTTGATCCGGATATAATAAAGGAAGTATCCGGCAGGGGAATGCCGGTTTATCTTTATGAAATATTTAATGATGATTTTGAAAATCTTGATAAGGATGTTAAATATATCAAGATTAAAAAAGTCAAGAATGTTGTTTACATTGTAGTTTTTGAAAAAGAGATTAACGGTATTGCTCCTGTTAAATTACCCGAAAAAAGTTTATTTGATTTTAAAAAAGAAGAAATAATAGTCAGGGAAGAATTAAAGGAACATGACGATAAAATAAAAAGTTTTGCCAATCGCCGTCCGACCCTGGATAAAGAAATGCAGAAAGTAAATCAGGACATTGAATTTGAAGAAGCAATGGCGAATATGTCCTCAATTGAAAAAACCGACAGGACAACGACAGGCGTGTATTCCGGCGCTGGTTTATCATATCTGACAGGTTATGTGCCTGAAGAAGATATTGAAAAAATAAGGATTGCCGCCAGGGAAAATAGCTGGGGTTTATCCGCATACGATCCTGCGCCGGAAGATGAAAAAATACCGACAAAGCTTAAAAACACCTGGTTTGTCAATCTTTTGAATCCTGTTACGGGTTTCCTCGGCTTACTGCCGGGGTACCGCGAGACTGACATTTCGAGGTGGTTCCTTATTTTCTTCACTATCTTCTTCGGAATGATTTTCGCTGATGCCGCATATGGAACAATTATCATACTTATCGCGTTATTTTTTATCTTAAAAAGTCTGTTTAACAAGGGAAGAAGGTTGCAAAAGAAGCCGGTAAATCAAGGTTTATTTTTATTATTATTGCTGGGTATTTCCAATGCAACGTGGGGTGTTCTTACCTGCGCATGGTTTGGTCTGGAACTTGATAAAGTACCGCAAATATTAAGAAATATATCCCTTCCTCTGATTTCTGAAGCCAGAGGTACGCCGAAAGAGGTGGCAACGGCAAATATACAGTTTTTTTGCTTCTCTCTCGGTTTGCTTCACCTGACGGTTGCTCATTTAAATAATTTTTTCCGGTTTATTAAAACACCCAGATGTCTTGCCGATTTAGGTTGTATTTCTATGCTTTTTGGCATGTACAATCTGGTATTGTTGCTGATTGTAGGTCCGGATTATACAGTCATTCCCCAGGGGGAGGGATTTGTTCCTACCTTGCTTTGTTTTGTCGGTGCCGGCTTCGTTTTTAATTTCTTGTTTAGTTCTTATAAAACAAGTATGAAACAGGCGCTTAAAGGCAGTTTATCAAATGTTATTACCCTTGTTTTGAGTATTGTAAACGTATTCTCTGATATTATGTCGTATCTCAGACTTTGGGCGGTCGGGCTTGCGGGAGCGGCCATATCGGTAACAGTAAATACATTGGTAGGACCTACTATAGGTACATTTATGGTTTTCCTGGGTATTATCCTGTTTATTTTCGGACATGGATTGAATATGGTACTTTGTGTGCTTTCCGTGCTTGTGCACGGGGTACGTCTTAACACGTTGGAATTTTCGGGGCATGTAGGGCTTAACTGGTCAGGTAAGACATACAAACCTTTTGCGAAAATAGAAATAAAATAATTTTATAAGGAGAAATGTATGAATTATGGATTATTGGGAGCCAGTTTAGTGCTTGGTTTAACGGCTATAGGCGCCGGTCTTGGTATTGGAGCCTGCGCTCAGGGAGCAATTGGGGCATGGAAAAAATGTTTTATTACCAATAAACCCGCGCCAATGACCCTCCTGGTATTTGCCGGCTTTCCTTTAACGCAGATTTTTTACGCGTTCATTTTAATGGGGCAAATTAAACCTTTAGCGGCTGCTAACCCGGAAGCAGGTCTTTTTTATTTAGGTTTTGCTGTTATTGCCGGAATTGCAATAGGCGTAACCGCTATTATCCAGGGAAAAGCAGGAGCTACAGCTTGTGATGCCCTCTGTGAAACAGGCAAGGGCTTCGCGCAATATATCTCCGTAATTAGTATTTCTGAGCCGGTCGCCCTTTTTACAATGGTCTTCACGATGATTAGCTTGCAGTTATAAAAAATTAATAACCACAGGGAATTGATTGATTAATTGAAACTCTATCTTTCTTTGTGGTTGAATTTTCTGTTTGATTAGGGGTATTTTATAATATAAAATACCCGAAATAATACGCCACCGGTGTTTTAAGAGATTAAATAATGACCAGGCCGAGTAGCTCAGTGGATAGAGCAATAGCCTTCTAAGCTATTGGTCGGGAGTTCGATTCTCTCCTCGGTCAGATTTAGCTACATTTTTAATTTATCACGGAGCATTTTCCTGAATTTGGAAGCGGATTCGTTACTTGGTTCCAGCGCGAGGGAATTCTCACAGTCAGCCAGAGCCTGCGGAAAATCGCCGATATGATAATAAGACTGGGCGCGCCTGAAAAGACAGAAGGACTGATACGGATTTATCTTTAATGAAAGAGTATAATCGTCTATCGCTTTTGAATATTGTTTTAATACCGCTTTTACAACCCCCCGGTAATATGCGGTTTTGTATGATTTATCATCGAGTTCCAGAGAAAAGCTGAAGTCGTCAATTGCTTCGTTATACCGTGAACAGGCAAAATAGGCCATCCCGCGGTGTTTATAAATAATCGAACAAATTATATTATTGGGTTTTAATTCCAGTATTTTTGTATATTGATTAATCGCTTCATCAGAACGATTCTGGTTATGAGCGGTAAGCGCGCTTACAAGGAGATCGTCAATGGTGATATTACTGTAATCTGATACTATATTTATATCATCCAGGCCTAAATCTGAAGTCGGTGTTTCATACGGCAATTCCTGCGAAAATAAAAAATCGTCTGTCGATTCTTCAATCTTTTGGAGAAAACTCTCCCGTCTTTTTCCCATTTCTTTACTGTATTTTCTCTGATAACTTCTGATTTCCTGAAAGATGATGTCTGCCAGCGAAAGGCTTGCGTTTACTGCCGCAAGCTTTCTCTTCATCGGTTCGTCGAAAGGACTGTACTCGGCCTTGTAAACAATTTCGTGTTCAACTTCAGCCCAGGCGTCCTGTAAAATGGTTCGTATCTGAATTTCAACAATATCTGTTCCTGGATCTCCGTACTCATCAACAATCGTTTGGGGGATTTTTATTAAAAAATGCGTCGATTCATAGCCAAATTCCTTAAAAGTGTAGTGTCCCTTTCTTTCTGTTTCTATTATTTCAAAATTATTGCGCAATAGGTTTTCAGCGGCGCTCAGATCTTCAATAAAAGGACAGATGATTCTTATGCCGAGAAGGTCATTTATTTTCGGATAATCACCGTCTGATTTCAATAAACGCAGGTATTTATTATAAAAACTGCTGAAACTCTTGATCCTGCCGCTGACAACAGGATTGGAATTAAGGGCGATGACCACCTGCTCTATGCGTTCCTTTAAATCGTTAACGATAAGATAACGTATGTCGGCGTATTGTAAATATTCTTTTTTTAACGCTTCCTGATTCACGAAGAGATCGGGACCTGTGTCTTTTTCGCTTTCCATTTACTATGTTTTAATAAAAAAACCCAGCGTTTGAGACGCTGGGTTTTACAAAGGTTACGCCCTCGCTAACCTCGGTCGACTTATTGCTGTTCCCTGTCCGGATGACCAAACGGAAGTTCAGTTGCCTGTTTTTGCGATTCCAGATAACGGAGTACCTGATTCTGACCGAATTTCTCCATTTCCCAAACCTTACGGGCTGTTTCACGATCATAGATAATATTCCAGATGGATTCGTCGTCGATATCGCGATCTGTGTCAAGAACTGCAAGATCGTAAATAACTTTTACATCTTTGAAGTAACAAACAAAATCTCCGCCCGCTTTAGCAGCGTCGCGATGAACAATGAATCCGCCGAATTTAATGAAAGGAGTTGATGTCGGATATAGAGGGTAAAGCCTGATGTCGCGGTTTCTTACTTCTGTTACATAGGCAGGGTTATTCCAGATGAGTTCTCCCCATCCGTCAAAAAGCAGATAACCCATGAAAATATTTCTTTCATTGCCTGTGCTGTCAATAAGCAGCGCTGTAAGACCATGAGGGAAATTAAGACCGTACACGTTTACCGCTACTGACTTGAGTACGCCGACATTCTTGACAACGCCGTAAGCGGGCTGTCCGTCTTCCTGTGATTCAAAACGGCTTTTGCCGATTATGCCGTCGCCGGCCGGGCTAATGGTTCCGTCATCACTAATTGTTGCCGAAGGTTCAAACGCGGGAATCTCAAAAGGCGGTCTGATAAATGCATGTGAGTTAAACGGCTCTGTCGGGAAATTTACCCTTACACCCATAACAGTGTCAAACTGTTTGGACGGCGCTTCTCTTGTAAAGCTGAGGGTAATGCTCTGTACCGTTCTTGATGAAGATGACAGAACTATTTCCCAGTTTTCTATGGCAAGAGAGGTCTTCATTACCGCTTTTTGCTGGGTTGTGAAACTTCCGCCGGCTACATGACCATAATCCATCATTGTTTGGCGGTTTTGATTCAATTTACCGCTGGTGTCACTATCACCTACCCTAACATGAATGTCCGCTTTAAGCTTGGAGAAATCGATAAGTACAGCCTCCTCGGCAAACAGCGGACCCGCTAACATCGAAATTACGACAAGAATGAGCATTTGTTTCATGCACAGCTCCTTTTTATACATTTCTTTAAAATTTTTTCCTTCTGCATTAATTTTATTGAATTTAAAATGTTTTGTCAACGGTAAAACACTAAATTCATGCTTTTTAGATACTATACCCGTACAATTCCGGCTTATGTGTCTTCATGCAATAATTCATCAGCATAAACCGCCCTGCCTTCAATAAAAAACCTGACATTCTTTACATATGAAAAATTCCTAAGTATCCCTGCATACAGGGTTTTATAATTAACGAGAGTTTCTCCACCTTCAACGGGCGGCAAAGCGGCATCCTCCGTAAAGTCAATATAAACCGTTCCGTCTCTAAATAAAAGGGATTTTAGCCTCGTTTCTCTGGGAAAAAGAGGCAATAAATCAGGAGCGACCGGTCCCAGAAGCGCTTCTTCCGTATATCGGATGATATTTCTCTCCCGGGAATTTGCACCGGCTTGTTTTAACATCCGGTCTTCCACTACAATGCTTCCGTCGCTCACGGTATAAAATACAAAAGTTCGCCGTGCAAGATCAAGGTGGAAATATTCAAAAAGCGCTGCTAAACACAGAATACCCACCCATAATGTACGCCTTTTTACAGGAGAAGACAGGAAATTAAAAATTGATTTGATGAATGTACTCATTTACGTTCAAAAATGCCAATGAAATTGGTTATTCCATTGTATAACGAATCGGTTAATTTCCGCAAGCCTTCCTGGGAACTCATAATTTCCATATCCTGTTTATTGGAAACAAAGCCAAGCTCTACAAGGACTGCCGGCATTCTGCTGTTTCTGACCACAAACCAGTCGTTTTCCTTACTGCCTCTTGACGGCATTAGAGTACCGAATGTTTTTTTAAAGCCGGCAAGTATTGAATCTGCAAGGAGTATGCTTTCTGTCGTAAATTCTTCCTCCAGCATGGCGTTTAAAATCGCTGTAATATCCGTTGAAAATTCGTGCTCTGAAGGTTTTATTAAAGTACGGCGGGTATTTGATTTGATATGCCAGACCTCGTAACCGCGCGCATTGGGACTGGCTCCCCAATTTGCGTGAATCGAAATAAAAATGACAGCTTCATTTTCCCTGACAGTAACCGCGTTTGCCATATCGGATCTCTGATCGAGTGAAAGATAGGAGTCATTATCTCTTGTCATTAGAATTTGTTTATCAGGGAAGGTTTGAATTAATCGGTTCCTCAGACTAAGTGCAACTTTTAAGACAATATCTTTCTCATAGACCGATATTTGTCTCCCGTTTTCGGATATATAACCTATAGTTCCTGAATCCCTTCCTCCGTGTCCCGGATCGATAATAATGCTGGCAACACGGAAAAGCGAAGCGTCATTTTCATGAAGGCGGGTAAATGTGTTTTTCAGTGTGTTTACGAAATCTTCAGGAAAATCGAGGCTGCCTTTATTGTTGAAGGGAAGCGGAACATTGAAGACCTCAGTGTTATTAACCAGAAGAAATCCGGTTTGACCGTCCTGTGCGGCTACGGAAAAAGCGCCGTTATGGTTTCCCGAATAAAAAATCCCGTTTCTGAACAAGGGGTCCCAGCGGAATTGAATTCTGTCGTTTTGTGAAACTGACGAAAGGGTTTTTATGGTTTCTTCAAGAGAGAGGGCGGAAAGATAATGGGGAATGCGGAATGAGGAATGCGGGAACATCATAAATATGAGGAAAAATATTTTGAGAAACAGGAGATGTTTTCCTTTCATTTTGCTCCCAGATTATCAATATAAAAAACCGCTCCCTGATATGAGCCGCGGATTAAAGCCGCCCAAAAAGAACGTCCCAGCATTATATTTTCGGCATTTTCCTTCTGATCGCCAACAGTTTCGCTTAAAGGTAAACCCGTTATCTGCCGGACAGCGTTCAGGGCTTCTTTTACGGTCCTGCCCATGTAATCACAAATACCGGAGGTTTCAAAGGCAGGGAAGGAGATTAATCTGCAATTGGCGGCAGAGAGATGGGGGTCAGAAATTTTTGATTCTGGAATTTGATTAAGAGCTTTTTTTAATTCATTAGAAAGCGTGAATGCGTCGGGAGGAAATTTGTTATTTTCAAATTGCGGCGCCGTCGGGTTATTACAGGCATTATTTAAAAGGAATTTTTCAGTTTCTTTGTCCGAAGGATCGAGTCTGATTAAAATTGAGCGGGCGGCAGTTTCAGCGGCGTTTATTGCATTTTCCCTTTCCTGAGCGGAGGCGATAACATTTCCGCACTTTGTAACATTATTTTCCGGGAAGGAGACTTTGCTGCCCTCTTCGATACGGAAAAATATGTTGTTTATAAAAATCTCTTTTTGCGTTTCATCAGTATTGTATAGAGCCTTAACAGTACCGGGGATGGAAATAAAAGCGCGTTCGGCGCATGTCCATGTTTTTAACGGGACAAGTCCTTCCGGCGGTCTTCCCATAGCGGCAAGTATTGCACCTTTAACCGGAAAAGCTCCGCTTGAATAAGGGTATGTCCAGCCTGACATATAGCCGCCGGAAAGACGCGCTGCTATCTCTCCGATCATTGGACCGTTAGCTGTCATTTTAATATCGCCTTTTGCGGCTCCTATGCTTTTTTCCCCGGCAAGCCCGAGGGCGCGTATTCCGCCGCAGAAGGTATCAAGCATCGCTTCTTTATTCTCATTTTCTGCAATGGAAGGCATGGTGTGTCCCATTTCGATAAAATAGGGCGGGAAAAAAATGTGTCTGTCCGCAAGACCGCAAATAGTTATCTCTCCGTGATAAACAATCGCGTCTACAGAATATTCAGGTCCTTCCATGTAATTTTCAGCAATCGCCCGTCCGCTTCGGGAAAAACCGATTGCTGTTTTTACCGCGTCGCGCAATTGACTGATATTGTCGGCGCGGCGGCATCCGCGGCTTCCCATATTGTCTACAGGTTTTACGACAAGCGGGAAGGCAAGAGGGATTGAATTTAAATCGCTTTCTTTAGTAATTGAAATGAAATCAGGAGACGGCAGACCGGCTTTTTTAAAACAACCGCGCATGCGGGATTTATCGGAAGCGTTAAGTGCCGCTTCGTACGGTATGCCGGGAAGTCCGAGTTTTTCCGCAGTCCATGCGACGCTTGCGGAGAAGTCTGTTCCCGCTGTCATGATTCCAAGGCGTCCGCCTTCTTTTTGCAGGGAGCGTGCAAATGTTTCGATTTCTTCTTTGTTTTTTAAGTCAATCTGTTCAAATTGATCAGCGGCTGCTATACACGGCGCCTGACTGCTGCCGTCAAGAACAATCGCGTAAAACCCGAGTTCTTTTGCAATTTTTATTACAGGACCCTGCATGACGCCCGCGCCGAGAATGATTATTTTTTCCTTCATTTTGCCTCCGCATAAACTTCGAATGTATCACCTAACTTAAATATTCTGCTGATTGCCGATAAAATAAAATATGCAAAACTCTTTTTGTTTTTAGATAATTTTCCAAAAAACGGGAAACGTTCGGGATGATGTCCGCTTATTATAATTCTTTTTACTGTAAATCCCGCAAGAGAAAGGGCTTTCCTGCATGTTGCAGGCGACCAGATCGTATAATGATCCGCAGGGCTTTTGGAAAGAAAGTTTTTTAATGATGATCGCCCGCTGATCCCTGAAAAGGAAGGAGTTGAAAAAGCGAGAAGCCCGCCGGGTTTCAGGAGCTTATGTATTTCAGATAACACAGGAGCGCAGTCTTTAAAATGTTCGATTACATACCATAGGGTTACTGCATTAAATGAACCGGGAACAAGGAATGAAGCATTACATCCGGGAAAAAACCCCGCAGAAGCGGGGATGCCAAGCTTGTTTTGCACATAACTTACCGCGTCCCCTGAAGGTTCTACACCGTACGGTGAAAAACCCTCTTCTCTGGCGGCGGCAAGAAACGGTCCGTATGCGCAGCCAATGTCAAGAAGGGAAGGTTTTTCATCGGTGCGTAGAATTGATTTAATAGTCTTAAAGCGTTTTTTTGCCGCTTTCGTTAAATTTGGAAAATCTTCAATGTATGTTTTCCCGTATTGTTTTTTATATGATTCATAAAAATATTCCTTCTCATATTCAATCGGGGGAGGGAATGCCCTGTCCATATAAATATTTGAGCATTTCCGGCATCTGCGGTACGTTCGATCATAAAAACGCATAACACTGTGTTCAGGAGCGTTTTCGCCGCAAACAGGGCAGCTGCGGTTTACCTGCGGCGATATGCTGTCAATTAATCCGGCTAAGCCGGCGTTTTTGCTGCCTGATTTGATATTAGATGCAAATTTTTTATAGTATTCCCGAATTCCAATAATCTTTGCGTCTCTGGGTTCATGCGTGATTTTATTGATAAAATTAATTGAAAAAGAAAGAAANCCTGCCGTTTTTGAAAGTCTTTTATGCAAAGGAGTAGGATGCACAAGGAGAACCGCCGTTCCTGAAAAAACCGCTTCATAGGCTGTTAATCCGTAATGGGTGATTACAAGGTCGTACTCATGCAGATGTTCCGCGAGGTTTGGAATTGTATTTATTATTTTAATATTGGATAAATCCGCCGGCAGGGAATGGTTTCTCTTTAATGCGCCTGTTAAAAGGGTTATTTCAATATTTTTTATTTTTTTTACTGTAAGCGATTTGGCGATCTTCGCTCCAAGATCATTTGAATCTTCATGTCCGAAAGTGATTAGGATTTTTGTTTTAACAACTTGCGCTGACTCTTTCTTATGATTTTTATTCTGGAGGCAATCCAGCAGAGAAGGAGAAGTAATATTCGCCGGTGGTGAAATAAAATTATACGGAACCAAAATATCCAAAAGAAAGTCAAAGGTGTCTCTGCATTCTCCCCCTTCGTCCATTCCTATGACAGGGGAAATCTTTTTCCATTTTTCAAGTTCATGACGAGGGGTTTTAAAACGATCGGTAATAATCAAGCCTATTTTTAAATCGGGCAGAGTCTGATCGCGGACTGACCATTCAGGATTAAAATTCATTGATCCCGGCAGCTTGATGTTCTGCGGCAAATAAAGCCATACACCGCGGTTTAGAGCGCGCAGATCGGAAACAAGCCTGATGCAGCGCGATAAATGTCCGCCGCCTTTTCCCTTTTCGCAGCAGGGAACCATCAATATATTATTTCCCAAAAAAACTCCTGTTGAAAGAACCTCCCGCAAAACCCGGTTAGTTTAGCAAGAGGCTGTGCAGTTTCTCGCCTTTAGTACCTTTGGTACTCAGGCTGCGAAAATGCGTTTTTTAAGGTGGTCTGTTTATAATGTGTCCACATTATAGACAGACTCTAAATAATTTTTTATACGTATCGATTATTGTAAAACCGTGGTATCTGAGATGCTCGTTTTTTAAGGCGGCGTACAATCTCTCTGCGCGATTAAAATCTTCCTGTGTGTCAACCGTAAGACGGATGGCGCTTCCCTGCCATCTAAGGGGAGCGAGCGGGCGGTGCAGTTTGAAGGCTTGAGGGTTATTATATAAATAAGGGCAGACATGCTCGCGCTCATCAAAGGATGCCGCGTTTTCTCCCGCGCGAAGAAGAGCGGAAGCGCTGACAGCTTCTACTCCTGCGCCGTATGGAAGCCCTGAGTAGCCGCAATAATCCGCGTTCAGCGCCGCTCCTTCCGCGCTGATTGCAAATGCAGCGTCTGTAAAAACAAAGGGGTTATCTCCTGTTGCTCTTATAACCCTTTTTACTGAAAAGCGTCTTATAGCCTGACAGTACCGCTCAAGGACGTCTTCTTTGGGACCTGCATTAATTTCAAAACCTGCCTTTTTCGCAAAAGGTTCAAACGCCGAAAATGAATCATCTGGACAGGCAAGTATTCTTAAGTCCGAAGGAATATTATTCAGCGCTTCCATTACGCGAAGCACAAGCGGTTCTCCGTCAAGGAGAAGGAGAGCTTTTCCGCTAAGACGCGATGAATCAAGTCTTGATTGAAGAATAATGGCTGTCAATTTGTCTCCGTTGATTTATCCCACAAACATGTTACAAAGCGGGCGTCGCATTTCCATCTGTATTTGTTTTTCTTGACCCATTTCCTGCTTTGCATGAACTCTTCCCATGCGAAGGAGAGATCTTCTCCGGAGCGGCTGAAAAAAAGCGGAAATTTGTAGAGGGGCAGATGAGCGTAATCCCTTTTAAAAACAGGAGCCAGATTTTTTAGGTAGAAACGCCTGTAGCTTTCTTCTACAGTCATGTCCTGCGGCGGCATTTCTCCTTCACAGGAAATTTTAAAATGAAGATTCAGGGAAATTTCTTCTCCCCATAAAAAGGAGCGGAAACCGAAATCCATAAGCTGCCAATGAAGATTTGTTAAAGTTGTATCGTAACCGCCTATTTGAACAAAACGCTGCCTGTCATAAATCCCAATTCCTTCAAACGGATAAATGCTTAACTCGCCTTCATTTTGAGGTTCTGAATAAGCAGTCCTTATTTTTCTTTTTTGCGTCATCGGCGAAACCATGGTTGGTAAAACGCCGTAATTTGAATTCATTATCACCGGGACTGTGCAAAGCCTTTTAAAACCTGCCTTTTTTTCGCCTGCGATGTTTTCATTGATTTCTTCTGAACCTGCGCTCAGTCTCTGCGCCATGCGTTTTGCGCTTCCGCCTGCGACTATTTTCATGTCGCTTCGCATAACATAAAAAAGAGGGCTTTCAATTNCTGAAGCGGCAAGATTTATCTGCTCTCCTGTGTTTATTTCCCTTTCAGGAAGTATAAAACGTACAAAGGGAAAACGCCCTGCCGCTTCTTCAATATCATAACGGGGAGAAGCGGACTCTATCGATATGACATTGTCGAATCCCGTTTTTTCAAGTTCCTGAAAAAATGATCTTCTGGGAAGACCCGGTTTATTCAGGATAACGGCGGAAATACCGTTGGACGCAATGCGTTCCTTGCTCCCCACCGCAGTGTATTGGGTTATTTTTTCATTAAAAATTGTAGGTATAGTATTCATCGCAATTTGCGCAGAGCCCGTCATAATTTTTACTGCATTGTCCGTTATAATACTCATTTCCCTTTTGCCAGATGCTTTCAAGGGAATCAACAAAAACATTTCCAAGCAGCCTTACGGTCTTCAGTTCTTCCCTGCAAAGGGGGACAGAGCCGTCAAGCAGCACAGGCATATCGCGCATTATGTGCCAGCAGCATTGGCGCGTAACGGGTGATATGTCCGACGCTTGTTTTTTTTCCAAAAAACCGCAGAAATCATCGAATTTCTGAATAATGATGTTTTTGTCTGAGCAGGTTTCTTTCCAGTAGCGGTAAAATTTCTCGGTGTCGTCCTCGCTTCCCGCAAATCTTACCGCTTGCACATAACAATCATCCGGGAAAAGGGAAAGAAGTTTTTTCGCGCAATTATTCGCCTGCGCAAAGCCGTTTCCGCGTAATTTCGCGTAATTGCCGCTGTCCTGCGTGTCAAGAGAGACAATCCATGAAAGCGGCGGCAGGGAGTTCTTCCTTTTACCTGTGTTTTTTACAAGAGCGGCGCATTTCTCAAGTTCATCGTCTGACCAGTTAAGACCGGAAGTTTCAACAACAAGGGCAAGGCTGTTTTTTTTAATTACGCTTTCAATCAATTTCATTTTTTCAGGATGAAGGCTCAACTCTCCCCATAAAGAAAGATCAATAACCGCATCCTCCGAAAAAGAGACAATTTTATCAAGAAGGATTTCGAATTTCCCGCTGTCCATGAAGTCTTTGCGCTGTTCTGCGTCTGTAATTAAAGGGTAGGGACAAAGAGCGCATTTTTGCGGGCATCCTCCGTAAACCTGTACAGGATAGAATGCAGGAAGGGTTCTCAGTATTTCCGGCTGCTTTTCGATGATTTGCTCTGCCAATGAGGCGGACGGAATGTCATTCGCGGCAGTTAAAAAATTTTTTAACAGAAGCAGGTTACGTTTTGAATCGGCGCACAGGTTTATTCTGTGACAGCGAAGATCGACGGAAGAGATCTCGGTTTCAATATCAAAAGCGTTAATATCTTTGCGGATAACGGAAAAAAGTACGTCCCTGTTTACCGGCTCATTTTCATCAAGCTGGATTTTCGATAAAATTGCCGCTGTTCCTTCAGAAAGGATTTCCGGAGCAAGTCCGTACGGCCAGCCGTCGGCATAAGAATATTCGGCAGAATATCGGGTATGTCTTTCTGCAATCGCGCCTGCGAGGGAAGGATCCAAAAAAGGGCAGTCCGCGAAAATAAAGTAAGCAAAATCATAACCGCTTTGAAGCTGCGCGATTTTTTCAAGTAGACTTTTTACAGTCCATGTATCTCTTTGTTCGAACTGGACATTATTCAGGAAGGGAAAACTGCCGTGTGAAAATAAAAACACTGTTTTATTAACCCCGGGAAATTTCTGCGCCTGCTGCACTGTCAATGATATGCTGTTTTCCTGATTATACAGCAGTTCAAACGCCTGGCTTTCCAGACTACCGCCGTATATTATTAAAATAGCGTTCATATACCCATAATATCGGTTTATTTTATACGGCGCAATTAACCATTGCCCAATAATTTTATTTTTGCATGGATATAATCGAGTTTATTATGGTTTAAAACAGCGCGGCGGTAAGCCCGGTTTGGGATTTGTTCGATATCATAACCGCCGCGGTTTATAAATTTCTTGCTCTTTCCCTCTGTAAACCAGTAAATTAAAGATATATCCTCGTTTGTTATTTCAATCGCGTTCAAACCTTTCTTGCCTATAGCGCAGCCGGAGTTAAAAAGGCACGGAACAGGCATTTCATCTCCGTAAAGACTCTGGCGAAGCACGTCGCGCCGCTCCTTTCGTTTAAGTTTCCCCAATTCTTTCCGCAGTTCGGTAACTTCGTTTTCTATACGCTCTCTGTTTTCTCCCTGTGACGCCGGATAATCGCGGCACAGCCTTTCAATTTCAAATTTAATAAAATCAAAACGCCCCAATGATTCAAAGAGCGGACGATGGGTATGACCTATTATTGAAAGACAGTGATTCGCCATGGAGAATATATACGCTTTTTTCTCGATTTTAAATCTTTTATGAGGGTTCCGCGAATCACTGATATTCTTTATGCCGAGGGGCATCAATATATAACGGCTTAAAAATCCAAATATTCTGTTTAATTTGATGTATACAGCCGATAATTGGTGTCCGTGGTAAACATAAGCCGGTATTATACCTGTTTCTATTTTTACGACGCTATGAAGACGATATGCCGAGGCGTGTTTCATAAAAAGAAGCTCTTCGTCATGGTTACCGGTAATTTTATAAAGTCTGTTTTCTTTTGCAAAAAGATTATAGACCCTGTAAAGCCCTGCCCAATTTTCCCGAATATAATCAAGCGAATATTTATGGAGTTCTTCAATGTCTCCGTTTAGTATCAGAATCCACCCTTTTTTAAAGTAATATTCTTCAAGTATGAAAGTGAGCATTTCTCCGTTGTAGGACAGATCATCGCGGGAACCTGAACCCATGTGGAGATCGCTTATTATAAGGATTTTCCCGCCGCCGGAAATGTCGATAACAGAATCACCGGGAAGATCATTCTGCTTCAGGCTTGTCAGGAATAATTTTTCAGGCATTGGACCATCTTGTATCGTATGATGTTTTATTTTATTTTTAATAAAAAACTTTGTCAATGTTTTGTTCGTGTCTTTAAATTAATACAACAGTTATGCTGCTCTCAGTGTAAAATTGACAATTTATCGTGTATCATGTATATTGAACATTAATGGGTGACAAAATGGAAAAAAATAATTTTAAAATATTGACGGCGGTTTTTACAGTTGTATTTATGTTGATGTCCGGCGTATCCGTTTTCGCCAGGGGGGATGCGGAGCAGGACAGAAGCTTACTCAACCAGAGAAAACCAAAAACCGTTAATCAGGATTTGGTTATCCAAATTGCGGACTTAAATCAGTATGTCAGTTTTTATCCCATAGAAATTGACGGTATGCTGATGGAGATAATGGCGGTAAAAATACCGGACGGCTCAATACGCACCGCTTTCAACGCCTGTCACTATTGCTACCAGAGAAGCAATGATCCTGCGGCGCTTGGGTATTTTACACAGACACCGGGTCCTCAGCTTGTTTCTTTATGCGGAAGCGAAAGGGTGTATGCTATGGATAAAATTCAAGCTTCATCCGATGCGTGCCACCCTGAGCCAATTACGATTGAGAATAAAAAGGTAGCGGCTTCAACCCTTACCATATCAAAGGAGTATTTACTTAAAGCAAAAAAAATGTTCGGCGAAATGAAATCGTTGAACGAGAAGGGAAGCTGCTGCGACTGAAACGAGCATTATCAGGATTTAACATAAATTAGGAACTTGTAATTTGAATGAAATATTTTATACAATAGTGCCGCCGCCTACAACAGTATCACCGTCATAAAACACCGCTGCTTGACCTTGTGTAACCGCCCTCTGTGGTTCTTCAAAATCAATACGGACGCTATCCTGATCAATTTGCTGTACCGTTGCAAATTGTTCTTTTTGCTGATAACGAGTTCTTACCGCTAAACGCTGCGGCTGAAAGAGGTTTTCACACGCAATCATATTTATCTTTCCGGCGGTGAGAGATGCACTATAAAGCGATGATTCACCGCCTACTGCCAATGTATTATTGGCAATGTTTTTTGCAATTACATAGACAGGAAAATTACAGGCTATGCCCGTACCCCTGCGCTGTCCTATAGTATAACGAATGAGCCCTTGGTGGCGTCCAATTACTTTTCCTTCGGTATCTGTTATATCTCCCTCTAGGTAGGATTTTCCTGTATAGTTTTTAATAAAGTCTGTGTAATCGCCATTTTCTACAAAACAGATGTCCTGGCTTTCTTCTTTATCCGCATTTGAAATCCCTTTAGCGGCGGCGAGCTGTCTTACTTCTTTCTTGGTCATTTTTCCCAAAGGAAAAGCCGTTTGTGAAAGCGTTTTCTGATTCATCATGTAAAGCACATAACTTTGATCTTTCTTATGGTCTATTCCCTTTTTTAAGAGCCACCTATCGCCTGATTTTTCTATCCGGGCATAATGGCCTGTAACAAGCTTTTGCGCTTCCAGTTCTAACGCCCTATGCAGCATCAGCGTAAATTTCAGATAACGATTACACTCAATGCAGGGATTAGGCGTTTCTCCTTTTTCATAACTTTCAATGAAAGGCTCAATTACATAATTTGTAAACGGCTGGATGCAGTTAAGCACATAATGAGGGATTCCTAGTTTCCATGCGGCAGCGCGGGCGTCGTTAACATCCTTCAGCGAGCAGCATTTACTGCCATTGTTGGATATTAATTTCATGGTAGCGCCGATACATTCATAACCCGCTTCCTGCATTATGATTGCAGCCGCCGCGCTGTCAACGCCGCCTGACATGGCGATTAAAGCCCGCTTTACACTCGTCATTTTATAAATAATATTCAGGCTTTACAGCCTGGCTTGGATTTATTTTTTCGTTCATTTCCGGCTAAATCCTTTATAAACTCCTGTTTAAACTGAAAATTCCGGTATTTTCTTCCGGCTCGAAAAAGTAATCATATACTTTTTTCTTGTAATAAGTAAATTCCGAACATGTGCGATCGCGGGGTTTGGAAAGATCAATGGAAATAATATCCCTGATTTTACCGGGACGATTTGACATAACGATAATGCGGTCGGCAAAGAAAACAGCTTCTTCAATATCATGCGTAACCATAATCATCGTTTTTTTTCTGTTAGCGCTTATATTAAAGATTTCGTTCTGAATTTCTATTTTTGTTAAAGCGTCAAGCGCGCCGAACGGTTCATCAAGAAGAAGCATTTCCGGCTCTGTGATCAATGCCCGCGCGATCGCGGCTCTCTGGCTCATTCCGCCCGATAACTGGGCCGGATATGCCTTTTTAAAATCCGCAAGGCGAACCATTTTCAGATATTCGTCTGCGAGTTTTTTTTTCTCTTCTTTTGTTTTTCCAATAAGTCCTAATGTTACGTTTTTTTCCAGAGTCAGCCACGGCATCAGTCTGTGTTCCTGAAAAATCATTCCTCTTTCAGGTCCGGGAGAGGAAATAGGCTGATCGTTAAAAAAAATGTCTCCGCCATTATCCTGTTTTTCAAGTCCCGCGATTATTTTTAGCAGAGTTGATTTTCCGCACCCTGAGTGTCCGACGATTACCACAAATTCTCCATAGTTAACTGTAAAATTTATATTTTCAAGAACATAAAAAGAGCGGGTTTCTACTATATGTGTTTTATAAAGATTTTTCACCTCAAGATGCCGTTTGTTTGCTGTTTCTTCCATACCTGATTTCCCTTTTGAACTCAGTGCCGGTTTTTTTCCCAGGGAGTAGCCGCTTTTGAAATAAAGGTTAAAATTTGATCCATAATTACGCCTGTAACGGCGATTGCAATCATTCCGCTGAATACAATAGGAAACTGCATAAGCGATCTTGCGTCATTAAGCCTGAATCCAATTCCGCTTGACGCGGCGATCATTTCCGCGCCGACAACAGCCATCCACGAAATGCCAAGCCCCAGCTTTAAACCCACAAAAATATTCGGCAGCGCGCTTGGCAGATATATCTTAATAAACAGTTTTATCCTGCTTAGTTTATACATTTTTCCAACTTCAATCAATTTGGGATCGGTGCGCCTGATACCGCTTAATGTATTCATCAAAACGGGAAAATAAGCCGCCATGAAAATTACCGCTACTTTGCTTTCTTCTCCGATTCCAAACCAGATAATAAGCAGTGGGATCCATGCCATCATGGGAATTTGCCGTATTGACGTAAATGTAAGCGTGAAAAATTTCTCCGCTGCGCGGCTCATTCCCATTACTACGCCAAGGATAATGCCTGCTGTTGCTGCTAATGAATATCCTGATAAAATTCTTTTTACGCTGACGGCAATGTCGGTTTTTAATGTGCCAGCCGTAAGCTGATTCCAGAATTCATCCGCTACGGTTCCGGGACTCGGAAGCACCAGAGAAGATACCAATTTGTTGCGGCTTACCGTATACCATAAAATAAAAATGAGTAACGGTAAAATTAAAGAAAATAGCAGCCACAGGGCTTTACGTAATTTATTTTCCACTTTTATATTCCTTTAACGCTCTTTCTATTACTGTTGGATCAATCCACGACTCAAAATCAATATTGCCTTTTGTCAGTTCGTAATCTTTCAGGAACTGCAGAATTTCTTTAAGCGAATCAATATACACTTCGTCCAAATTAAGCGTGACTAATGCATCAATATTTAAACTAGCCGTTTCCAAAAGAACTTCTATTGGAAGCATACTTTTTCGCGACAGAAGATTATAATAACGCATAGGATCTTCTTTCATCCAGTCCTTTGATTTTAACAAAGCTTTTTGAATGGCAACGGTAACATCAGGGTTTTCTTTATGGAAATCTGTCCGCGCTATAAATACAGATGGTTCATAAAAAACAGCCTTATCAGCATTAAATTGTACATGGATAACTTTTACCTTGCCTTCTTTTTCAAGCTGTTTTTCATGTCCTGATAAAACAACTGCTGCGTCTACACTACCGGTCGCCAAAGCTACCATTCCATCAGGAATCGTTGTATTAAGCGGAACTATATCGGAAAATTGAATGCCGCCGTCATTAAGAACTTTTAACAGGTAAATGTGCGAACTTGTTCCCCTCGTATAGGCAATTTTCTTTCCTTTTAAATCCGCAATTGTATTAATATTTGAACTTGTGCTTACTGCCAGCTTCCATAATGAACCTACCCACATAGTTACGCTTATTAATGTATGATCAACCCCGTTTGCTTTTGATAAATCAGCCGACATACCCGCATACAGGACATAATCAAGCGCTTTTCCCACCAAAGCTTCATGAATTGCCGGAGCCATTCCTACAAATGCTTCATTAACAGCTTTATAACCAAGAGGATTTAAAAATTCATCAAAAAATCCATTCTCGATTGCAACTCCGTGAACGCCTCCCGGGAACCCGTTTCCCGAGGATGGGAATCCAATTTTGACTTCTTTTAATTCTCTTGTTTTTGCCGTATTGTTATTACATGCGGTAAAACTAAATGTAAGTGCGAAGGTTAATATAAATGCTAATATTTTCTTTTTCATAATAAAAACCCCTTTATTAATTATGTTCTAAAACTTCAATTTTTATAACAGTTACCTTCGATTTTTTAATAAATATCAAATTCGCTCTATTGACAAATAACAGACATTATAACATTCTAATACATAGTAAACATATATGTATATATAAATTAAATTCTTTTAGAGGAAAGTGCTATGAGTGTTACTGCACACACATTGAAAAAGCAAAAAGAATTTTTATCGGAAAATTTTCTTAACATTGAAGACAAACAGGATTTTGAGGATGCAGATAGAGGTCTTGTTGCCCAGCTTAACGAGCCAATTATGGGCGAAAACGGAACGATATGGAATCTGGAAGCGTATGCTCATTTTCTAAAATCCAGGGAAGCTCCGGACACAATAAATCCCAGCCTTTGGAGACATGCAGTTCTCTCTTCCCGTCATGGTTTGTATAAGGTCAAGGACGGAATTTGGCAGGTTCGCGGATACGACAGCGCGAATATTACCTTTATCGAGGGTAAAACAGGTTATATTGTTATTGATACGCTGACCAATCGTTACAGCGCAAAAGCGTCTCTTGAATTGTTTTATAAACATGCTCCCAAAAAACCTATTACCGCCGTTATTTATACACACAGCCATCTTGATCATTGGGGCGGTTCGCAAGCTATCGTCTCTTTGGAAGACGCGCAAAGCGGAAAAATTCCGGTTATTGCACCTGACAGGTTTATGGATAAAACTGTCTCGGAAAATATCCTGGCAGGTACCGCTATGCATCGCCGCGGCTTGTACATGTATGGAGTAAATTTGGAACACAGTGAAACAGGAAATGTTGGCGTAAGATTTGGAAGTGTTTTCGGAAGCGCAGGGTTCGGTCTTGTGCCTCCTAATGGAATAATAAAAGAACCATACGAAACTCACACTTACGATGGCGTTGAACTTGTTTTCCAGCTTACACCGGAAACTGAAGCGCCGTCTGCAATGACCGTTTTTCTTCCGGATTACAAAGCTTATTGTCCTGCTGATCTCTGCCTCCACACTTTACATAATATCTATACAATACGCGGCGCTGAAACCAGAGACGCAAAAGCTTGGGCAGGATATATCAACGAGGCAATTCACAAATTCGGCGGTAAATTCGACGTTGTGTTTCTTACTCACAACTGGCCGGTATGGGGTGAGGAGCGTTCTTTGGAATTTTTAAAAAAACAGCGCGATGTTTATAAATATGTCCACGACCAAACATTACGCCTTGCGAATGCGGGCTACACGATTGACGAGGTAGGAGATAAAATAAAACTGCCTAAAAGTCTGTCTGAAACATGGAGTGTCCGCGGAAATTACGGCACTGTCAGCCAGAACGCGAAAGCGGTTTATAACCGTTACCTCGGCTACTATGATGCAAATCCTTCAAACCTAAACCCCCTGCCGCCTGAAGAAGCTGCTGTAAAATTTCTTGAATATTTCGGCGGTGCGAAGCAAGTTCTTGAAAAGGCGAAAGTTGATTTTGATAAAGGCGAATACCGTTGGGTCGCGACTGTACTGCGCTATGTAGTTTTTGCCGAGCCGAAAAATCAGGAAGCGCGGAAACTGCTTGCCGGCGCTTACGAACAGCTTGCTTATGCTTCTGAAGCCGCTCCATGGCGCAACACCTACCTTACAGGCGCACAAGAACTTTTACAGACAAAAGATACAGTGCGAAATAGAAATAATAATGTTTTATCTGTGCTTTCTATCGGATATTTATTTGATTTACTGGCGGTTCAGCTGAACGGAGAGAAAGCGGACGGCAAAAAATTGATTGTTGATTTTGAGTTTACGGATATTTCTGAAAAATATACGCTATATCTGGAAAACTCTGTCATTAATTACTGGAAAGATAAATATGAAGAAAATGCCGATGCCACTGTAATAATAACCAAACAATCTTTCCTTCGCGTTTTTTCAGGCGAGGCAGCTCCGGACAAATTATTGTTGTCCGGTGAAGTTAAAGTTACAGGCAATCCGCAGAAACTTGCCGAACTTTTCGGATTGATTGACAAACCGAATAATTCGTTTAATATTGTGCTGCCTTAAAAACACACCAAAAGGATTTGCCTATGAACATAGAAAATATTACAACAGTAAAAGCAATAATTTTTATGATATAGAGACTTTTCCAAAACTTCAGTTTTTGGAAAAGCTACCTTAGATTTAAATGATAAAATGTCTTTTAAGACGTTTTTTCAAAAGCCTTTTACAAAACTAACCGAAGTTC
This sequence comes from Treponema sp., assembly GCA_009786455.1. Classification (GTDB taxonomy): domain Bacteria; phylum Spirochaetota; class Spirochaetia; order Treponematales; family Breznakiellaceae; genus WQXQ01. Next base: position 115,554 of record WQTD01000001.1, read on the forward strand.
GCCGCCCTTGATACCACTTGCTATCTGGTATGCCTTAATTACTCTAAGTATATATCAGATAAGGAATTAGTCAAGTATTATCTGCTATCTATTATGACCTATTATTCTCTATTGTTATCAGAAATTGCCTACATTCTTGCCTACATATTATCATTGTTGCGCATAACGTACCATAGAAATAAAACAATTGCCACATCACAGACCTGTTATAAAATTCCCCTAAATGTAGCTTATAATTGCCTGTAGTGCGTTCCCAAACCCAATAGCCGTATCATTTCACTACCAACCATTTTAAAACCCATTTAAAGCCGTTTTTCACTGTTTATGATATGTCGCATTATGTACTTGTATTATAGTACCAAATTTTTATCTTTCTGCGGTTCAGCCTCACCCGAAAAGAAAGAAAAGCAGACAAAATTGCTACGCAATTTTTTCGATCAGAGCAGCCTTTTTTGTGCCGTAGTTTATCCAAAGGCGTAAACCCAATTTTAGCCTTGCATCCTTGCAAGGCTAAACAGAAAAATATGAGCTAATCCTACACGCCCATATTTTTCTGCGGTAAATCAAAGGTAAAAAACAACAGCGGCACAAAAACCCCTGCCCCCACCCTTCAAAAGTGTTACGTTTGTCGGCACTCTAAAACGCCGTTATATTTCCGTCTTACATCAGGCAAAGCATAGTCCGATACGGCGGAACGGAGGGTTTTCAGTTCATTGGTCATGTTGGCTATTATTGGCTCTCCCCCTACTGCACATATCCGGCGGTTTGCGGTTCGGCTTCGCC
>WQTD01000002.1 GCA_009786455.1 Treponema sp.
GGGGGGGGGGGGGGGCATTAGCTCTGGGAAAAACCAGCAAATACTCCTGGCAATTATACCGCCTTTTTTGGTATAATAATAAATTTTGGATTTCTCAAATGAGTCAGAAATAAACTTTTGAATCCTGGTGATATTTTTATCATCAACAGCGCCAAGACTGTAATATCCTTCGTAATACCTAGCCAAATTCTTTGGAATCTCAGCTATTTGCAAGCAACCGCATCTGCTGCATTCTATATATTCAAATTCATCTCCATTACCAATAATTATTTCCTTTACAGTATATAAAGAGTTATTCTCGCTATTCCAACAGATTTTACATGTGTATTCCATTATCTATCTCGTCTTTCCCCTATGTTTTCCATAAAAACCAAAGGCAGCGCGGTACAGACTCGCAGGTGTTGCAAATACAAATATTGCCTGGAGTTTCCAGACAAACCCTGGGAAAAATAATATGATTTTTAGAACTTGAGCTAATTTTAGTTTTACAGGTTTTGGGAGCTTTCTTATCATAGCTTCATGATTATGAGCCACGGTTATAAAAGATTGCATACAGGCAATTATTTTCTTTATCTTCGCGCTCTTGTGCGGCAGACAAGATATAAGGCTATGATAAAATTCTTGATAGAAAACATCGCTTGTTGTTTCATCAATTATGATAGACAAAGTCGCACTTGTGGGTCTGGGGTTATAATTATAAGGGGTTATATCGGCAAATGTTATACCATTATTGGCAACTGCAATCAAAGCTACACCAAGTGCTTCGCCGCCGGCAAGTACTCTCTTTCCATTGTGTTCTTCCCGTTGACGCAATTTTCCTGTACTGTCATTATTTAATCCGCCAAACAAATTTACTCTTATAAGCTTGCTCCATATTGACGCTACTGCAAGCTTATACTTGAGCATATCTCTTAGATACTCATCCCATAATTCAGCAGGGCTCAATGTATTTAATGTCGGTACCTTATTGTATACAATACTGTTCTCATCAGTCCCCAACTTATACCTGTACCCGCATATACAAATATCTGCATTGGTTTCTTTTATTTTTGTATACATACTCTCGTACATTATCGGGTCTATAGAATCGTCATTATCCACAAAACCGATGTATTCACCCATTGCAATATCAATACCGGTATTACGCGCGCTTCCTTCGCCGCCGTTTTGCTTGTGAATTACTTTAACGCGCTTATCTGCTTCAGCAAAGGCATCGCAAATAGCGCCGCTCTCATCAATAGAGCCGTCATTTACAAGGATTACTTCAATGTTTTTATATGTTTGGTCAAGTATGCTATTTACGCATTTTTCCAAATATTGCCCAGCGTTGTACACCGGTACAATAATGGAAATTAATCCTTTTATCTCCGCCATACTATCTCCTTAAACATTCGATGATGATGCCTATAACGAAATATATATTATTACTTTAATATGAATTAATTCGTCAATATGTATTATAAATTCTTCATTTATATTAAGATCGACATATATTCATTTATCAAAAACGTATAACAATGGGGGTGCTGTGAATTATTTTTATGTTAAATACTCTTTTAATATAGTATCCTAAATGAGTTACTTTAAGAAGGTTGTGTTCAGCATCATCTTTATAATTTCATATTGTTTTTTAAAATTTAAAACTGGTTCTTTCACATTTATACTCCCTATTGTTTATTTATATTAATTTTTCTTCAATATATATGATATCATTATCCAACATGAAACATTTTCCATTAGGATTTTGCATAATTCTATGAAATGATTCCGGATAAGGAAAAAAATGCACATGTAAATCAAATGTATACCGATATTCTCTTTGGCATGGAACAATAATAATAAGTGTATATTTTGTGACTCTTCGAAGCTCAGAAATTGCCTTCTGAATATTAATTATATGTTCAAGTGTATGACCAGAAATTACAACATCAAAATAATTATCATTAAATGGTATATTTAAAATGTTTCCTTCAATAAAAACAGCTTTTTTTGATATCTTCAAATCATCATTAATAATAAAATCCATTCCAGTTACATTAAGTCCCAATTCTGCCAATTTAAATGAAAGTTCCCCTCCCCCGCAAGCACAATCCAGATATGATTGATATTTTTTATGATTTTTTGAATATTTTAAAATAAAATTTATACAATCTGCTCCAACATTTAAATCATTTTTTGTTTGAAGTTGATAATTAAACAATTTTTCATAATAATATTGTAATTCATTTTCACTTTTATAAGGTAATTCTTTTCTGAAATTCTTAATAAAATTAATTACATTTTTATTACTTGTAGCTCTTGCAAGAAAACACATTAATTTTTCATTATCACGAATAAAAGGAGGACATATATCTTTAAATATTTTATGAATAATTGAATTTCTTTTCATTATTATTTCTCTTATTTACCATAATTTATATTTGAAAATTTAATATTAAATAATTTTAATAAACTAAAAAAAATAATATTAAAAAATACATAATAAACAAATATAAAATGAAGCATAAAAGTAATACATTTTTTACGAAAAGAAATTATAATAGAGTCAAATAGAACTATTAATGGAAATATACAATATAATACATATAAATATTTTTTTAAATTTAAAATTATATTTATTTTTGCTCTTTCAGCATACCCAGAAATATTTTCATTAGGATTTAAATTACTAATCACTCTAAATTTTAATTTTTTTAAATAATTTTTAAAACTTACAGATGTATAATGATTTATTCTGTCATTTTCTATTATTCCGAAACATCCTGTTATATTAAGAATAATTTCACTTTTTATAGAAATAAAATTCTTGTCATGAATATTATAATTTATATTTTTTTTTATATATTCAAAATCAAACATTGATGTTCCACCGTCAACAATAGGCGAAATTTTATCATTTTTTAAATAATAAATTCTTCCATAATCTCCTATTTTATCATATTTATATTTTTTTTTATCCAGACTGGATATTATGTTTTCACCATCGAATTTGTAAATAAAATAAGAAAATGGGTCTCCAAAACTATTAACATATCTGGTTAAATCAGGAAATCCTTTTGGGGTTATTAAAGAGTTTACAATAGTAATCTTCACATTACTATTTTCTTCAAATAATTTAATTCTTCTGTATAGTTGATTATTATCAACATATTCTTCATCTGCATCCATAAATATAACATATTTACCAGTACAGTTTAATAAGCCTATGATTTTAGCTTCTTCTGGAACAACTTTAGGATTATTAATTATGATAGCTTTGTATTTAATAGCGATCTCTCTTGTTTTATCCTTTGAACCTCCATCAATTACTAATATTTCAACTTCATCATGATTAATAGCTTGCGCTCGTATTGATTTTAATGACGTTTCTATTCTATTTTCTTCATTTAATGTTGGTATTATAATAGAAATTATTTTTTTCATATTATCCTCTTATTATAGCATAAATTAAAAAACTTACAACTATTATACAAATACAATCAATAATTAATATTAAAAATATAATTATTATAAGTATTTATTGTATAAAAAACATTTTCAATAATAGCTAACCTTACAACAAAATGAAAATCATAAAAGTATTATTATATTTCACTAAATACAAAAATAGCGGTTTACATTGAAGATTAAATATAATATATTTTTTATTTAAAAAGCGTATAGAACAGTTTCATTGATAATATACTTATAATGCTGTCTAATGAATAACTTATATTCGGGGAAATTATTATGAATCCATTCCGGTATTTCCAGCATATCTTCATCGCTGTGATAAATGCAGATAGCAAGTTTAGGCTTATATGTTGATATAATGTTCTTTGCGCCATTTAATGCTTTTAATTCATATCCTTCTATATCCATTTTAATAATGGTCGCTTCTTTACATTCAGGAATATTATCAATACATTTTATAGGTATTTTACCCCCCCCCCCACTGTTTATATTATCTGGTGTCATTTTAAAAGATGATGACAAACTGCCATTATCACTATAAAATTCTACAAATCCGTCTATATCTCCTACTCCCGCATTTACTGCTATTACATCTTTATGATATTTTTCAATTAATTTAAAATTATTGACCTCCGGCTCAAATGCAATAATTCTTTTTATATTTCCTCTAAAATGTTTAACGGCCTTTTTAAATGATTCTATAGTATCGCCGTAATATGCTCCGCAATCAATCAACACTTCGTTATTTGAAAAAGCAAAATGTTCATTCCAGAAATATTGTTTGTTATTTACATCAGGAAATAGTTTAATATTAGAATTACATCTAAAATCAATCATTTTTCTAAATACATCTTTTGATTCATCATCATATAAAAATGATGTTATGTTTTTTATTCTATCTTCATTTTTAGAGAAATATTCACGGCTTTTAATCATCTCTTTTGTTGGACTCTTGTTGTTTTTTTTTGCAAATCTTTTAAAATAATAAGTATAGAAAGAATTACCTAAAAAACTTATAAAACTATTTTTCCTTAAGAAAATAAGCAAGTCTGAGCCATATGGCATATATCTTTTTATGAAATTCATAAAAAAATTTATTAATTTGAACATTTTTTATCTCCTATATTTACTCATTAGTTTCCATTATATCCATTCGTTTATGTTTTTCATTGAATTAGAAAAATTAATATCATAATTAATTAATTTTTTCACTTTTTAAGTAATTCCTATCTTTATATTATAATTTACCTTAAGAAAGAATCCGGAAAAATAACCCTTTATGATTGCCATAGCAATATCTATTCTTTTATTAATAACAGCAATCAATGAATAATATATACAAAAAACATGAACAAAAAATAAAAAGAAAAGAATTTTGCAATACCACGGAGCAAATTTTTTCATAAATATGGTTCTGTTTTTTGACAAATGGTATGCGACATCAGGCGATTGTATTCCCCAATCTCTTAATTTTTTACTTTCATTTTTTTTATTCATCGTATGATGGTGGTAGATAATTGCTTTTGAACTTATATACATCTTATAGCCAAGTTTATTAATTCTGAAGCCAAAGTCCGCTTCTTCATAATATATATAGTAGATTTCGTCAAATCCGCCGATTTTTTTAATTACTTCTTTAGTTACCAAAAAAGCATTTTGACATAATTTTGTACTATAATATTCCTTTATATTAATTTTATTTTCAAGTTCTTCCATCTTTATTCCGCCGTAAATGTTTATTGGCATGGATGTCAAGAAATTATAGAATCCCCCCATAGTAAATATTGTATTTCCTTTGTTAACATTTATGGTAACAGGAGCGATAAAACCGAGATCAGGATTATCAATAAATCCATTTAAGAGCAGATTAATCATATTTGAAGGTACAATATTATCACTGTCAATAAAAAGTAAATATTCGCCTTCAGCATGTTTTATTCCTGCATTTCTTCCGCCGGCTGCCATCAAATTTCTGTCTAAAGTAATAACTTTTACGGGTAATTCCCTGTTTAAATACATACTATTAATAATATTGGTCGTATTATCCATAGAATTATTATCTACTACTATAATTTCTATATTTCTATATTCACTTAAAAACAGCGAATCAATAAGTTTAATGACATCGTCAACACGGTTATATGTTGGAATAATTATTGATACTAAATTTTTATTATTCAAAACAATGCTTCCTGTTATTTGAAATATTTAAAATAAATTCAGAAAATTCTTTTCCTGTACGAGTCCATTTAAAACATGAACTAAAATTATATGCTGCTTTTCTGATATTTATATATTTTTCTTTATTGCAGGATAAATCTTTCATCGCTTCAAATAATCCAATATAATTATTCTTGGTAGCAATATAACCTGATTCTCCAAAATTAACAGCATCAATTATTCCAGGAGAATTATACACAATACTTGGAGTTCCTACAGCTGCGGCTTCTGTAATAATTAATCCCCATCCTTCTCTTATTGAAGGCATTAAAAGAGCATAAGCCCTGCTCATTAATTCCAGTTTTTTTTCATCAGTAACAAAATTAAAAAAAATTATATCATTATCATCATTAAAATCACCGTAAGAGATGTTATTTTTTTTACATATTGGTATTAAGTTTTTGATTATATATTTTTCGTCTTTTTTCCCCAATATCCATAACTTGGCTTCTTTAAAATATTTTTTATATTCACAAAAAGCCTGAATACATGAATCAATTCCCTTATATTTGGCGAATCTTCCGACATAAATAAAAGTAGTCCGCTTTTCTTTATTATAAAATTTAATTTCCGGCCAGACATTAAAATTTATTCCCTCAGGTATAATTTTTATATTCTTTTCGTCAAATCCTATTAATAAAAGGTCTTTTTTTGTAGACTCGGAAACTGTTAATGTTTTATCATTTTTGTTAAGTTTTAACATAAAATTTTCCAATAAAGATCCAAACAGGTTAAATGGAAAGAATAAATGATAATTCCAGATTTCTCTGGTTAATTGATGTATAAAAAATATACGTTTGTCTCTAATTACCCAAAATTTTGTAAAGAAACGATGTGTATTACATTGATCAATAACATAATTAATTTTATCTTTATTAAAGATATAAAAATTTCTGCTTTTTAAAATTACGCTTAAAATATTTCCCATTCTAAGATAAGTAATGCCATCTATAACCTCAGAATCAACTGCACCATAAAACATAGGTGATATATGTATTATCCTGAATTTTGATAAATCGGAATTCCGCATCATCTCGTGCGTAAATATTTCCGCTCCGCCCATTTTAGGCGATTTAATATCTCTCCATGATAAAAAAAGAATGGTAATTTTTTCTGATTCTTTCAAGATCATTAAATTTTTGTTATATTGAATAATAATACTAGCTGGAAAATAAATGTATGGTTTAAAAACTTGAAAAAAATTACTCTTAATTACAGCTATTGCCGCTTAAGAAAGAGGAAAAAAGAACCTTCAAAGGACGCAAGACGTATTGGCGGCCGAAACACGCTCAATGATCCAGCGATTTATTACTACTAAGGTATTTTAACAATTAAAATAATTATTGTAAATACATATGTAATTGTAATCATCTGCCATATTTAATATTTAACAAAACTCGGCTGCGCCGGAATAATTTTTTAAGGCATTGAAATATGATTTTGAATTGCCTATATCGAACATTTGCCCGTTTATAACAACGCCGTAAAGACCGTCTTTATCGATCAATCCGGAGAGAGCCGCTGTTAAGCCAATTTCTCCGTTCTTTTCCGTATTTTGTCCGGTTTTAATATTTGTTCCAAGTTCTGTAAAAACTTCAGGCGTTAGAATATACTGCCCGAATACGGAATAATATTTTTTTTCTTTTTGGAGGCATTCAATGCCAAGGAAATCTTCTGCGTATTCAACAGAAGGTTTTTCAACGAACTGTTTTACCTTTAAAACAGTTTCGTTTTTATCCTCCCATATACCAGAAAGTATCCCGTAATGCACTGCTTCATCAACTGTAATTTCATGTATAGAAATAACAGGTCTGTCTACTTCCTCATAAACTTCCATTAGCTGCATACTGCATGTTTTTTGTGTATTGGAACAGTAGATTGTGTCTCCCAATAGCAGTAATACCGGTTCATCCTTGCAGAAATCCTTGCTTTGGAATACCGCGTGTCCAAAACCTTTTTTTTCTGTTTGAATGATAAAAGAGAGAGATTTTCCAATATCAAAAATTTTGTTTTCATATTCCCTCATTTTTAGCGGTAATTTATTATGGTGATCTTCAATCAACTGCTTTTGAAAATATTTTTTATAAAAATCAATATCTTCTTCCGAGCTTACAATCAAACATATTTCATCGATTCCGCTTTCATGTAACTGTTCCAGAAGAATTAAAATAACAGGTTTAACAAGACCATCGCTGTCAATAACCGGCATGAATTCTTTTTTTACAGCGCGTGTCGCAGGATACAGCCTTGTGCCGAAACCTGCTACAGGTATTATGGCTTTATGGACAAGATGACGGGGTTTGATTGTAAGCGAATAAGCGGTATTGTCAATTTCATTAAGATAATTAACCAGTTTCTGCTGGCATTGCGCATCCCTGGCAAGGAACTGCACTGAGCCGTCCCCCTGCGAACCTACGCCTTTCCCGCCGTAAGTTAGTGATTTTACGGTTGTATCGCCAAGAATGGAATGAAGCTTTACCGCCTTTAATTCTTCCCATGAAGCCGGAGCAACTTTTTTATCAAAGAGTTCCTGCGCATGGGTCATCAGTTTTCCAAGTTTTTCAATTTCTCCAGTTTTTATATATTCGATTGCCTGCTGTATAATTTCTTGATTTTCTTCTCCAAGAGCGAAATGAACATTTTTCTCGATTTCATTTTGCGCAAACGGATAACATTTATTCAAATCTGAAAGAATTTTTATGGTGTTTTTGTTTCCCTTTAAATGAGCGAATACCCAATGAAGAGGTTTTTTAACGATAAGGCGCTGAACGTCTATATCTTCGCCGTCAAATGTCATTAAGACAGGCGTTACTCCAAACGCGCATGCCTGATCAAGACGGCCGCAGCGTGATTTTGTCCGCTGCTCGCCCTTAAACGCGATTGTCATTTCTCCCATTGTATTAAGGTTAAGTCCGTAAATTATGTTAAAAGCGCGGGCAACCAATACGCAGACAGCGGCGCTGGATGAAAGCCCNCTTTTTACAGGAAGAGTCATTTTAGTTATTGTAATTTTTAAACCGCCGGTATGATAATTCTCGCAGATATAAGAAGCTACGCCTGCAACGTACGAAAAATAACTGTCGGAAGCCGCTGTTTTTTTTAATTCATTCATCTGCATTGCGCTCTCAAAATCTACCCAGAAATCCTTTAATTCATCGGATGTATTGTGCATAACAAATTTGTCATTGGCTTCGATATCCGCGTATATTCCCTGTTCAATGCCTGTTACAATGGAAGCTCCGGGAATTATATCAGCGTTTATTACTCTTTGAAGACCTGCCCAATCGCTGTGCTCTCCGAATAAACAAAGTCTTCCGGGTACAAATAATTTTATACTTTTTTGCATATTTTTCCCTGCAAATTTAAATAATATTTGTTTTATCAACAATAAAAAGAGGTCTGCTTTTTGTCTCTATATATATCCTGGAAATATATTCACCCAGAATACCCAGACAAATTAAAATTGTGCCTCCAATTATTAATAGCCCGCTCATCAATGAAGCATAACCGTAACCTGTTCCTGCGCTTTTTGTTATCAATGTTGAAATAATTATACTAATCCCGTATCCATAACCTATTATTGACACTACTATTCCAAAAATAAGGGAAATTCTCAGCGGTACAACAGAAAATGAAATGATGCCGTCCATGGCATATCTAAAAAGTTTAAAAGTATTGAATTTGCTTTTTCCTGCCGGTCTGTCTATATTTCCATGCGCGAACCATTTTGTTTTAAAACCTACCCAGCTGAAAATACCTTTTGAAAAACGGAAATATTCAGTCATGTTAAGGATGCTGTCAACTACTTTTCGCTTCATTACGCGAAAATCCTGTGCGCCTTCTTCTATTTTTACATCAGCAAGTTTATTAATAACGGAATAAAATCTGTGTGAAAAAAAGCTCTTTATGGCTGCTTCTCCGCTGCGGTTTGTTCTTCTGGCGGCTGCCACGTCATATCCTTCATCGAGCGCTTTAATCATTTCCGGGAGCATTGAAGGAGGATGCTGAAGATCAGAATCAAGTATGCCTATGTACTCGCCGGATGCGTATTTCATACCGGCAAACATTGCCGCTTCTTTCCCGAAATTTCTTGAGAACGAAATAAATTTTATTCTTTCATCTGTTTGCGCAAGCTTTGTAATTTCTGACAGTGTATTATCCTTACTGCCGTCATTTACAAACAGTATTTCCAATCCCTGATTTCCTTCAAATACCTTTATCAGCTCATTATACATCAAGTTGATCGTCTCTTCTTCGTTATAACAGGGGATAACAAGGCTTAAATGCATTTATTAATTAACTCCATGCTTTGAAACTACCTCAGTATATGTTTAATATCAGTGTTTTTCAAGGTTTAACAAGTTTGAGTAAATTGAGTTTATAATAAAACTCACAATGTGGGTGTATTAAATATACTATGTTTAAACCGTAACAGAAAGTCCGCCGGAAATTATTTCAAAAACCGGTTCTTTAAGTCCATATTCTATAAAACATTTTTCGTATTCTTTTTTTGACAATTAAGAAAGCATTTCTTTGATAAAATAAGAAGTAAAAATATGACAAAATAGGAAGTAATTATTTGACAAATGTGGAAGTAGAAAATATAATTAATATATGGACGTTAAGTATTTACCTCGCATTGCTGATAAAGTATTGGAACTGACGCTTAAAACATCCGGTGCGGTCTTGATTGCAGGTCCGAAGTGGTGCGGCAAAACCCGGACCGCGGAAGAGACGTCAAAAAGCGTTCTTTACATGCAGGACCCTGACCATTCTGCGGAATATAAATTGATGGCAGGCGCTAAGCCGTCAAAATTGCTGGAAGGTGAAACTCCGCGCCTTTTGGACGAGTGGCAAGTTGCGCCTGTTTTATGGAATGCGGTTCGTTTCGCTGTTGATAAAAGAAAAAAGCGAGGTCAATTTATATTAACAGGCTCTGTTATACCGCCCCAGGTTGATGATATGCACACTGGAACGGGGCGGATTAGCAGGATGACAATGCGCACAATGTCTTTATTTGAGTCAGGAGAATCAACAGGACAAATACATCTTACGGATTTATTTAACGGCGAATCAGGTATGTCAGGCGAAAGCCGTCTTTCAGTCGAACAGATAGCTTTTGTTTTGACACGAGGCGGCTGGCCGGAAGCGGTGATTGAGAAAAAACAAAAATATGCTCTCCAAATGGTTTATCATTATTTGGACGCTGTTGCGAATCAGGATATTTCAAACATTGACGGCGTTGAACGTAATCCCGACAGGGTTTATTCATTATTGCGTTCAATGTCGAGAAACATCTCAACACAGGCTGCTACTTCAACGCTTATGAAGGATTTACTCGCAAACGATGAATCATTGTCAAATAAAACCATTGATGATTATATCTCTGCGTTGAAAAAACTGTATGTAGTAGAAGATATGCCTGCATGGAGTCCGCATTTACGATCAAAGAGAGCAATCAGAACAACCGCAAAAAGACATTTTACTGATCCTTCAATTGCAGCCGCGTCTCTTCGTGCGGATTCAAACAAACTTATAAAAGATTTTAATACCTTTGGATTTTTATTTGAATCAATGTGCATCCGTGATTTGAGGATTTATTCTGACAGTATTGACGGAAAGGTTTATCACTACCGCGATCAATTGGGTAATGAAATAGACGCTATTATTCAGCTAAAAGATGAACGCTGGGGAGCTGTTGAAATCAAAATGGGCGCCGGGGAAATTCAAAAAGCTGCGGAAAACCTGATAAAATTTTGCAATAATATAAATACCGCAAAAATGCAAAAACCGTCATTTTTAATGGTACTAACAGCAACCGAATTTGCCTTTCAAATGGATAATGGCGTATGGGTTGTGCCGCTTGCATGTCTAAGAAATTGATATTTTTCAGCGATACCGCTTAAATCCGCAGCCTCTCTCCCTGTTTATACCCCTGCGCGCGAAGCTGCTTAACAGAAGAATCGGCAAGGTAGTCATCGAACGGCATCATGCGGTCGATGAAGCTGCCCGGATTGTCATCCTGGGGAAGGATTTCAATTATACGGTTCGCTATTGAATTAATAAACTCATGGTCATGAGAGTTAAAAAGAATTACGCCGCCGAATGCGACAAGCCCGTCATTTAATGCGGTGATTGCTTCAAGGTCAAGGTGGTTTGTCGGCTCGTCAAAGACAAGGATATTGGCGCCGGAGAGCATCATTTTTGACAGCATGCAGCGCACTTTTTCGCCGCCTGAAAGCACGTTTACGGGTTTGAGCGCTTCGTCGCCCGAGAAGAGCATGCGTCCCAGAAAGCTTCGGACATACGTTTCGTCCTGATCAGGGGAGTACTGGCGGAGCCAGTCTGTAATGGAGAGATTACTGTTGAAAAATGATGAGTTCTCTTTTGGGAAGTGGGAAAAAGATGTGGTTTGCCCCCAGCTAATATCCCCGCTTTCCGGCGGAAATACAGAGCAGATAATGTCAAAGAAAGCAGACTTTGAAGCGTGTTCAAGGCCGACAAAAGCGATTTTTTCTCCCTTGTTTACGGTCAGTGAAAAATCTTTTAAAAGCGCTTTGCCTTCAAACGAAAAATTTAGTTTTTCCGTCCTTAATACATTGTTCCCGATTTCGCGGTCTGGTTTAAAACCGGCGTAAGGGAATTTCCTGCTTGTCACAGGCACGTTATCAAGATCAAGTTTTTCCAGTACTTTTTTGCGGCTGGTTGCCTGACGCGCCTTGCTTGCGTTAGATGAAAATCTTTGGATAAATTCCTTAAGCTCCTTTGCTTTTTCTTCCCGCTTTTTCAGCTGATCCCTTGCCTGTCTTTGCAATATCTGACTCATCTGGTACCAGAAGTCGTAATTGCCGGAGTACGGAGTTATTTTCCCGTAATCAATGTCGCATACATTTGTGCAGACTGCGTTCAGAAAATGGCGGTCATGCGAGACTACAATAACGATATTCGGAAAATCAATCAAAAATTCTTCAAGCCATGAAATTGATTCAAGATCAAGCCCGTTTGTCGGCTCGTCCAGAAGCAGAATGTCAGGATTGCCGAAAAGCGCCTGCGCAAGAAGTACGCGCACTTTTTTTGATTCGTCAAGTTCTACCATGAGCTTTTCATGATCTTCCTCATCAAGACCGAGTCCTGAGAGGAGCTGTCCCGCCTGTGCCTGCGCTTCCCATCCGCCAAGTTCTGCAAAATCCGCTTCAAGCTCGCTTGCCCTAAGTCCGTCTTCTTCGGAAAAATCTTCCTTTGCGTAAATTACTTCCCGCTCTTTCTGCACCGCATAAAGTTTCGGGTAACCCATTATTACGGTTTCAAGCGCAGGGTACTTTTCATACGCGAAGTGATCCTGTTTTAAAACGGCGATACGTTGATTCTTTGCGCAGGAAATTTCTCCCTTGTCCTGTTCAATTTCACCTGACAGGATTTTTAAAAAGGTGGATTTCCCCGCTCCGTTTGCGCCTATTATCCCGTAACAATTACCCGGCGTGAATTTTAAATTAACGTCCTTAAAAAGGGTGCGCTCTCCGAATATGAGGCTTAATTCTGTTACCGTTATCATTTTTTTCTGAATATTCCCATAATTCTGGATATTAATCCTTTTTTTTCTGTAACTGCCTGCTGCGCGGTTTCCTGTTTTTCGTGATGTTCTGTTTTTAATTTATGATGATGTTTTTCCTGTTTGTTATGTTTTTTTAAACCGCCGTGTTTCGCCGCAGGTCCTGCGTATTTTTTCCTGTAAAGCTGCATCCTCTCTTCCATCGAAAGTTTCGACAAATCCATCGCAGTATTTTCGCTTTTGTGTTTTTTTCTGTTTTCGCCGGTTTTTCCTGTTTTTTTATTTTCCGTGGGAGCGCGGTTTTTATGCTGGCGCTTTTTCCCGTCATGTTTAACGTTATGCGAATGCCGCTCTTCAAAAAATTCCGTTTCTATGCGAACACCTCTGCTTTTGTCTTCTGCGTATAATTCCTGCATCGCTATTTCGCTGGGTATTTTTTTCCCGATATACCGTTCAATGCCGGGGAGTTCGTAAACATCCTGTTCGCTTGCAAGCGTAATGGCTTTTCCCGTTTTTCCTGCACGGGCAGTGCGGCCTATCCTGTGCACATAATTTTCTGATTCAACAGGCAGGTCGTAATTTATCACCATGGAAAGATTTTCAATATCAAGACCGCGCGCGGCAACATCTGTAGCGGCGAGTATTTTTATATTTCCGGATTTTACATCATCAATCACTTTAAGCCGCTTTGCCTGCGGAAGATCGCCTATTATAAACTGGCAGTCAATGCCGTTTAACGAAAGGCGCTTTGCGACAATCTCTGTATATTTCTTGGTATTGCAAAAAATTATAACGCTTTCCGGATTTTCCCTTTTTAATATCCCAAGAAGCAGCGGCATTTTTTCTTCTGAAGGGACATGATAAAGTATTTGGTTTATTTCCTCTACAGTGACGATTTCAGGTTTAATCGCGATCTCGACAGGAGATTTTGTATATTCCCATGCGAGATTTTTTACCCACGTATTCAATGTCGCGCTGAAAAGCATTGTCTGGCGGCGCTGAACAGGAGGAATCACTTTGATTAGTTTCCGCAAATCAGGATAAAAACCCATATCAAACATACGGTCAGCTTCATCCAGAACAAGAAACGCGATATCCATCAAATTCATTCTTCCTGATTTATTCAGATCAAGCACGCGGCCCGGGGTGCCGACAAGTATCTGAACATTGTCCCGCAGCAGTTTTTCCTGCTGCGTATAGCCGACGCCTCCGTAAAAACATCCTGTTTTAAAAGGCAGATACTTGCCGAGCATCTTTGCCTCTTCTTCGATCTGAACGGCAAGTTCTCTTGTCGGAGCCATGATGAGCGCTTTCTTTTTTGAAAGTGAATCGACTGTCAGTATTTGCTGGAAAATAACAATTAAAAACGCGGCGGTTTTTCCCGTTCCTGTCTGCGACTGTACATATAAATCTTTTGAAACCTGATCATTGCCGCCGAAAATTACTGACAGAGCCTGCTCCTGAACCGGCATACAGTCGAAATAACCCGCCTCATTTATGCTTTTTTGTAAATCAGGATGAAGTTTAAAGTCTGTAAATTTCATATAAGTTACCGCAAGTATAGTAATTTTTTGGCGGATAGGGAATAGCCGGAGAGAGTCCGTTTAACAATGGATTTTTTGTATAATCCGGATGGTTATCTTATAATTTTAAATATTTACTGTTCGTAAAATTGCTTCTTCAACTAAAGTATTAAGAGAGACACCGCGGGCATTTGCGCTTATGGCAAGTTTACGGTGTAAATCAGCGCTGATACGGACATTGAAAGAACCTTTAAACGGTTTTTCCGGTTCTTTTCCTTTTGTTATGCAAAATTTTAAATATTCATCTACCGCTTTATGAAAATCAGCGGTAATGGCATTTACGCTGTCGCCTTCAAATGATATGAGCGCTTTTATTCCAATTACTTTTCCGTGAAAAACCGCGTCTTCTTCGGAAAAAAAAACGCTTCCCGTATAATTTTTATAATGTAAATAATTCCCGTCTTTATTCATTCTCATAATATTCCCTTTTCTGTTAATGATGGAATGATATCATCTAATTGATATTTCCTTAAAATATTTTTTAGATGCGTTTTTGATATTATTGACTATAATGGAAAAATACCGCACCATTACAATATAAATCTAATTTGGAGGAAGTTATGAGTATTATCGAATATGTGGAGGCTCGTGAGATTCTCGATTCACGCGGAAACCCCACTGTAGAAGTTGATGTAATGCTTGAAGACGGCTCTTTGGGACGCGCGGCGGTTCCTTCCGGCGCGTCAACAGGCGCTTATGAAGCTGTTGAACTTCGCGACGGCGATAAGGGACGTTATCTTGGCAGAGGCGTTTTAAAGGCTGTTGACAATGTAAATAATATAATTGCGCCTGAACTCATGGGACTTGATGCTCTTGAACAGGTCGATATAGACAAGACGATGATTGAGCTTGACGGTACAGAAAATAAAAGCAAGCTTGGCGCTAACGCAATTCTTGGCGTTTCGATGGCTACAGCCCGCGCCGCTGCCGAGTACCTTGGCGTTCCTCTTTACAAATACCTCGGCACCTTCCACGCCAACCTCCTGCCAGTCCCAATGGCAAACATTATTAACGGCGGCAAACACGCCGACAACAAGATAGATTTCCAGGAATTCATGGTAATGCCGGTCGGCGCGGAGTCAATGAGGGAGGCTGTACGCTGGACGGCTGAAGTTTTCCACAGTCTTAAAAAAATCCTACATGACGCAGGAAAAAACACTGCTGTCGGCGACGAAGGCGGTTTTGCGCCTGATATCGACAATAACGAAGCTCTTGACTACATCATGAAGGCGATTGAGAAAGCTGGATACAAGCCCGGCGAACAGATGATGATCGCTCTGGACTGCGCAAGCTCGGAACTCTTTGATGAAGGCGGCAAGAAAGGCTACAAATTCTGGAAATCAAATCCGGGAAAGCTTTTCACAGCCGAGGAAATGATCGAAATTTACACTGGATGGGTGAATAAATATCCAATTATTTCGATAGAGGATCCCCTAGATCAGGATGACTGGGACGGTTATGTGAAACTTACAAAAAGCCTCGGCTCAAAAATACAGATCGTCGGCGACGACTTCTTTGTCACAAACACCAAACGTCTTGAAAAAGGAATCAAGATGGGCGCCTGTAACTCAATTTTGATCAAGGTAAACCAGATTGGCAGTTTAACAGAGACTTACGAAGCTGTAGAGATGGCAAAGAAAGCGGGTTATACCGCGATCATTTCCCACCGCTCAGGCGAGACAGAAGACAGTTTCATCGCCGATCTTGTTGTCGCTCTTGAAACAGGACAGATTAAAACCGGTTCAATGAGCCGCACGGATCGTATATGCAAATACAACCAGCTCATGAGGATAGAAGACGAACTGGACGGTATCTGCGAATACGCCGGCAGAAAAGCCTTCTACAGCATAAAGAATTAGTTCGAAAGAATCACACAGAGGCATAAAGGCACAGAGTTATTATTCGCAGTCTTAACATTAATTCCTGGAAATCTTTGATAGCTCCGGGATTTGTGAAGTTTGAGATCGCGCTTCATTTTGCTCAAGGCTCTTCATGCTTCTGTGTGAAATATTAACGTAATATGTCAGACAATAGCGTAGTTCCGATTGATCAAATTTTACCCAACAAGCTGCACCTTGTAGCGCTTATGGGACGTCCCATTTTTCCCGGAATTTTTACTCCCATCATGATAGGAAACCCGACCGATGTAAAAGTGGTCGAAGATGCTGTCGCAGGCGACGGTCTTGTCGGTCTTGTAATGCTTTTAAATGAAATTGAAACTCCCGCCATAAGCGATCTGTACACTGTGGGAACAGCTGCCAAAATTGTAAAGAAAATTAATCTGCCGGACGGCGGTGTTAATATTTTTATTTCTACCCTCAAACGTTTCAGGGTAAAGAAAACCCTTCATGCTTCCAATCCGATTGTCGCTGCCGTTGAGTACCTTGAAGAAGAGGAAGACAACACAAGCGAAGTTAAAGCGCTGACGCGTGCGCTTATTTCCGAAATGAAGCAGATAAGCGAAAACAACCCGCTTTTTTCCGAAGAGATGCGTCTTAACATGATTAATATAGACCATCCAGGAAAGATCGCCGATTTTATCGCAAGCATTTTAAATATTGACAAGGCTGAGCAGCAAAAAATTCTGGAAATATTAAATGTGCGCAAGCGTATGGAGCAGGTTCTTGTATTTATAAAAAAAGAACAGGAACTTCTGCGCATCCAGAAAAAAATACAGAAGGAAATTAACGAAAAAATAGAAAAATCACAGCGTGATTATTTTTTAAAGGAACAGCTTAAGGCAATCAACACTGAACTGGGAATGGCTACGGACGCAAAAAGTTCCGATTACCAGAGGTTTAAGGAAAAATTTGAAAGTTTTAAATTTGAAGGAGAGATCAAAGAGGTTGTCAGTCAGGAGCTTGAAAAATTTTCGCTTATGGAGCCGCATTCGGCGGAATTTACAGTTACGCGCAACTACCTTGACGTTATCGCCGCTCTTCCCTGGGGAGTGCCGCAGGCGGAGAACTTTGAACTAAAGAACGCGCAGGCTGTTCTTGAAGAGGATCATTACGGTCTTAAGGATGTAAAGACGCGGATTGTTGAATATCTTGCCGTCAGGAAACTGCGCAGGGACACAAAGGGTTCCATTATTTGTCTTGTCGGTCCGCCTGGAGTGGGTAAAACCTCTGTCGGAAAATCAATCGCGCGCGCGTTAGGCAAACAATTTTTCCGCTTTTCTGTCGGCGGCATGAGGGATGAAGCCGAAATAAAAGGCCACAGGCGCACTTACATCGGAGCCATGCCGGGAAAGATCATTCAGGGATTAAAAATTGTTAAAGCCAAAGATCCTGTATTCATGATCGATGAAATCGACAAAATGGGAGCCAGCTTCCAGGGTGATCCAGCAAGCGCGCTTCTTGAAGTGCTGGATCCGGAGCAGAATTACGCGTTCCGCGATCACTATCTGGATCTTCCTTTTGATATCTCCCATGTTTTTTTCATTGTTACAGCCAACACGTTGGATACAATTCCCCTTCCTCTTCTGGATCGCATGGAAATTATTCAGCTTCCCGGATACATAGACGCTGAAAAACTGGAAATCGCGAAACGCTATCTTCTTCCCAAAAGCCTTGAAAAAAACGGTCTTAAGAAAAATAATGTCAAATATACAAAAGACAGTCTCTTATACATAGCGGGATCGTATGCCCGCGAAGCCGGTGTACGAAACTTTGAAAAAAACCTCGACAAGATTCACCGTAAACTTGCAAAACAAATTGTTGATGCCCGGGAAAACACCGCAGAAAAACAAACGAAGGAAGCCGCAGAAAAAAAACCGAAACCCGACAGGGAGTGTTTTTCCATCGACAAAAAAACAATAGAAAAACACCTGGGTAAGCCTATTTTTCCGGAAGGGGAAATTAAAGCGGCTGACAGACCGGGAATGTCAGTGGGTCTTGCTTGGACAAGCATGGGCGGCGATACGCTTGTAATAGAAGCGACCTCCCTTCCCGGCAAGGAGGGGCTGACCCTTACGGGGAAAATGGGCGATACAATGAAAGAAAGCGCCGCAATCGCAATGACCGTCGCACAGAAATTGGCGGTTGAACGCTACGGCGTTTCAAAGGACTGGTTTGACAAAAATCACATTCATCTGCATATTCCCGAAGGCGCGACGCCCAAGGACGGACCTTCGGCGGGCATTACAATGGCTACCGCTCTTTTGTCTCTTGTCAGAGAAAAAACTGTTACGCAAAAACTTGTGATGACGGGAGAACTTTCTCTTACAGGTCTTGTACTTCCAATCGGCGGTCTCAAGGAAAAGACAATTGCAGCGCAGCGAAACAAGGCGAAACACATCATTTATCCGAAACAGAATGAACGCGATTTGGACGAAATCCCCGAGCATGTAAGAAAAGGAATCGAGTTTCATCCTGTCGTACGCTTCGAGGAAGTTTTATCCCTCGCACTCCCGGATTAATGGCGACAGGCGTTCTATGTTTTTGAGATTTCTTCGTCAAGAGCGCCGCGGAAATCAGCCCGCTGCGATGAGAGCATTTCATTAAGACGGATTTTAAAACCCATCGGTACTTCAGCTTCATGAAAGCTTAATCCCAGCGCAACCATTTCTTTTTTTCCTTCGACATTTTCGGCGCGTATGAATTTTCCCTTTATCATGAAAGATTCGCGCGGGTCGTCAAAATCAATGCGTATAACGGCTTCCTTTTCCATCAGGAATTTTATCACTCCCATCATAATTATCTTTGACCCTGAAAAGGAAATATCCCTTAATATGCAGCGTCTTGGAATTCTGTCGATAAAAACGGCGCTTTCCGTTGACATGATGTTCAGCTTGCGCATGTTATCAGGGTTAAGGGGAATTCTGACATCTTTGCGTTTTGTTGAATTAACATTCGCGTCAAGAACGCGTCCCATTATTTCGATAAAATCATCTGGCGGTCTGTTGGTAAATTGAAGCGTAAACATGTTTGCGTCTTGCGAATTCCCGTAAGGAACGGTTGCAAGGACGCGCCCTGCGACAAAAAATGTTACTGCGTTTGTTTCCCCGGCTATCTTGAAGCAGAGACGCAGGTTAACAAAATTATTGGTTGACTGCATTTTCGCAAGAAGACCGGTTTTAATATTCGCCACAACTTTGGCGCTTTCAAATGAAGCTGAATATATAACGCACGGCCAGAAATCGTTGCCGCATTTAAGATGAATCTGCTGAGTTAACAATCCCGTAACCTGAATCATTTCTTTTGTAAAGGTTACTTCTATATTTTTAAATTGTTCATAATAAACTGAAATTTTTTGGCTTAATAAAACGCCCATGAATTTAATATATGAAAAAAAACAAAATTCGTCAATATAAAGCAGGCATGCTGACAGTATCCCTGTTGATGATAAACTCCTTTTTATGTAAAATAAAAAAATGCAGATTCTCACCCTTGGAAACGAGCTTTTAAAGCAAAAAGCGGAGAAAATTGAGAAAATCAACAGCGAAACAGTTTTTCTTGCAAAGCAAATGCTTGAAATTCTTGCAAGAGACAAGGGAGTTGGTCTTGCAGGTCCGCAAATCGGAGTTATGAAGCGGATTTTTGTTGTACATGTCCAGGATGATATTGAAAGGGTTTTTATCAATCCTTCAATTCTGGAAACATCGGTTAAAACCTATAAGTTTGAGGAAGGCTGTCTCTCCATACCGGGTATTTACGCGAATGTTGTACGGAGCGAATCAATAAAAATACAGGCATGGAATGAAAAAAACCGTCCTTTTACCCTTGAAGCAAAAGGGATTCTTGCGCGGGTGATCCTTCATGAATATGATCATCTTGAAGGTGTTGTGTTCCTGGACAGAATTCCGGAAGGCAAGCGGAAAAAACTTATCGAAAAGTACGGTAAAAAAAACGGCAGTTCTCCGCAAAAAGAATCATGATTGTTATTATGTTAAGGGGGGAAGGGTGAGGCTTTTATTTGCCGGAAGTCCCGCTATTTCTGTTCCCTCTCTGGAAACGCTTGGCGGCATGAAGGAAGGCTTTGAAATTGCAGGGGTTCTGACAAACCCTGACAGTCCAAAGGGCAGACACGGGAATCCTGTCCCTACCGATGTTGGAGAAGCCGCTGTAGAACTAAACCGGCAATTTGAAGAGCAGGGCGGAAGTACATTCCCAATCCTTAAACCTGCAAAACTGGATGAAGTTTTAAGAGAGCAAATAAAAAGTCTAAAACCTGATCTTTTAATTTCCTTTGCCTACGGACATATTTTCGGTCCTAAATTTATGGCGCTATTCCCGCTCGGCGGGATAAATATACATCCAAGCCTTCTTCCTGAATACAGGGGACCTTCTCCTGTACAGGCTTCTATACTGAACCGAGATTCTGTTACAGGCATTACGGTGCAGACTATCGAACAGGAAGTTGACAGCGGAAACATACTAGCCGCAAGGCAATTGCAGCTAACAGGCAGGGAAACAGCCGGCTCATTAAGCCGGACAGTTTCCCTGGAAGCGGCCTTAATGCTCCCTGCTGTACTGCGTGAAATTCTTGCCGGAAATACAAAGGGAACGCCGCAGGATCACAAAAAGGCGAGTTACTGCTGTCTTGTTAAAAAAGAGGACGGTTTTATTGACTGGAAAAAAAGCGCTGCGGAGATAGAAGCTAAAGTGCGCGCTTTTAATCCGTGGCCGCTTTGCAGGACTATTCATAACGGCAGGGAATTATTTATATTGGAGTCTGATATTTACAGCGGTGGCAGCGATTGTCCGCAATGCGGGCTCGTTCTGGGAATAGATAAAAAGAGCGGTATACTGGTGCAGACAGGGAAAGGAGCGCTTGCTGTTACCTGTCTTCAGTATCAGGCAAAGAAAGCGCTTTTCTGGCAGGAGTTTTTAAACGGCGCGCGGGATTTTACAGGTTCGATATTAGGGTATCAGGAGAAGCATTAATGGGAATAAATTTTAATTTAGGTTCAATCGAAGGCTATGTATCAAATCACCTAAGGCTCTTTATTTTGTCAGTTGCGGCTCTTGTCATTGTTGTCGGCATTGCGGCTCTTTCTGTTTTTTTTATAGCGGTGCGCGGCGCCGAGCAGGTGATGGTTCCCGATATCAGAGGCAAGGAACTGACAGCCGCCCTTCTTGAACTGCAGGTTAAAGAACTCTATCCGCGGCTGCAGCTGCGTTACTCGCAAACTTCCGCCGACAGAGGTTTGATTTTGGAACAGGAACCAAGCCCGGGAACCATTGTAAAAGCAGGAAGGCGTATACGTATCGTTGTAAGCCAGGGGGTTCTGATAAATAAAATTGATAATTTTATCGGCCGTAACATTGACGAGGTAAAAATGGATTTACAAACCGTTTATAATTCGTCAGGCAGCTCTCCCCTGGTTTCACTGAAAGAACCATTGATGTATGAATATTCATCTGAAAATCCAGGCACGATTCTGGCGCAGAAACCTGAAGCGGGAACCGATATTTCAGGACCTGTAGTTATTGAATTAATAGTCAGCAGGGGAAGGGAGAATGCGACGGTTACCGTTCCTCAATTGACGGGGCTGGGAATAACAAGAGCGCTGGAAGTCATTGCTGACAGCGGCATCAATTTCCGTTTTTTAGAAAGGGAAAAAAGAGGAGATGAGAAGGGCGAAACCATTGTTTATCAAAGACCTCCCGCTGAAACGGTTACCCCGGAGAACTCGCCGGTGGAGCTTACAATTACGCAACCTGATAATCTTTCAGAAAATGAAATCTTCGGTATTTTTCACTATACAGTGCCGCCTAATCCTTATCCGCTGGAAGTCCGCCTTGAAGCCCTGCTTCTGACCGGCGAGCGGATACGGCTGTTAACAGTGAATTATTCAGGCGGAGAATTTACGGTTCCCTATAGGCTGCCGGCAGGCTCCGTCCTCGTTCTTGCGATGCTCAACCGCGAGATTTACAGGGAAACAATTCAGTAAAAAAAAAGGGATCAGCGGCGCCGATCCCTTTTTAAATGCGCATAACAAATTAGGCGTGCAGTTCTTTTTCCAGTACGTCAAGAAGGTCGTACAGTTCTTTCGGAAGCTTGTCGCCGAATTGACTGTAATGTTTATCCTTGATATCCGCGATTTCTTTTTTCCAGCCGTCAATATCGACTTTTGTAAGTTCAGCAAGCGTTTCCGCGCTTGTTCCGGCGGGCGCTTCAATGCTGCCCGGTTTGGGAAGGAAACCGATAGGCGTTTCAAGGCAGTTATCTTTGTTATCGCAGCGGTCAAACATCCATGCAAGAACGCGGCTGTTTTCACCGTACCCCGGCCACATAAATTTGCCGTCTTTGTCTTTGCGGAACCAGTTTACAAAGAAAATCTTGGGCAGTTTGTCGCCATTGCCTTCGTCCTGCGCTTTTTTGCCAAGCTTGAGCCAGTGAGCGAAATAGTCGCCCATGTGGTATCCGCAGAAAGGCAGCATCGCAAACGGGTCGCGACGAACTGTGCCGGCTTTTATATCAAGGGCGGCTGCAGTAATTTCAGAACCCGTGATTGAACCCATGAAAACGCCGTGCACCCAGCTCTTGCTTTGATTTACCAATGGAATTGTAGTTGCGCGCCTGCCTCCGAAAAGGAACGCTGAAATCGGCACGCCTTTGGGGTCTTCCCATTCTTTTGCGATTACATGGCATTGCGAGGCGGGAACAGTAAAACGCGAATTAGGGTGGGCGATTTCCTGACCTGCTACGGCTTTATCGGTTTTCGGTGAAGGTACCTTCTCACCTTTCCATGTTGTGATTGTTTTACCAGGAGCGGGGTATCCAATTTGTTCCCACCAGATATCGCCGTCTTCTGTTAAACCTGTGTTTGTAAAGATCGTATTTTTCTTGATTGAATCCATCGCGCTTTTGTTGGAATGATCGCTTGTGCCCGGCGCTACGCCGAAGAAACCAGCTTCCGGGTTTATCGCGTAAAGGTGACCGTCCTTGCCGAACTTCATCCAAGCAATATCATCGCCGATTGTCTCTACTTTCCAGCCGGGAAGAGTCGGGATCAGCATGGCAAGATTTGTTTTTCCGCAGGCGGAAGGCAGAGCGCCGGCAACGTATTTTACATTTCCCTGCGGATTGGTGAGCTTTAAGATGAGCATGTGCTCTGCAAGCCAGCCTTCGTCGCGCGCCAGAACCGAGGCTATGCGGAGAGCGAGACACTTTTTGCCGAGCAGCGCGTTTCCGCCGTAGCCGGAACCGTATGACCAGATTTCGTATTTAAAATCACCTGTTGAATCCGGAAAGTGGCTTATAAATTTTTTACTTACATCCGGTTCGCACGGCCATACCGTATCTTTTTCGCCGGGACCGAGCGGTTTTGCTATCGAATGAAGACACGGGACAAAAAAACCGTCCTTGCCAAGAACATCAAGCACCTTTACGCCGACCCTTGTCATTATGTGCATATTAAAAACTACATAAGGGCTGTCTGTGATTTCAACGCCGATCTTTGCTATGTCAGAACCTACAGGTCCCATGGAGAAGGGGATTACATACATGGTTCTGCCCTTCATGCAGCCCTTGTATTGACCTTTCATTGTCGCTTTAAGCTCATCGGGGTCTGTCCAGTTGTTGGTCGGACCTGCGTCTTCTTTTTTCCTGCTTGCGATAAAAGTGCGGCTTTCCGCTCTTGCGACATCGGAAGGATCGGAGCAGAACCAGTAGCAGCCCGGTCTTTTATCGGGATTTAACGCCACGCCGAGACCCGCATCTACCATGGTTTTTATCATTCTGTCATATTCAGCCTTACTGCCGTCGCAGATTTCAACCGAATCCGGGGTCATAAGCGCAACAGCATCTTCAACCCAGCCTTTTAATTTTGCATGTTTAAGCTCATTTAATTTCATTTTTACTCCTGTTTTTCTCGATTTACTTGGTGTTTCTTTATACATCATTTTTCATAAATTGTCGAGGTCTGGTTACAGGAAACGGCCTTTGTACAGGCTATTTAACATAAAGAAACCTATTCACTATTGGTTAAAAATGACTTATTATTATTGTTATGGATGATAGAAAAAAACGTATAGACGACCTCCTCAGGAATAATCAAGAAGCTCGCTCATCGCTTGATACGCTTCTTGAAAATTTCGGAGAAAACCTGTATTCCCGTACAAAGAACACACAGGCGGATTTTGATGATATTATACAGTTTAACGCCTGTCTTCAGGATATATCAGATTCCAACAGCACCATCGGCAAAATAGAAGAAAAGAACCGGCGTTTTAAAGAACTTGAAGAAGCAATCGAAAATAAGGAACAGGAAGAAAAAGAAAGAGAAAAAGAGCTTGCCGTGATCTACCGCAGGCTGGGGAAGACCCTGCTTGAGAACAAAACCTATGACGATTATACGTCGTTTTTCAGAGAGCAGGCTGACGCTCTGAAAGCCAAGCTTGAATCGCTTGAAACCCGCATCGGAGAGCTTGACAGCAAGGAAGGCGGCAATGTTTTTTCATGGATAGGAAAAAGCGCGCAGGGACTTGTGCTGCGTTCATTCCATTCAAAAGCGCAGGAAAATCAGGAACAGCTTTATTATAATGTGGGCGAGCGTTTCAGCAACCGGGAATCGGTTTCGCGCGATGACGAAGTAGCCATAATACTGACCGAGATTGAAAGCTTCCGAAATGTGTCGCGTTCGGCGATGAATGCGCTTTCAGTTTTAAAGGATGAAAAACGCGTAATAAGCGCTTCATTCGGTATTGACGGCAATCCACAGAAGCAAATCCAGAATATAAAAAATCACATAATACAGGTGAGGGAAGAACTTCGGCAGCTTTACAGGAATTTCGGTTCACAGGCAGCCGGGATTGACGAGAATATAAAACCTGAACGTAAGTATTTTATTGATACTATCGTAACCGCCGAAGACGGAGAAGCAATCGGCAGGGCTGTAAAGTTAAACCAGTCCATCAAGGATAATGACGCCGCTATCGCCAAATTAAAAGCCTCCCTTGCGATTGACGAAGAAAAAAACAAAATCGAAAAATTTAAAAAGCAGATAGAGGATAAAAAGGTCAAAATTACCGATCTTGAAAACGATATCAGGGATCTTGAAGATACAGTCACGGAAAGCGAAAAACACATCCAGGATCTCGAAAAACAGTTGTGATTAGTGACTAATGCAGATTTACCGGAAATTAATTTAAATTTAGGTGAGTGGTTTTATGCCTGTAAAAAAAACAGTTAAAAAATCCAGCGGGAAAAAAACAGCTTCGAAGAAAACTGCTCCAAAAACGAAAACCGCGCATAAAACAAAAACCTCTCCCAAAACAAAACCTGCGGCAAAATCAAAACCTGCTGCAAAAACAAAAGCAGCCGCTTCAGGCAAACCAGCAGTTAAAACTGCCGCTTCGAAAGCCGTTGTTTATGACGAATCAAAAATAAAAACGCTCTCTTCGCTTGAACACATAAGGCTGCGTACAGGGATGTATATCGGACGTCTGGGAGACGGTTCAAACCCTGACGACGGCATTTATGTTCTGTTAAAAGAAATTATTGATAACGGCGTTGATGAGTTTATCATGGGTAACGGAAAACTTATCGATATTTCCGTAAAAGATATTGATAAAACGGGAAGAGCCACCGTAAAGGTTCGGGATTTCGGGCGCGGAATCCCGCTTGGAAAGCTTGTCGAGTGCGTTTCAGTAATTAATACGGGTGCGAAATACAATGACGATGTATTTCAGTTTTCTGTCGGTTTAAACGGCGTCGGAACAAAGGCGGTAAACGCGCTTTCCGTTTACTTCCGGGTTGCCGCTGTACGAAACGGCGAGTTTGCGGAAGCGATCTTTGAAAGGGGAAAACTCAAAAGCGACCGCAAGGGGACCCTTAAGGAAAAGGCAAGAGACGGAACGCTTGTGGAATTTACTCCCGATCCTGAAATATTCAGGGATTATGTCTTTAACAATGAGTTCATCGAAAAACGTATACAGAATTACGCCTATTTGAACGCGGGACTGACGCTTGCGTTTAACGGCAAACACTTTGTCTCAAAGCGCGGACTTTACGATCTTTTGCAGGAAGAAACAGGCGATGACTGCCTTTATCCGCTTGGTTATTACAAGGGTGAACATTCGGCAAACGGTCAGCTTGAGATAGCCTTTACGCATACAAATAATTACGGCGAAGAGTATTTTTCCTTTGTAAACGGACAATTCACTTCAGACGGAGGAACGCATCTTTCCGCTTTTAAGGAAGGATTTTTAAAAGGCATTCAGACATATTTTAAAAAAGACTACCGCTCTGAAGATGTGCGCGAAGGCACGACCGCCGCTGTCGCCGTCAAATTAAAAAATCCGGTATTTGAAAGCCAGACAAAGAACAAACTCGGCAATTCCGACATTCGCGCATGGGTAGTGCAGGAAATCCGGAATGCCGTAGAAGACTGGCTTCATAAAAATCCGGAAGCGAGCAAAAAACTGGAACAAAAGATAATCGCAAATGAATCGCTTCGCACCGAACTTAATGCCGTTAAAAAAGAAGCAAGGGAAGCGGCGAGGAAAATAGCCCTTAATATCCCTAAATTAAAAGACTGCAAGTACCATCTTGAAGACGGCGAAGAAGGGGAGGAGTCCACCATTTTCATTACAGAAGGGGATTCCGCCGCGGGCTCAATTGTTTCAAGCCGTGATGTTATGACACAGGCGATATATGCCCTTCGCGGCAAGGTAGAGAACGTTTACGGCAAAAAACGCGCCGCCATTTATAAAAATGTAGAGCTTTTCAACATGATGATGGCGCTTGGCATCGACAACAATATTGAAAATCTTCGCTATTCAAAAATTGTAATCGCTACAGACGCTGATTTTGACGGCTTCCACATCCGAAATCTTCTTTTAACGTTCTTTCTCTCCTATTTTGAAGAACTTGTTACAGCCGGTCATGTTTTCATTCTTGAAACGCCGCTGTTCCGCGTCCGCACAAAGAAGGAAACCCGCTACTGTTACTCCGAAAAGGAAAGAGACGAAGCTTCAGCGGCGCTTGGCTCCCAGAGCGAAATAACGCGCTTTAAGGGTCTTGGCGAGATAAGCCCTAAAGAATTCGGACAGTTCATCGGCGATGATATACGGCTTGTGCCTGTGTCGGTAAACACCTTAAAGCAGGTTCCGCAGGTCTTGAACTTTTACATGGGAAAGAACACCCCTGAAAGACGTGAATATATAATGAAAAATCTGATTGAAGACGCCGGTTAATATAACAGGCGTTTGATTTTTATGTTAAAAGTTGAATTAATCGCGGTAATACACTAAAATTTCAAATAACATAATGAAAAAAGCGCTGTTTTTACTGATTTTCCCTGTTTTAACGGTCTCAATCCTTGCTGAAGACTTTAAATTCCCAAACAGAAATTTATATATCGAAGGAACAGCAGAAATTGCGGCTCATCAGGCTTTTTTCATGGGTAATTTTAAAATGGAAGCTTCCGCGCTTGGTTTTACGGTTGTCGAGGACAAGGAAGAAGCGGCATACACCTTCCGGTTTGCAGATCAAAGTTATGACGATGACTGGGATCCGTCGATCAAGTTCATTATTTTGATATCCCTGATTTTAAATGAAGGAGAAAGGGAACTTCTCTCTTTTGGCTGGCCTTACGCAGAGCTTGACGACATGTATGAATATAACCAGTATGTGTTTTTCAGGGCGGTTGTATTAATCCCCGGTATCAGCGAGGATGATTTTACCGGTCTGGTGATGGAAGACAATACATGGAGGGACAAATGGCTGTATTTCCGCGCGTCATTTGATTACCCCATTGTATTTAACGTACTGAAAGGCGACGGATTGTATGATG
This sequence comes from Treponema sp., assembly GCA_009786455.1. Taxonomy (GTDB): domain Bacteria; phylum Spirochaetota; class Spirochaetia; order Treponematales; family Breznakiellaceae; genus WQXQ01. Next base: position 28,550 of record WQTD01000002.1, read on the forward strand.
GCGTAGCGGTTTATTCAGGCGATATAAGAAATCCAGCATGGGTTAACATACTTGATCATAAGATCAACGCTCTTCCGGGACTTACAGCCGGCGTTGAAGTTCAATTTCTTTCATTTGTGAGTTTGGAAGTTAATTTCCAGCTTGGTCTTGGGGATACCACCAAAACGCGGTTTACTGAATTAAATATGTCAGCCGGTGCACAATTAAAATTTCCGTTTAAACTTTTCGGGAATTTTATGATTGAACCTTACGGGGCTTTTGTTTACCCTATTGCAAAATCAAGCGAATTTAAAAAATTCCCGATGTTTTTGCTTGGCGGCGGCGTACAGGTTTGCGTGAAAGGCGGAAAAAGCGGAGCTTTCTTTGTAGATGTTAATTATATATTTCCTCTGCCTGTGGGAAATTTAGGCGAAGTTATTACATATAATCCTTTCGCAGCAGAACCGGTTCTGGGAGTTGTTAAGCCAGATGAAATCCATTACAACCGTTTTTCAATCGGCATTGGAGTTGGTTACAAGTTCGGTCTTTTAAACAGGAAATAATGCGCTTGTGAGTCAATCCGGTTAGTCGTCCTAAGTAATAAAAAAAAATCAACTAACTCCTCTGAAAAGAAAAAAGCGAATATTAAAAATTTCTTTTGAAAATTATTAATTATGCCGATTTATAATGTATAATATGCATAAAGGAGATAAATTATGCTGAAAAAAGAAATTGCTTCAGTCAAAAGCAAGGCTGGCAAAGAGGTAAAAAAAACAGAAAAGAAAGTTGTAAAGAAAGCGGCGGCTGAAAAAAAAGCGGTTAAAAAAGAAGTTAAAGGTACGGCAAAAAAAGCCAAAACCGCGACTAAAACCGCAGCAAAAAAAACAACAGCAAAAGCCAAAACCGAGACGAAAAAAGCAGCAAAATCCGCAATCAAAAAGATCTAATCAAAAGTGACTGTCACTGTCTGGTGACAGTCACTTCTCCATTGAAAAACCTCCTTTATAAAAATTTATTTTTTTGTTATATTTTAACTTTAATTTGGTAAAAACACTCAAATTCAGGGTAACTGTTTTTATATCCTGATGGTTTGTTATTAGGAAGGTAGAAAAAGTGAAAAAAATTATTACTGTCTTAATTATTCTTGTTTTTCTGGTTAACGCCGCCGGTTTTACAGATGAAAAGGTTCCCCTTACAAACCTCGCGTTAACAGGCACGCTTCCCAACGGGTTGACATATTTTATACTGGAAAATACCCTTCCTGAAAACCGCGCTCATCTTGCTCTCGCTGTAAACGCAGGTTCTGTTCTTGAAACCGATGATCAGAGGGGTTTTGCGCATTTTGTAGAACATCTGGCTTTTAACGACACTGCTCGTTTTCCAAAACACGAACTGATTGAATATCTTCGTTCCCTTGGAATGCGTTTCGGAGCGGACGCCAACGCTTATACTTCATATGATGAAACAGTTTATCATTTTGACGTTCCTGTTGAAATTCAGGACGGCATAAAGCGAATTCCTGATAAAGCGCTTGCGATTCTTGACGACTGGACATATGCGGTAAGTTTTAAACCTGAAGATGTTGAAAGCGAAAAACAGGTTGTTCTTGAAGAAATGCGTTCAAGATTAGGCGCGTCAGACAGGGTGCAGAAAATTACCCTGCCGATTATTTTTGCAGGTTCGCAGTATGAAGATCGTCATGTAATAGGACTTGCTGAAATTATTGAAAACGCAACGTCGCAGAAGTTAAAGGCGTTTTATGACAGATGGTACACAAGCGATAATATGGCCTTGATTTTTGTCGGTGATTTTGACGGCAAAAAACTGGAAGCGGAACTTTCCCGGCATTTCAGCATGCCGAAATCATCACAGCCTGTAAATCGCCCGGTATTTGAACTTCCTCCGCCTGTCAGCGGGAATTTTCATGTCGAGTTTATTACGGATCCGGAGCTTACTTCCGCTGATATCATGATTTATTTAAAACAGGAAAAGGGTCCTGAAAGGGGAACCGTTGCCTATTACCGCGAATCGGTTGTTGATTATTTAATCGCTGTCATGCTTGGTCTGCGTTTTGAAGAGATAATATCAAACCCCGCGGCAAGCGCAATTGAGTACTGGGCAAGTCCCTGGATGTGGTCCAATAATTCGCGTTTTTACGCTATAGGAGCTTCTCCTAAAACAGGAAGCGCGGAAGAAGCGTTAAAGGAGCTTCTTCTGGAAAAAGAAAGAGTCCGCAGGTATGGGTTTACAGAAAGCGAACTTTATATTGCAAAATTGATGCTTGTTTCATATATGGAGAGGCAACTGTCCGAGAAAGACAGACGCGAATCGCGCACTTTTATCAGGGGGTTTACAAACCATTTCCTGTACGGCGAGGATTTGGCTGATATTGAATGGGAAGTAAACGCTGTTAATTCAATGCTTGAAGATATCGGAATACAGAATATATCAAAAGCGGTAAATGGTTATCTTTCAGCTAACGATTATATTGTTTTTATAACCGCTCCCGCGGCGGAAGCGGCGTCCCTTCCCGGTGCCGATCGCATTAAGGAAATATTTTCGGAAACAGAAATGGCGGTTATTACCCCCAGAGCTGAAACATCGGTCTCCGCAGATCTGCTGTACAGCGAACCCTTTGCGGGGGAAATTATTTCACAGGAAACTGACGAAGAGACAGGCGCCAGTCTTTTTGTTCTGAGCAACGGAACAAAAGTAATATTAAAGGAAACCGCTAACAGAAATAACGAGATAATTTTATACGCAATGGCAAAGGGGGGAACCGCCAATTCGGCGCAGGAGCATTTTCCGTCAATTAATCTTGTTCCGGAAATGTTAAATGTATCCGGTCTTGGTCCCTATTCGCGGACGGAAATGGCCAACAAGCTTGCGGGAAAACAGGTTTCCTTTTCATTCTGGAATACGAATTTTTACCGCGGTTTTCAGGGTTCATCAACCGCAGGCGATTTAAAAACATTTTTTGAAATGATCCATCTTTTCTTCGGGATGCCGGGTCTTGAAGAAAGGGCAGTGGATGCCATGATGGATCAGTACAGGACAAACCTCGCGCACCAGGATGATGATCCTCAGGGTTTTTTCTCACGTGAACTGACAAAGTTTATAAATAATAGCCATCCCCTTTATAAACCTCTTGAAGCGGAAGACCTTGATAAGGTTTCAATCGACATTGCAAAAAATTATCTGACAAAATGCATTAACCCGTCTGATTACACTTTTGTGTTTACCGGAAACATCAATATGGAAGAGATGAAAGGTTATCTTGAAAAATATCTGGCTTCCATTCCGAATTTTATTCCGATGAATGAATGGCAAGACCCGGGAGTGATCCGTCCTTCAGAAGGCGAGAAAATTCTCTATAAAGGACAGGATGAAAGGTGTATGGTTTATCTTTCATGGCTGACGCAAGCGGAAGACAATTTTAACGAAAAAACAAATCAAACAGCCGCGATTCTGTCAGAATACCTTGATATTGTTCTGACCAATGAAATCCGCGAGAAATTGGGAGGCGTTTATTCAATTTCCGCGGGAGCATCGGTCAATGTAATCCCAAAAGGCGAATATCAACTGAGCGTTTATTTTATGTGTAATCCCGTCCGTGCGGAAGAATTAATAGCGGCGGTAAAAAATTGCATAACGGAAATCGCTGACACGGCGCTTAATCAGGATACGTTTAATAAATCGAGGGAAGCTCTTTTCATGCAGCATGAAAATTCAATGCAGAGGAATCTTCATATTGCGCAGAGTTATGTTAACTCATCGGTGCTTTACAACACGCCCTTATCAAGGCTTAATAACCGTCCGGATGTAATAAGGGATGTTACGATGCAGGACGTACAGGAACTGTGCCGCAGGATGATGTCTTCAGGACATTTGAAGGTTGTTCTTTACCCCGAAGGCCGGGAATAATAATTCCGTTTATAATCAGTTCTTGAAAATTTTGATACATCAGGCTAGAATGCTTTCACATGAATGAGTTCGTCCATCTCCATGTTCATTCGGACTATTCGCTCACAGATGCCTGTGTTTCCATAAACGATCTTGTTCAAAAAGCGGAAGAACTCGGCATGAGTCATATGGCGCTTACTGATCACGGCAACATGTTCGGCGTGATGGAGTTTCTTGCCGTATGCGAAAAACACAAAAACAGGGTAAAACCGATCATCGGCTGCGAGGTTTATGTTTCTCCTGATTCCCGAAAGATAAAAAGCGGAACCGAAAGCGAAAATAAATATCATCACATGGTTCTTTTAGCGGCAAACAGGCAGGGTTATTTTAATCTTGTAAAACTCTGTTCGCTTGCCTATACAGAAGGTTTTTATTACCGTCCGCGGATAGATGACGAACTTTTAAAAAATTACCACGGCGGACTGATAGCGCTTTCCGCCTGCGTTTCAGGAGAGATTCCGCGCTTAATTCAATCAGGTAAAATTGATGAAGCCCGGAAAAAAGCGGAATATTACCGCGATCTTTTCGGGAATGACGAAAAAGGAGAACCCTGCTTTTATCTTGAAATACAGGATCATGGAATCCCTTCAGGATATTTAAAGGGAACCGAGCTGTCGCAAAAAGAAATTAACGCTCATATTATTAATATTTCAAAGATAACGGGCATTCCTTTAACCGCGACAAATGATGTGCACTATCTTGAAAAGGATGATTATATTGCACACGATATTCTGCTTTGCATAGGAACGGCGAAAACCAGAACAGAAGAAAAAAGAAAAAAATATTACGGAGATCAATTCTATTTTAAAACAGGCGATGAGATGGCTGCCCTATTCAGCTCATGCCTTGAAGCGGTAAAAAATACGGCGCGGATCGCAGACAGATGCGCCGCTGATGTTCCGAAAATCGACGTGAAGGATCTGCCGCGATACCTGCCTGATTTTAAAATTCCTGAAGGTTTTGAAAACGCTGACGTGTATCTTCGCCACCTTGCGGAAGAAGGTCTTGAAAAACGTTACGCGAAAGAAATGGCATCCGGCGGAGCGAAGCGGGACGAAATAAAAAAACGCTCTTTATATGAACTTGAAACAATAATAAGCATGGGATTTACAGGATACTTTCTGATTGTCGCGGATTTTATCAAATACGCAAACGAACACGGCATTCCTGTGGGTCCGGGACGCGGTTCCGGAGCGGGATCAATTGTTGCGTACTCGCTTCACATAACAGATATCGATCCGTTAAAGTACAACCTTCTTTTTGAGAGATTCCTTAATCCTGAACGTATTTCAATGCCGGATTTTGATATTGATTTCGCGAATTTCGGAAGGGACGAGGTCAGAAATTATGTAACGGAGAAATACGGAAAAGAACGCGTAGGAAAGATTATCACCTTTGGAACCTTGGGAGCGAAGCAGGTAATCAAGGACGTGGCGCGCACTTTGGGAATTTCAATTCCGGAATCGGACATGATCACAAAATTGATTCCTTCAGGTCCTGATGTAACGCTGGAAAATTCAATTAAGAACGAGCCGAAACTTAAACAGCTTGAAAAAGATAACCGCTACACTGAACTCTTTGCTCTTGCCCGCAAGCTTGAAGGGCTTAACAGGCATTCGTCGATTCATGCCGCAGGAGTTGTAATAGGGAAATCCGAGCTTATAGATTTAGTTCCGCTTTATCAGGAACGCGATGATGCAAAAACAGGAAAGAGCGGAGCTGTCGCAACGCAGTACAGCATGGATTATCTGGAGCCGTGCGGTATAGTTAAAATGGACTTTCTCGGGCTTAAAACGCTTGACGTAATCCATTATACGGAAAAACTCATCCGTCTTCGCGGGGGAAAATTTTCTGAATTTTCAGTTAAAGACGTTCCGGAAGATGATAAAAAAGCATTTAAAATGCTGGGAGAAGGAAACAGTTACGGAGTGTTTCAGTTTGAATCTGACGGAATGCAGAATATTTTAAAACAGACAAAACCTTCTTCGATTGACGATCTGACAGCGTTAAACGCCATGTACCGTCCGGGACCCATGGACAATATTCCGCGGTTTGTCGCTTCCAAAAACGGAAAACAGAAAATCACCTATCCAGATCCGGGTCTTGAAGGAATTTTAAAAGAAACATACGGGGTCATTGTATATCAGGAACAGGTAATGGAAGTTGCAAGAATTATCGCCGGTTACAGCATGGCAAAAGCGGATCTCCTTCGGCGAGCCATGGGAAAAAAGAAAAAAGAGATAATCGACGAAGAAAAAATTCCCTTTATAGAGGGCGCGAAAAAACAGGGATTTTCAGCGGCAAAAGCAGGCTCTATCTATGACATGCTTGTTCCTTTCGCCGGGTATGGTTTTAATAAAAGCCATGCAGCCGCTTATTCAGTGCTTGCCTATCATACCGCTTATCTTAAAGCGAATTACAGCGCGGAATTTATGGCGGCTAACCTGACAAACGACATACACAGCGCTGATAAAAACAGGCTTTCCGCCTGTATTGAAGAAGCGAGGAGAATGGGCATTAAAGTTGATCCGCCGAACGTTAATCATTCTGACAGCCTCTTTTCTGTTGTGGACGGCAGGATTGTATACGGGTTTTTGGGAATTAAAGGACTCGGAGAAATTTCAGCCGCGGAAATTATAAAGGGAAGAAAAGAAGAGCCATACAAAAATTTTATGGATTTTCTTGAAAAGGTTGATATCAAAACAGTCGGGAAAAAAGTGATTGAACTTTTAATTCAAACAGGAGCGTTTGACGATTTTTCACAGACGCGCGAAACGCTTGAGAAAAACCTTGAAAAAGCGGTGGATTACGCGCTTAAAAGAAAAGAAGACAGGGGAATCGGACAGACAAGCCTTTTTGAAGACGCCGGCGTTAAAGAGTTTTCGGATTTTGAATTTACAGAATATCCGCCGATAAGCAGAATGGACAGATTAAATCTTGAAAAACAGCTTATCGGTTTTTATTTTTCAGGTCATCCGATGGATGAATACAGGGAGATATGGCAAAAGGCAGTTAATTTCGATTTAAGCAATACTGAAACATTAAGAGCCGGAACATGCGTTCTTGTCGGAATTATTAAAAATATAAAACCGATAACCACAGCAAAGGGAAGCAAGATGGCTTTTGCGACGCTTGCCGATTACAACGGAGAAATTGATCTGATCTTTTTTACCGCCGCCTGGGAAAAATATCAAAATGAAATAGAAGCTGAAAAAGTTTTCATATTAAAAGGAAAGATTGATTATCAGCAGGACAAGGATAAATATTCCTTTATTGTTGACAGCATTATGAGCAAACAGGACGCGGACAATGAAATTTCCGCTGAAGAAGTGCATGTAAAACTTGAAGCAGACACAGCGGAAAATGAAGAAAGCCTGTTTCCGTTACGTGATTATCTTGCGGAGAATACAGGTTCCTGTCCTGTGTTTATTCATGTTCCTGTCGGGCAGGAAGTAAAGACAATCCGTATTTTTTCCGGGATTAATGTTTCGGGCAATTCAGGAGTAATTGACGAATTAAAAAAAATAAAAGGCATCGCTGAAGTGTGGAGTAAATAATGCGGATAATATTCGGCATTCTGGCATCCGCTGCAGGCATTTATTCGTTGTTGATATTTATACGGATAATTCTTTCATGGTTTGGAAATATTTCAAATGAAAAACCGGTTGAGATATTATCGCGTTTTACAGATCCGTATCTTGGCTGGTGGAGAAAAACCTTAAATATCCGGATCGGCGCTCTGGATTTCTCCGTTGTAGCAGCAATTGCGTTTCTTTCTGTTGTACAGAGTGTATTTTTTATTCTTTACGGTTCCGCAAGGATAACAGCCGGAATTATTCTTGCTATTGTACTTTCGGCAGTCTGGAATGTTATTTCATTTATCATTTTTTTCTGCATTCTGGTCATAATTCTCAGGCTGATTGCCTATCTTACAAACATGGATATTTATAATTCATTCTGGAGCATTGTTAACTCGATTTCACAGCCCATATTGTACAGGCTTAACAGAATTGTCTTCGGAAAGAGAATTGGCGGATTTTTAAACGGCATTATAATATCCCTGCTTCTGCTGATTGCCTTATTGATCGCCGGAGGTTTTGTTGTACGAATGGCAGCAGGCTATTTATCCGGGCTGCCGGTATAATGTTCATCCGAAATCTTTCCGTCCCGCTTAATAAAATAAATGGAATCGGCTCTGCAGCAATTCCGAAACTTGCGCGTCTTGGGATTTACAGAGCGTCAGACCTTCTTCTTTATTATCCGCGCGGCTGGGAAGATCGGAGCGAAGTTAATTTACTGAGCGGATATAACAAAGGGAAAATCTGCACTCAGATAAGAGTTCTCTCGCGCGAATGGATTGGTTACGGAAAAATGAGGACGTTAAAAGTTTACATTGAGGATGACAGCGCGCAGGCGGCTCTTTTATGTTTTAACAGACCATGGCTTGAAAAACAGCTTCTGGAAGGAGGGCAGTACAGATTATGGGGGCGTTTTTACGTTAAATACGGAGAATTACAGTCAAGCTCTTTTGAAGTTGAAAATATTGACTGCGAAAATTCTTTTGACAGGATACTGCCGGTTTACCCGCTTACTTCCGGCGTTACGCAAATTATGCTTCGCCGTTTTATTTACAATACGATCAGGTTATATGCGGATAAAATTGAAAATGAGCTTCCGTCCGCCTTAATGGAAAAATATAAATTGACTGCGAAAAACGAAGCGATAAAAGCGATTCATTTTCCATCATCAATGAATGAACTTGAAAACGCAAAAAAAACATTAAAATATGAAGAACTATTCTATCTTGAAATAATGGTGGGAAAACGTTCGGTAAAGAGACGTTCCTGCATTAATATTAATGAAACCAATAAAAAAAGCGCGGAGATTACCNCTCTTCAAAAAAAACTGATTGAAAGGCTTCCATTTTCGCTGACAGCGGGACAAACTGAATCGATATCGGATATAAACCGCGATATGTCTTCTAACGTTCCTATGGCGCGGCTTTTACAGGGTGATGTCGGATCGGGAAAAACACTCGTTTGTTTTCTTGCCGCGCTTAAGGCTGTTGAAGAAGGAGCACAAGCTGTGATAATGGCTCCCACTGAACTTCTTGCACGCCAGCACGCTGAAAACGCGGCGCGTCTTCTGGAACCTGCCGGTATTCGCGTTGCCTTTCTTACCGGGAATATAAAATCCGCAGGAAGAAAGGAGCTGTTAAAAAACCTTAAAGCGGGAATGATCGATATTATTGCAGGAACTCACGCTCTTTTTTCTTCTGATGTTGAATATAAAAACCTGAAGCTTGTAGTGATAGACGAGCAGCACCGTTTTGGCGTAACGCAGAGAGCGCTTATCATGACAAAGGCGGAAAACCCCGATCTTTTAATGATGAGCGCTACTCCCATTCCAAGAACGCTTGCGCTGACTGTTTTCGGCGACATGGACGTGTCTGTAATTAAAGACATGCCTCCAGGAAGAAAACCTGTTAAAACTCATCTTGCTAAAGAGACAAACGTTAAAAAAGTTTACGATTATGTAAGAAAAGAACTGGAGCTGGGAAGGCAGGCTTATTTTGTTTATCCTTTAATCGAAAGCGGAGATGAAATTAAAGACGCTGTGAGTATGGCTGAAAATCTTTCAAAAAAAGTTTTTCCTCAATTTAGAACTTCTCTTATTCACTCAAAATTGACAGAAGTTGAAAAAAGACAGACAATGGACGATTTTAGAAATAATAAAATTCAAATTCTTGCCGCTACAAGCGTAGTGGAAGTAGGCGTTGATGTTGCTAACGCAACATGCATGGTGATCGAACACGCTGAACGTTTCGGTCTTTCTGCGCTCCATCAGCTTCGTGGGCGCGTAGGAAGGGGAAGTGAACAGTCATATTGCTTTCTTGTTTACTCCGATGAACTTTCCGAAGACGGAAAGGCCCGGCTGAAAGTTATGCTTGAAAATAACGACGGTTTTGTCATTGCAGAAGAAGATTTAAAACTGCGCGGTCCCGGCATCATAGCCGGGACGCAGCAGTCAGGTTTTCTTGTTCTTGGAATCGCAAACCCAATTCTTGACATGGAAGAACTCCAGCGCGCCCGCGAAGATGCGTTTTCCATTCTGGAAAGCGATCCTGATCTTTTACTGGAAGACACTCGCATAATATCAAGAGTGCTGGAAGAAGCTCCTCCGTTTGAAAATGTCGCGCTGTGAATAATAGTTTTTGAACAGAATTTAATACACCAGCGAATAGATCAATGAATAAAATTACACAAATGAGCTTTTTTCAAAACTCGGTTAGTTTAAAAAACCCTTTGGAAAAATCGTCATCAAAATCAATTCTTCCACTAAATCCAAGGTAACGGCGGTAAATTATATCAAATATTAGACAATCTACTATGTTGATCCGGAAGAAAAGAAATAAGTAATGCCAACATGAAGACTTGCGAAACTACCAACATGGTTGCCTCATAAATCGAGTATTAACCATCTGAGATCAGGATTTTTCAATTCCATTGTATAGGTTGATATTCCATTTGTCGTATATGTTTCTGTTTTGCATAATGTATTCCAGCCTTTTTTCAGGTTTAATGAAAAATTAACATACACATGGGATATGTCATTATACTCTTTTCTCATGGCGGATATTGTGCAGTCTCTGTCAGTATAAATATAATAAATATATTCACCGCTGAGCGAATTTTGATTACCGTTAAAACCTTCCTTGATTACACCTTTGTTGGGAGTCCCGTTTTCATCACGTCCTGCTATAAGCGTAACAATATTGGATTTTGCATCAGCAGGATTCATTCTGACATTATTTCCGTCGTCATACCATCCGCCGACATTGCTTTCTCCGGAGAAATACGCATGAAACAGGGTACCGCTGTCAATTAAATCACTTTGAAGCAGCTCACCGGCATTAAAACTTAAGAGTCCTTTTTTTACATCTCCGGTGCCGACAGGCTTATAGCCAATACCTAATATACCAACAGTAACCTCTAAAATGCTGTCACCGGTAAATTTTTCAAATAGTTTGCTTATTTTTGTCGCGCCGTCATTTGGCAGATAAATCTGTTCATCCTTGAATGCCAGTGTTTTAAAATTTGTGGGGTTTTTGGTACTTGTTTTACTCTCATTGCATGCTGTAAATGAAAATAAGACAGATACAGCGATTATTATCAAAATGGATTTAAAAAGTATTTTCATAAAAACTCCTTTGTAGGGAAATAGATTAAACCTTTTGTAAAACCTGATTAGTTTTGTAAGAGGCTATGCAGTTTCTCGCCCTGCAGACCGCGAAACGTGCCTTTTCATTGGAAGAAACTGTAAAAACTGAAGTTTAGCAATTTCCTCAATTTGTTAAAATTTAATACCTTTTTATAAATCTGTCAACGCAATATATCAATATAAAAACCTGTTTTAATTGTTGTTCAGGAAATCGCGTGCTAAAATACAAATATGAATGAAAAGCTGCAGGACAGCGCCGGCTGGCTTACGACTGCGAAAGAACGCCGCAGCTATTTAATATATTTTTCGGGACAAAACACAGTATACACATACGTCTTTATGTTCCTTACTTCCTACCTGTTGTTATGCGAGCTTGATGCCGCTTCTGTTGCGGGTGTGCTTATCGTTGTTAAAATATGGGACGCGGTGAATGACTGTATTTTTGGCAGCCTGATGGATAAACTTAAGTTCAGGAAAGGCGGCAAGTTCATTCCATGGATACGTATTTCACTGCCGGCTATAATCATATCAACATTGCTTCTGTTCAGCATTCCGCAGAGTCTTGGAGTGAGCGCAAAGCTTATATGGTTTACAGTTTCTTATATACTTTGGGATACTGCGTACACGCTTTGCGATGTGCCGGTTTACGGACTTGTAACCACCATGACAAATGCCCAGGCAGAGCGTACAGACCTAATGACAAAGAGCCGCATAACCGCGTATCTTGGAGTGCTTTTTGCGATGGGTCTTGGTTATGTTCTCCCGGCTGAACAGGTGGGGCTTTCATTCACATCAATTTCATATATAGTTGCCGGAATCGCCGCTGTTACGATGATTTGGCTTTGTATAAACGGCAGGGAAGGCGCGCTTAAAAGCGAGTCTGCCGGGAATTCCTATACCATCAGGGAAATGTTCCGATATTTCGCCGGTAATAAATATCTTTTCATTTATTACGGCGGACTGCTTTTGTTTTCTGGGTTTAACACTGCCACAAGCGTTTTACAATTCGCCTGTTTTTACCTGTTTAACAGCGCCATGATTGCTTCAGTCGTCGCGATGACATCTTTTTTGCCTGCGGTTATTATTTCCCTTTTCATGCCGTCTCTTCTTAAGAAAATCGATAAATACAGGATGTTTATTTTCTTTGCCGCAGTATACTCGGTTTTATCCGTCGTTATATGGTTAATTGGTCCTGTTCTTGTTCCGCACCTGATACTATGTGTATTTCGCGGAATTGCGCTTGGCGGCGTACTTGTGCTGCAGTTCATGTTCACTCCCGACTGCGCTGAATACGGGCAATATAAAACAGGAATCGAGGCAAAAGGCATAACCTTTGCAATCCAGACTTTTACCATGAAACTGGTGAGCGCTGTATCCGCTTCACTCGGGCTTGCCATTCTCGGCTGGTTTGGCTGGAAAAGCGTTGCCGCGTCAAGCTTCGCGGAACTTGCTGCTCTCGGCATTACGCAAAGCGCTTCTGCGCTAAGCGGGCTTTGGACAGTTTACGCTTTAATGCCCGGAATTGGCAGCATATTGGCAATAATTATCTGGTTGCGTTATAAACTGAAAACGCAGGATGTCGGGATTATGGCGCGCTGCAATAGCGGTGTGATTACACGCGAAGAATGTGAAAAGAATCTCTCGCGGACGTATTAACGGAACATTGTTAAAAAGCAGGAACTGGAAGAGATATTAAAATTCTATGGACTAATTTCCGGTACTCATAAATAATATTTGTTATATATGTTTGGAGGTATTTTTATGTTGAATCAGAAGAAAGTAAATTTATCGGCGTTAATTATTACAGCGCTTGGAATTTTCGCTCTTTTTATTATAGCGGTGTTTTTCCAATATTATACTTACGGAGCAGACGGAAAAATAGAAGGAGACTGGCGCGCAGGTGAAACAATGATGTATTTGGGAACAGCAAGGTTTTTATCCCACATTGCCGCAGGCGTAATTGCCGTTGGTCTTCTATTGTTTTTAATCAGCCACGAAAAAATAACAAGGAAGCAGAGCATTATGGGTGTTTTATTCGCTGTTCTTGGAACGCTTGCAATTTATGGAACCCTTAACTCTTTTTACCCATGCACTGAAATGATGAGGATGAATAACAGACCAATGCGCTGCTACTGGACAATGAAGACCCTGCTTGGCGTAGCGGGAACAATCAGTATAACAGGCGTATTGATGCTGTTCTTCGGCAAATCAAGGGAACTTCTTAAAGGTCTGAACTATTCGGTTATTTTACTTGGCTGTCTGCACCTCCTGATTCCCTTAAAGATGACCGGATTTTGCCTTTCGGTAATGCTTTGCGTTGAGGTATACCGTCCGTTTTTAATAATGATGAGCTGCCTTATACTTGCTTTGTCTGTACTTAATATATTTCTGTTAAAGGGAAAATCAAACCGGTAAATAACCGCCGCAATCCCTTTGTTTTCAAGGTAACTGTAATTTTCTTCGCTTCCATACTAAATTCGTCCAGTGTTCTGAAATTCGGTTTTTGTCCTTTTGCAAGCCGTATGAACAATACGTTTTCACGCGACGTTTTTGCGGTCATCTAGTGTCCTGTCATTTGAAAAAAACAGGACACTAGCTTGAACACGCTTCTGTCATGTGCCTGTAGACGAATAGTTTTGTCATTATTACAAGATGATAACGGCTTGCTCCACCGCCTATTGTTTTTTTTTAAATCCACATACGTAAAATTGGCGTCAAAAATAAAAGAAAAAATAACTTGTATTCTTTACTTTTATACACAATAGCTTCACAATAAAGTGATGAGCAAAGAACCGGCTGATATAAACCAAAAAAAAGCGCATATTATAAAAATCGCTTCGCTGACAGCTCTGTTCGGAAACACCGCTCTTGCCGCTGTTAAAATAACAGCAGGCATTAACGCAGGAAGCCTTGCTGTGATCGGCGACGGTATCGATTCCTCTGTTGACGTATTCATTGCGGTAATGTCTTTGGTTGTGGCAAAAATAATCTCCCGTCCCGCCGATGAAACCCACCCGTGGGGACACGGAAGAGCGGAAACGATAGCGACGGCAATTCTTTCGTTTTTGCTTTTCTTTGCCGGAGCGCAGCTTATTTTCAGTTCGGCAAAAGACATTATTTTCGGAGTGGAGAGAGAAGTGCCTTCTTTGCCGGCTCTTGTAGTGACTCTTGTTTCGATCGCGGGAAAACTTTTTCTTGCATGGTCGCTCTTTTTGTTCGGTAAAAAAGCCGACTCTGCGATGTTAAAGGCAAACGCCAAAAATATGTCAGCTGACGTACTTCTTTCTGTCGGAGTGCTTGCGGGTCTTGGTCTTTCGATGATCTTTAATGTTGGACTTATCGATTCCTGGGCTGCTTTGCTTGTCGGAATATGGGTGATAAAGTCGGCTATTGAGATTTTTCTGGAAACGAATACCGAGCTTATGGACGGAGGTTCAGACAAAGCCTACTACCGGCTTTTATTTGACGCTGTTAATTCCGTTGAAGAAGCCGGCAGACCGCACAGGGTGCGGATGCGCCGGATAGCAGGGCTCTGGGACATCGACGTTGATATTGAAGTTGCACCTAACAAAACTGTGATAGAAGCGCACTGGATCGCCTATAAAGTTGAAGAAGCGATTAAGTCGCGCATTCACAATGTTTACGATATCATGGTCCACGTTGAACCTGCAGGAAACCTTGAAAACGAAGGTTTTGGTCTTTGCGAAACTACCCTGGAAAAAAACGAGGATGAAGAAGAATTAATTCTTTAAAAAGCGATATGCGTCACCATTTGATCAAAAATTATCAGTATGCCAAGGATACCTGTATAAATTGCAAACCCAAAGAGCGATTTTTCCCTGATTATTTTTAACATAAATTTAACTGCAAAAAAACCGACTAAAGCGGCGCACGCTGTTCCTGTTATTATAGCCGCGATGTTTAAATCCGCTATTTCCGACGCGCCTGAATCAAAAATATCTTTTACCTGCAGAACCAAAGCGCCCAGTATCGCGGGGATTGAAAGCAGAAATGAAAAACGCGCGGCGAAATCACGATCAAGTCTTCGAAAGAGCGCGCCGCTTATTGTCGCTCCTGACCGCGAAATCCCCGGAGGAATCGCGATTGCCTGCATGATGCCGATTACAAGAGCGTCAATCCAGTTCATGCTTTTTTTTGGTTTCTGGTTATTGGCTGAAACAGCGCGCCTTGATAGTAATTCGGCGGTGATTAATAGAGCTGTTGTTATTAAAAAACACCATCCCAAAAATTGAGCCGATTTAAAAATTTCTTCTATGGAATCTTTAAAAAGAAGAGCCGCGATTACTGCGGGTATTGTCGCTATTATTAGATATAAAGTCAGCATCTGAAACGGTTTTTTTAACAGATCAAGAATATCTTTCCATAACACAGCAAAGACCGCCAGTAATGTTCCGAAGTGAAGCATGGTATCCAGAAACAACCCAGGTTCGTTTATATCAAATAACTTCTGTAAAATAACAAGATGTCCTGAACTGCTTACAGGTAAAAATTCTGTAAGCCCCTGAACGATTCCCAGAATTACAGCGTTTAAAATGTTCATTAAATTATCTCCGTGTGTATTTATTGGGGAAGTATCATTGCGTGAACCTTTATCTCTTTTTCTTCAACCGCCTTATCAACCATCCCTTTTGTTATTTTCCCTCTTGGTTTTGGATGAGGAGGAGCATCTCCGATTAAAAACATTATTCTGGATTGCGCGTTCCAGTCAAATTTAAGAGCTCCGTCATACAGGGCTTCGTAGACAGCTTCGGGAATGTCGCCTCCTCCTGTTACGCGAATTGAGTTTAATTCGTCCTGAAATTTGATAAAATCGTCTGTGAAAGGAATTATTTTTGTCAGATAACTGTCATAATAATCCTTGAATAAAACCATTCCAATTCTGAAAGAAGGAAAACCTGTCAGCATTTCACTTAACATCGGAACAAGTTTTTCCCGTACAGAATCAATATATTTTTTCATGCTGTTGGTCGTGTCAAGACAAATAACAATATCAAGAGATTTGCCTCTTTCCCGTAAAAGAGCGTTTCTGATCAGTTCAGTTATATCGTCAGGGTTTCTTGAATAAATAATATCTCCGCTGCCGGATTTGGCGATTTCTGTGAACGCAGAAAGCGTTTCATTCATGTATGTGCCCGCGGCGGGAGCGCTCTCCTGCCTTGCTTCAAGAATAAAAGGATTATCCCTGAAGGTTCCGCGGTAGTCGGCGTAAGGAAGACTGAAGGCGCGAATATTTAAAAAAGCGCCGTCGGTCAGATAAACCTCTCCATGGCGGCCTCCCTCATATCCAAAATAAAGAATGTACGGCAAATAAATATGAAAAGACGGTCCCAGAATTGGATGGTTTACAACAGTAGAAGAAATAAGTGAATAAATCCTGCTTTCCCTGGAAATCGGTGCACCGTTTAAAATACGTATTTCATCGCCGTTTATTACGTTCCATTCTCCTGCACGGTAAGCGTAATTGTTTTCCCTCATCAGCGGGTCTCTGGTTGATTCAGTAATAAGCACCGAGGAAATATCGGGTTTTTTTCTGATAAATAGATGGAAACCGCCGTCCGCTCTTAATTCAAGCCTTAAATCCCTGCTTTCAACGGATAAATCCTGCGCAAACAGCGGCATACTTACCGCGATCAAAAGAAAAATTATTAAATGATGTTTTATCATGGCAAAGTATATTTATTATCGGTATTTTGACATATAATCAAAAATATATTACGATACGTTATAAAGAGGACAACATGGAATTTATTTTAGTAAACCTGTCGTATATTACATGGAAAGATATTGTAATGTACGCTGTCGGCATTATATTGATATTTTTGGCGATTAAAAAAGAGTATGAACCGGCTCTTCTTCTGCCTATGGGTTTTGGAGCGATCCTTGTCAATCTGCCGTTAAGCGGCGCGGTTGATCAGATGATGAATATGGGCGGAACTTACGAGTTGGTTCACGGGCCGATACAATGGCTCTATAACACCGGCATTGCATCTTCTGAAATATTGCCCCTGTTGCTCTTTATAGGCATCGGTGCCATGATCGATTTTGGACCTCTTCTTTCGCGCCCCTATTACTTCTTTTTCGGCGCTGCCGCTCACTTCGGCATTTTTGCCGCGATCACTGTTTCAATACTTTTGGGATTCAGCATGAACGATGCGGCTGCTATCGGGATTATAGGCGCGGCGGACGGACCTACTACAATCCTGGTCGCCAATTTGTTAAAGTCCAAATATATCGGACCCATACTTGTTACGGCATTCTCGTATATGGCTCTTGTGCCGATTATTCAGCCCTCAGTTATAAAACTGCTCACAACAAAAAAAGAGCGCATGATCCGCATGGCTCCTGTCGAAGACAAGGAAATCCCCAGAGTTGTAAGGATTATTTTCCCCATCGCGGTTACATTCATTGTCGGGATTATTTCTCCCGCCGCAGTTTCGCTTATCGGCTTTTTAATGTTCGGTAATTTAATCAGGGAATGCACGGTGTTACGCGCTCTTTCTGAAACAGCTCAAAACGCTCTTGCGAATTTGATTACTCTTTTATTGGGCATTACAGTTGCCTTTACTCTGCAAGCGGAAAAATTCATTCAGCTTGAAACCCTTATGATTCTGGGTTTGGGTCTTATTGCCTTTATCATAAATACAGCAGGCGGCGTTTTATTCGGAAAATTCCTGAATATTTTTCTTAAAACAAAGATTAACCCGATGATAGGAGCGACAGGAATTTCAGCCTTCCCGATGTCGGCGCGCGTAATTCAGCGGATGGCGCTCAAGGAAGACCCCGAAAACATTTTATTGATGCATGCCGTAAGCTCCAATGTATCGGGACAGGTCGCTTCAGTTGCGGCAAGCGGTCTTGTGTTAAGCCTTGTGCTTGGATATCTTGCAGGATAAGGAGAAAACCATGGAAATAAATACAGCTGATTTAATCGCGTCATTGCACATAATGTGGAAAGGTATGCTTGGGCTTTTTTTATGCTGCGGCTTCATCGCGCTTTTTACGCTTGCGCTGAACAGGATTTTCATGCCAAAAAAGAAAAAGGACTTGTGAGACAGCCAACCGGGTTATCGAGCAAGTCCAATAGCGGCTAATTTAATTTTTCAGTTTCTGAACGACTTCCCTGTTGTAATGCAGGGAATTTTCCATGAATAGATTATTTCCCTGAGTATCAATGCTGACGATCAGAGGACCGAAGCTTTGCGTTCTCATTACCCACATGCTTTCTGCCATTCCAAATTCTTTCCATATGCAGTCTTCAATTTTTTCTATCTGGCTTGCACCTAACACTGCGCATCCTCCGGGATATACGCAGTGAATTGCCCCGTAGGTTTTACAGGCGGTGGCGGTTTTTTCTCCCATCGCGCCTTTGCCGATCATTATCTTTACGCCGGTTTTTTTTATAAAGTCAGAAGCCCATTTTTCCATGCGGATGGAAGAAGTCGGTCCTATGGCAACAATTTCGTATCCGCCGTCCGGTTTTTCCTTTACAATCGGTCCCGCATGACAGATCGCCATTCCTTTTAAATCCACAGGCGGCGTTATGCGCTCTTCGACAACACGGTGATAAACTTCATCCCTACCTGTTACAAGCAAGCCTGATAAACTGAATATATCGCCTGCGCGTAAACTGCGGATATCTTGGTCTTTACACGGAAGCTCTATTATTTTCATAAAGACGCTCCCTTGTAACCGACAAGCTCATAAGACAGATCGCCTTTCAAACGGATTATTCCGCGGCGAAGCGCATAACAGGAAACATTTACCGCGCAGGCTATTGTCGCCGTGTGCCTTGCGGAAGACTCAATATGAACTCCCATCACCGCCCTGTTCCCGCGAAGCCCCTGAGCGCCCATACCAAGGCTGTTAAGTTTTTCCGTTATGCGCTTTTCAAGCGCGGCTCCTTTTGGATGTGGATGTTCTGTTCCCATGCGTCTTAATAACGCTTTTTTTGACAAAAGCGCGGCGTTTTCGATATTATGCCCAAGTCCGATACCGACAAGTAGTGGAGGGCAGGCGTTGACGCCTGGACCGGTAATAATTTCGCATACATAAGGAATGATCGCTTCAAGCCCGTCAGAGGGCTTAAAAACTTTTGCTTGCCCGGGAAGGCTGCACCCTGCTCCCGAGAAATAAAGGGTTATTTCCATTTCTGAACAGCCGGGGACTATCTCCCAGCTAATCCACGGGCAGCGCTCTCCTGTGTTATCGCCCGTGTTTTTTTCATCGAAAATGTTCACGGCGTTTGGTCTTAACGGAACGCTTGAGGTTGCGCGGCGTACCGCCTGTGTTAAAATATCTTCTGTTATATCAATATGAGGGAACGCGGTTCCGCTTTTTATGTAAAACTGAAGCATCCCTGTGTCCTGACAGCAGGGACAATTTTTATCAATTGCCATTTTAAAATTTTCAAAATAGCTGTCGTAGACTGCCTTTTGTACAGGCGAATCCTCGGCAGCGCGCAGTTCGCCGAGTTTGCACATAACATCATCGCTCAAACGCACTGCCGCAAGATTTATGAATTTTTCAATGATATTAATAAATTTCTCTGTATCGTTCATATTAAAAAATTATCTGATTTTTTTTTCTTAGAACCCTAATTTGGCGTCTGACTTCTTTTGGACATGGACCGCCGGGAAGATCGCGCGCTTTAATACAGGCAGCAGGAGTTATCGTTTTAAAAATATCTTCTTCAAAAAGTTCAGAGTGTTTTTTAAGTTCGTCTAGGTTAAGACCGCTTATGTGCCTATGCCCTTTTTCAATACATTCGCGGACAATGGAAGAGGCGGTTTCATGGGCGGCGCGGAAAGGAAGCCCCTTACGGACAAGGTATTCAGCCGTATCGGTTGCTTCAAGAAAACCTCCTGTACAGGCTGCTTTCATGCGTTTCAGGTTAAATTTGGCGGTTTTTATCATTCCTGCGAACATGCCAAGGCAGTCCCTCAGCGTGTCGATACTGTCGAATAACGCTTCCTTGTCTTCCTGCAAATCCTTGTTGTAGGCGTATGGCAATCCCTTTAAAAGCGTGAAAAGCGTTACTGCATTTCCTATAGTTCGTCCGCTTTTTCCGCGGATAAGTTCTGCAAAGTCAGGATTTTTTTTCTGCGGCATTATAGAAGAGCCGGTGCTCCAGCTCTCTGCAAGTTCAATAAATTTAAACTCTTCGCTTGCCCATAAAATAATGTCTTCGCAGAAACGGGAAAGGTGCACCATGGTGATTGCGCATGCGGACGACAACTCCAGAGCAAAATCGCGATCAGCGACGGAGTCCATCGCATTTAAGGAAATACGGCTGAAACCTAAAGCGTCAGAAACCGCTTTACGATCAAGGGGCAGGGAAGAACCGGCAAGAGCTCCGCTTCCAAGGGGACATTCATCGAGCCGCTTCAGCGCGTCATCAAAACGCGAATAATCGCGCGATAAAGCGGCGCTCCATGCTGTTAAATGAAATCCAAGAGTTACGCACTGCGCCCTTTGAAGATGAGTGTATCCGGGCATAATGCTTGTTACATGCAACTGGGCCGTGTCAAGAAGTATGCCAAGGAGTTTTGATATTTCAAGCTGAATCAGGGGAACTGAGCGTTTAAGGTACAGGCGGAAATCGAGAGCCACTTGATCGTTTCGGCTGCGCCCTGCATGAACCATCTTTCCTGTATCGCCAAGACGCTGCGTAAGAACCGCTTCCAGAAAGGAGTGAACGTCTTCGTACGAAGCATCAATGACCAATTTACCTTCTTTTAATTCTGCGGATATTGTCTGAAGTTCACGGACGATTTTTACGGCGCTTTCTCTTGGAATTATTCCCTGTCTGCCAAGCATTGTTACATGCGCCCTGCTTCCCTGAATATCGTCAAAGACAAGACGCTTGTCAATATTTATCGAAGATTGAAAAACAAAAGCCTGTGCGTCAGGTTTTTCAGAGAGACGACCCGCCCATAACGGCTGAGCGGGTTCAATGTTTTTTGAAGAAGAATTCTTTGTATTTTGCTTATTTCCCTTTGCCATTAAATCTTTTTATTTCTTCGCGACTTTTTTTATGCCGGATTTAGGCGCAGCTTTCTTTCCGGAAGCGGATACCGCTCTTGAGCCGCCTTTTTTCTCCTGTTCCATAAGAGCCTTTACCAGAACAGGAAGCCCGTAAATTTTTACAAAGCCTTTTGCGTCCGCGTGATTAAATAATTCTCCTGTCGTAAAGCTTGCAAGGCTTGGGTTGTAAAGCGAAGTCGGAGAGGAAATGCCTGCTGAATTAATTGATCCCTTGTAAAGTTTAAGCTTTACCTTGCCGTTGACAGCTTCCTGCGTTTTATCCACGAAGGCGGAAATCGCTTCGCGCAGCGGAGTAAACCACAACCCGCCGTAAACAAGTTCGCTCATTTTCAGGGATAACTGCTGCTTGAACGAATAGGTCTGTCTGTCAAGACACAGGCGTTCAAGTTCGTTATGCGCATAATAAAGAATTGTGCCGCCGGGAGTTTCGTAAACGCCGCGTACTTTCATTCCGATAACGCGGTTTTCAATCATGTCGGAAATGCCGATGCCGTTTGCGCCGCCGATTTTATTAAGCGCACCGATAAGAGCGACCCCTTCCGTTTTTTTGCCATTAAGCGCAACAGGAATGCCTTTTTCAAATTCAATTTCAATATATTCAGCCTTGTTGGGCGCTTTTTCCGGCGTTACAGTTTTGAAAAGTATTTTTTTATACTGGGGTTCATTTGACGGGTCTTCAAGCTCAAGCCCTTCGTGTGAAATATGCCAGAGGTTGTCGTCTTCGCTGTATGAATTTTTCTTTTTAAAGGGAACCGCTATTTTCCTTCTTGCAAGATATCTCATTTCATCTTCGCGGCTTTTCAGTTTCCATGTCCGCCACGGAGCTATTATCTCAATATCCGGAGCAAGAGCCATTATCGCAAGATCAAACCGAACCTGATCATTCCCCTTGCCTGTCGCTCCGTGAGCGATTGCCGCTGCTTTTTCCTTTCGCGCATAATCGACAAGAACTTTTGCGATAAGGGGGCGGGCTGTGGAAGTTCCCAAAAGATATTTTTCTTCGTAGACAGCTCCGGCTTTAAGGGTAGGCCAGATATATTCTTCAACAAATTCCTTTTTCACATCGGCGATATAGCACGCCGAAGCTCCTGTAGAAACAGCTCTCTTTTGAATCGTCTTCCAGTCAGAAACCTGACCGACATCGACGCAAACAGCAATTACATCGCAATCCTGATTTTCTTTAAGCCATGGAATAATTACTGTAGTATCAAGTCCTCCTGAATACGCCAGTATAATTTTCTTTTTCATTATTGATATGCTCCTTGTTTCAAGTATTTCCGTTATTATCCAAAAATTTGGGATTTTACGCAATACGGCGGATAATTTTCCCTTTTACAGGTATTTTCGCCGATAATTAAAAACATGAAAAAAACGGAGCAAAGGAAGAAAACAACACTAAAACGATATGGAATACGCTCTGTTAAACATAATAATATGAGAGCTTTCAGATTTATCGTAATTTTTATATCTTTTTCTGCCTGTTTTTTATTGGCGGTTTATTTTATTAATTCGAACTGGAATAAATTTATGCCTGAAGTGCATGACAATATAAATGTTACTTCAGATGATGGCAATAATGAAATTGAAGCTGAAAACATTCCTTCTGATAACAATAACACCGAACTTTTTAAAACCGGTACTTCTGTTTCTGTACAAAATCCCCGCGGTTCATCATCGTCACAAAAAACAAATGTTTTAAATACAACGGCAATTGTAAAACCTGCGGAAAGTAAGGGGACGCTTGTATTTGTCATTGATGATGCCGGAAATAATCTGCATGAACTGGATCCCTTCCTTCGCATTCCCTTTCCTTTAACGATCGCTGTTCTTCCCGGACTTCCCAATTCATCTGAAGCCGCAAGACGAATAAGAGCGGCGGGAAAAGAGGNGATCCTTCATCAGCCGATGGAAGCTCTCGGCGCGCAAAATCCGGGTCCGGGCGCCATTTATTCAAACATGAATAAAGATGAGATCAGGGAAATCCTTGCGGAAAATCTCGCTGAGGTCGGACCTGTCGCCGGCGTTAATAATCATCAGGGTTCAAAAATAACTATAGACACGGAAGCGATGAAAACAATAATTGCCTTTTGCAGAGAGAATAATATTTATTTTCTTGATTCAAGAACAACCGCCGAGACTGCCGCTCCGGCTGCTGCGCATGATCTTGGAATAAAAATCGCCCAGAGAGATGTTTTTATTGATAACGAACAGAATAAAAATTCGATGCTGAAAAGCATTAAAGGCGGTCTTGAGAAAGCGCAGATAAACGGCAGCGCTGTAATGATCGGCCATGCATGGTCGCCTGATTTAGCGCCGCTTCTTGCCGAACAATTTCCGCTTTTAAAAAATCAGGGTTATACCATTAAAGCGGCATCTGATATAATAAAATAAAAATGAAAGTGCTTGGCATTGAAACCTCATGCGATGAATGTTCCGCTTCCGTTGTGGAAGACGGAGAAAAAATTTTATCAAATGTAATAATGACCCAAATTCCTTTTCATGCACAGTGGAATGGAGTAGTTCCCGAAATCGCAAGCCGTAAACATGTTGAATGGATTTACACTGTTGCGGAAGAAGCCATTGTTAAAGCGGAACTTGGAGTAAAAGACATAGACGCGGTCGCCGCAACAAACCGCCCCGGTCTTTTCGGCTCTCTTCTTGTCGGACTCTCCTTCGCAAAAGCGTTTGCCTGGGCGCGTAACATTCCGTTTATCGCTGTAGATCACATGCTTGCCCATCTTTATGCTCCGCGCCTTTCTGAAACGCAAAAGCCTGAGTATCCGTTTTTGGGGCTTCTTGTTTCAGGAGGGCATACGATTATCTGCCGTGCCGATGACTTTGACAACATCACGGTGATGGGAACCACCATTGACGATGCAGCAGGAGAGGCGTTTGACAAAGTTTCAAAATTTTACGGTTTCGGCTATCCCGGCGGAGAAGCGATAGATAAATTGTCGCGTAACGGAGACAGCGAAGCTTTCCGCTTTCCGCTTCCGTCTCTTCATAAAGGAGGATTTACGGCGGACATGGACGGGCGAAGCTTCCATCTGCACCGTTATGACGTGTCGTATTCCGGATTAAAAACCGCCGTTGTCAATCAGCTTGAGATGTTTAAGGTAAAGAAAGGCGTGATTAAAAACGAAGACATCGCCGCTTCTTTCCAGAAAACAGCGGTTGAAATTCTCCTGCGTGCGCTTTTAAACGCCGCAGAAGATACGGGTCTTTCCACAATTGTCGCAGGCGGAGGAGTTGCAGCTAACAGCCTGCTTCGTTCCCGCCTTGCCGGTCAGAAACATCTTCGCTGCATATTCCCGCCTCTTTCCCTCTGCGGAGACAACGGCGCGATGATAGCGGGCATAGGTTACCAATATCTCGCAAGAGGAGAGAGATCCCCTCTTGACATTACTCCGTCGGCAAGGGTTACAGGCTTCAAGAAAAAGTATCCATGATTATTTAGGGTCTGTTTATAATGCGGATATAAATAGACTACTTCAGTTTTATTTGAAAAATAAAAATCCGCGCCTGTTTTCTTTTTCTTCCATGCGCTGGAGAACGATGTTTGCCAGAACCTTGAACTGCTGGGGAAGAAGTTCCGCATCAGGAGAGTTATAATATTCAAGAAGAGAGTTGAATTCACTGCGCGCCTGCTGGTAATTTTTCTGCTTGTAATGAATAAACGCAATTTCATATTCGGCGGTTATTATCAAATCTATGTTATTCCGGTTTCTGTCATGAAGCGCCTTGTAATACTGCAGAGCGACATTATAACGGTTTCTGTCTGTCGCTTCCTGCGCCCTCTGCACCAATTCAGCCGGAGATAAATCATCGCTTATAACCACATCAGCAGTCTTGCAGGCGGAGAATATCAATATAATCACAAGCGCTGTTATCAGCAGCCTGATATTGTTTTTGTCCATTAAAAAATTATTATCACAATTTTAATGCTTGGTAAAGCTGTAGGTTACAGTAAAGAAGCGCTGTTGATTGACCTTATATTGTACAATATTGCATAATAAACCATGATCGCGGGTATTATCGGCGCGACAGGTTATGCCGGCGCCGAATTGACAAGGCTTCTTTCAGGGCATCCGAAAATCGATAAGCTCGCGCTTTCCTCCGTCAGTTTTGAAGGCGGGCGTATAGAAGATATTTATCCCGGTTTTCTGGGAAGGATATCCGCTTCTCTTCTCAAAGCCGAAGATGTAATTTCCGCTTCGGATGTGGTTTTTGCAGCTTTACCTCATGCGGTGGGAGAGCCTTATGCCGCAGCGTGTATGGAAAAAAAGATCAACTACATCGATCTTTCCGCTGATTTCCGCTTTGATGATGACGAAGAAACTTACAATACATGGTACGGAAAAACATACCAGTTTCCTGAATTACATAAAAAATCAATATACGGTCTTCCTGAATTAAACAGACAAAAAATTAAAGAAGCGGTTAAGCCTGTTATTGTCGGGAATCCGGGTTGTTATCCGACAGGAGCGTCTCTTGGCATTTTTCCGGTTCTCTCAAAAGGGTTTGTTCGGCAGGATCAGCCGATCATTGTAAATTCAGTTTCAGGCGCTTCAGGCGGCGGCAGGGAATTGTCACGCTCTTTTCATTACAGCGAATGCGCTGACTCCGTAGCTCCGTACAAGGTTGCTTCCCACAGACATTCACCGGAAATTGCGCGTAATCTTTCTGTGATGGCGCAAAGAGCAGGATACGCCGCGCCGCATTCTATTTTCACGCCGCATCTGGCTCCTATGAACAGGGGGATTTTAAGCACGATTTATGTTCCCCTTGTTTCGCATGCGCCAAAAGAAGCGGAAGCAATCAATGAACTTTTCATCAATTTTTACGGGGACGAACCTTTTGTGCGTGTTTTGCCTGCCGGACTTACAGCTTCGACAAACCGCGTTAGGCAGTCCAATTACTGTGACATTTCCGTTCATCTTGACATCAACGGAAGTACGTTAATTGTCATTTCAGCAATTGATAACATGGTGAAGGGAGCCGCCGGGCAGGCAATACAGAATATGAATATTATTTTCGGATACGATGAAAAAACCGGTCTTGATGCAATCCCAATGCTGTTTTAGGAAGGTTAACATGAAGGAAATATCCGGCGGCGTGTGCGCGCCGAAGGGTTTTTTGGCAGGCGGCATCCGGTGCGGCATAAAGGAAAGTTCCCCCAAAAACGATTTAGCGCTTGTTTATTCGCAAAAACCGTGCGCCGCCGCCGCGATGTTTACTCAGAATAAAGTGAAAGCTGCATGCGTTACGTTGACACAGGAAAATATCGCCGGCGGAAAAATCCGCGCTGTTATTGCCAATTCAGGAAACGCCAATGCCTGCACGGGAGACGATGGAATGAAGGCGGCGCGGCGTATGGCGCATCTTGCCGCAGACGCTTTATCGCTTGATCCCAAAGAAGTGGCAGTCGCATCAACAGGCGTAATCGGAGTTGCGTTTCCGATAACAAAAATTGAGAACAATATCGGCGTCCTGAAAGACAGCCTGCGCAGTGACGGGCAGGGACACTCAGACGCCCTCTCTGCCATTATGACAACCGATACACGAAAGAAAGAAATTGCCGTGGAAATTTCAATTGACGGTAAACCTGTGCGAATCGGAGCAATGGCGAAAGGATCGGGGATGATCCATCCGAATATGGCGACAATGCTCTGTTTCATCACAACCGACGCGGCAATTGAAGCCGGCGTTCTTGACTCGATACTCCGGCGCGCCGTTAAAAAATCTTTTAACCGCCTCACCGTAGACGGAGACACTTCCACCAACGACATGGTTGTCATTATGGCAAACAGCGAAGCGGGAAACAGGAGCATAAAGAGCAATGAAGAGGGAAGTGACTTTAAAATTTTTTCAGACGCTCTTGAATATGTTTGCATCGCTTTGGCGCGCATGATGGCGCGTGACGGCGAAGGAGCGACAAAACTCGTTACCGTAACAGTTACAGGAGCCGCGGACGAGCAGTCTGCCGAAACTCTGGCAAAGTCCGCCGCTTCATCAAACCTTGTAAAAACAGCATGTTTCGGAGCTGATGCGAACTGGGGCAGGGTGTTATGCGCTCTTGGGTACGCGAAAGCGGATTTCACCCCTGAAAAAACAGATGTAAGTTTTAAAAGCAGACAGGGCGAAATACAGGTTTGTAAAAACGGACAGCCCGTATCCTTTAGCGAAGAGACCGCAAAAAAAATTCTTTCTTGTGATGAAATTGAAATATTGATCAGCCTAAAAGACGGTAAAGGCGAAGCCTCGGTTTGGGGATGCGACCTTACCTATGATTATGTAAAAATAAACGGAGATTACCGGTCATGAATAATTCAGGTGACGAAGGAATGCAGCCAGATGCAAGAGCCAGGCTTTTGGTTCACGCTCTTCCGTACATTCAGAAATTCAGGAATAAAACAATTGTTGTTAAATACGGCGGAAACGCCATGCAGAGCGATGAGCTGAAAAATGCCGTAATTGACGATGTGATTCTGATGGCGTGCGTCGGGATACGCACAGTGCTTGTTCACGGCGGGGGTCCTGAAATTGAAGCCATGCTGAAAAAAACAGGCAAGGAGAGCCGTTTTATAAACGGGCTGCGTTACACCGATGAAGAGACAATGGATATCGTACAAATGGTTCTCTGCGGAAAAATTAACAAGGAAATTACCGCTCTTATCGAAAAAAAAGGCGGCAAAGCAATCGGTATTTGCGGTATTGACGGGGGAATGTTAAAAGCCCGCCTTATGAAGGGAGAAGATGATCTCGGTCTTGTCGGTGAGATAGAACAGATTGACATAACAATACTGGACTCCATCCTTGAAACAGGCATTATTCCCGTTATCTCATCGGTGGCTTACGGCATCGGAGAAGCGGAAGGGAAGGCTCTCAATATTAATGCTGATATTGCCGCGGCAAAAATTGCCGCTGTTCTGAGCGCTGAAAAACTCGTTCTTATGACTGATGTCCGCGGCATACTCCGTGATTTGAAAGATGAATCATCCCTGATAAAATCCGCCAGCGTTTCGCAGCTTGAAACCCTCAAGAAAGAAGGCGTTCTTTGCAAGGGTATGATTCCCAAATCCGACTGCTGTATTATGGCTCTGAACGGCGGAGTGGAGAAAGCGCATATTATTGACGGAAGACTTCCGCATGCTCTTCTTGTAGAGCTTTTTACCAATGAAGGAATCGGTACGGAAATAATCAGGAATGAATAGTGAATTTACAGCACTGAATATTACATACCATTAATACAACATGACACTAGACAAACAATTCATGAATTTGATAGAATGTTTTCAGGCAGTGAAGTATTAGGAGGCCAGTTGGCAGAGAAAGATTTACGTGTTAATGAACAAATCCGGGCGCGTGAAGTCCGTTTGATCAGGGAGGAAGGTGAACATCAGGGAATAATGTCGGTTGCAGAAGCGCTGGAAATAGCCAGAGAAACGGGTTTTGATCTTGTTGAAGTCGCGCCGCAGGCTGTTCCACCGGTCGTTAAGATCCTGGATTACGGAAAGTTCAGATTTGAAAATGAAAAGAGACTGCGTGATTCCAAGAAGAAGCAGAAGCTGCTTAAACTCAAGGAAATCCGCATGCAGCCCAAGATTGACGATCATGATCTTGATTTCAAATCGAAGCATATAAAAGAATTTTTATCTGATGGGAACAAGGTAAAAGTCACGATCCGGTTCCGCGGACGTGAGCTTGCCCATACGGAATTGGGTTATGACGTGATGAAAGACGTACTCTCCCGCATTGAGGGAGAGTTTGTTATGGATAAGCCGCCGTCGATGGAAGGCAGGTTTATGTCCATGGTCTTGAGTCCAAAACCAAGGAAATAAAAAACAAGAGGAAGCAAATGCCTAAAATGAAAACAAAAAAAAGCGCGGCAAAGCGTTTTTCTTTTACAGGTACCGGTAAGGTAAAGTATAAAAAACAGAATCTGCGCCATATTCTGACGAAGAAATCATCCAAACGCAAAAGAGGCTTGCGCCATTCAGGTATACTGTCTGAAGATAATGTACCGGTAATCAGGAAACAGCTCATGCCATACGGGTGAGAAAATAACAGCATCAAATTAAGAGGTAGATATGTCAAGAGCAATAGACGGATCGAAACGAAGGGAACACCGGAAAAAAATTTTAAAACAGACCAAAGGTTACTGGGGACGGAGGGGAACCAATTATAAAACCGCCAAGGATGCGCTTGCTAAGTCGCTGTCTTACGCTTACCGCGATCGGAAAGACAAAAAGGGCGATTTCCGCCGGCTTTGGATAATCAGGATAAACGCAGCATGCAGGCAGCAGGGTATTTCTTATTCGCGTTTTATAGCGGGGCTTGGAAAAGCGAATATAATCATTAACCGCAAGGCTCTGGCGCATCTGGCAGCAACGGATAATGCCGCTTTCCTGGCAGTTGTTGAAAAAGTCAAAGCTGTTATCGGTAATCAATAAGGAGCCAGAATATGATCAGCCTTGAGCAAGTCCAGCTTTTGGAAGCAAAAGTCACCAAGGCGATTGAGTTTGTTCAGCAGAAAAGCCTTGAGAACGCAGCCCTTATATCGGAAAAAGAAAATCTTCAAAAAAAGCTGGAAGCGAATCAAAGACGCATAGATGAGCTTGAAGTGCACGTTATGCGCTTTAAGGAAGAGCAGGGGCGCATAGAAGACGGAATAATTGCCGCTTTGGACAGGTTAAGCCAGTTTGAAGAAGCATTTGAAAGCAGCCTGAAGGAAAAAACTGCAGTAAAGAAAACGCCTGTAAAGACGCGAGAGAGAGCGGCTGATGCTGCTCCCAAAACAGTTTTTTTTGAGATACCAAAAGAAGACGTGCAGGAAAAGGAAGAACTGCTTCCTGATGAAGATTTATCTTTGGAAAGAGAGCTGGATATCTTCTGATGGCAAATGAACTGGTTCTGGACATTCTGGGAACTTCATTTTCCATAACAGTAGATGAAGACAAGGAATATCTGCAGAAAGTCCTTTCGCAGTACTGTTGCGCAATAGAAAATACCCAGGCTATTTCCGGAATAAATGAACCTTTAAATATCGCAGTCCTGACAGGCTATCTGTTATGCGATGAGATTAACCGAATAAAGCAGCAGCTTGAAAATGAATCAACGGAAGTTAACAGAAGAACGATGACACTAATATCCAAACTAGACAAGGTGCTTGGCAATGACAAAGGTAATTAGGCTTAAAAATCAAATCAAAAACTACGAATGGGGATCTCAGGATTTACTTCCGGGATTTATGGGTTTTGAAAACAAGAAAAGGCTTCCGTACGCGGAATTATGGATGGGAACAAACAAGGGCGCTCCGTCTGAGGCTTGTGATAAAAATATCCCATTAAGGGAAATCTGCGGCGATCTTCCTTTTCTTTTCAAATTGCTTGCCGTAGAAAAGCCTCTTTCAATTCAGGCCCACCCTGATAAGAAGCAGGCAGAATACGGTTTCAGGCGCGAAGAAGAGGCAATGCTTGATTTAAACGCTCCTATAAGGAATTACAGGGATTCAAATCATAAACCTGAAATTCTTTGCGCTCTCACTCCCTTTATCCTGATGGCGGGTTTTAAAAAACCCGAAGAAATCATCGAATCGTTTGATAACTTGACATTATCGATTCCCCAGTTAAGGGAAATTCTTTCTCCGCTGTATCAGGCTTTAAAAGCGAATTTATTCCAGGTTTTTACAAGAATTCTCTATAATTTATCAGGTTTGGAACTTGAATGTATTACAAACTTTATCGGAGAAACGCGGACAGAAGGAGAAACAATATCGTCTCTTCAATGGGAACTGATGAAAAAATTCGCCGTTTCAAATCCGAGGGAAGCTGCCATTTTATCGCCCCTTTTTCTCAATCTTTTTACCCTACAGCCGGGACAGGCAGTTTTTATTCCTGCGGGCATCATGCACTGTTATATCAGCGGTTTTGGAGTTGAGCTTATGACAAATTCTGATAATGTCCTTCGCGGAGGCTTAACCCCGAAATACATCGATATACCCGAACTTATGAGTATTTTAAAATTCGAACCGTATAAACCGGAGATTTATACTCCCGATTCTTTATCCGATAATCGTTATTATTACAGAGCGCCGTGCAGTGAATTTTCACTTATAAGGATGCGCGGCGGCGATGCTGAGTTTCTTGAAAGAGGACACACCGTCTGCATTGTAACGGAAGGTTGTCTGCATATTGACGAAATGACGTTTAAAAGAGGTGAGTCGTTCTTTATCCCGAAAGACACGCCGGGTATTTTCTTTAGCGGAGATTACACGCTCTTTGCCGCTGCCGCCGGAACTGCGTGAAAATTTTAATTGATGCAGATTCCTGCCCGAGAGCGGCAAGGGATCTTGTTATGCGCAGAGCGGAAAAATTGAAGGTGCGTCTCA
Source organism: Treponema sp. (assembly GCA_009786455.1). Taxonomy (GTDB): domain Bacteria; phylum Spirochaetota; class Spirochaetia; order Treponematales; family Breznakiellaceae; genus WQXQ01. The sequence continues at coordinate 60,168 of WQTD01000002.1, forward strand.
TATTTACAGCTAACCACCCCATTCCCGGAGCGGAAGAGACCGCAAATGTACAGATGGATATTTGCCCGAACAGGGAAAATTCCGCCGACGATCGCATTGTAGAGCTTGCGGATAAAAACGATCTTGTCATTACAAGGGATATTCCTCTCGCCAAAAGACTTGTTGAAAAAGAAATCACGGTACTTGATGACCGCGGACGGGTATTTACAAGGGATAATATAAACGAACTGCTTTCGATCAGAAACTTTACGGTAGGGCTCGCGGAAAACGGTCTTGATTTTGAGAGAACAGCCAATTACGGTAAAAAGGAATTCAAAAAGTTCGCTGACAGCCTTGACAGGATTTTGTCCGTAATGACGGTAAAAATTTCCAGTGTCCTGTCTTACACAAATAACGGAATAAAATGTTAAGTTAATTCTTTATGTAATAAAGAATTAACGCATTTTGTTATTTTTGAAACCAAATAAGACAGGACACTAGATAACTCCTTCGGGATACTGCTCTTTTGTCTGCTTTATGCTCGGAAGTATTTCAAAGAAAACATCGATCAAATCAGGATCAAATTTTGTCCCCGATAGCTTATGCATCTCTGAAAGTACGTCGTCATCTGTCCAAGGGTCTTTGTAAACGCGCTTTGAACACAGCGCGTCATAAACATCGGCAACAGCGACAATACGTCCTGATAAGGGAATTTCCTCGCCCCTTCTGCCGAGCGCATTGCCGTTTTCATCGGCTCTTTCTATCTTGCTGGTAACAGGATCTACCCAGCCCGGATATCCTGTACCGTCCCAGTTTTCATGGTGGGTAAGCGCTATTTCTTTTGATACGACATCAAGGGAAGAGCTTAGATCGTTAAAAAGGCTTGCTCCGTAGATTGTATGATTCTGCATTATTCTATATTCATCGGGAGTAAAACGAGCGGGTTTTTTCAAAATGGTGTCTGAAATGGCCACCTTGCCGACATCATGCAGCATTGTGCTGATTTTAAAAATGTCGCGGAATTTTTCCTTTTCCGCCCGCGGAACATTTTTATGATATGCGTATCGATCGTAAATGTCAGTCGCATAACCGGCTACGCGGTTTACATGAGTTCCCGTCTCTTTTGGATCGCGAAGCTCCGACATTTTTATCATTCGCAGAATCATCATTCTTGTTATATAGGATCTCTGTAAAACCATGCTTGCGTTATTTGCAAAATGCGTCAGAATGAGTTCGTCGTCCGGAGAAAATGTAATGACTTGTTCGTTTTCATCTTTGGCGTTTATTACCTGAATGACCCCCATCAATTTTGTATCAGAGACAAGAGGGATTGTCATGGTGGAGGTTGTTTTATAACCTGTCATCATGTCGAAGGTTGAATGAAAAGTATACGGCGCATCGGGGGGGATATTGTACATGTCAGGAATATTTATCAATGCTCTTTTTAAAGCGCAATAACCTGATATTGATTTTTCATTGATTGGAAGAGTAAAAACCGAATAGACCATTTTCTGCCCAGGCGGAATGGTTTTCTGAATTGTATCGTTCTGGGAATATTTTATCGCTATTCTTTCAAGCCCGTCCTTGTCTTCTTCCGGCGGAACCCTGACATAAATCGAGCCTGCGTCTGCGTTTACCACTTTTCTGGCTTCAAAAAGTATTCGTTCTAACAGAATGTCAAAATCGTGAATTTGATTTAATTCAGAGTCCATTTGTACCAATTTTTTAAAATCAGTTCCATTACTCATATCTGTTAAAACATCTCCATAGGCAACTTGATTAAATTCAACTTCACTTATATTTTATATTAAAGAGGAAAATAGTACAATGGGAGTAATTAAAACTGCTCTGGAAATCGCTCTGGAAAAAACAAACGGCGTAAAAAGCGATAAATCCAGCATCGATCAGTATAACGCAAAGCAAAGAGGCAAAAAAGTTGCCGGTTTTTTTATGGCAGGAGAGGCTGATTTATCCAGGGAGATAAAAGAAACACCTGACGATCAGAGAGACAGTCTGAAACAGGGGATTTTTGAGGTTTTAATCAGCCAGATATCCCTTCCTTCCGTAAGTTCAGATAACAAAGATGATGAAAAACGTATTGAATCGGCCGGTAACGGTCTTTCAGTTATTATTAACAACAAACAGTTCAGCAAGCTGTTCCAGCAATTAACGCAGGTTATAAGCCAGTTTTCCCGGGAAACCACCCAATATGATCAGGCGATAAAGCAGCAGTACGCTCCCAAACTTCGTCAAAAAGAAGAGGAGCTTTCGCGCCGCCTTGGCAGGGAGGTGCGGATAGATCCGTTTCAGGACGCTGAATTTGTTGCGTTTTATAACCAGCACATGAACGCTTTAAAGGGTAATTATGAGACAGCGGTTACGCAGGTAAAAGAAGAAGCAAGGAATATGTTCATGGAAGCTTTTTCAAAATAATAAGGAGATCGGGTTATGAAGTATAGGATTTTTATTACCCTGAATTTGCTTTTATTGGCAGGTTTTTGTTATGCTCAGCAAAATATTCCTTCAAAAATAATCGGCAGGATTCCGGATTTAAACAGCGCTAAACTTTATTTAATTCAGGTAGGCGCCTTTAAGGTTTTACAAAACGCGGATAACGCGGCATCGCGTTTAAGAAAAGAAGGCGTTAACCCTGTTTATGAGAAATATAATGATCTTACAAGAGTTATGGTATCAGGTCTTCAGGCAAACCAGATAAGAAATTATCTGGCATTAATTAAGAAAGCGGGATTTGATGAAGTAATAATCCGGGAAGAAAGAATACCCTATGAAATACCGGAAACAACAGTAGCGGCGACTTCTTCCGTTTCCGCATTGAATGATAATTCCGCTGCTGATGAAAAATCAGGTAATTCATTGTCAGAAAAGTGGGAAATTACAACGCCGGGAAGCAATTTTTCTTCTTTTGAATTTAATAAAGATAATAATTTTATAGCGGTGGAAAATAGTGATTCAGGAGAGGAATCAAAGAAGCTTGTGCATTTCGGCGAATACACGATGCCTTCGGAGGATACCATAAATCTGGAGAATCTCGGCGTCATTAAATTTGCCAAAAATGAAGAACAGCAGGTTAATTTGTCGTTTTCACCGGCGGACGGATCGGGGAAGTCTGTTAATCTTGACGGACAAAAAGCAGAGCAAGTGGCTGCATCTCCTGAAGCGGATTTATTCTGCAGAACATGGGTTGTTGTTAATTGCACTGTCCCTGATTACAACGGCTATGTTTTAATGATTTCAAACAGCGGAACTTATTTTTTTACAACGCCTGACGGGAAGGCAAACAGTTTGTCCCAATGGAGATGGCATGATGAAAAAAAAGAAGAGTTTGATTTTTCGCATGATAACTGGGAGCATTTCGGCAAGGTGCAAATCGAAAATCTGGAAGAAAACAGCTTGATATTTTTTGATCCGGGATATTTTGAAGATATTGCGGGTTTTTCAGCAGCCGAGTTGAATTATACATGGGAACTTGCACCGGTCAGCAAGTAAAGTTTAAAATTAATTAGAGTCTGTCAATAATGAGGACACATTATTAACAGAATATTATAAAAAAATTAATCTTTCCATAACCAAATACATAGCTGTACCGCCGAAGATGCTGAGCAGGGGATTTTTCCGCCATATATGAACAATGACTGTAAATGCCGCCGCAATAAGTACAGACCCCGCCTGCCCGGGGCTGCCTTGTTTTACGCTTTCCAGTACAGAGGCGCTTATGGCGTTAAATGTCAGAACAGTCATGGCGAGCGGCGGCACAATTTTTTCGACAAAGGCAATAAAAGACTCTGTCCGGCTGGATGTTCCGTTATTCTGCTTTTTTCCGCGGAAAAAAAGAAAAGGGCATGCACGGCAAAAAAATATTACCAGCGCCATGATCACGGCAAGAAGCGCAGCTTCGCCTGTATCTGTTTTCACCGCATTCTCTCTTTTCTGTACAATATGGAACTTACTGCCAATGCAATGGCAATTGCCGCCAGAAGCGACATGCGCGAAGGCAGGAAAATAACCGCCAGTACTGCCGGCAATGCAGAAATAAAAAATATGCCGCTCTTTCGAATTCTGAACATCTGTTCAAGCATAAGTACTATAAATAGGGCAGTCAGCGCAAAACCTATGCCTTCAATACTGAAGGGAATTAACGTTCCTGTAAAAGCGCCGATGAGCGAACCTGATACCCAGTAGATTTGATTGAGGAACGTTATAAGAAACATGAATTTGCTTCTGCCACCGGCAGGAATGGGTTCTTTCAGACCGGGAACACAGATTTCATCTTCTTCACTTGACGGCAGCGAGGAGAGCAGAGCGAATGTTTCATCGGTCATGCCGAAGATGCAATACAATTTACGGAAACCGGAAAATGTCATCCGTTTTATCATTGAAAGCCCGTATGCTATGTGGCGGGCATTGACCACAAGCTGCACAAGAGCCGCTTCCCAGAGACCTACTCCTGCGGCAAAAAGTCCGATAGAAATGAACTGTCCCGCTCCGGCATACATCACCACGCTCATAAATAATGTCAGCCACCAGGGATATCCGGCTTCGGTCATAAGCAGACCAAACGCAAAACCGATAGCAGGATATCCCAACAGCACAGGAATCGAGTATTTTACGGCTGCCAAAAGCAGCCTGTCTTCTTTTATAAATGCGGGCATATTAAAAACAATTTCCGGTTTTATCCGGCTATTTCCTTAAGACGTTTAATAATATCGATATGCTGGGTGCAGGTTTCTTCGCATTGACCGCATTCGGTGCATTTTCCCGCGCCGCTTCTTTCAAGGTTCCAGTGCCATTTCAGGCGGTCTCCTATATGATCGCCCTGATTTTTGATTAAAAGCTTCTGGTTGTAAGCGTCCATATACTGCGGGATTGGAATCTCCTGCGGGCAGCTATTACAATATGCGCAGCCTGTGCATATTCCTTCAAACGAAGAGGACGCTTTTGACTTAATTTCTTCAAGCTCGGCGGCGCTGCGGCTTTTGTAGCCTTCAATTGCCTGTAGCGCTTCATTCACATGCTCAATTGTATCAAAGCCGACGAGGGTATTTGTTATCTGCGGATGATCCCAGAGAACCCGCAGCGCCGCTTCAGTGATGCTCTCGCCTTCACGGCGGATAAAGCTGAATAGTTCGGGATGATCGGGGATAACCCCGCCGCCAAGAGGGTTCATCACAACAGCGCCTAGTTTTTTCTCAATAATCGCATCAAACGCTTCCTGTCTGGTGTTGAAATTATAAGCCGAATAACCGAACAGCACGCCTTCAAAAACGCCTTCCATCAAAAGTTCCTTGATTTCATTTTTAATTAAATGGCTTGATATGCAGATATGGCGGATAAGCCCTTCGTCTTTAAGTTTTCTGAATGTCTGCAGGATGCCGTCCTTTTTTCTGCCTGCCCAGTTGTTCAGGTTCGTTATGCACCAGATATGATAAAAATCAATTACCGGAATATCCATGCGTTTTAACTGCGCTTCAATTTCACTTCGTATTCCGCTTTCTGTTGACTGAAAAGTTTTTGTCGCGCTGTAATATGGAAGCCCCAGTTTCCGCATTTGAGTAAAACCTTTGCCGAATACTGTTTCGCTTCTTGTCTCAAAATATCCGGGAGCGGTGTCAAAATAATTAACTCCGCTCTGCGCCGCTGTTATCATCATGCGGACGCATTCGTCATGATCATCGACGTTTTTAAAACGCATGCCTCCAAATCCAAGAATGGAAACTTTTTTCCCTGTCTGCCCGTATTCCCTGTATAACATATGCGCCTCCAATATTTTTTTATAAAGAAGTTGTTTAAAATTGAAGTTTTTGAACAACTTTATTCTTTCATAATTGATTAGAGTCTGTCTATAATGTGGATACATTATAGACAGACTCTAATTAAAACACTCCCTGCTTAATTAAATTAACTCATCCAAATTATACGGCGTTTCCTGGTAAACATAATTAAGCCAGTTGTCGAAAAAAAGGTTTGCATGAGCGCGCCAGCGGACGACCGGTTTTTTTGATGGATCATCATCAGGATAATAATTCACCGGTACGTCAATTTGTAAGCCTCTGGATATGTCGCGCCGGTATTCGCGGTCAAGGGTGAGCGGATCATATTCAAGATGACCTGAAACATAGATTTCCCTTCCTTCCCGTGCGGTAACAATAAAGATTCCTGTTTGATCGGTTTCCGATTGAATCGTAAGACGGCTGTCAGCGGCGACAGCGTCCCGATCAAGTTCCGTGTGCCTCGACTGGGGAGCAAGAAATTCATCGTCAAACCCGCGGAAGAGACTGTGATACTGTTCATTCACCGCGTGAGGAAAAATTCCGAAAAGCTTTTTTTTAAGCGGTTTTTTGGGAATATTGTAGCGGCGGTAAAGTCCTGCCTGGGCTCCCCAGCAAATATGCAATACTGAGAAAACATTTTTTTCCGAATAATCTACAATGCGCGTTAGTTCATCCCAATAATCAACTTCTTCAAACGGCAGGGTTTCTACAGGAGCGCCTGTAATAATGAGACCGTCAAAGCGCACTTTCATGCTGATAATTTCTTCGGAGCTTATATAAAATTTTTCAAGATGCCCCGGCGGCGCGTTTTTTGACATATGACTGCTCATGTTAAGGAATGTTATATCAACCTGCAGCGGACTGTTGCCAAGAAGCCGCAGAAGCTGTGTCTCCGTATCTATTGTTGTCGGCATCAGGTTAATTATTCCAACCCGCAACGGTCTTATATCCTGCGCCTTTGCGCGATCTTCCGTTATTACAAAAACCCTTTCCCGGGATAGAGCTTCATAAGCCGGCAGTTCTTTCGGGATTTTTATCGGCATGTATAATTTTTACCATTTTTCCTGTTTATTAACAATAAGCAATAATATGATTTTTATTATCATGATACTTACGTTAATATACTTTCTTGATGTTTTCATTAATTTGTATTAGATTTGATTGACAGGAGTCCTTCAAATTTAATGAAGACCATATTTATTGTAGATGACAGCGATACCAATCTTTCAATGGCGGAAACTGTACTTGAAGATCAATACACTGTTATGACAATGCCGTCGGCGGCAAAAATGTTTTCACTTCTGGAAAAAATAGTTCCTGATTTAATTCTTCTTGATATTGAAATGCCGGAAATGGATGGCTTTGAAGCGCTTTCCAAACTTAAAGCCAATGCCAGATTTACCGAGATTCCCGTTATTTTTCTTACCGGACGCAATGATCCCACCGTAGAAGTGCACGGCTTTGAAATGGGAGTTGTGGATTTTATTACAAAACCGTTTTCTGCGCCTGTTCTTCTCAATAGAATTAAAACACATCTTAACATTGATGAAATAATCCGCGATCGGACTTCTCAGCTTAACAGGATGCAGAATAATATTGTTTCTGTGCTGGCTGATATGGTTGAAAACCGCGACAAGGGAACAGGCGGTCATATTGAACGTACGTCAATGTATATAAAAATACTTATAGACGAGATGAAGGCGCATAATGTATATGCAAATGAGCTTTTGGAATGGGATGAAGAAAAAGTTATTTCATCCGCGCGGATGCATGATTTGGGAAAAATATCCATAACAGATTTGATCGTAAATAAACCCGGAAAATTAAATGAAGAAGAATATGAAAAGATGAAAACGCACGCGCTTGAAGGAGAGAGGATAATTGACAAAATAATTTCCAGAACAGGCGAAGGTGAGTTTTTGAGGAACGCAAGGCTCTTTGCTGGCACTCATCATGAACACTGGGATGGAACGGGTTATCCGCGCGGACTTAAGGGAGTTGAAATTCCGCTTCAGGGACGCATAATGGCGATTGTGGATGTATACGACGCGCTTGTTTCAGAGAGACCGTATAAAAACGCGTTTACTGATGAAGAAGCTGTTCAGATAATAATGGAAAAAGCGGGATCTTTTTACGATCCGAATATTACTGATGTTTTTTATGATGTGAGGGATCTTTTTAAAGCTGTCAAGGCAGGTTTTTAATGCGTTCCGTTATTAAAAAGCTATTGGGTTTAATCACTCATGTACAGGTTTTTTCTGTATTTCTTGCGTTCGCTCTCATGGTTTTTTTAAGCTACAATTATATGAGCGGCATTGAGCGCATGCATTTATTGGACAATGTAAACAGTGTAATTTCGGGTACGCAGGAAAAAATTCTTTCAAGTCTTAAGGAACCTTCTACCGCGCTGGGCATTATTTCCGAGAATATCCGCACAATGATTCTACGCGGCGCAGATCGGGATGAAGTAGGCGATTACCTGCTTCATATCTCGGATTATGTTATTGAAAATAAACAGGGTATTTCAAATGCCATAGATTATTACGGTTATTTTATCGGTTTTGACGAGGATTATATTTCCAGTTCCGGCTGGATACCTCCGGATGATTATAAAGCGGAAGATCGTCCATGGCATGAAACTGCGATTGACGCCGGCGGGAAAGTCGGGATGACCGAACCGTATATTGATATAAAGACAGGTATCCTTATTATTACGTTTTCACGCTGTATTTTTGACAATTACGGCAGTCTGCTTGCCGTTATCTGTCTTGACATCAAACTTGATGAAATTCAAAAATTTGCCATAAATACACATGTTACGGAAGACAGTTACGGAATACTTTTTGACAAAAATTTTAATGTGCTTGCCCATCCTGTCCCCGACAGGTTTCTGGGCAGAAATTTAAGGCAGATGAATGACGGCGAAGCGATTGTTGCGGCATTACAGCAGGGCAATAACATCTCCGAGAGGAAAGTATGGGATTACAACCGGAATGAATGCGTCGGTTTTTTTCAGCAGTTTGATAACGGCTGGNACTTCAGTATAATCGCATATTCGGAAAAATATTACAAAAGCCTAAGGGATATTGGAAGCATTCTTTCGATATTGGGTTTAACGCTCGCGCTCGTTCTTATCCTGATACTGTTAAGCATTGTAGCCGGGAAAAAGAGGGCTGAAGAGCGAACCCGAATACTGCTGGATTCAATGCCGTTATGTGCTAATTTTTTGGACAGCAGCTTCAAAAACATTGACTGTAATAACGAAGCGTTAAAATTGTTTGGCATATCAACTAAAAATGAATATCTTGAAAAATTCAGCAATCTCTCTCCTGAATATCAGCTTGACGGAAGACTGTCAAGTGAAAAAATCGCGGAGAATGTCAAAAAGGCGTTCAAAGACGGTCTTCACCGTTTTGAATGGCTGCACAGGAAACTGAACGGCGAACTTATACCGTGCGAAATTACGCTTGTCAAGGTTAAATACAGGAATGAAGATACGTTATGCGCATATACCCGCGATCTTCGCGAAATGAAATCCATGATCTCAAAAATGCGTGAAGCCGATGAGTGTACGCAGGTTTTATTTGACGCTACTCCCCTTAGCTGTTTAATGATTGACAATACAAATAAAGTTCTGGAATGCAACAATGAAATAGTCAGATTATTCGGTTTGTCTGACAAAAAACCCATTTTTGAAAGATTTTTCGATTTTTCTCCCGAGTCCCAACCTTCCGGAGATGTTTCAGGCGAACTCTTTAAAAAATATTTATTTAACGCTTTTGAAGAAGGGCAGTGCAATTTTGAATGGACGAACCGGAATATTGACGGAGAGCAAATCCCGACAGAAGTATCGCTGGTTCGCGTTAAATACAAGGGAGTATACGCGGTTGCCGCTTACATAAGGGATTTAAGGGAAATTAAGGCGATGATAGCGGAGATGCGCAGAGCTGAAGTCGCTGAAGAAAGCAGCAAGGCAAAAAGCGATTTCCTTGCGAAAATGAGTCATGAGATTCGAACGCCGATGAATGCGATTCTGGGAATAACTGAAATCCAGCTTCAGGACAATACGCTTCCGCTTGCGTACAGGGAAGCGCTTGAAAGAATTTACAATTCAGGAGATTTGCTGCTTGGCATTATCAACGATATACTTGATCTTTCAAAAATAGAAGCCGGAAAACTCGAACTTGTGAGTACGCAGTACGATATTACAAGTTTAATTCATGACATTGTTAAGCTGAATATAATACGGTACGAAAGCAAGCCTATTGAGTTCAAACTGAAGATAAATGAAAACGTGCCTACGCTGCTTATCGGGGATGAACTGCGCATAAAACAGGTATTGAATAATCTTCTGTCAAACGCGTTTAAATATACGAATGAAGGTCAGATTGAGCTTGCGTTTAACACAGAAAAGGGAGAAGATGAGAATAATGTTACCCTTGTTTTCAACGTCAGCGATACAGGGCAGGGTATGACATCTGACCAGCTGAAAAAACTCGGAGAGAAATTCTCCCGTTTCAATCTGGAAACAAACAGAATGACCGAAGGCACCGGTCTTGGCATGAACATTACGCGCAATTTAATTCAGCTGATGAGCGGGGAAATCAATATTGAAAGCACTCCGGGAATGGGTTCAACCTTTACTGTCCGCCTGCTGCAGGGGTGCACTGATTCAAACCCAATCGGCAGCGAACTTGCTGAAAACCTCATGAAGCTTAATCTGGTAAATACAGCCAGAGTCAGAAATATGCAGGTGAAGCAGGACTTTATGCCATACGGCCGGGTTTTGGTTGTAGATGATGTAGAGACAAATCTTTATGTTGCGCGCGGGCTTCTTTCTCCTTACGGGCTTTCTATTGATACCGTTTTAAGCGGGTTTGAAGCTGTTGACAAAATCAGGGACGGCTTTACATACGATATAATTTTTATGGATCACATGATGCCGAGAATGGACGGAATTGAATCGACAAAATTAGTCCGCAGTCTCGGTTACACGCAGCCGGTCGTCGCGCTAACCGCCAACGCTCTTTCAGGGCAGGCGGAAATGTTTTTGGCAAACGGCTTTGATGATTTTATTTCCAAACCAATCGATATCCGCCAGTTAAATAGTGTTTTGAATAAGTTAATCCGGGACAAACAGCCGCAGGAGGTTCTGGACGAAGCGCGGCGGCAGAGGAATATCCTTTACGCTTCGGGGAAACACCATATAGCGGTAGATGCGCAGTTATCGGAATTTTTTATCCGTGACGCGGAAAAAGCCGTCAAGGTGCTGGACGCCATCTGCAAAAATAAGTGCCGCAGAGTGGATGACATGCCTATTTTGATTATTAATATTCATTCGATGAAAAGCGCTCTTGCGAATGTAGGCGAAAGCGAGCTGTCCGAAGAGGCTTCGCATCTGGAGCAGGCAGGACGCGAGCACAATGTCGATCTGGTATTGTCCGTTCTTCCTGACTTTTTAAAATCAATGCACGAAGTTATAAATAAACTTAAACCCGCTGATAATGAAGACTCAGGTACGGAAGATGTTCCGTTTTTAAATGAGAAACTGGCTGTTATACAGAAAGCATGCGCGCTATTTGATAAAAAAACCGCTAAAGACGCCCTAAATGAGCTTAAACAGAGGACATGGTCCAGATCCACAAGGGACAAGCTCAGTGCAATTACCGAACATTTGCTCCACAGCGAGTTTGATGAAGCCGCGGCTCTCTCCAAATAAAAAAAGCTCTATTGACAAAAATATTTAAAAAAGATATGTTGGTTTGTAGTTTAGCATTTCATTTGGAAAGGAGCTTCAGAGAGGCTCTTTTTTTTATTCATGCTGAGGGTAAAGGGAAAAATGAGGCAAGAAAATCAGGATTTTTCCCTGCATCAGTCATTGGAAGAGGTGGTAAAAGGTCTTGGTTTCAGCCTTGTTGAACTAACCGTTGCCAGACACCGCGGCAGCGCACAAATAAAGGCGGTGATTTACAAGGCAGGCTGCAGTATCAGTACGGATGATTGTACAAGGGTTCACCGCGCTGTAACTCCGCGGCTGGAACTGGTCTTTACCGGGAGCGATATTAATCTTGAGGTATCTTCTCCGGGAATTGACAGGCTGATTAAAGACAGTTCTGAATTTATTCATTACAAGGGCAGGGGAATACGGTGTTACCGTACCGACATAACGGAATGGACAGCCGGTATTCTGGAAACTGCTGACGAAAAGGGAATTAATATTAAGACAACAGATGGGATCATAAGGCTTGATTTTGACATAATAGCCAAAGCCAAACTTGATTCCTCACAGGAGGTATAATTTGGGAACGGATATTTCGCAGGCAATGCGTCAATTAAATCAGGACAAGGGCATTCCTGAAGAATTGATACTGCGGACCATTGAAGATACTCTTATTGCCGCATACAGAAAACGTTTTGGGAGTGCAGATAACGCAGTAGTACAGTTCGATGAAGAAAATCTGGAAGTATCGATTTTTGGCAGAAAAAAAGTTGTTGAACAGGACGGGGTTTACGATCCTGTAACCGAAATTGATTTGGATGAAGCCAGGGAATTAAATCCCGACGCCGATATCGGAGATGAAATACTTGTGGAGGTTGATCCAAAACAGTTTGATCGCATGGCCGTTCAGAGCGCAAAACAAAAAGCCCATGAGACTATCAGGGATATTCAAAAAGACAGTCTTTATTCGGATTTCAAGGATAAAGTGGGAGAAATTATAATAGGTTATTACCAGCGCGAAAGAAGCGGCAACATTTATGTAGACCTTGGGAAAATTGAAGGCATCCTTCCAAAGAAAAACCAGTCTCCGCGGGAAATATATCATGTAAATGACAGAATAAAAGCGCTTATCGCCGAAGTTAAAAAAGATTCATCGGGGCTGCATATTGTTCTTTCCAGAACGCATACTGAGTTTGTCCGCGCTATTTTTGAACTTGAAGTTCCGGAGATATACGACAAAACAGTCGAGATTCATAAAATTGTCCGTGAACCCGGATTTCGCACAAAACTTGCGGTATATTCAAACCGCGAGGATGTTGATCCTGTCGGCGCATGCGTCGGTCTTAAGGGTGTGCGCATTCAGGCTGTCATCAAGGAGCTCGAAGGAGAAAAGATCGATATTCTTAAATATGATCCCGATCCAAGGCGTTTTATTAAAAACGCCCTGTCTCCGGCGGAAGTGCGTGATGTGATAATCCTTGATGAAGGAAAGCATCAGGCTTTGGCTGTTGTAAACGACAATATGCTTTCGCTTGCCATCGGTAAACAGGGATTGAATGTGCGCCTTGCAAACAGGCTTGTAGACTGGAATATCGATGTAAAAACAGAAACCCAGTTTTCAGAGATGGACATTGCAGCCGAATCACGCCGCGCTGTTTCGCAGCTCTTTGGCGATACGGATTCCTTCGACGATGAAATATCACGCATCAGCGAACTTCCCGGCGTAGACGCGCGGATTGCCAAAACCCTGCTTGATAACGGCATAGACTTTATCGAAGACTTCCTTGCTTTAAGTCAGGAAGAACTTGAAGCAAAGAGAATATCTCCTTCTGAACTCGACGCTCTGCGCAAATTAATAGAGGAATATGTTGAGATTGTTGAAGAAGAAGAAGAGTATGATAACGAAGCAGGAGAAAAACCTGATGAAGAAGACGCAGAAGACAGTACGGAAGCTGAGGAATATGAATGTCCTGAGTGCGGAGCGAAAATAACGGTAGATATGGCTACTTGCCCAAGCTGCGGCATTGGCTTGAGTTTTGAATACGAGGAAGAGGAATAAAAAAAGGATTATTATGGCCGAAGAATCTGACAATAAGAAAAAACCAAAAGCTCAACTGATTAAACATTCACCGAATGAGGAAAGTCCCGTTGTTAAACCCGGCGAAGGCGAAAGGCGCAAGGTTAAGGTTGTTATGAAAAAACCTGCTGCAGCAGTCAAAAAAAGTCAACCTAAAGTTGTTGTCAGCACTCCATCAGTTAAAACAGGTCAGGTCAAGAAAAACGAACAAAGCGACAATACAGTCAGAAATGATCAGGTTAAAAAACCTGAAAAGGATAATTCACGCGTAAGTTCAATGCCTGCGTCGCAGCGTCCGGCGGCGGTCGCCGGCAAGGTCGGAGGAAAGCTTGTCGGCAGTCCGCATTCACAACAGCGTCCTCCGCGTCCCCCTCTTCGCGGAAACAAACCGGGAGAAGGCGCTCATAAAAGTAATTTCAATCAGCGTCCCGCAGGTCAAGGTCAAAAAAGCGGTTTTTCTCCGAAAAGCGGTCCCGGCGGCAAACCCGGATTTGGAGGTTTTAACCGTCCTCCGGCAAACAGGATGGGAACCGTTCCGGCTGAAACCCTTACCGAGGGAAAAGGACCCGCAAAACGTAAATTTATAACGAAAAAACCGGTTTATAACCGCAAGGAAAAAGAACTGGAGATGGAGGAAAAACTTCTCCAGACAAAAAAGAAAATTACCCATGTCGCAAACCCGGTGCCGAAATCAATCGATATAATGGAAGTAATCTCGGTTTCCGAACTCGCGCGCAAGATGAATTTAAAAGCGTCGGATTTAATTCAAAAATTGATGCATATGGGGCAGATGGTTACCATCAATCAGCAGATTGACGCCGATACGGCAACCATCCTTGCAGCGGAGTTCGGAGCGGATGTCAGGATTATAAGTCTCTATGACGAAACTGTCATCGAAACAGTTTCAGATGACAACGCTTTGCTGCTGCCTCGCCCTCCTGTCGTTACTGTTATGGGACATGTCGATCACGGAAAAACGAAACTTCTCGATGCGATCAGGCTGTCCGATGTTGTATCGGGAGAGTTCGGCGGCATTACCCAGCACATCGGCGCGTACATGGTGGAAACGCCGACAGGCAGCATTACTTTCCTTGACACCCCGGGTCACGAAGCGTTCACACGGATGAGGGCGCGCGGAGCGCAGATAACCGATATCGTGGTGCTTGTTGTCGCCGCGGACGACGGCGTTATGCCGCAGACAATTGAGGCGATCAATCACGCGAAGGACGCGAATGTTCCCATTATTGTCGCTGTCAATAAAATCGATAAACCTGAAGCAAATCCCGATAAAGTGAAAAGCCAGCTTTCCGATCTGGGGCTGATGCCTGAAGACTGGGGAGGGCAGACAATGTTTGTTGAATTGTCCGCTTTAAAAAAAACCGGCATTGATAAATTAATTGAATCGATACTGCTTCAGGCGGAAATTCTGGATTTAAAATCGAATTTCCAGTGCGGCGCAGAAGGCAAAATTTTAGAATCTAAAGTCGATCACGGAAGAGGCATTGTCGCCACCGTTATGATAGAAAGAGGAACTCTTGCGGTAAGCGATTCATTTGTCGCCGGCATCTGGCCGGGCAAAGTTCGCGCCATTTTCAATGACAAGGGAGAAAAAATTAACAAGGCGACTCCTTCAATGCCGGTTGAAGTTCTTGGTTTTGAAGGCATCCCCAATGCAGGCGATCCGCTGCAGGTTGTTTCCGACGAGAAAAAAGCGCGTGAATTTTCCTCCAAGAGGCAGGAGCTAAAGCGTTTTGAAGATGCGAAAACGATCAAAAAAATCACCATGGAAAATATTCATGACATGATAAGCGACGGAGCGATTCAGGAATTAAAAGTAATCATTAAAGCCGACGTTCAGGGTTCCGCCGAAGCTTTAAAATCAAGCCTTGAAAAACTTTCTACAAAGGAAATACGGCTTCATGTCATACAGGCGCTTCCCGGTCCTGTCAATGAAGGCGACGTTGATCTTGCGATTGCGTCCAACGCCATTATCATCAGCTTTAACGTGCGTCCGCTTCCCAAGGCGAAAACGCTTGCCGAACAGGAAAAGGTTGACATCAGAAAATACAACATTATCTACAAGGCTGTCGAAGAAATTAAACAGGCAATGGAGGGAATGTTAACTCCCGATACAAAAGATGAAGTAATCGCAACAGTGGAAGTGAGGGAAACCTTCAAGGTGCCAAAGATCGGCACCATCGCCGGCTGTTATGTGCTAACAGGAAATGTCAAGCGAAGCTGTACTGTCAATGTGATCAGGGATCAAATCGTTATTCATTCGGGAAAAATCGCGTCCTTAAAACGTTTCAAGGACGATGCGCGTGAAGTTGCCGCAGGCTATGAATGCGGCATCGGTTTGGAAGGTTTTGACGATATCAAAATAGGCGACAACCTTGAAGTGATCGAAACTGTCCAAATCGCAAGAAAACTCAGTTCCTGATTTACAGATTATGCAGACATTCAGGACGCAACGGCTTGGGCAGATAATTCAGGAAAAGATCAGCGCTCTCATTCTAGAAGGAAGAATCAAGGATAACAGGGTAAATAATTTTATATCAATAACAAAAGTCGATGTATCAGGCGATCTTTCCTATGCGGACGTTTATGTTTCCGATATAAGGGGAAAGATCAATGAGAATGAAGTTGAAGGACTNAAAAGCGCCGCAGGTTTTATTCAATCTCAGCTTGGCTCTTCCATGCGCGTAAGGAAAATTCCCCGCCTNCGTTTCCACGCNGATACNAGCATCAGCGACGGCTTTGATCTTATTCAAAAAATAGANGAACTTAATGCTTCCGGCTGACAGAGGTGTTTTTGGGTTTATTATTGTTAAATAAANCGCCCGGCATTACATCCTTTGACGCATTACGCGATATAAAGCGCATTTTAGGTACGCCGAAAGTCGGGCATACAGGCACGCTGGATAAATTCGCGCAGGGGCTTTTAATTGTTCTTGCAGGCAGATGTTTAAAATTAAGCAGATGGTTTACGCACCTTGATAAACAATATACAGGTAAAATTCGCTTTGGAATTGAAACAGACACTTTAGACCCAGAAGGAAATCAAACAGCGCAGGCAGAGCCGCCTTCGCGCGAAGAAGTACAGAAAGTTCTCCCGCTTTTTACAGGCGCTATCCTGCAGGAGCCGCCTGCTTACTCTGCAATTCATGTCGACGGAAAACGCGCAAGCGATCTTGCCCGTTTTGGAAAAACCCCTGTTATGAAAAAAAGGGAAGTGACAATTTTTAAACTGGAACTCAAAGACTGGCAGCCTCCATTTGCTGAAATTTTTGTTCACTGTTCAAGCGGCACATACATCCGCAGCCTTGCGCGCGATATAGCTCTTGCCTGTGGCAGCAGAGCGCATCTTTGCGAATTGTCGCGGACGCAGGTTGGAGGTTTTAAACTTGAAAATGCCTTTTCAATATCACACGGCGGCGCAGAGGCGCAAAGGCACGGAGAAGAAAAAAAATTTGCTGAACCGATTGACAAAAATATTATTAGTTTATTGGGAATGCCGTATTTTGACGTAACGGAGCAGGAAGCGCAAAATATTTTTCACGGAAAGCCACTTGAAGTATTAATGGAAAATAAAACTCTTGATTTCTCTGTGCCTTCGTGCCTGTGTGAGAGTTCTTCATGCGGGCAATCAGCGGCTGTTTTTTGTAAAGACAAGCTTGCCGCCGTTGTTGAAAATACCGGCGGTAAATGGAAATACGGGTGCGTGTTTCTATAAATCCATAAATATCTTGACATTTTTCCTTTTTTATGCCAGTATCACAAAAAATTGGGGTAAAACAGGAGAAAAATATGGCTTTAACCAAAGAAAGCGCAAGTCAGATCGTTGCTAAATTCGGGAAAAACGAAAAAGATACAGGCGCAACGGAAGTTCAGATAGCGCTTCTTACGCAGCGAATCAACCAGCTTACAGAACACTGCAAGCAATTCAAGAAAGACAAATCAGGACAGAGGGGGCTTTTAATTCTTGTAGGCAAACGCCGCAGGATGCTCAAATATATTCAGCGCACCAACCTTGACGGATACCGCAAGCTGATTAAAGAACTGGGACTGCGTAAATAATTATGATGCAAAAAGTAACACTCCAAATTGCCGGCAAGGATCTGATCCTTGAAACCGGAAGAATCGCAAAGCAGGCCAACGGCTCTGTTTTCGCTCAATACGCCGGATCCGCTGTAATAGCCACAGTATGTTCTTCAAAGGAACCTCTTGAAGGTCTTGATTATGTGCCGCTTACAGTCGATTATAACGAAAAATATTACGCCGCAGGGAAGATCCCGGGCGGTTTTATTAAAAGGGAAAGCCGTCCCAAAGACAAGGAGATACTTGTATCCCGCCTTATAGACAGACCGATGAGGCCCCTTTTCGACAAGAGTTTCGGACGCGAGATACAATTAATCCCCACAACGCTCTCAACAGATCAGGTTAATCCCCCAGACATGCTCGCCATTATTGCGTCTTCGGCTGCTGTTCACATTTCTGACATTCCGTTTAACGGTCCGATAGCCGGGGTGCGCGTATGTCAGGTTAACGGAGAGCTTGTTGTAAATCCCACCTACGAGCAGATAGAAAAATCCACCATGGAAATAGTAGTAGCCGGAACCAAAGGCGGAATTACAATGGTGGAAGGCGGCGCAAAGGAAGTAAGCGAAGAGCTAATGATCGAAGCCCTTGATAAAGCGCACGTCATGATCTGCGAATTCTGCGCGCTTCAGGAAAAGTTACGCGAAATGGCCGGAAAAATAAAACTGCCTTTGGTTCCGCCGTCATATTTCCTTGAAAACGCTGATGCAATCCGCGCCGCAGCCTATCCTAAACTTCAAACAGCGTGTTTTCTCTCGACGAAGCATGAAAGGCATGAGGGAATCAAAAAGGTCATGCTTGAATTTGCCGCGCAGCATGCAGCGCAGCTTGAAGATGAAAAACAGAAAAAACTTTTTAACACATTATTTGAAGATATGCAGTATGAAATCTTGCGTTCTTCCATTTTGGAAAAAGGAAAACGTGTAGACGGCAGGGGTCTTGATGATATCCGCAATATTACATGCGAAGTAAACATATTACAGCGCACCCACGGCTCGGCTCTGTTTACAAGGGGTGAAACGCAGGCGTTGGTTGTAACAACTCTCGGAACCGTTTTTGACGAGCAGGTTTACGATGACATAGACGGAGACAAGCGGGAAAATTTCATGCTCCATTACAACTTCCCTCCGTATTCTGTCGGAGATGTAGGCAGAACAGGCACAGGACGGCGCGAAATAGGCCACGGGAATCTAGCCCTCCGCTCCTTAAAAGCTATGGTTCCTTCCAAAGAAGATTTTCCGTATACAATCCGGGTGGTTTCAGAAATCATGGAATCGAACGGTTCTTCTTCCATGGCGTCGGTCTGCGGCGGCACTCTTTCAATGCTGCACGCAGGCGTTCCCATGAAAAAACCTGTCGCCGGTATCGCCATGGGTCTTATCACCGATGAAAAAGGCGGCAAGTTCGCAGTGTTATCTGACATTCTCGGAGAAGAGGATCACCTTGGGGACATGGACTTTAAGGTAGCAGGGACCAAAGACGGAATAACCGGTTTCCAGATGGATATAAAAATTTCCAGTGTAAGCAGGGACATCATGCGCAAAGCCCTCGATCAAGCAAAACGCGGAAGGATGCACATACTTTCTGTCATGAATCAATGTATCGACAAACCTGTGGAAGAAATAAGCGATTATGCTCCCAAGATCGTAACCCTTAGAATCGATATTGATAAAATCGGCACTCTTATCGGGCCGGGCGGAAAAAACATCAAAGCCCTCTGCGAGCAGTATTCTGTAAAAATAAATACCGAAGACGACGGCACTGTTACCATCTTCGGCAAGAATAAAAAAGACGCAGAGGACGCAAGAACCGCCGTTATGGGAATTGCTTCCGATCCCGAACTTGGAAAAATATACGAAGGCACTGTCAAGCGCATAATGGACTTCGGCGCGTTTGTCGAAATTCTCCCCGGCAAGGAAGGGCTTGTTCATATCAGCAAACTTTCCCGGCAGCGCATCGCGCAGGTTACCGACGTGCTGAAAGAAGGGCAGCAGATCCCCGTAAAATTGATCGAAGTTGATAAAATGGGTAGAATAAATCTTTCATATATTGACGCAATTGATCCTGACGGCGCGCCTGACAACAACGGGAAACAGAGGAATGGACAGCGCCGGTAGCGAAATTATCCGAGCATAATGGAAATTTCCATAAAAATACAGAAGATCCATTCACGCGTCGAGCTTCCGCAGTATGAGAGCGAAGGCGCGGCAGGGATGGACATACGGGCGTTTCTTGATTCCGATGCGGTTATTCCATCATTGGGAAGAGCAAAAATCCCCACCGGTTTAAGGGTACAGCTTCCTCCCGGTTTCGAAGCACAATTGCGTCCGAGATCAGGTCTTGCGATTAACTTCGGTCTTACATTATTAAATTCGCCGGGTACAATTGATTCTGATTTCCGCGGAAACCTTGAAGTAATTCTTGTTAATTTAAGCAGGGAAGAGGTTATAATTAAAGACAGGCAGCGGATTGCCCAGTTGGTAATTGCGCCTGTCTACCGCGCCGGTATTTTTCATGTTGATGCGCTTGATGAAACCTCCCGCGGAAGCGGCGGCTTTGGATCAACAGGTTCTATTTAGTGTCTGTCTATAATGCGGACACATTACAGATAAACTGCTTTAAAAAATGCATTTTCAAGGTTTGCAGACGGGAAAGTGCAAGGTTTGTCCATAAAGTAACCGACTTTATAGATAAACACTATTTAAAATGCGGAGACTGGGATGTTAAGTATTTTTGCAGGAGGCAAGCGTAATATATCCGTTACCCTTTTTTCCTGCATATTCAGGGAAATGCTTTTTTCGTTCATGGTTTCCTTTTTCTTTTTCTTTTTTATTTTTTTTGTTAATCAAATTCTTTTAATGGCGCAGGAAGTTCTTGTTAAACGCGTTCCGTTCGGTCAGGTTGCGCTTTTAATTCTTTTTGCTCTCCCTACAATTATCGCGCAATCAGCGCCGTTTGCCTGTCTTGTCGGAACTCTCATGACCGTGGGGCGTCTGACATCAGATAATGAAATTCTTGTAATGCTTTCTTCCGGGCTTTCATACAAGACGGTTTTTTTTCCGGCAATAACCCTGGGAATAATAATTTCGCTGATATCATTTTTTGTGAACGACGTTCTGCTTCCCGCAGGTACCCTTCAATTCAATAAATTATGGAGGAAGATTCTTGTTTCTACTCCAGCGCTTGAACTTGAAGCAAATTCCGTTAAAAGGTTTAAGGATACCATTATTGTTACAGGCGGCGTTACGGGAAACGCCATTGAAAATGTTCTCATTCTTGACAGAACAATCGACGGAGAACGCCGTATTATAATGGCTGGAACCGCAGAATTGATTGACGCCGGAAATGAAGGATTGAGTCTTGAACTGGAAGAAGCTTTTATACATTCGTCAAAGGAAATTACCTGGGATAATTACGACTATGCACAGGCTGATCTTCTGCAATACAGGGTATCCAATGAAGATATTATCCAGGCTGTTATAAGCATCAGTCCCAGAGAAATGAGTTCAAGGGACGTTTATACGTCTGTAACTGAAAGAAGAGCTTCCATTAACGAAAGGATAGATGCAAGAAAAACAAAGCTTTTAGTACAGGCAGGCGCTTTGGAAAATGCCTTAAGGGAAGGACCGCAGGGAGCCGGCTGGAATTCAAGAGCGTCCGGATTCTCCGGCTATATGCGCGAGCTGAGATCGGTTAACTCAATAATAACTGATCGGACATTATCTATTTATCTTATTGAGTTGTACAGAAAATTTGCAGTTCCTTTCGGGGCTTTTTGTTTTGTTTTTCTTGCTGTTTCCCTTGGATTAATGGCAAAGAAAAGCGGTCAGACTGTAGGTTTCATTTTTGGAACCATCATTTCTGTAATATACTGGTCTATGCTTTTTATTGGACAAACAATGGGTCTGCGAATTGGTACACATCCTTTCTGGTCAATGTGGTTTCCGAATTTTCTATCTTTGGGTATCGGTATAATGCTTGCGGTAAAAAAGGTCATAAAATGATTTTTGATAAATACACCGGCGCAATAAAGAATTTCATGGAATTGATTTTACAAGGTGCAAAAAAACCGAATATAATGCTTCTTGACAGATATTTACTTCGTCAGTTTTTTCCGATATTTCTGGTCGCTGTTTCAATGTTTGTGTTTTTGCTTTTGTTAATCGATCTTTTTTCGAATCTTGTCCGTTATCTGAATTTTGAAGTGCCTGTGATGACTATACTAAAAATCAGTTTTTATTTCATTCCCAGAAGCCTTTCCTACGCACTGCCGATATCGCTTCTTTTTGCGGCAGCCTATACCATTGGAGAGCTTTATGCAAAAAATGAACTTACAACAATATTTTCTTCAGGTATTCCGTTCTGGAGATTCAGTTTTTCACTATTAATTGTAGGTTTTGCGGCTTCTGTCTTTTTATTTTATCTGGATGATGTAGTGGTAATTCCCACTTTGAAAGTGAAAAACGAACTTTCAAGACGCGCTCTAAGGCAGCATCATTTCGGAGGACATTCAGATATTGTAATAAAAGCCAGAAACGGCAGGCTTATTTATTCAGTTGATTTTTTTGACAATGAAAAACTTGTTTTGAACGGCGTCGGCATTATCGAAACGGACGAGAGCGGAAAATTTGTATCGTACATCCGCGCGCGATCAGCTTCATGGATCGACAGTTACTGGGAATTCAGAAACGCGTCAATCTACCAGTTTGAAGGCTTGCTGTTGAAAATAAATCCGCTTCACGCAAATACGGATTACAATGAACATCCTGATACCTTTAACAGAAACGCGGTGGAAGTCGAGGAGCTTCCTGCCAAAGAAGTGGGGCTTTTAATTAACGATCTGCGTTTGTCGGGGCTTCCGTATTATCAGGTGCAGGCAAATTATTATCACCGTTACTCATTTGCCGCAACGTCCTTTATCGTTATGTTTCTTTCAATTTCCATGGGAGGAAGATTCCGGAAGAACATTCTTCTGATGAGTCTTTTTACAAGTCTTTCTGTTGCGGTAATTTATTACATTACTGAAATGCTCTGCATGACAATGGCGGGTCTGAATATTATACATCCCATTGTCGGCGCATGGTTTCCCGTTGTTATTTTTGTTTTTATCGGGCTTGTATTGCTGCGGAGTGCGAAAACATAAGGCATGCGCTTTAGTATAACGTGCCGTGACGGGGAAGCGAGAACCGGAATATTGCAGCTTGCCCACGGAGAAGTAAATACTCCGGTATTTATGCCTGTCGGGACAAACGGAACCGTAAAAGCCCTTACAACCGGCGATTTAAAAGAAATCGGCTTTGAAATAATTCTATCCAACACATATCATCTTTATTTAAGACCCGGAGAAGAGATCGTAAAAAAATCAGGCGGTCTTCATAAATTTATTAACTGGGATCGGAATATACTAACAGATTCCGGAGGGTTTCAGATTTATTCGCTTTCAGCGCTGCGAAAAATTAATATTGACGGAGCGGTGTTTCAATCTCATATTGACGGATCAAGACATTTTTTAAGTCCTGAAAAAACTGTCGCAATTCAGACAGCTCTTGGCAGTGATATTCAAATGCAGCTTGATTACTGCTCTCCATGGGGCGCTTCCCGCAGGGAAGCAGAAATTGCTCTTGATATCACGTCAAACTGGCTGAGAAGAACAAAATTTACATGGGAAAAGGCTTTGAATGAAGGTTACAACGGCGATCTTTTCAGCATTGTTCAGGGTAATTTTTTCCCTGATTTACGTGAAAAAAGCGCGAATATTTGCGTAGAATCTGGCACTCCGGGAATAGCAATCGGAGGTTTATCCGTAGGAGAGCCGCAGCAATTGTATTATGAAACGCTTGCCGCCGCCGCTGCCATGCTTCCCATGGAAAAACCCCGTTATGTAATGGGAATCGGCACGCCTGATTATATCTTAAACGCGATTGAACATGGTATTGACATGTTTGACTGCGTTTCGCTTACAAGGGAAGCGCGAAACGGCAGGGTATACACTCATAAGGGACCTTTTGCGCTGAAAAAAACGGAAAATGCCTCTGATTTTTCGCCGATAGATAAGGAGTGCGCCTGTAAGGTATGCAAAGAGTACTCCCGCGCTTATTTGCGCCATCTTTTTAAAACAAAGGAAATATTATATTCCATGCTGGCAAGTTACCATAATCTATATTTTATTAACGAATTATTGACCGGCTGCCGTAACGCAATAAATGAAAAAAGGTTTTTAGAATACAAGAAACAGTTTTTATCTCGTTACAGGGGAGGAGAAGAAAATGAAAAGTAAAAATTTTCAGCAAATTACACGAATGCCGGCTGATGGGAATTTAAATATAATTATTCGTTCATTTTTTATTTTCTTCTTTTTGTTTTTTTTTACCGGTTCCTTTATTTATGCGCAGCAGGATATCGAAGCGTCCAGAAGGGCAACGATTAGGTTCGGAACAGATACGGAAATTGTTTCTTTAATACAGGCGCTCACAACCGAAAAAAATGATTATCTTGACAAGGAACTTGTTACGCTTGTTGACGGTACGCGAAACCAGAAAATTTTATCAGGCATTTTCGGTTTTTTCGGCGAGCGTGAAAAAGACGGACTTGAACAGAGGGCAATAAAAGCGATTACCGAACGTGATGACGAAGCGAATGAAACAGTGTTATCTGCCATTGAGTATCTGGGAAGGATAAAATATGCCGAAGCGGTTCCTGTAATTATAAAACTTCTGGATACCGAAGAGAGGCGTTTCCTGAATACCGCTTTCCGCGCTCTGGGACGCGCAAGTTCTGCCGACAGTGCGCTTGCTGAAGAAGCTTCAGAGTATCTTGTAAATTATTATGAACTGCGCGATCCGGGCGATGATAACAGAAGGGAAGTGATAACAGCGATAGGCGCGGCAGGTTCGTCAAAGGGGATTCCCCTTCTTGCTGATATTGCGTCAAACACCAATGAACGCATTCCCCTTCGCATCGCCGCTCTTGACGCCATTGCCAAAATAGGCGATGAGGAAGGTCTTGCCACGGTTCTTGACTGCATCAGTACAAACGATCCGAATGTACGTTCAGCCGCGGTTTCTGCGCTCGGTCCTTTTTCGGGAGAAGCTGTTGACAGGGCAATTCTTGACGCATTTAGGGATTCATATTACCGCACGCGCATAGCGGCGGCGCAGGCAAGCCGGGAACGTAAATTTGAAGCGGCTGTTCCTTACCTTCAATACCGCGCTGAACGCGATGAAGTTCCGAATGTCAGGGACGAGGCAATCCGCGCTTTGGGACAAATCGCCAATCAGGAAGCGACTGACATTCTTGGAAATCTTTTCACAGAGCGCAAGAACCCAGATCGAATCCGCATGCTTTCTGCAGAAATGCTTATGAAAACAGCCGCAGATGAAAATTTGGGAAAACTCATTGCCGAGCTTGACGAAGCAAAAACGAAAAATCAGACAATTCTTTACAACGGATTACTGAAAGTTGCAGGCGAAACTGTAATTAAGGGTGATAAAAATTTAATGGAAGATTTAACCCGAAGATTTTTACGAAGCGGTACAATTATTGAAAAATCCTACGGGCTTGATATGGCGGCAAACAATAATTTCGCGGGACTTTCAGAGGAAATAACCGCTGTTACAAAAGACAGGAATGAAAGCATCGCGCGTAAAGCTCATAGAACTGCCGAAAAGCTTGGAATTGCCGCAGCCAATGAATAATATATTAATGCGCAGCGCAGGGAAAAATGTTTAAAAATGAAATAGCTCAAATAATCGAAAATTGTTTAAGAGAATTTTCCTGCGAAGCAGATGTCCGCTATGATGAGCCGATGAGCGGGCATTCCGCCTTTAAAACCGGAGGCAAAGCCGATTGCTGGCTTCAGCCAAAAGGGGAAAACTTTCCGTACTTCTGCGCATCTTTGCTAAAAAACGTGCAGCAGAAAAAAATCCCGTTTTTTATTCTCGGCGGCGGCGCAAACATTTTAGTTTCCGACAGGGGTATACGGGGAATTGTTCTTGATACAGGCGAATGGAAAGGAGAAAACTTTTCCATGAGGGAGAAGGAAAAAAAAACTCTCGTTTTTAAAAGCGGTACAACAATGGATGCGGCAGCCATGACCGCCGCCGCCCGAAATTTAAGCGGGATAGAGTTTCTCGCCGGAATGCCGGGAACAATAGGCGGCGCTGTTTTCATGAACGCGCGCTGTTATGGATACGAAATATCGGACGTGCTTGCGTGGACTGAAATAATTGATTTTAAAGATTTTGAAATTAAAAAAATTACAACTAATCAGGATGATTTTGAATATAAACATAGTCCTTTTCAAAAAATGGACTGCCTTATTTTAAACGCGTGTTTTAATTTAAAACGCGGCGATAAAAATGAAATCATCGGTAATATGAATGAAAATATTCAGGATCGAACGAATAAAGGGCATTATCTTTTTCCATGCGCCGGCTCTATTTTTAAAAATAACCGTGATTTTGGAAAACCCGCAGGAAAAATTATTGATGAGCTTGGCTTAAAAGGTTATAAAAAAGGCGGCGCTCAAATAGCTCCTTTTCACGGCAATATAATAATAAATACAGGAGGCGCGTCTGCGTTTGACATACGTTCCCTTATGGATGAAATTGCCGAAAAAGTGAAAAACGCTGCAGGTTTTCAAATGGAAAACGAAATAATTTTTGCCGGGGAATGGGAAAAATATTAAAATAATAACCGATGTTTTTGTATAACTCTATTGACGCTTTTTTATATTTTTGTTAGTTTTACATACGGCTTTTTAAGCCAAACCTCTTTTCTGATCATTTAAATAAAATTAAGCGGTCAGACATATGGCCATAAGGAGGAACTATGCGCCGGTATGAACTCACGGTTATCTTTCCCATGGAAGAAGACCAGAACAGGGCAGGACGGGATCACTTGTTATCCGATCTTTCCGCCAACGGAGTCGAGATTGAAAAAACCGATGAAGTCGGGGAACGCGATCTCGCTTATGAAATCAAAAAGAGAAAGAAAGGAAAATACGTTCTTTTTACGATCAAATCCGATCCGTCAAAAATTATTATTCTTGACAGAATCTTCAAGCTGAATGCAAACCTTCTCAAATTCCTCTTTGTACGCATTGACGAGTAACAGGAGAAAGGTATGGCTGATTTAAATCATGTTACTCTAATCGGAAGGCTCACAAGAGACGCGGAATTGAAATACACTTCCGGCGGACAGGCGGTCTGCAAGTTTTCAATCGCTGTTAACCGCCGCAAGAAAAACGGCGATCAATGGGAAGACGAGGCGAATTTCTTCGATATAGTTGTTTGGGGAAGGCAGGGTGAATCGCTTCATCCGTATCTTGTAAAAGGGAAAATGGTAGGTGTTGACGGAGAACTCCGTCAGGATCGGTGGCAGCAGGACGGGCAGAACAGATCAAAGGTTGAGATTGTTACAAATTACCTTCAGCTTTTGGGGGGCGGAC
This sequence comes from Treponema sp., assembly GCA_009786455.1. Classification (GTDB taxonomy): domain Bacteria; phylum Spirochaetota; class Spirochaetia; order Treponematales; family Breznakiellaceae; genus WQXQ01. Next base: position 87,278 of record WQTD01000002.1, read on the forward strand.
CGTCAGCGGGAGATCGCCAGAATTACCAGAACAATAATTCTTCGATGCAGGAGCCGCACTCTTACAGCTCATCAAAAGACGACGGTTTTACCGACGATATTCCGTTTTAATAATGAACATTAACATACAGGAGTTTTTATGTCAGACGATAAATATTACGATAATGAACACCCTTCCAGGGGAATGGACATGCAGATGGACGACAGGGACGGAGACGATCGTTCCGGGCGCAAAGGCGCGAAGGTTTTCTTCAAGAAGAAAGTCTGTAAATTCTGCGCGCAAAAAATGAAAATTGATTACAAAGAAGCGGATACTCTCCGCAGGTTTATAACCGAGAGGGGAAAAATTCTTCCGCGCCGCATTACAGGCACCTGTGCCAAACACCAGAGAGCATTAGCTTTGGCTATTAAACAGGCGAGAAGCATCGCGCTTCTTCCTTACGTAGCTGAGTAAAAGGAGTTAAACATGAAAGTTATTTTAAATAAAGACCTTGCAACTCTCGGTGAAGAAGGCGATGTAAAGGAAGTTGCGAAAGGTTATGCCCGCAATTTCCTTTTTCCAAGAGGAATAGCTCTCCCCTTTACGCCGGGAATGATTAAAAAGATTGAGGCGCGCAGGGAGGAAATAAATGCGAAGAAGGAACAGAAACGTCTTGACGCAAGGGGACTCAGGGAAAAACTGGATGCACTTGAACTTTCGATTACCATGCCTGCCGGAGCAAACGGAAAACTTTACGGAGCGGTAACAAGTCAAACAATCGCAGATGAACTTGCAAAACGGGGATTTGTAATTGAACGCAAGCGCATTGAACTTGCGGGAAGCGGCATAAAAAATGTCGGCAAGTACAAAGCGGCGGTTAAACTTTACGAAAACCAGTCTGCGGAAATAGTTATTACGATCATCGCACAGGAAATAAAAACAGAAGCGCCTGCCGCAAAACCTGCGCAGCGCAGAAGCAGAAGGGGAGAAAACCGTCAGGAAGCCGGTGAAGAAAATTCCTCTGAAGTAAAATCCCCTGATTCTTCAGCAGCGCAGACACCGTAAGCAATAGCTTTCTGTAAGCGTATGGCGGAAAGAATAAAAGATAATATCCCTCCGCATGATGATGATCTGGAACAGGCGGCTCTGGGCAGCCTGCTGTCAGACACTGACGCTTTAACTACCGCTATACAGCTTCATCTGCGCCCTGACGATTTTTATACGCGTTCGAATCAAAGGATATTTGAAGCTATCCTGAGCCTTGATGCCAAAGGTCTCCGCGCCGATATTCAAACTGTTGTTCAGGAATTGAAACAGATGGGCAAACTTGATGAAGCGGGCGGCGCTTCATATGTTTCAGGGCTTACCACCGTTATTCCTTCCAGCGCCAATATCAATTATTATACGCAGTCGGTTAAAAATTATTCATTAAAAAGATCGCTTTTAAAAGTAGCTTCCCAGATCGCCGTTAACGCGCATGATGAATCAATGGAAGCGAGGGAAGTTCTTGAAGAAGTACAGCAAAATATTTTTGAATTAAGCGACGACAGACAGGTTTTTTCATACAGGAAAATCGGCGAAGTCCTTAAGGAAACGATAGAACAAATTGATTATGTGATGAAATCAAAAAACCCCATAACAGGGATTTCTTCCGGTTTTGACAAACTTGATCAATTTACTTCCGGTTTTCAGCGTGAGGAATTTATTATTATCGGAGCGCGTCCTTCAGTCGGGAAAACTGCGCTTGCCCTGAATATGGCGTCAAATATCGCGTTTCACCAGAAAAAGCCAGCCGCGTTTTTCTCTCTTGAAATGTCAAATGTAGCACTCGTTCAACGTCTTATAAGCAGCGAAGCGAATGTGCAGTCACAGAATATCAGAAGCGGTTTTTTAAGCACCGGCGATTACAAGAATATTGTAAACGCAATGAGCGTAATATACGAAGCTCCTTTTCATATTGTGGATATGCCCAATATGAAGCTTCTTGATCTTCGCGCGCAGGCAAGAAAAATGAGGGCTCAGCAGCAGGTTGAAATTATTTTTATAGATTATCTGGGTTTAATAGGACATGAAAATAATTCGCTCCCGCGTTACGAGCAGATTTCTGAAATTTCGCGATCCTTAAAAAGCCTTGCACGTGAACTGCATATACCTGTGATTGTTCTTTGCCAGCTTAACCGTGACGCGCAGTGGGAAACCCCTACTCTTGCCAACTTAAGGGATTCAGGTTCCATTGAACAGGACGCCGATCTTGTGTTGTTTTTAAACAGGGAACAGCCCAAAAAATCAGCCAAGGACAAGGAAGAAAAACCGCAGGCGCCAAGCGATATTATCCCTACTGATTTGATTATTGCAAAGCAGAGAAACGGTCCGACCGGCGTTGTTAAGCTTGACTTGGTAACCAAATTCGCGAAGTTTACTCCAATGATGAAGGAAGAAAAAACAAATTAACATAAGTGGCTTTTCTAAAACTTCAGTTTTAGGGAAAGTTACCTTAGATTTCATAATATAATTAAATAAATTCAGTAGTTTTTAAACATCAGAAATACTTGATAAATTTTGGAATTTTAGTATATTATTAACTGGGAGGGAGAGTATGGCCTTTGTTGATGAATATGATTTTAATCTTCTTAAAAATGAAGCTGAAAATCTTGTAATCGCTGAGATGGAGCAGCAGTTGGCATCCGAGTCAGAAATGTGCCGCTGTAACGAATGTATTGTTGATATTGCCGCAATTTCGCTTAATTCGGTTAAGCCTCTGTATCGTTTTTCCCTATTGGGCACTTTATACGCATCTCAGGCTATGTCCGAGCAGATTTACGCGGAAACCGTTAAAAAGGCGGTGGCAGTGGCGATAAAAAAGGTGAAAAAAAACCCGGCTCACGATTAAAACCGAATAATTCCGCCGGAATAATTCTCACCGTGTTTTAATATCCAATTTTCGCCCCTGACAGAAAAAACGGCAAGGATTTTTCCGCTTTTATTATCGTGCCACGCGATGTTTCCTTCACTGTCCATGTTGAGAAAATAATTGTCGCATCCGGCTAATTTAACAGGGAGACCTGCGGTTCTCTCGAAATTTACTGCTTTGCTTTCCAGCACGGGTCTATCCGGAAAAATAAAAGCGCCTTCGCTTCCGCAGGCAATTGCAAGCCGCCCTGATGATTCCGCTATTGATAAATTTATCGCCTCGGCGGGATATTCATATATCATTGAAGGAGATGCTGAAGACAGATCAATTACTGTTGTCTTAAATCTGTTGTTTTCAAGTTCGACTGTTTCTGCGTATATTTTTCCGGTCTTCCCGGAATACAGAGTCAATGCAGCCTGCGCATTGTAATGCAGCGGCAAGGTCTCTGTTGTTTTTAAATTAACAGAAAGAAATAAACTGTTATTGTTCACAGAGTTTCTGCATAAAATAATATTTTCATCATTAATGAAAGCAGCATCGGAAGTTCCCGCCGAAATAAAAGCAAAGTCTGGTCTGGCTTTTAAATCCAATAGATTATAAACCGATAAATTGCCTGCGGTATCCAAAACCAGAAGGCTGTGATTTTTCGATGAAATTGATCGAAGAGGAAAACGTCCGGTAATAATGTTAAGAGCGAGGCTGTCTATGTCATTATCTTTTATATGGACAATTTGCGGCGTAATCCTGCTGTTTACCTGCTGCCATAAAATAAATTTTTCCTTATTGTCATGCAGGACAGGCGTTAAATGAGTGTATTCGTTTTTTTTCTTTATAATTACAGGCTTACCGTTCACAAGGAGACTGTAATCAAGCGGAATAATGCATATATCGTTATTTTCGGTAATTAAAGCGATGTTTTCCTGTCCCGCGGCGAATTCTGTTATGCGTGTTTGAAAATGGTTTGCGTTAAATGAAAGTTTAAGTTCCTGCTGTTTTACAAGAGAGTTGTTTCTGCCCACAGAAAAACGGTTCAATGTAAAATTTCCGGCTAATGCGTAGAACTCTTCGCCCGAAGAGCATAACAGCGTATTTCTTTCCGTGTTTTCAATTACATCAAGCGTCTCGCCTGTGACAGCATCAAAAAGATGCAGCCCTTTTGAGTTTGTGCCAGCCAGATAGCGATTGTTTGAAAAAATTACCAAATTTGATAATTCTTCGGGTGCCCGGATATTGCTCGTAACGGAATTTGACTGAATGTCAATGTAATAAATTTCTCCGCTGCTCTGGTAAAGCAGCATGTTCCTCTCGGCTCTGCCTGTAGCTGCAAATAACGCGTGGTTTTCAGCAGGATTGCCGACACTGTTAATTTTTTCTCCTGTCCGCGAATTAAATAATGTCAGTTTTGATTCTTCAAAACCCGATGTAATAATGAAATTCCCGCTTCCTGAATAATTTATAAAGGAAAACGGTTCCGAAGAAAAAACGGAAAATAATTTTTGTTTTTGCTCATAATTCCACGCAGAAATTCTGTAATCTCCGGGGCTTCCAGATTCTATAATGCATATCTCTTTATTGAGAGGATGGGGAATAATTGCCTCTATTCTGCAGGTTGTCAGCTGAAAACGCTGGGGTTCGGTTTTTCCGTCAATATCCCATATCAGAATAAAACCGTCATCTCCTGCGCTTATGAATTTATCCATTGTTTTGGCAAATGCCGTAATACCGCCTCTGTGTCCTCCGTTAATTTCCAGAGCGTATAACGGCATAAAGCAAAAAAATAAAAAAAACAGAAACAGGCGGGAAAAACAGTTTTTCATTTTAACGCATCCGGACGTAGAATGTTCTGAACGGACATATATGATCGAACGCGCAGAAGGGAAAAAGGTTCGCTTTTAGGATGTTTTATATAGTTGTTGGACATTTTCTTATATAAATCATCCGGCACCCTCATTACGGCTACCTCGCCGGCTCTGATTCCGTCAAGGTGAAATTCTATGCCCGCAGGTCCTTTTCCCCGGTACCAGATGTTTGTTTCCCTGCTCGGGTAATTTTCTTCTGCTTTTGCAAGAAGGCAGGATTTTAAGGCTTCTATTATTACAGGTTCAAGATCGTCTTTTAAAACTGAAATACGATCAGACATTTCAGGGAAACCTATTACTGTTTCATAAGGAATGTCTTCTTTTTTTCTGCGGTAAAATTCTCCCCGATCCATTTCCGGAAGAACTTCAAGTTTAAGATTCTTTGATTTCCAGATCAGTAAAATTCTGAATTCAGGCTTGTGTTTTTTTTTGCATGCAGGACAGATAAAACTCATAAAAGATCCGTCAAGAATGCTGTTCAGGGATGTTGGATTTTCATCCAGATTAACTTCTTCTTCAATAACCACCTGAAAAATTTTTCCGCATTGACAGCTTAAATCATGTTTCATCGCAGCCTCTCAACTTTAATTACGGACAAAGAACATTATATCCCCAAATAGCGCAAAAATCATCAAACCAAAAATAATAACCATTCCGCATGACTGAAAAACAGCTATCGCTTTCGGATGGGCTGGTTTTCTTCTGATAAATTCAAAAAGGAATAAAATAATCATGCCGCCGTCAAGAATGGGCAGAGGAAGAAGATTCATTATGCAAAGAGCGATGGAAATTAACGCAAGAAATTCCGCAATTGAACGGAAACCCATGCCAATTCCCTGCCCGAANCCCTGCGCCGCCATTTCGCCGATCATGTATGTTATGCGCACAGGTCCTGAGACCGCCTGAGTCAGATCAATCCCTTTAAAAAGAAGCCCAAGACTTTTCACCGAAATTATTAATGTTTTCCAGCTTTCACCGACACCTTTTGCGATTGCCGCCGGAATTGATAAATTCGGGGTACGGTAATTAATAACAGCCCACGACAGACCGATACCGTTTTCATACTCATTTCTTGTAAATTCCGCGTGTCCCTGTCTGCCGTCCCTGTTATATTCAAGAACCAATAGTTCCGGATTTTGCTCCAGCGCTTTTACAAGATCCATAGTGTTGCTTACGGCGATACTGTTCGCGCTTATGATTTTATCATGCGGCAAAAGACCCGATCTTTGCGCAGGACTTCCTTCTTCTACGCTTGCAATTACAGGGTCTGTCCAGAAGTAGACGCCGATTTTTCCGGCGCCGCTGGATTTGTCCAGAGAAGGGGTAACCGCAAGTTCGAGAACCTTTCCATCGCGTTCAACAAGAAGCGGAAGTTTTTTTTCTGGGTTTAACACGATATTTTCATGCACCTCATGGTAATAGTTGATTTCCTTTCCCGATATTTCAATAATACGATCTCCGGTCTTAAGCCCTGCTATATCAGCGGGGAATGTTTCTCCCTGCGTTATATCAGAAGCGAGTATTATCCTGTTTTCAAGCGTTTGAATATTAAAGCCAATTCCCCATAAAATGGAGAGTAAAAAGACAGCAAAAACAAGATTGAAAAACGGTCCGCTGAAAGAAACAAGGATTCTTGCCAGAGGGCTTGCTGCAAGATAGGAGCCTTTCTCCGGCAATATGCCTTTTGCCAGTTTCTCGTAAGCTTCGTTATTGTAATCGCTGTCTCCCTTCATTTTACAGTATCCCCCGACAGGGAACATCCCAAGCCGGTATTCCACATTTCCGATTTTTTTCTTTAAAATCGGGTTTCCCCACCCGATGGAAAACGCGTCTACATCAATCTTTACAAGACGAGCTGCCAAGAAATGTCCCAACTCGTGTACAAATACCACTATTCCAAGACCAATAAGCCCAAGTATAATTTTTATAATTAACATGTTTTAATTATGACATTTTATTGTTTTTTTGGCGATAGGCATATCCCGTAACTTTTTCGTTTGCAGGATTTTTTTATTGGTAGTATATAAGCGTAAAAAGGAGAGATGTTTAAATTGAGGCAAAAACTTTTTTATCTGTTTTTTCTTTTTATATTTGTATTGATATTTTCTCTGAGCGCAGATGAAGAAGAAGCGCTTCCCGTTGAAGAATTTCTATACGTTGATGAAGAAAACAATTTTTTACAGGAAGCGGATTTCTCCGATGAGGATATTCTCTTGTTTGAAGAGCTCCTCTTCGGCGAAGACCCTCTTTTTTTGGAATATCCTGACTCCGATGATTATTTCATTTTAGGTGAGGATATTTTTATGGGCGGAGAACTTCAGCCTCCGGAAGCTCCGATTAATAATGAAAATTCCTTATTGTCCGATGAAGAATTTAACGATTATTTTCTTTTTGAAGCTCCTGATCTTATCATTGAAGTTCCTCAATTTGAGCAGCGTTCTTTTGATGAATTGTTTCCCAGTCTTTTAAATAGCCATAAAAGAATCGTTATGAGCAGCTCAGGGCTGCGATCATCCTTTGAAAGGGACGGCTTTCCTTTGCTGATTCCCAATCCGAATTCGGGGATTGATCTATTGAACAATGTCATGCAGAAGAATCCTTCTCATCTTATTGAAGCGCTTTTATTGGTTCCGTATGACGGAAGAGAGCTTGATATGCTGGATATTTACAATGCGCTGGGTAGAATCCAAAATATTAAGGACCAAACGCTTCCGGCAAGGGACGGCACTTCATTTGCGATTTTTAAGGAAACCACGAGACTTGAAAGCGCCCAGAGAAGAAGGGCAATTTATGATCCTTCTCCCGCGAAAATGCTTCCCTTCTCTGAAACAATGTATCTTCGTTTTACAGATACGTATATTGGCAATCTTTATCTTCAGGGTGATATGTCCATAAACCGTTACGGAATAACCTATTGTATGACCAACTTTCGGGATATTAGTTTTGCTCTTTTTCCGGTTATGAAAGCGCAGAGAGTTTCAATTAATATTTACATTGAGCCGGTTAAAGAAGGCATACTTATCTACAGCATGTCTGGAATTTATTTACCGGACTTTATTGCAAAGAGAATGAATCTTACTTCAAATATAAACAACCGGGTCACCGTATTAATGAACTGGATTAAGGAAGGTTTGCGATTACAGGAAAAAACAGGGAAGGAAAGTTAACTGAAAACAGACAACCTATCTGTTTATTGTTGTTCATATTGACATTTTATTACAAGAATGATATGCCTGTAGTCAGGCAGTATGTATTAAATTAGGGAGTATCAAATGAAAAGAATATCAGTGATAAGAGCCGCCGTTACTGTAATGCTTCTGTTTTTTTTTAGTACAGCCGTTTTTGCAGAAGATCTTCCGGTAATATTAGCAAAAGATTCGATAAAAGTTTCCGGTGCTCAGGTTTATTTTGCATTTAGCGATAATCGTGTAACCGGAGGAGGTAATAACGGAAATTATGTTAATAATCTTAAAGGTTTCAGGAGAACTGTATGCAGAATCTCTGGCGGAAAACTTACTATTGACATTGATAAATCCGCTGCTCTTGAAACGCTGAACCTGAATTATCCTGTAGGTGACAATAAGGCAAGTGGATTAATTATTCACAGTTTTTTCAATAATGCCGGTTCCAGTATTAATCTGGAGAAGGATTATAAGCCGGTAAGTTTTATTTATGTTGATAATGATGTAACAATTCATGGCGTTGATTCATACGGGATTATGCAGTTTAATAATGTTTCCCTGAAGGCGGGATGGAATGCGTTTTCATCTGAATGGGACGGAACGTACTATGTAGCCGAAAATGTAATAATTGATTCCGGCTGCAGGTGGTTTTTGCACGTTAAGCAGTAAATCGAATTTACCGGATCGTTTGCAAATTTTTATTGTTCAATATATCAAGCTGCTTTTTTCGCCATTGCCCGGGCTTTGGCGTCAGCTTCAAGTATTGTTATAAGATCGGGGTTGTTTGCAGCCCAGTCTGCTTCAAGAACGCGCTCTGTAATCCGCGGAATATCGGTAAATTTGATTTTTTGTTCCAGAAATAAAACGGCTGCAGTTTCATTCGCCGCGTTATATGCACAAGGATAGAGACCGCCGTTATTTGCAGCTAACACAGCCAGCGGGAGCATGGGGAATTTATTCACATCGGGTTTTTCAAATTCCAGGGTAAGAAAATCGAAATTCAGCAGGTCAGGGTTTAAAGGCGCAGTTTCCGGCCAGTAAAGAGCGTCGGCAATGGGGTGGCGCATGTCAGGTTTTGAAAGCTGCGCGTAAATTACGCCGTTAGAGAGTCGGATCATGGAATGGACAACGCTTTGCGGATGTATTGCCACCTTTATTTTGTCAGGCGGCAAATTAAAAAGACAGCAGGCTTCGATAATCTCCAGACCTTTATTCGCCATTGAAGCTGAATCGATCGTAATCTTTTGCCCCATGTTCCATGTAGGGTGGACAAGGGCGTCTTTTGCCGTTACGTTTTTCATTTCTTCAGGTTTGAGTTTTCTGAAAGGTCCTCCTGACGCTGTTAAAATAATTTCGTTTATGACATCATTTGAGTGCGCTTTTAATAAATGAAAAACCGCAGAATGTTCAGAATCGACAGGGATTATATTTACTTTCTTTTCTTTTGCCTTGTTAAGGATAAAACTGCCTGCCATAACGATGGTTTCCTTGTTTGCAAGCGCAAGCGTTGAACCGGATTCTATTGCCGCCAGAGAAGGTTCAAGACCTGCGCTGCCGGAGATTCCATTAATTGTTATATCGGGCTGTATATTTTTTATTGCTTCAGTGAGCATATTTTTATCATCTTTGCAAAGAACGCAGGCGGCGCGGGGGTATTTGTTTTTCAACAGATCAAGAGCTTGACTGTTGGAGTAAGCGCAAAGCAGGACAATTTCAAAATTTTCAGTATTGCGAGAAATCACATCCAGTGAACTTTTACCGATTGAACCTGTCGCTCCCAAAACAGCGACGCGTTTTTTCATCAGAAGAACAGCAGATTATAAATAAGGAAAAATACCGGAGCTGCCGCTCCGATAGAATCAACAGAGTCGAGTATTCCGCCGCGCTCCATAAAAATTCTGCCTGAATTTTTTACATCGCAGCTTCTTTTAATTGCCGATTCTGCAAGGTCTCCGAGGGTTGCGAAAATTCCTGTAAAAAGACCCAGTATGACTGCGGCATAAACGGGAGAAGAAAAAACCGTTTCCCCATTATTGGCGTAAAAAACCGAAGGGAAAAAAACAGCGGCAGTTACCGGAATCGTTATTGAAGCAATAAATCCGCCTATAAAACCGGCCATGCTTTTATTCGGGCTTGCAGGAATTAATCCCCGGTTATTCTTTCCGAATAGATTTCCAAAGAACCACGCTGATCCGTCATTAAAAAAAACAATAAGCAGGAATAAAAATATTGCGCCTGACAATTCCCATACGCTCATTTTTACTATCCAGAAAAGGAGAAAAGACGGGTAGATCATTACCGTAAAACGGCCGGCTGTACTGTTAAAGACATTATCCATGTTCTTTAAAGATGTAAAACTTAATGACAGCAGTATCCAGCTTACCCCTGCCATGATCACAAGTGGAATTATCCAGCCTGGAAAATTAAAACATACCTGAAAAACAGCGGTTAAAGGAGCAAGAGAGCCGAGAATAACAGCTTCGGCTTTACAGATACCGATATTTTTCTTCCTGAACATATTGCTTAATTCCAAGGCGCCGACGGCGGAAAAAAGAACCACAGCAACGTTAAATGCAAGATGACGGCAATGGGGAAGCAGAAAAACCAGTGCGAATAATACCGGAATTCCGACAAAGAAAATCAATAAACGTTCTATAATTTTTTTCATTTTTTTTCCCTTATCAAGCAACATTTGCAATACCGCCGAAACGGCGTTCCCTCTTTTTATAATTTTCAAGCGCGTCTTCCAAATCTTCCCTGTCCCAGTCCGGCCATAATTTCTTTGAAACAAATATCTCCGAATACGCTCCTTCCCATAAAAGAAAATTACTGGTTCTGCACTCGCCCGCGCTGCGGATAATTAAATCCGGATCAGGTATGTCGGGATTATCCATATAACTTGACAGTTCCTTCTCACTTATGTCAGATATATTTCCGCCGGAAATATATCTGCGCACAGCGCGTATAATTTCATCCCTTCCGCCGTAGTTAATGGCAAGTATTACCTGCATTCCGTCAAAACCGGAAGTGTCTTCCATCGTTTGCGAAATTTCCTTTTGAATATCATGCGGAAGACCGGAAAAATCGCCTGCGTGGCGGACACGGATTTTATTTTTTACGCTAAAGTCCATTTCCGAACGAAGGAACTGCTTTACAAGACCCATAATAAAATTCACTTCATCGGATGCGCGTTTCCAGTTTTCCGTTGAAAACGCATAAAGCGTCAGATACTTAATTCCAATGTCACTTGCCGCTTTTGTAATGCGTTTCGCGGCTTTTAATCCCTCAAGGTGACCCTGAGTGCGGACAAGGGATCGCTGTTGCGCCCAGCGGCCGTTCCCGTCCATTATTATACCGATATGCCGCGGCAGTTCCATCAGACTTCCATAATTTCTTTTTCTTTTTCTTCCAGAACCTGATTTACCTGATTGATATAACTGTCTGTTAATTTCTGGAGTTCTGCCGATCCCTTGCTCTCGTCATCTTCCGTTATCTTCGAATCCTTCAGGGATTTTTTAAGCTCTTCGTTTCCGTCCCTTCGTATGTTGCGGACTGCTACCCTTGACTGTTCAGCCTGGTTTTTTGCAAGTTTGACAAGCTCTTTGCGCCGCTCTTCTGTAAGAGGCGGGATTGAAATGCGGATAACCTTGCCGTCATTTGACGGATTTAAAGACAGCTCCGAAGAGCGGATTGCTTTTTCAATTTCTGTAATAAGGTTTTTATCCCAAGGCTGTATAACGACAAGACGGGCTTCCGGAATGGAGATATTTGCCACCTGATTTAAGGGAGATTTTTCTCCGTAGGCGTCAACTCTTATTCTGTCAAAAAGAGCGGCTGTCGCTCTCCCCGTTCTAAGGGCGGCAAATCCTTCTTTCAGGTTTGCCACTGTTTTTTTCATGCGATCTTCGTTAGACGAAATTACATCCTGCATAACTACCTCATTCTTCTCAGGCTTCTACGCCGACCTTGTAATAAACATAATCGACAACCGAAAGTTTCGCACCTGCTTTTTTGCCGCACTCTTCAATGGCTTTTGCGACTGTGAGTTTCTCGTCTTTTACATATCCCTGTTCCATAAGGCAGATTTCCGAGAGATACTTGTTAACTTTACCCTGAAGGATTCCAGCCAGTACATTATCAGGCTTGCCTTTAAGTTTTTCGTCTTTTTCCATCTGCACTTTAAAAATTTCTTCCTGCTCCTTAAGCCAATTTTGATCAACCTTGCTGCGATCGATTGCCGCAGGATTAAAGGCTGCTATGTGAAGCGCGAGCGTAAATATAAATGATTTAACGTCTTCGTTTTTAAAAACTTCAGGTTTGTCAGATTCGCATTTTACTACAATGCCGATGTTGCCGTCTCCGTGAATATAATGAGTGAGATACTCGTTTGAAGAAGCTTTTACAAGGCAGAGCCTCTTTAACCCCATATTTTCCCTGATCTTTGTCGCTAAATCCTGTACCATACCTCTAAGCTCGTCATCCGGTTCGCTCAATTGTTTTTCCAGAGCTTTATCCGCGATGACACCGCCAAGGGTGACAAAATCGGGGTTTCTTGCGACAAAATCGGTTTCAGCATTAAGTTCGACAAGGACAGCCATGGACAAGTCGCTTTTTATTTTTACAAAAATCTTTCCTTCGTTGATGGCGCGTCCTGTGCGTTTTTCCAGAGCGGCAAGCCCTTTTTCCTTCAATATTTTTTCCGCTGCCGCAAAATCGCCGCCTGTTGATACAAGAGCGTTCTTACATTCCATCGGTCCTGCTCCGGTCTTATCACGGAGTTTTTTTACATCTGCTGCAGTAATTTCAGCCATTATTTTCTCCTTACTTTGTCTTTAAAAACTTATTATTGATCATTATAAACCTTGTCAACATCAACATGAATCTGCGCTCCATCATCGTCGTCTTCATCGACTTTTTCGTCTTCCTTGGCGGCTCTGTACGCTTCTTCCGTTGTATACTTTTCTATGTCGATTTCCCTGTCTTCTTCCTTTATCGAAGCGTCGTTTAACAGACCTTCCATGTCTTCATCTTCATCGCCGAGCGTTTCGATAATCTTAAGTCCGACTTCGTTATCCGCTTCCACGACGGCGTTTGCGATGATTTGGGTAAAGAGGGTAATCGCCCTGATCGCATCGTCATTGCCGGGAATCGGGAAGTCGATGCCTTCGGGATTGCAGTTTGTGTCCACAACCGCGACGATGGGGATGCGCATGCGCTGCGCTTCGGCGACCGCGATCGCCTCTTTTCTTGTGTCAATGATAAAAAGAATTCCGGGAAGATCTTTCATTTCCTTGATGCCGCCGAGATTTTTCTGAAGCTTTATTCTTTCCTTGCCAAGAGAGGCGATTTCCTTTTTGGTGAGGTTTTCGAAAGTTCCGTCAACTTCCATTTTTTCAAGTTTTTTAAGCCGTAAAAGCGATTTCTTGATTGTTACGAAATTGGTAAGCATTCCGCCCAGCCAGCGGTTGTTAATAAAGAACATCCCACATCTTTCGGCTTCTTTCTGGACAGCCTGCTGCGCCTGCTTTTTTGTGCCTACAAAAAGAACGGTTTTTCCGGCAGCTACGGTTTTGCGCACCGCTTCATAGGCGTCTTTAATTGATTGGATCGTTTTTTGCAGATCGATGATGTGAATGCCATTACGCTCGGCAAAGATGTACTTTTTCATTTTCGGATCCCAGCGTTTTACCTGATGACCGAAATGCACTCCTGATTCAAGGAGATTCTTCATAGTTACTACAGCCAAAATTTCCTCCTAATATTGGGAATCCACGAGTTTGGAAACCCCCCGTCACTATATCTCGCTAGAGTGAAGTAAAAAACTTACCCTACGGAAATTCGTCTACCTTGTGTATCGTGCTAAACTGTTTATCCACACGCCATGCGTGTGTCATTGTGCGCCATATGGGTAGCCGTTGTCCCTCAGCATGGCATAAAACTCATTTAATGGCAAGCCTGCCACCGTACATGGAGAACCCTTAATTTCTGATATAAAACAAGCGGCAAGTCCCTGTATCCGGTATGCGCCTGCAACACCCTGCCATTCATTTGTATTGAGATACCATTCAATTTCTTTTTCAGTAACACCCGAAAAGGCGACGGTGCAAACGCTGCTCCTGCAATCGGTTTTTTTCTCTTTTCCGCTGTAAAGAGCAACTGACGTAACTACCTTATGCCGCTTTCCCGAAAGTTTTTTCAGCATATCGCCCGCTTCCTGCCGGGATGCCGGTTTTCCGAAAATTTTACCGCCTGCTGCAACGACTGTGTCCGCGCCGCAGATCCACCTGGGCATACGGTAATGCATAACCTCAATCACTTTTTCAACTTTTTTTACAGCCAATTCCGCTGTTAATTTTACAGGGTTCCCCCCGGCTGACACCAGACTCTCGTCAATCCGCGCCGGCAGAATACTGTAAGGCAAACCCATTAATTTAAAATATTCCTGCCGTCTTGGCGAGCCGGAAGCGAGGATTATTGGTTCCATGAGATTTTAAAGCACGGCATTAGTTGAAGTTTATGAAGATTAATTTCATGAAGCCTATCGATTTTTTCTTTAACAACGGCATCTTCGCAGATGCCTTCCCTTATGTACCTGTCCAGCACGTCGTAAGTAAAACCGAGATTATCCTCATCGCTAAAACCTGAAAGCCCGTCTTCAGGAACTTTTTCGATAAATTTCTGCGGCAGTCCAAGAGCTCTTCCGACCGCTTTTACTTCGGTCACTGTCAGACCGGAAACAGGACTGAAATCACCTGCGCTGTCTCCGTACTTTGTCGAGTAACCGACCCAATCTTCGCTGTAATTACATGTATTGGCTACCCGGCCGTTAAAAGTTGCCGAGACGGCATAAAGAGCTGTCATCCTGATTCTTGCCGGGATATTGATTATCGCCTGCCTGTTAGCTGAAAGATTTCCGTTTTTCATGGAAATCAACAGCGAAGCTACGCTGTCTTTTATGTTTATAATAAAATGTTTAATGCCAAGATGAGAGACAAGCTCCCTAGAAAAATTGATGTCATGTTGATCTCCCTGCGGAAGCAGGACGCCGATTACCCTGTCTTTTCCAAGCGCTCCGGCGCAAAGGGTGGCGACAACGGAACTGTCCTTGCCACCGCTTACGCCGACAACAGCATTGCAATCCCTACCGTTTTCATCAAAATAATCCCTTATCCATTTAATAATTTCGTTTTTTGTTTTTTCTGCGTCAAACATATCATTCCCTTTCCATGTTATATCATGGTATAGTTTTAATGCTGAAGAAACAAGCGGAGAAATAAAAATTGAAAAAAACATTTAACCTGCCCGGTTTTCTGTTAATATTTTTTTTATCAGCCTGTAACAGCACTCAGGCGCCGAACCAGAGTGACAAATTGGCAGATCCTGTTTCTGCAGGCGCTGTTCAAAATCAGGCTCCTTTTTCAAAGGGAGTAAATTTCTCAGGCTGGTTTGAAGTTACAAAGGCTGACAGGATTCCGTTTACCCAGTATACCGAGCAGGATTTCATCGATGTTAAAAGCCTCGGCGCGGATGTTATCCGCCTTCCCGTAAGATTTAACGATATGACAAGCGGAGATCCTGATTATATTCTTGATCCGCTTCTTTTCAGGCTGCTTGATTTCGCTGTAAGCTGGGCGGAAAAATATCAGATTTATCTGATTATTGACAATCATTCTTTTCATCCTGTTAACGCTACACCGGATGATGTTGATAAAGTTCTCATTCCTGTCTGGTCGCAGATCGCGCAGCGTTACAGCGGTCGGAGCGAATATATTGTTTATGAAATACTGAACGAGCCTCATGGAATTTCTGATAAACTCTGGGGCGATATACAGGGAAAGGCTATTGAATCGATCCGAAAATTCGATAAAAACCGATGGATTATAATCGGAGGCAGCGAATATAATTCATATAATAAATTATCCGCTGTACCTTTTTATAATGACACAAAATTAATTTATACTTTTCATTTTTATGATCCTTTTTTATTTACGCATCAGGGAGCTTCATGGTCGCCTCCTTTGGAATATTTATCCGGAGTGCCTTTCCCGCCGGATCGCGGCAGAATGCCGCGTCTTCCTTCGCGTTTAAGGGGTACATGGGTTGAAGGTTCGCTTAACAGCTACATAAGGGAAGGCGATCCTGCGAAGATGCTTCAAACCCTTGATAAAATTGTAGCTTTTTCCAAAGAGAAAAATGTCCCTGTTTTTTGCGGGGAATACGGGGTATTCATGAAGGAAAGCCCTCCTGAAGACCGTATTGTCTGGTATGACTTTGTGACAAAAGCGCTGGATAACCGCAATATACCGCGGGCAAGCTGGGATTATTACGGCGGCTTTGGCATATTTAACAAGGAAGGGAAAAACAGTTTTAAATTTGACGTGAACGAAGGTATTGTACACGCCATGGGCTTTAATGCGCCGCAGCAAAACAGGCGCGTTATACAGCCGCGGGAAACAGGCTTTGTAATATTCGACGATTATACGCCACAGGAAATTTACGCAGGTTTTTGGGGAGATGAAGATGCGGATTTCAGTTTTTTTGAAACCAATACTGCGCAGGGATCGTTTTCAATCCGCTGGAGTAACGCAGGCAGGTACAACGCCTTCTGGTTTGCCTTTCCTGATAACGGCGATTTCAACTTTCTTGCAGCTAACGGCTGCCAGCTTGAGTTTTACGCGCGTAGCGAGCAGCCTGTGCGTTTTGACGTCCGTTTTTTAAATCCAGAAAACGCTTCTTCAATTCCATGGCGCAGCAGTTACACGATTGACGAAAAATCGCTTCCGCCGGACGGCAAATGGCATAGAATCCGCATTCCGTTAGCTGAAATGCGCGAACAGGGGGCGTGGGTCAGCGCAGACCAAAGCTGGCTTAATCCCCGCGGCGGATTTTCATGGGCGAATATTGAAAGGCTGGAATTCGCCGCTGAACATATGGATTTAAAGGGCTGCCGTATCTTTTTTGATTCTGTCAGGATAATACGCCCATGAAAATGACAATGCGCTGGTTTGGACCGGGCTACGATCCTGTCACTCTTGATAAAATCAGGCAGGTTCCCGGTATTTTCGGAGTGATTACAACTTTGTACGGAGCGTCTCCTGGGGATGAATGGAAAAAAAGCGACATTCTGCAGATAAAAAAAACTGTGGAAGATGCAGGACTTGTAATTGCAGGAATTGAAAGCGTAAACATCCACGACTCAATTAAGACAGGCGATAAAACCCGCGATAAATATATCGAAAATTATATTGCAACCTTAAAAACGCTTGGAGAAGCCGGCATCGATCTTGTTTGTTACAATTTTATGCCGGTATTTGACTGGACGCGCACGGATTTGGCAAAGAAGAGAGCCGACGGAGCGACTGTACTGTCCTATGATCAAAAACTCATTGATAAAATACAACCGGAAAATATGTTTGACGTTATTAATTCTAAAGCTGACGGTTATGTGCTGCCAGGATGGGAACCTGAAAGAATGGCAAAAGTTAAAGAGCTGTTTGAAATGTACAGGGACATTGATGAAGAAAAACTTTTTTCCAATCTTGAATATTTTTTAAAAGCAATCATGCCTGTCTGTTCAAAATACGGAATTAAAATGGCGATTCATCCTGACGATCCGGCATGGCCTGTTTTCGGGCTGCCGCGCATTGTTAGGTGCAAAGAAAACCTGCTGCGGATAATAAACGCGGTAAATAATCCATGCAACGGCGTTACGCTTTGCACCGGAAGTCTTGGAAGCAATCCGCAAAACGATATTCCCGGTATTATCCGCAGCCTGAAAGACCGCATTCATTTTGCGCATGTGCGGAATGTTAAACATAACGGTCCCGGTGATTTTGAAGAATCCGCGCATTTATCAAGCGACGGCTCTCTTGACATGTACAGCATAATGAAAGCGTTATACGACACCGGTTTTGAAGGTCCTCTTCGCCCTGATCACGGAAGGACTATCTGGGGAGAGACTTCCATGCCCGGCTACGGGCTTTACGACAGGGCTTTGGGATTATGCTATCTTTCAGGGCTTCTGGAAGCCATTAAAAAGAGCGAATAGTTCACTGCCATGCTACGCTTACTCCAAACCCGTCCCTTAAACTGTAAAGCGGAACGACAGGCATGGAAAGCGAGACTTTCTTTCCTGAAAGAACCGTATTTGCAAAATCGGGCGGGTTTATCTGTTTTCCTGTTCCGTCTGTTATGAACATGGAAGAAGTTTTTCCGTCAGCTGTAAAATTAAACTCAAAATTATATCCTTCTGAATTTTCACGCATAAGATCAAGAAGGTCTTTGTTGATTTCAGCTGCCGTAGGTTTATTTAAAATAATTTTGAAATTGTCATTGTTAATTGACGCTGTTTCTCCTTTGGGATCAAGAAATTTCAATAAAGCCTGCGGATTGTCAAAGTCCAGCACCACATTGGTAATTGAATCCCTGTTTTTTACGCTTGTTGAAAATAAAACAATCTTCATCCCGGTGATTCGCGCAGCCGTTCTTTCAAAATCCTCGCGGCCTGCCGGAATAATAGGTCTGTTTTCATTGCCGTCAAGTTTCCCTATCATTTCCGCCATGCCGGATACGCGGTATACCATGCTGACTCTGGCAGAGCCATCCTTGTGCAATACAATATCCATGGATATGCCGATGCATGAGGTTAACATAAAAATAAATAACAAAGACAGAACGGCAAGGATTTTTCCTGTCAGGCGTTTGTTCATCAATATTCCTCCGAATGAATGCTCATGTCCTGAATACGGACAGGGGTTTCTTTCTCTATCATATTATACGCTTTTTGCAGCACTGTCTCGCCGTGAACTTTTGAATTGGAAACAAGCGCTCCTCCGATTTGCGCGAATGAAAGAGAATCCATAAGATCGACTTCGGCTGCGCTCATACGAAAATTTCTGTACAGTTTATCAATGACGGATTTTATGACACGCCTTTTTTCTTTAATGCTGCCGGCATTGGGAATTTCAAAAATTATTTTTATCATTGAAACAATCATTAATTACCGTTCTAAAAATAATTTTTTCTAATTATCCGTCTCCGCCGCAAGTTTCATGTCGTTTATGATACCCCTGATAATTTCGATATTTGCAGGGCTTATTCCCTGTCTTGTCAATAATTTCTCCGCCGCTTCAAGATCATTAAAACCGCCGTTAACGGCTTCCCGCACTTCTGTAATTCCTTCACTGCTGTTTCTGTCCGCAACCAACAATACCGCGCCCAGAGCAAAACGTATTATACCGGTTAATTCCCTGTTTGATGTTTCAGTGAGGGCTTTACGGTACTCCGCCGCCGCTCTTGCGTAATATTCATTGCGTTCCAGCGCCTGGCCGTATTCATAACGGACTTTCGCGTCAGTGTTGCCGCTAAGCCAAAGCGAGTAACTGTTGATTGCCTCTGTCTTGTTTTGAGCGTCCTGCACCCTTGCGTAAAGGAGCCGTACTTCGCTTTTTTCAAGAAGCGAAGTACGGTATTTTTCCAGAATTTCTTCGGCGCCGCTGTAACGTCCCATTGCGTATAACACAAGCGCATGATTATAGCCGTCGTCGGCGTTTTCGGGAACAAGCTCAAGAAGTTTCTGATAATGCTTCTGCGCAATATCAATTTCACCGGTTTTTATTCTTGTATAGGCTGCAGCTCTTAATGCCAGAATGTTGTTATGATCTCTTTTAAGAATATCTTCAAAATATCCTGCCGCTTCGTTGTAACGCTGCCTTTCAAATGCAAGCCTGCCCAGATTATACTGCGACGCGATCATTGTTCTGTTGGTAGATTTTGCGCGGCTCAGCCATCTCTCGGCTTCTTCGTATTTTCCAAGCTCAAAATACGCCATGCCGATGGAATAATATTCTTCAGCTGATATCGCCGCGCTTGTACAGCCTGTTATCACCAGAACAGGAAGGAGCAGAAACATCAATCTGAGAAAATTCTTCATTATTTTCTGCCCAGCACTGTGTTTTCAATTTCCCGGAATTGAGACCTGTAAAGATTTGCAATACCGGCACCGTAATCGGCAAGAAGTTGAATAATATTGCGGTTATTCGCTTCACTATCCTTGCCGTTCAGGCGGTCTCCCGCGTCTCCAAGACCGGGCATTATATAAGCGTCCCTGTTTAATACTCCGTCCAGCCACAGCGTATATACGTCGCAATTTTCGAGAGCCCTGACGACCCGCAGAACCCCCTTCAGCGCCGATATAACATTGAAAAACATGATTGAACGGGGTTTTACTCCAATTTTTTTCAGGTATTTAATTACTGTAACAAGGCTCCCGCCTGTAGCGTTCATCGGGTCTGCAAAAACCAGATCCTTTCCATGCAGCGCCTCAGGATTAAAAAATGATTTTTCCAAATCTAGAATGTATTCCATATTGTCTTCCTGTTTTGTGTCATTCCGGTTTATCCTGAAAAGCGCAAAAGGAGTTACATATCCGCGGGAAGAATATTCTTCTATTTCCTTGCTCATGATAATTGACGGAAGCAGCGCGCCGCGTAGCATTACGCACATAACAGTATTCCCGATCTGATTGTCAATATTTGTAATTTTATGAACCGCGAAGTTCTGCGCGGGAGAAGTTACAGGAGTTTTTATTATAAGATAATTTTTTAATGAGCCCGGGCTGCTTCCCCATGCAAATTTAAAAAGCATTTCATAAGCGCGCTGAATGTAATACAGAAACTCCCCGTTATCGGTTTTTATGTCCCGCAGTTTCGCGATAACGCGCGACGCTTCGGAATGATCTTCCTGCGGGGTAATAAACGAATAAACATGGATGCCGCTTGTTTTCCGGCACATCTCCTGCATTACATTTCCCATTTCATTGTACAGGCTTATGAGTGTTTCTTCACAGCCTGTTTCACCGTTTTGCAGACGCGGAAATATGCAAAGCGCTCTTTCAAATAATTTATCAAGAGTTAAAATATTTTCCTTGTCTTCCGGTAATAAGTATCCGTCAAGCTCCGCTGCTTTTAAAATTACTTTTTCCATAAATTCAGTATATTGGTATTTAATTACAGTGACAACAGCGTTAAAAATTTATGCGCAGTTGACAAACAGCCGAAAAAAAGCGATTTTGTAGATGAATGATGTATATTATTCTTGCAGTATCGCTTTTTCTTTTTGGTTCATGTATTGATAATCAAACCGGTTCTGTTGAAAGAGAGGACCTTTTTTCAGTTGAAATCGGTCCCATGGAAGATCAAATTGCCCTTTATAACCTTGACGGGACGAGAGGTATAAGGAGAATGGGTTTTACCATGCGCGATGGTTTTTTTTATGTTGCCGATGGAAACAGCGGCAAGGTTGTCCGCTTTAATTCCTACGGCGATTTGCTGTTTATGATTTACAATGAGGAGACTAATCCGCATCCTGTAAACCTTATAACAAACATAACCGGCGAAGAGCAGGCAACCCGCTGGGCATATTCATATCCTCTTGAACAGCCCGGATGGATAGCGGTTGATTCGCGCAAGCATATTTTTGTTGAGGACAGGCTTCCTGCGCATGCCCATCGCACCGATCCTGAAACCAAAGCTCTTCTGGACGGGATAATTCTTCATTTTGATCATAACGGCCGTTTTATTAACTATCTAGGCAAAGAGGGGATTGGAGGCAGTCCTTTCCCCAGAATTATCGGTCTTACTACGTCAATAAGGGATGAACTGGCTGTTATTTGCCGGCTTCCCGACGGCTGGGATATATACTGGTTTAATTCACAGGGGATGCTTCTTTATCTTGTTAAATTTTCATCCGCCACAATTCCTTCGCTGCCTGACTGGCCGGAAGCTCTTGCGGCAGTTGATCACATTGCCGCCTCTCCTGACTCAAGAAGACTTTTTGTGAAAGTAGACTACAGCCGCGATACATTCGATCAGTCTACGAACACCCGTACCGGAAGCGAGCCGATCCACTCGCTTTTATGGACGCTTAATGTTGAAGACGGAAACTACACAAGTTCGGTTGAAATCCCGTTATATGAAGTGATGGAAAACGGGCGCACGGCAATCGCTGAGGTATTTTATTCCATGCTGGGTATAACAGGCGCCGGAAGAGCGCTTCTTTATTTCCCTGTTGAAACCGGATATACGCTTCTTTATGTCGATACGTTCTCCCGTGAACAGCGCCGCGGTGACATTGGTTTTTCTCATGAAGAAATCAGGTACAATGACTTTTTCCTGTCTACCGAAGGAATTTTGTCAGCCATGCTTGCTGACGTCTACAATGTCAAGTTTGTCTGGTGGCGGACCGACAGATTTATGGGAGATCTGCCGTGACAGATGAGAATGAAAATATAGAAAGACCAAATACAAACTACAAACTCAGTAAACCCTACAATGAAAACAGCGACGAAACAATTGTATATCACTACAGCCGTGAGCACAGACTTGCCAGCGCGCCGCAGGCTGTAAAGGATCTCTACAAGGAAGATAAAAACGACAGTAAATTCAATCTTTTAAAACCATTAATTGCCGACAAACCAAGAGCAATGCTCTTTGCTTCAATCATTATTCTATGCGTGATAATAATTGCGGTTTCTTATTTGGGTTTTCTGGACAGAGATCATTTACTTGACGGAAACAAACTTGTGATTAAGGGAACAGGTTACGAAGAGACTGTTATCATTGTTATCAAAAAAACTACCAGCAATAAAAACCCCTATTCAGGGGCTGTTGATATAGCGGTATCCGGAGCTGCGCAAAGCGGCGAAGATGGGGATTTTCCCGTATTCTATCACCGTATTTTTTTTACCATAGAATCTGATGAAGAATACAGATTTGTTGTACCTTTTGCATTACCTCAGCTTGCCATGGTTTTACAGACAGAGAAAAGTACGCTTAATGTTTCCCTGAAAGTTGACTAAATCTGAATTCTAGGATATTTTTTTAATATGATACAACTGTATTTTTTGTCCATTATATGCAACACTTTGGCAGGATATATTTTATTTGCCGACGATAATGGTATTGTTGATGATAAAGTTAAAATATCGATCAATAATCCTACTTTTCAGCTTATATTGGGAATTGTAAGCATTGCTACCGGTATCCTCAAAATTCTTTCTCCTTCAATCGGCGGTTTCCCGATTATTGGCGATCTGGTGCCTGCGACTGCCGGCATTGTATCGGGATTTATGCTTATTTTCGGGATATACCGTAAAAATAATTCTTCCGATCTTGTTACTAAAGGTTCGCTGGACGCTCTTGCGGTGAGTCTTTTAAAATACAATAAGCCTATTGGAATCGGGCTTTTCTTTACGGCTATTCTGCATTTCCTTTTTCCGGCAGCGTTATTTTTATAGAATTTTAATGAAGTTGTCCAATTATTAAAGTTATCGAAGAACTCTAATGTCAGAAGCGCATTCTGACAAGGAATCCGGAATCCAGCATCTTCAAACCCGCTCCGGCTTTTGCTGCAGAAAAGTAGTAATCGCTGTTATCAATGCTGATGTATGAAAACCCGTTAGCGTTTCCGATCTGTCTGTAAGCGATATTAAAAACAAAATCCAGATTCTTTATTGAAAACATAAAATTAAAAGCAGGTTCAAGGAACAAACCGCCGAATGTAAAATCCATGTATGTGCGGGGAGTAGTATTTGATCCGTTGGAAATTTGCACTGACAGATGATCGTCTCTGGCTTTGCAATACGTAAACATGCTGATCTTCAGGGAAAAATCAACTGCAAAACCGGAAAGAAAATTTAGACCGGCGGAAATTCCGGGAGATATTTTTATCCAGTTCTGATTATATTGAATGACATCCTGTCCGTAAAAAGATTCTGTATTTGGATTATCGGAAATTGGATAATACGCTCCGCCGCCTTTACTTCTTGCATATTCGCCGTAACCGTCCTTTCCGGTAAATGAAAAATACGACCAGCAGCCGGTTAAGAAAGGTTTTACATAAAAAAAATTCTTCACAGGCAAAGTAGCGCCGACAGATACTTCCGCTAAAAACAGATGATTGTTTTTATTGGTGTGAGCGGAAAAATGCGTCAGCTCCGCGTTTTCAACTGACATCCAGTCGCGGTTTTCCATTTTTCCGGATTCCAGCGGAATACCCGCCTTTAAAAAAAGCGATAAAAAAAATCCGCTGTCTTTCATTACATCCCTGCGGCAAAGATCAAAATGCAGCCCGAAATAATAAAGGGGTTTTACATCCCAAATAAGTTCGCTTAACAGTTCGTTTTTTGTATCATCAGGCACAGAATAAACAAGTTCAGAGATATGACCGTACAAAAAACCGAACTGCGTTCCCAAAGAAAACCTGTAACTGGATTCTTGTGCATGAGAATATACGCCGGCCATGATGACTAAAATCCATAAAGGAGCTATATTCTTCATCAGTATGAGAATAATGTTTAAATATCGTCTTGGTCAATTGTTATTGGCATTTATTCTTGTTGTCTTTTCATCGTGCTTCATGAAAAAAGAAGAAATGACAGTTTCACCTCCTGTAACATCTCCTCTTTCCAGAAATTACATAGGGTATGGAGTTATAACAGCTTCGTTTACGCACATCACAGGAGAACCGTCAGAGGACAGTCCTTCGCTTGGCTACCTGCGGCGCGGCTCTGTAGTCCGCATCATAAAGAGGCAATCCTCCGGCAAAAACTTTATTTCATGGGTTCAGCTTGAAACTGAGAACAGCGGAGGCGGCTGGCTCAAGGAAGAAGTAATGGATATTTATAACAGTGAAAGTCAGGCGAAAACCGCATCGGAGTTACTGTCAAGGTGAACCCTGCTGTTTTTTTTCTTGTTCCGCCTTTAATGGGCGCATTTATCGGTTACAGCACCAATGTTCTTGCAATCAGAATGCTTTTCCGTCCGCTTTATGAAAAGCGAATCTTCGGAATCAGGCTGCCTTTTACACCCGGAATTCTTCCAAGCCAGCGCGCAAAATTAGCTGTAAGCATAGGTTCCATGGTGGAGCGCGAGCTTCTAACGCCTGAAATAATCCGTGAACGCCTTGCCCGAGAAGATGTGCGTGAAAAGGTAAAGGAAGCCCTTTCCCTTTTTACGGAAAAACTTTTTGATAAAACGCCGAGTGAACTTGTTGAAGGAAAAAGCGGCGTTCTTTCATCAAGGATAACAGACGCCGCCTGTAAATTATATCCTTCGCTTGCTTCCTTTATTCTTGATTTTCTTCGCCGCGACGAAATAAAGCGTGAACTTGAATCGAAAGGACGGATTTTACTGCGGAACATTCTCCTGAAGTTAAATACATTCCAGCGCTTTTTTTTGTCGGCAGGACAGTACGATATGACATTGCAGGAAAAAATGCCTGAAATTATCGATGAGCTTATAAAAACGGCAGAAGATACCATAAATAATGCGTATGTAAAAGAAAAACTTTTAACAGCGGTTTGCGCTTCTTTTATCAGGCTGGCGGACGGACAAAGCAAAAAAATGTCCGAATTACTTAATATCAGCGCGGACAGCAAACAGCAGCTTGATAATTTTTTATTTGACAAACTGATGAGCGCGGCGGACAGCCAGATTGAAAGCATTCTTTCCTCGATAAATATTAAAGCGCTTGTTTCAGACAGAATCGATTCTCTTGATATGCTGCGCGTTGAGCGGATAATCCTTGACGTAATGAGCGATCAATTCAAATGGGTGGAAATTTTCGGCGGCATTCTTGGTTTTTTGATAGGATTGTTTCAGTCATTGTTCAGCCATTTTTTCAGATAATTGGAGTCTGTTTATAATGCGTATACATAGACAGACTATCTAAAAATTTAATGCGAGTATTGCGCCAGACAAAGTTCATAGTAGCGGCCTTTCTGCGCCATAAGCTCTTCGTGCGTGCCGCTTTCAATAATCTCCCCGTCGCTTATAAACATTATGCGCGTGCAGTTTCTTATTGTGGAAAGACGATGCGCGATTATAAACGAAGTGCGTCCTTTCATAAGCGTTTGAATG
This sequence comes from Treponema sp., assembly GCA_009786455.1. Classification (GTDB taxonomy): domain Bacteria; phylum Spirochaetota; class Spirochaetia; order Treponematales; family Breznakiellaceae; genus WQXQ01. Next base: position 113,127 of record WQTD01000002.1, read on the forward strand.
CCTTCCTGCACAAGCTGCTCAGTGCCGGTGTCAATACTGCTTGTCGCTTCATCCAGGATTAAAATCCTTGGGTTGGAAATAAGAGTGCGCGAAAACGCCAATAACTGCCTTTCGCCCGCGGAGATGCCGCCGCCCCGTTCTGTTATCGGAGTGTCGTAACCCTGCGGCAGTTTTTCAATGAAGTGGTGCGCGCCGATAAGCTGAGCGGCTGCGCGGATCTCCTCGTCTGCAGCGTCGAGTTTCCCGTAACGGATGTTGTCTGCAATCGAGCCTGTAAATAAAAAACTGTCCTGCAGCATAATGCCCATCTGGCTGCGGAGGGAGTGCAGGGTAACTTTCATAATGTCCTGTCCGTCAATTAAGACCTGTCCTTCTTCTATGTTATAAAAGCGGGAAAGAAGATTTACGATTGTTGTTTTTCCGGCTCCTGTAGGTCCTACAATCGCGATGCTCTGCCCCGGATGACTTGCAAAATTTATGTTATTCAACACCCTGCGAACTCCGTCATAACTGAAACTTACGTTTTTAAACTCAACATGCCCGCGTACAAACGGAAACTCAACAGCGTTCGGAATATCCTGTATTGTTACAGGTTCGGCTATTGTGTCAAATATCCTGTCAAGGTACGCCATCGCGGTAATAAAGGTATTGTAAATGTTTGCAAGGTTTATAATCGGCTGCCAGAAACGCCA
>WQTD01000003.1 GCA_009786455.1 Treponema sp.
GAGTTCACTGTAGAAGACTCCGCATTTGGTTTTATAACGATGGAAAACGGAGCGACAATAGTCCTTGAAGCAAGCTGGGCGCTTAACACTCTTGATAAGGGTGAGGGAATGTGTACACTCTGCGGAACAAAAGCCGGCGCGGATATGAAGGACGGACTTAGAATCAATTCATCCGATCTTGGAAAACTTACAGTAACAAAACCTGATCTTGATGTCGGCGGAGTACAGTACTATGAAGGCAGCAGCGAAGAACCCAAAGATATTGAATGCAGAAACTGGTACGACGCGATTTTAAAAGGCGCTGAACTTCGTGTAAAACCGCAGCAGGCGATGGTTGTAACGCAGATACTGGAAGGCATTTATGAATCATCCAAAGCCGGCAAGCAGATAAATTTTTAATTTAAGGGAGACAAAATGAGTTTACTCAAGGAATTTTCCGTACAGTTATGGTCTGTGCGCGATGAAACAGAAAAAGATTTTGCTGGCACATTAAAAAAACTAGCTCAAATGGGATACACAGGAGTTGAGTTTGCAGGATACGGCGGACTAAGCGCGCAGGAAATGAAAGATGTGCTTGTATCAAATTCTTTAAAACCTGTCGGCGCTCATATCGGACTTGATCGTCTTACAAACGCGCTGGACGAAGAAATCGCATATCATAAAATTATAGGCACTGAATATTTAATATGCCCCAGCTCAAAAATCAAAACAAGCGAAGACGCAAAAACACTGGCGGAAACTTTTAAGCCTGTTATCGCAAAAATTACGGAGGCAGGTTTTAAATTCGCCTATCATAATCACGCTTTTGAATTTAACAAGTGCTGCGGCGATTATCTTCTGGACACCCTGTTTGCAACTCTTCCGCAGGAAGCAGCAATGGAACTCGATATTTTCTGGGTTTCCTTCGCCGGAGTTGATCCGCTTGTCTACATGGAAAAACACAGGGACAGATTGAAACTCATCCATGTAAAACAAATCGATAAAGATAAAAAATGCGTGGATATTGATCAGGGGATTCTGGATTACAAAGAGATCATCACTAAAGCAAAAGCATTCGGGGTGCAGCAGTTCATACTCGAACAGGAAGAGTACGCAGTTTCTTCAATGGTCAGCGTCAAAAATGACATTGATTATATTTTTAAACTGTAAGGAGTAAAAATGAAACTGGGAGTAATGACTGTTCTTCTGGGCGCAAAACCCGCAGAAGAAGCTTTCCGCTATTTATCGTCTTTAAAAATACAGACAGTAGAAATAGGAACCGGAGGATACCCCGGAACCGCGCATCTTAATCCAAAGGATTTCCTTGCGGACTCAACAGCGCCATCTGCTTACAAAGAAATGCTAAAGAGGTACAACCTGGAAATAAGCGCGTTAAGCACTCATTCCAATCATGTTCATCCGCAGAAAGAGATCGCGGACAAAGCTCATTCGGATTTTTTAAACACATGCAGAGTAGCGGAAAAACTCGGCGTTGACACTGTCGTTACTTTTTCCGGCTGCCCCGGAGATCATCCCGGAGCGAAATATTCAAACTGGGTAACATGTTCATGGCCTGAAGATTTTCAGGAGATACTTAAATTCCAGTGGAACGATGTTTTGATTCCATACTGGCAGTCAACCGCAAAGGAAGCCGCCAATTACGGCGTCACCCGCATCGCGTTTGAAATGCACCCCGGGTTTTGCGTTTACAATCCGTATACATTATTAAAACTCCGAAGCGCGGTTGGAGAAGCCATCGGAGCGAACTTCGATCCAAGCCATCTTTTCTGGCAGCAGATTAAGCCAAGCGAAGCGATCAAAGCTTTAAAGGGAGCGATATATCACTTCCACGCGAAGGACACAAAACTTGATGCGGCGAATATTGCGGTAAACGGGGTTCTTGATACAAGCCACTACAGCAATGTCCTTGACAGAAGCTGGGTGTTCCGCACTGTCGGTTACGGTCACGATTATCTTGAATGGAAGGATATTATATCAACACTGGCAGCGGCAGGTTATGACCGCTCCATCAGCATTGAACATGAAGACAGCCTTATGAGCGTCAGCGAAGGACTGGAAAAAGCCGTATCGTTTTTACAACAGTTGATCATAAGCGATAAACCTGATGCGATGTGGTGGGCTTGATAATTTAGTTTTATGATGCGGGATATCCCTATAATTTGGTCTGATGAAAAAGAAACATTCAATGACGATAACTGGCAAAAGCGCCGCGAACAAATAGTAAATCTTCTGTGCAAAGAAGAATACGGATTTTTGCCGCCTGAACCTGTAAGTCTTGCAAGCGAGATTATTCAAACAGATGAGGAATTTTGCGCAGGCAAGGCTCCGCTAAAAAAAGTACTGCTTCACTGTACTTTGACAAACGGAAGGTTATTTACAATGCCTTTAACGGAAGTCATTCCGTCAGGAGAAAACGTACCGTTTTTTGTGTATATCAGTTTCAGCCCGAATGTACCGGACAAATTCCTGCCGTCAGAAGAAATCGCGGACAGCGGTTTCGGGGTTCTTTCTTTTTATTACGAGGATATAGTGTCAGACAACAGCGATTTTAACAACGGTCTGGCGGAAATTCTTGGGTATAAAGACAACAGCGCATGCGGAAAAATCGCACTCTGGGTGTGGGCTGCAAAGAGAGCTATGGACTATGCGCAGACGCTTCCGCAGCTTGATAAAAAACACGCAGCGGTTGCAGGCCACTCTCGGCTTGGAAAGACTGCGCTCCTTGCGGGAGCCTTTGACACACGCTTTAAGTACGTTATCTCAAACAACTCAGGATGCTGCGGAGCGGCAATCTCCCGCGGTAAAAAAGGCGAACGTATAAAAAATATTACCGATGTTTTTCCGTATTGGTTTAAAGCAGGTTTCGATCGCTATGCTGATAAAGAGACATCAATGCCGTTTGATCAGCATTTCCTTATCGCAGCTTCAGCTCCGCGTTTTGTCTATGTGTCGTCATCCGAAGATGACTCATGGGCTGATCCGCAGGCGGAAGCTGCCGGATGCAGATTCGCAAGCGAAGCATGGAGTAAATCAAGTCTTAAAGGCTTTGTCTGCGATGATGAAAAGATCGAAACCGGCAAATCGTATCATGACGGAAATATCGGCTACCACATTAAGAGGGGGAAGCATTTTCTTGGCCGTGAAGACTGGCATCATTTCATGAAATTTATAAACACCAAAAAAAATTAATACAACTGCGGCAGTTTATCAAGTGTTACTCCATAACCGCTGTTGTAAGCAGCCAATAATTCTTCGCGGCTTGTGACGCCTTCGCGGCAAACATCCTTGCTCCATGTCATAAACCATGTCCATGGAATATTTGTTTTTGAAAGAACAGAAAGTCCCGGTAGAGGTCCTGTTTCGCCAAGGGCTGCAATTTTAGCGGCGCTTGTGTTCTTTACAAGCTCGCCGTACCCTTCCCTGTAATCGCTGTGCGTATGAGAGGGAAGATATATATCGCGGGAAATTACATCGCAGAAATTATCCCCTACATAACCTTCAGCTGCCGGAGAATTCCAAACCCAAATCAAATTGTTTAATTGATGAACATTGACAAACCGTTCATACATATCAAGGTATAACCCCCGCGCTGCCTGCGGTCCCTTATTGCCCCACCAGAACCATTCGCCTTCAGCTTCGTGGAATGGACGCCAAAGGATCGGAATTCTATCACTGCAAAACGGTTTTAAAAGTTCCGCCATCGCATCCATGTCGCTTAAAAAAGCTTTTCGTTCAGGCGTGCCTTCCTGTAATGCAAGCCTCGCGTCAAACTCGGTATTCCTTTGATAAAAAGCCTTGTCTCTGCCGTAAAGCGGCGAAAACCAGTGCCATGTAAAAGTGATAATGCCTTTGCGCTGCGCCCACGCTTTTACTTTCTCAAAAGTGTTTTTATTCTCTTCAACTTCGGTCAGACATTCAGCGGAAGCGTCTTCGTAATTTATATTCGGCGAATAAGCCAGAAGTTCAAAACCGCAAAGAGCGGGATATTTTCCTGTCACTTCATGAATATATGCCAATTCTTCCTGCGCCATAGTCTGGGTATGCTGCCCTAAAAGGATTCCCTTTCCGCGCAGATCAAAAAGATAGTTTAACAAATTTTTCGCTTCAGACGACCCATTGGGATTACACGGCGGATAATTATTCATTCACATATTATACATCAGAGATGACCGTCGTCAATGATGACGACATCAACGCGGCGGTTTAAGGCGCGGCCTTCTTCAGTATCATTGGAAGCGGCAGGCATTGTATCGGCAAAACCAGAAATCTGGAAACGGCGTTCGTCAACGCCGATAGCGGAAAGATAGCGAAGAACTGCTCTTGAACGCTGCACTGATAATTCCCAGTTGTCTTCCCACGGACCTGCGGGATCGATATCAACAGCGTCGGTATGACCTTCAATCCTGTATTTTCTGCCCTGCAGTTCATCAGATGAAAGATAGGTAGCAAGCCGTAAAAGCATATCCCTTGTCGCTTCGATATTCAAACGCGCGCTTGCCGGATTGAAAAGCGCGTCCCCTGCGAGAGTGATAACAAGTCCGCGTTCATCATGGGTTATTTTTATTTTATTGGAACGTATCTCGGGAGAAAAAACAGAAACAGCCCTGCGCATGGCGGTGCCCATTACCCTGCCTCTCTCCATTGACGGAAGTGAATTAACCGTATTTCCCAAATCAGCGGCGCGGCCTGCCGAAATTGTAAACCCGCCGGGCATCGCTCCGATGCCTCCCTGCCTCATCGATTCTGAAATCGCATCAAGCTGCCCCTGGGTGACATCATCAGGATTAAACATAATAACAAAGAAGCAAAGACAAAGAGTGATCATATCAGAGTATGTCGTTAACCAATCGGGCGGTTTTAAATCTTCGCCTTTTTTCTTGCGCGCCATGCTTAATCCTTGAGCAATTCCGCTTCCAGAGTTTTGCGGAGAGCCGGTTCCAGATACGCCATTAATTTCATTGCAAGGATGCGGGTATTGTCGCCTGCCTGAATCGAAAGAACTCCTTCAATAACCAGCTCTTTTATGGCGCTTTCATTCATGGATTGTCCCCTTAATTTAGTGCTCCACGGCGCGACAGTTACGTTTGCAATCAATGAACCGTAAAGTGTTGTAATAAGGGCCATCGCCATGTTGGGACCGATAGAAGATTTATCTTCAAGGTTTGAAAGCATGTTTACAAGTCCGACAACTGTTCCCATCATTCCGAAAGCGGGAGCGGCGCCCGCCCAGGTCATTAACATTCCCTGAAGAACGTTATGACGAACCTGCATTTGGGACAATTCCAGTTCCATAAGATCCCGGATAATAGTCGCGTCTGTTCCGTCAACAACAAGACGCAGTCCCTTTTTCATAAATTCATCATCAAGGTCTTCAAGCTCTTCTTCAAGCGCAAGAAGACCTTCACGCCTCGCTTTTTCAGAGAAGGCGACAAGTTTTTGAACAATCGCCTGTTCATTAAAAGTGGGTACGCTGAAAGTGCGTTTAATGGCGCCGAAAACACTGAGAGAGGTGCTCCATTTATTCGCAACCATAACCGCAAAATAGGAACCAAGAACAACGAGAGCGAAGGACGGCAGGTTTAAAAGACGCGTAAGACCCAATATACTGCCTGCGGTTGAGATAGCGGTAAAAATTACCATGCCAAAAGCGCCGACTAAACCAACAATCGTTGCTAGATCCATACTTTTACTCCTGTACCACGTGCGGGCCTAACCGGTTGCGGTAAACCCTGATTCTTTCCAAAACATCATCCGCTTGATCGCGTACAATGTGAGTCTTTCCCGATAACATTACCAAAACAGTATCAGGACGGATTTCAATATATTCAATATGATGAGGATTTACATAATACTCTGTTCCGTCCAACCGGTTTACTTTAATCATAACATAATTAATTTTGATATGAAACGATTAATGAGGAATGATGAATAATCATTCCTCATTTCATATTAAAACTGCTTCTCCTTAACGTTTCAACGTTAAAAGTTCCTGTAATAACTGATCCGCTGTCTGAATTGTTTTTGAATTTGCCTGGAAACCGCGCTGCGTAACAATCATATCCACAAACTGATCTGCCATGTCAACATTTGACATTTCCAAAGTACCGGCGACTATCTTTCCTTTGCCGGCAACGCCTGATGGTCCGATATTCGCAAGACCGGAGTTGTTCGACATCCGGAAAGCGCTGTCCCCCGCTTTTTCAAGACCTCCCTGATTGGTGAAGGTCGCGATAGCAACCTGCGCGATATCCCTTGTGCTTCCGTTTGAATAAACTCCGGTGATAACGCCGGTAGAATCGATCTTGAAGTTGTCAAGATAGCCCATGGCGCGCCCATCCTGCTCAACCGCTTTCGATGAGCTTGCCTCAGCATACTGGGTGATGGAGTTAACATATCCGCCGACTGTTCCAAGGTTTAAAACAAACTCCTGCCTTACCAAAGTGCCGTCTTCATTCGGGGTTGCAGTCTGCACATCGTAGGCGACATTCATCAGTACCTGCCCACCGGCGCCTGAAACGTTTCCGTCGCCGTCTTCCGCTGAAAGCAATGTTCCGTTATTGGAAAAATTTACTGTAAAGGTAGCAGGCGCGCCGATAGCCGGAGCTTCCGCGCCGAACCCGATTGACGTGTTGGTTGGATTCTCGTTCTGGGGATCAACTACTACTGTTGCGTTCCAGCTGTTCACGGTGCCGGGAACTCTTGTAAATTCAACCTGCATGTCGCGCTCGTCTCCGAATGAATCGTATATTTTAATGGTCGTTGACCATGTCGATCTTCTGATATCAAGACCTGTCGGGTTTTCAGGAAGTTCTGGAAGCCTCTTGTCAAGGTTACATGCAAAATTAACTGTCGTAGTCGCTCTTGCCGGGTCTTTACTTCCTACAGGGATCACAATTTCTTCTACGGGGCGGGAAACGTCAAGCATGTTATAACCTTCGACTTCCCTTGCCATCCAACCCTGCACTTTCATGCCATTCGCCGGATTTACAAGCACGCCCTCTGAATCAAGAGAGAAAGCGCCCGCCCTTGTATAGAGCTGTTTGCCCATATCGTCAAGAATGAAGAAACCCTGTCCGACAATCGCAAGGTCGGTCTGAACACCGGTTGTTTGCAGCGATCCCTGAATGTGAAGAGTGTCGATCGAAGCGATTGACATTCCAAGACCGACTTCTTTAGGGTTTACGCCGCCGAGTTCATCTGTAGGACGGGCTGCGCCCTGAAGCTGCTGGTAAATAATATCCTGGAAATTAACGCGTCCGCGTTTAAATCCGAATGTATTGATATTTGAAATGTTATTACCGATAACATCCATTCTTGTCTGGTGATTCTGAAGTCCGGAAACTCCGGAAAACAATGATCGCATCATAAGCCTGTACTCTCCTTTTCATTTGCATAAACCTTGACTACCTGCTCCCAATCATAGAAGTCACCATTAACAAGCACCTGGGGAGCTCCTCCCCTGGTGACAGCCTGAACTAAACCCTGAATGGTTTTTTCACCTTCAGCAATTTCAACACTTTTTCCCAGCGCCGCTGACGCTTCATTGCCCATTAACATGGAAGTAAGTTTGGAAAAATCACTTGCCATAGCCGTCATTTGTTCCAATGTGGAAAATTGAGCCATCTGCGCAATAAATTGTTTATCTTCCATAGGCGAGCTGGGGTCCTGATAGGAAAGCTGGGTAATCAGAATTTTTAGAAAATCATCCCTGCCCAGATTTTGCTGAGGCTGACGTGTCGGATTTAATTGAATATTATAATCACGAACAAACTTGTCAAGCTGGACTCTTTCTTCTGAGCTTAACAATACCGGTTTAGATACATCCATAACACTCTCCTGCGTTTTTAAGCCAGAACATTCACAGAACCAGGTCTTTGTTCATAAAGAACATCAACTGTTGTTCTGATTTCCTGTTCCGTCCCGTAACGTAACGCAGCCATCCGTGGCATAAATGAATTTGTTTCCTGTTCCCAATCATCTGCGCTTTGACCTTCAGAAGTCAAAGACAGATTCAGATCCGCACTTGTAAAGCCAAAATCCCTGAAAGCCTGTTCCAGGGAAGAAAGTTCTTTCCGGAACGCGTTCAGAGCTTCTGTGCTTTCAACAACAATACGCCCCGTAATCTTGTTTTCGGCCATTTCCAATTGTATCTTTACATTTCCAAGAGTTTCAGGATGAAGAGCGATTCTGATAGTTCCCGCTCCTCCGTCGCGCAAAGCCATGCTCGCATGGCGGACAATATCACCATTAAAATTCTGATGAAGCTCTCTTGCAAGCATGTTTTCAAGCGCGTTTCCTGCTTTTACTTCCCATGATGTTTGCGCTTGTGAGTTCTGTCCCATAATTTGGTCAGGCAGACGAAGGTCAAGAGTTATTTCCCTGACAGGCATGTCGCCCTGTGTTCTTCCCGCAGACGCTTCTGTTGCTGTAAAGGAACGCGTCTGGTTACTTAAACTAACCGCATCTGTCCGCATGTCTCTTACATCTACAGAAAAACTGCGGCGGGAACGGCTGTCAACGCGGGNAACTGCTTCAGGCTTTTCCTGTAAATCAGAAAGTTTTTCTTTTTTTACTTCATTTTCATTGAGACGGACTTCGGTCTTTTCAGAAATTGAATTATTGCCGTCTTTTAGAAAATTTTCTTTTTTGCCGTCAGCCGCTTCTTTCTGCGCGGAAGCAGCCAGGATGTTTGCATCGCTTGATTTTTTAACTGCTTTTGCTAAATCCGCATCTATTTCCGCTTCGGGTAAATGGTTTTCAGCCATTCGCACTGACTGCTGTAATTCCGCATCAATATCGATTTCTGCATTAATATCAAACGCGCCTGCCTCAGCCTGAACTGATAATAAATCCCTGTCATTAACAAGCGGGTTTACAGCAGCAATATTCCAGCGCTCATGGAGGATTTCCTCGTCTGAAAGATCCCCATGAATTACAGCGGCGGTTTCATTCAGATTTTGCAGGAACTCCATATCGGTTTTTACATCAGACTCATCAATTGAAATATCAAAGTCAAAATTTTCTCCGGAAAGTTCCGTTATTTCAATTTCAGGCGATAAATTTGTTTCATGTCGATTCAAAATCCCTGCAAGAAGTTCTGCGAACGATCCCTGCTGGTTTTCATCATCTTCCTTTATTTGCGGTTTTTCATTTTCAGCGGTATTAACAGGCGTCGGTTCAGTATATGCAAGTATTTCTAACACCCTCTCGGCCTCCTTTTTAAAGTTCACTTGACGATGTCAAGGCCGGAAGATGATAACCGTTTCTACAGGCTTGCCGGCCTTCCTGCCATTTTTCTCTGCAGTTCAGCGGCTTTAACAGGCTCCATCAGGGAGAACCAGAAGGACACAACAGATGCGGCGCCTTCAGCCTGGGCTATTTCCTCAGTCTTCCGGAGAACATCAATAGCAAGCTGATCATCCAGCGAATTAAGAATGCCGACCGCGCTCTGCGGAGGCATACCAGTCAGATATCTTGCAAGCTGATCGATATTCTTGTCTTTATTTTCGGCATCTGCAACATAAGCTTTGAGTGTATTTTCCCATTCTTCAAGAGCTTTTTGGCGAACTTCCAGTTCCTGAGCCATTTGCACAATTTCACCGTATTGGGAGTCAATATCTTGCTGGCGGAGGTCCATTTCCATGCTCCGTAATTCCAGAGCCTGTAATCTTATTGTCAGCCGTTCGGCGTCAAGATTGAGGATTTCATCAGGATCGGCTTTGGGCTGAGATCTTCCTTCTCCGCCGATGAAGGGGATATATTTGTAAAGAGGGGCCAATACGCTTTTTGCGTCAATTACATTCAGAAAATCAAACCAGACAATTCCGCCTGCGGATAAAATAATTATGAGAAGCAGCAGAACTATTGATCTACCTATCATTATCTATCTCCCAAATCACTGATAGTATATAATAATTATCGGTAAAAGGGGAAGATTTTTTAGTGATGAATAATATAAAAATCATACTCCCGGTTACGTTGATTAATAAAAATTGAGAAAAATTTTAAGAATGTATTCCCGCCAATAAAAAAAGCGGGCTTTCCAGCCCGCCTCGAATTAACAATGAATGTTAGCTATTACATCTGACCTTTAATGATATAGGATCCAACCGGAGGTTTAGTCAGGACATTATCGTATTTGTACCACCAGCTATCTCCTGACGGAGGAGTAAATTTCAGAATATAAAGATTTGTTGCAGCACCGGCGACCATCAATGTTTTGAATTTTCCCAAGTCAATATTGTTTTCCCATGTGTACATTTGCAAATCACCAACTATTACCTCTGATGCATTAACCGGAATTATACCGGAAAGAACAGCAGCAAGAACAAAAACATCAACTTCATCCAATATGTCTGTATCATCAACTCCATCCCAGTTTGGGAAAAAACTTAATGAAATTGATCTTTCCAAGTATTTATCCAATAAAACTTTCATTTCTCCATTAGTTATATAATCATCACCGGAGACTATATCACCTAAACCAACTGCTTTTAACAAACCAACAACTGTATTGGTATCATCAGTTGCCGCTCCAGGTACCCAAAAAGCAGCGCCGCCAGAGAGAGCTGCAACGTCAATTCTTTGTTTGAAACTATTTTTCGCTCCGTCGTAATTCTGACCGCCGTAAGAGAACTCAACTCTGAATGGATTTGAAACTCCAACAGCGTTTTTAACTGTCATCTGGTTTGCCGAAATATACAAGGTTATTTGATCATCAACGCTACCGATTGGGTCCATTCCGCCTGCTGGAGAAGTAAAAAGACTTCCCCATGCTCCCTGAATATAAGCGTCTACTTCAGTCTCGGTAATACCTTGAGTACAACCCAAAATTCCCAATACCAAAACCGATACCAGCATAACCAATAAAAATTTTTTCATTCTAAAAACTCCTTTTCGGCATTTACCTGCTAAAGGCATTAAAAAACGCTACGCGCTCTTTTCACTGTTTTTAGGGCTCTTTATGCCCATTAAATAACTGAAAATGGCAGAAACATCACACCCAAAATGTAATATATACCTTTAAAATATACCTAAAATAAGGAATTGTCAACAATAATATTACAAATAATGTATGTAATGCTATAATTTATTACATTTAATACGGTTTTTAAGACATTATAACTAAAGTATATTTTTTGATATGGAGAGCATAAAAGCTGTTTTTGGTGCAAATATTAAATACTACAGAAAAAAACAGCGCCTCTCGCAGGAACAATTATCAGAAAAACTTGGAATTACCCAAAAACATTTAAGCACTATCGAAACAGGCACAAATTTTGTCTCAGCGGAATTACTGGAAAAATTCACCCAGCAGCTCTTTGTTTCAGCTTCCGCGCTTTTTTATTCAATAAACGAAGTACCAAATGATGAAAGTTTCCTTTGTAAAATTGACCAAATTATCGATAATGAATATGAAAAANCCTCTAATATAGTAAAAACAAAAATCAGATATTTAAATTAACCTCGGAAAAATCTTTTTTCCTCAAATTAAATTACATGGAATAAAACTATTTCTCTCATCAACAGGAATCACTTCTTCGCACATGCAGATTATACCGCCGCAGCCGGGTTCCAGTCCTGTCTTTTCCAGGACAGAAAATTTCTTTACCTCGCGGCAGTCAGGGTTTGCAGATTTTTTTATTTCAAGCGGATGAATACGGTTATTTTCTTCTATGAGCAGATCAATTTCCTTGCCGTTGGAATCGCGGTAATAGGTCATGTTTACTTTAACGCCGGAATATGCGTAATTTTTAAGTATTTCTGTAACAACGTAGTTTTCAAAAAAATGACCGCTGGCAGCTCCTGTCATGAGCGTTTGGTGAGTCAGCCACATTGACAGGTGGGCGCAGAGACCTGAATCACAGAAATAGAGTTTCGGCGTTCGCGTTAAGCGTTTCAATGCGTTGCTTGCATAAGGCTGAAGCAAATATACAATACCCATGCCTTCAAGAAGTCTCAGCCATTCCTTCGCTGTAGGCTGTGAAATTTCCGCTGACTCGGCAAGTGTCTTATAATTTACCTGCTGAGCCACAAGCGCGGCGCAGGCTGACAAAAATTTTCCAAAACGCAGAGTATCAGTCACTCCGCCTGCTTCCGTGACATCCCGCATAAGGTAGGTATTTATATAAGCATTGTAGTACTCAAGCCTTTGTTCGCTGTCGGCGTGCAGGACCTGCGGCATACCTCCCTGCCAAATATGCTTAAAAACATCAATAATATTGTTTCGCGGGATTCTTTTTTGCCTTGATTGTAAAGCTGAAAGAGAGAAATCCAAATTATCTTCAAACTGTATGCCGTCTTTCTCATTCTTTAAAAATCCATAAAGCTGAAGTATACTGATTCTTCCGGCTAATGATTCGCGGATATTTTTCATCATTTCAAATTGATGGGAACCTGTAAGCCAAAAAAGCCCCGTAGTCTTGTTATAGTCGCATAGATTTAAAAAAGCCGTTCATTTTAATAAATTTGCGTTCCAGATTCCGACTGGTATACAGCATAAAAGCTCCATCATTCTATGATAAAATAAAGTATAGTTTACTTTATCATAGAATAGACAATCATACAAGAGAAAAAAAACGGAATGAAACCTGTAACTTATGGTTTTCCGCTGAAGTTTTTTAATTCGATCCCGGAATCACGATCATTTCGCTTCTGCGCAGGGAGCGTATAACTTCATTTGCGTTAAAATACCTGTTGCGCCCCATCATGCTTATTTCATCCGCATAACGGAAACTGTTTGCGCCCCAGTCGCTTGGAATTGGATCGTGAACCACAAGGTATTCGCCGTTCAGCGAATATCCCTTTACAACTATGTAATGTCCTGTTGAGTCATCATAATATTTTCCAAAAAGGTCTGTCGCAGGATCACGGCGGGCGGNTCTTACCCCGTCGGTATGAAAGAGAACTATCGCAATTCCGCCTGCGTCAATTATATTTCTTATATCCTGCGTTGATTTTAACGGTTGAAGGCTTGCGTTTACACCCTGGTTTTTTATAACCTTCAGAAGTTCATCAAAACTGGTTCCTCCGTTTCCCTGCCAGCCTATAGCCTGACGTACTGCGGACACGGGGAAATATTTTCCGGTTGCCCAGCTAATGCCCATGGATGCGGAAGCCGGTCCGCAGTTGGACGGAGTGCCCGTATTAAACTGCGTTCTGTACCAGTTAAAATTATTTGTCATAAAATCGACATGAACTGACGGAACAGGGCTTACAAAAATCGAGTAATACTGTTCAAACCCTCTTTCATCACGCACTGTCACGCCGAAAAATCCGCTTGCGTTAAACCGCACTTTAGTCAGGAAGCGGTCTGATTCGCTTAAATCCAGAATATCCTCAGGATTGGCGTATCTTTCAACCTTTGTAATGGTTCCGTTAACAACAAAATACTCGTTGGGAGAAGAAAGCGTAACAAATTTTGTAGTGCTGTATTCCACTGTAGAAGTGGGATAGGGAATATCGATATAAATGGGGTTGGATCTATAAATATTACCCGCATTGTCCTGGGCTGTTAAGCGGACAGTATATGTTTTGGGTTGCGAGTAATCATGACTGGGGTTGTCATTGAAACTGCGTCTGCCGTCTCCCAAATCCCACTCGTATGATTTTAATTCTGAAGGAGGATTGACAATTGAAAAATGAACTGTCAGTCCTGATGATCCATTGTTGCGGCTTTCATGGGTAATTACAACATTCCTTACCGTTCTGGCGGCTGTAGTAACCTGTCTTTGCCTTGCTCTCTGCTGCTGATATTCAGTTTCTTTTATTTTTACATTCTCATATGAAGGAATGATAATAACCGTTCCCATCCGGATACGGTTGGCATTGCTGATATTGTTGTACCACGCCAGAAATTCATAGGATATATCGTAAACATAGGCGATTTCAGACAGGGTTTCTCCGGGACGCACAGGATATTCAAAATCCTTGGTGCGATCCTGCGTTTGAGAGCCGGAACCTTTTTCAAATTCTTTATCGTCGAATAAAGTTAAAGATACCCAATTGTCTCCTGATGAACAAAGAACAACTTCCGATACCGGATAATTCATCTCATTACCGGAAACATCCTTTATCGTAGTAAATAAATTTTCAGGAGGAAGCTCAGGAGAAACAACAGCAAACAGAACTAAAAGGAACGAGCCTGAAAAAAGAGTCGTCACGCAGGAAGCAATTGTTACCTTATGAAAGACAGGGTTATAACGAATTATATCCAAAAGCCGTAAAAACAACTCTTTCAGAAGCCGCAAAAATCTGCCGCCCATGGCAAGAGAAAATTTAAATAAAAAATTTATAGAATTATTAAGAAATGAAATCATATTACCCCCCACGGCAGAGAAAAGCCCTCCAGAAAAGCTGCTTCGTCTGACATTAATATGAGGTAAGTATCGACGTTTTATTATGTTTTGATGAGAATATAATCCTCCCATACGAATAATATATTATGTTTTAAATATTTTGTCTACTTTTTTTTACAGTATATTTATAAAAATATTTAGAATCTTTTTTCCAATAAAAATTGTATACTTTTTTATACACTTGGCTTAAAAAATTCCATTAAATTTCATCAGGAACGGGTGTACTGTAAGAAGCTCCGGCATCATCCCTGAATGGAATGAATTTTACACTCTGTCCGTTGTAAACATCCCTGCGGCTAAGGGTTATGGAGCCGTCCTCCGCTTCATGTTTAACGATTTCCATTATGTACTGGCGGTTCGGAGGACCAAGGGGAAGCACCATTATTCCGCCGGGTTTTAACTGGCGCAGAAGCGGAGGCGGAATGTGATCAATTGAACATGTAACAATGATTTTATTAAAAGGGGCAAATTCTTCCCAGCCGTAATAGCCGTCGCCCAATTTCCTGTTAATTACAGAATAAGACGGGAAATTTTTCTCCAGTTCGGTGTAAAGAGCGTCAGTCTCAACATAAAGAGGTCTAATTATCTCTATTGTATATACATCCCTTGTCAGGTAGGAAAGAATAGCTGCCTGATAACCGGAACCAGTGCCGATTTCAAGAACCTTGTCACCGGGTTGTACATTTAAAGTCGTCGTCATCATTGAAACGACATCAGGGTCAGTAATGGTAGCGCCGTACCCTATGGGAAGCCAGGTATCGGCGTATTCAAGACCTTTATTGGCTGCCCGTACAAAATGCTCCCTTGGGGTCAATAAAAAAGCTCTTACGTCTTCAGGCCGTTTAAGCTCCGATGAAATAACAAGATCCTGCGCCCAATCCCACCTTTGATCGAGAAAGACCGGATCGTCGCTGCGATTCCGGCTCATCCATGAAAGCCAGGTCTCCTTTGTTCCAATGGGCATGGATTGGGCAAGGCGGGGACCGTCGTATTTTTGAATGCCGGGTAGGGTTACATAACTAAACCCCGCTTCTTCCAGACTGGAGCTTCCGGTAAACCGCAAAGCTTCCTCAACCATGGAACTTGCCGCTACTTCTTCATAGGTGGATACTCTTTCAAAATTAGTCACAAAAATATGCGGAATGGAAAGCCCGAAAGCTGTCCCAATAAGAACCCCAAAAAACACGGTAAACACGAGAGGAGCCGGTATGGTTTTTTTGAAGAAATCCAATATCATACTTATCATTTTAACACCAAATTCAATTTACAGATGAAAAAACTAAATGTCAATATTACTTAAAACTAAAGGTTTTAAATACTTTTATTGAATAAAAACAAAAAATTTGATACAATCCCCGTTAATGAAGAAAAATCAATTAGCAGCTCTATTTTTTATATCTGTAGCTGGAATAGCTTTTGAGCTTTATGTAATGCGGGTTTTTTCAGTCGGGAGCTGGTCAAACTTCGGCGCACTGGTAATATCAACTGCTCTGCTTGGCATCGGGCTGGCGGGCATTATCCTCACTTTTGTTGAAAAAACCATAATGAAACGACCGGAAATGTATATGTCAATTCTGGCTATACTTTTACCTCTGTTCATGTCCGGAGCGGTTATCCTCGCCCAGATGGTTCCGTTTAACCCGATATTCCTTGCTTCCGATACAAGACAGCTCTGGTTTATCGGAGCCTATTATATCATTTACGGTTTGCCGTTTTTTTTAATCGCCGCTTTTACGGGAATTACCTTTATTGTCCTGAAAGACAGAATCCAGGGAGTTTACTTTTGGAATATGATCGGCTCAGGTATCGGAGGTTTATTCATCGTTTTATTCATGTTTTTTCTTCCTCCGCAGTACCTTTTACTTCCCATCCTTGCTCTTACAATAATCGCCGCTCTTTTAAGCTCCTGCAGAACCGAAGGAAAATGGAATTTCCCGGTTCCGTATATTATAGGTCTTTCAATAACTGCGATAGGTTCTCTTCTTATGACCTTTTTATGGGGAAACATCAGAATATCGGATTATAAAGACATCAGTTATGTCAGAAGATACGCAGATTCCGCTCTGGTTCATCATTCATACGGACCTGCGGGGGAATTTCATACTTACGCATCAAGATATTTCCATTTCGCTCCAGGGCTTTCAGATAACGCTGTACTAAAAATCGAAAACCTGCCGACACAGCTTTACTGGGGATTATTTATTGACGGCTCAGGTCCGATTGGGATAATGGGTCAGCTTAAGGAAGATGAAAAAGTTTATATGGATTTTCTTCCGATGGCGGCTCCATATACGATGTTGAGTAATCCTGACGTTCTTCTTGTAAATCTCTGCGGAGGCATCAACGCCAATGTCGCGTTATACAACGGAGCCCGCTCTATTGACATAGTGGAGCCGTCTCAGGAATTTATCGATCTGTTGCGCGGTGATCCTTCAATTTCCCGCTTTACGGGTAATCTTCTGGAAAATGAAAAAATAAATGTTATCAGGGGAGAGGGACGCTCGCAGTGCGCAAATCATGAAAACTCCTATGATCTAATCGAAATAAGCCTGATTGACTCTGTAGGTCTTACAGATTCGGGAGGTTACGCGGTACACGAAGATTTTAAATATACAGTGGAAGCCTTCAAGGAATATTTTAACGGATTAAGAGACGGCGGCGTTCTTTCCGTGACTGTATGGGACAGATTAAATCCTCCCAGAAACGTACCGAGATTGTTAAACACAATAATCCGCGCGATGCATGAAGCTGGTTTTGAGGAACCTGAAAAATCCCTTTACTCATTCGGGCTTTTAAGGTCTACTTCAACCATTCTTGTCAGAAAAGGAGGTTTCAGTCCGCGTGATATTAACGACCTTAATACATTTACAAAAAATTGTTCGTTTGAACTTTTTTACGTTCCCGACGAAGACATACCTGTGCGCAACTTTGATATTCTGATGAGAAGCTACCGTAACCAGTTTGAAGCTGACATAAACGGAGATGATACCGAAGAATCTGAAACATTTACAAACGCCGATATGTACCGGACTGTTATACCTCTTTTCTTTGCAGGAGAATCCCAGAGGATAGAAGAAGAATATATTTTTGACATAAGACCCATCATGGATTCCCGTCCCTACTATACTGGTTTCCTGAAAATGGACGAACTGCGGATATATCTGGATCAGTTAGGTGACATCTCCGAAGAGTGGGGATATCTTTTGTTATTCGCAATGTTGATACAGGCGTGTTTATTCGGTCTTATTGTAATACTGCTCCCCGTTATAGGCAAAAGAAAAACATTGTTCAAAAAAAGAAGGGGAACCTTCGGGGTAATTCTTTATTACGCAGGTCTGGGTCTTGGCTATATGTTGATTGAAATTTATCTTATACAGCGCCTTGCTGTGTTTTTATCAAATCCCACATATTCGACAAGCATGGTAATAACAGTAATGCTGATATCATCCGCTCTCGGAAACATTACAAGCAGTCTCTTTAAGAAATACAGAATGTTTGTCGTTCCGATTGCCTGTGTTCTAATTGCCGGAGGGTTTATCTTTTATATCCTTGGGTTGGACAGCTTCCTTGCCATGTTTAATTCTGCGTCCATGATGACCCGCTTTTTAATATCGGCGCTTGTAATCGCGCCTCCTGCGTTTTTTATGGGTATTCCGTATCCAAACGGGCTTGACAGCTTACAGGAAAGAAAACCTCATCTTCTTCCGTGGGCATGGGGTATGAACGGCGGACTTTCTCTTGTAGGAAGCGCTCTTGCGCGACTGCTTTCAGTATCAAGCGGTTTCCCTGTGCTGTTAAAAATTGGAATCGGCATTTATTTATTGGTAGGACTTCTTTTCCCAATCAACCAGAAACTGACTCAGGAAGAGGAATAGAAAATAATGAGAATTGCCGTTGTTAGCGCGCCTGCTGTTAAAAGGCAGCCTCCTGACTATGTGCAGTCTCTTGCAAAAGGAATGCAGTTAATGGGTCACCGCGCGGATATTATTGATTTATGGACAGACGACGGCATGAGACTTCCCGGTTATGAATATATCGCAATTGCGGCTGAACCTGTTTCTTTCTTTTCAGGAAAGATAAATGATAAAATTCCAAGGCTGCTTGCAGCAGGCAGCACTCTTTCGGGGAAAAAAAGCGCCGCTTTTATAAAAAAAACAGGACTGTTCAGCAATCGCGCGCTTTCCCGCCTGATGTACGCAATGGAAAAAGAAGGAATGATTGTTAACTGGAGCGATTTGTTATTGAGCGCTCCTCACGCAGAAGCTCTTGGGAAACATATCGGCGCATAACGGCATTTTTTATGGCAGATAACGCGGGCAAACCTGCTGACTATTATGAACTTTTGGGAATTGAACAGGGCGCTTCGTCTTCCGAAATAAAAAAGGCGTTCAGGGAAAAAGCAAAACTGCTTCACCCTGACATCGCGGGTTCTGACCAGAGCGAAGCAATGCGCGCTCTTATAAACGCTTATGAAATTTTATCAAGCAGGGAACGCCGTTATGATTACGACAGAATATACTCGCGCTTTTTAAAAAAACACGCTTTTAATTACAGAACATGGCTTAATGATCAGGAAAATCCCGCAAGTCAGGCAAAATTAATATTTTTTGAACTGCTTCATTTTGAAGAAGAAAGAGCAATCGCGATCTGGCGGAAAAACGGAGGCTTGCGGTTTACTCTTGAAAAATATCTTGATCGTGAAGACTGGATGGACTGCCAGTACATCCTCGCCGAAGAACTTGACAAAAGGGATTTTTCTTTTGAAGCGTTTAAACTGATGTCCGCTGTTCTTGCGGAAGAAAGACGCCGTTCTTATTTTAAGCTTTTCACGCCGGAAATAGAAAACTACCTGAAGAACATCGTCAGGTTCAGGCTTGGCGCGCAGGTAGACGAAGAAACATGGATTGACTGCCTTGAGACAATGATGAAGCTTGGTTTTTCTGCGCAGGATGAAAAACGATTTAAAAAATCAATGGCAAAAACACTGGAGAAATTAAGAGCATGATTCGCCTTAAAAATGAAAAACAAATTGACGGCATCAGAAAATCATGCAAGATGTTATCTGCAATGTACCGCGAATTGATTCCTCTTGTAAAACCGGGAGTTCAGACAATAGAGATTGATATGTGGGTGAGAGACTGGATTGCAAAAGCGGGAGGCAGACCAGTATTCCTGGGTTACACCATAAAAAAAATAAACGCCCCCTACCCTGCCGCGATTTGTATTTCCATCAATGAAGAGGTGATCCACGGTATTCCGTCAAAAAGACGTATCCGCGAGGGAGACCTTGTTTCGCTTGACTGCGGCATTGAACTTGGCGGTTTTATAAGCGATCAGGCTGTAAGCATAGAAGCCGGAAATGTGAGCGGAGAAATACGCAAGTTGAATAAAATAACCATGGAATGTTTATACAGGGGAATAGAAGCGGCAAAAGCCGGAGACAGACTCTTGCAGGTTTCGCGCGCGGTTGAAAATCACGCTAAGTCTCACGGATACGGAATAGTGCAGGAATACTGCGGACACGGAACGGGGCTGTACCTGCACGAAGATCCGCAGGTGCCGAATTACCCGCACGGACCGAATCCAAAAATGAATAACGGTATGGTCTTCGCGATTGAGCCGATGATAAATGCAGGCGCAGGAAACATTGAAATTCTTAATGATGAATGGACAGTTGTTACAGCTGATGAAAAAATATCGGCGCATTGGGAACATACAATTGCTGTTCACGGCGGCAAAACCGAGATACTGACAGACCCGCTTGAGCAATATGTATTTTAAAAGCTTGACAGTTTTTTTATAAAATAATATTATAGGAAATTGATTAAATTAATTTAAAAGGAGTGTCTAAAATGAATATTAACAAATTTGTGGATAAAAAATATGAAAAATTATCTCTAAAACAGATCGCCGCGTCTCCTGTCGACGCGCTTCAGGGTATCAGTGAAGGAGACGCAAAACTTCTCAAAGAAGCCTTTAAAGTGAAAACCGTTGCCGATCTTGCAAAACTCAAATATGTAAGATGGGCAAAGGCGATCTGCGTGCTTGCTGAAGGCGAAGAATAATCAAAAATGAACATAAACAAGTTAGTTGACAGGAAATACGAAAAAAACTCTTTCAACCAGCTTAAAAAACTTCCCATTGACGTGCTACAGGGTGTCAGTGAAAATGACGCCCTGCTTCTGGAAGAAGCCTTTAATATAAAAGAACTTTCCAAATATGTTCAAAGGGCGCAAGCCATCGTTACCCTCGCCGAAGGCGAAGAATAATGGCGTTTTTCGCCCTGTAACTATCAAGGCATTTATATATTTGTTATTATATGGAATCTGCAATGTTACTGTTTCTGCAGACAAATAAAAAATAAAAATTTCAGGAGTTATTATGAACATTACTCAAAAATTATCATCAAAAAACCTGTTCATCTTCAATTTAGTTCTGATTGGCGCCATTTTTGGTTTTACCATGGCTTTTTTCTCTTTTTCCTGCTCTTCAGGGACACGGGTGCAGGCGCAGGAAAGTACTGTTATAATTCCGGCAAGCTCCCTTGCTGTAGCCGAAAATTTACAGACCGTCTTTCGATCCATAACGGATAAAACGCTGCCTTCTGTCGTAGAGCTGAAAACCGTATCTGTAAGAAGGCAGCAAGTGCCGAATTTTAACGGAATTCCCTGGGAGTTTTTCTTCGGACCGCGTGACAGAGGAGGACAGGACGGTCAGGAACGCGAGTTCCGTTCAGCCGGTCTTGGATCGGGGCTTATTGTCCGTCATAAAGACGGTATTTATTATGCGCTTACAAATAACCACGTTGTAGATAACGCAACTGAAATCAGGATCGCGACAAAAGAAGGCAAGGAATATCCTGCGGAACTTGTAGGAAAGGATGAACGCAAAGACCTTGCCCTCGTTTCTTTTAAAACCAACGATCACTATCCGCTGGCAGTGTTAGGTGATTCTGACACAGTCGCTGTCGGGGACTGGGCGATTGCGATGGGTAATCCGCTCGGAGAGCAGTTTTCATTTTCAGTGACCATGGGCATTGTAAGCGCAGTCGGCAGAACAGGAGGTCCGGGCGGAAACATCAATGATTTTATACAGACAGACGCTCCGATTAATCAGGGTAACTCAGGCGGTCCCCTTGTAAATATCCGCGGAGAAGTTATCGGTATCAATACATGGATCGCAAGCAATCTTTCAGGCGGCGGAAACGTCGGTCTTGGCTTTGCCATTCCAATCAATAACGCGAAAAGATCAATTGACGAATTTATCGAAACCGGCACAACAAGTTACGGATGGCTCGGCGTATCACTTATTGATCCAAACAGGGATACTGTTACTGAACTTGGGCTTGAAGGAAAAAGAGGAGCTCTTGCTTCGCAGGTTTTCATCGGCTCTCCTGCGGATAACGGCGGATTAAAAGCCGGCGATTTTATAACACATGTAAACAACAGGGAAGTAAGAGGCGTAAATCAGCTTCAGATGATAGTAGGAGACCTTAAACCCGGAGATCGCGCGACATTTACAGTTATCAGGGATAAACAAAACAGGGACTTCCCTGTGCGTATAGAAGCGCGTACGGATCAAATTGCATCAGATAATAAAAAACTCTGGCCGGGTGTTTCATTAATTCCACTGACTGATCAAATCAGGCAGAATTTAAATATTGATGAGAATGTAAAGGGACTCTTTGTTTATCAGTTGGTTGCCGGAAGCCCGTCCGATATTATCGGCATAAAACAGGGTGATTTGATTACTTCAATAAACGGCGAGAATGTGAGTGATATGGCGGTGTTTTACAAGGTGTTACGTGAAAAAACAGCGAGTGAATTATGGTTCGGCATCCGCCGCGGAGAATCAACCCTTGAGTCGCTCAGGTTTAAAAAGTAGCAGATAACGCAGATATAAAGAGCCTGTCTCCGGTTGCTCCGCAGGCAGGCTTTTTTTTAGTCAGATATCGACTTTGAAAACAGGCTGCCTGCTGCGGTTAATATCGTAATTGATTATATCCATATTAAAACGTCGTTCAGCTTCAAGCGTTGAAGGAGGACCGTGTCCGGGCAGCACAATAAAATCGCCGGGAAGCGAAAGAAGACGGCTGCGCAGCTTGTTCATCTGCGTAGTGGCTCCGTAAGCGCTTGCTGTGCTGCCCAATAACCCCGCCGTAAGAACATCGCCTGTAAAAAGCAGATTCCCTATCCGGTATACAACAGAATCAGAAGAATGACCTGGTATGGAAATAATTTCCACCTGAAAACTGTCGATGATAAACCTGTCGCCGTCTTTTACCATTATTGTTTTATGATCCATGATGCTCTGATTCACGGCAAATACCTCTGCGTTGTATATGCGTTTTAACGTTCTAAGTCCACGGACATGATTTGAATGATCGTGAGTCACCAAAACAGCTTTAAGAAAAAAATTATTGTTTTCGATGTAGTCAAGAATCGCATTATCCATACCTCCTGGATCTACAACGATTGCGGCATTCGGTCTGTCTTTTCCCGCTTCTTCCTCTCCCAGAATGTAGCAGTTGCTGAACCCAAATGTACAGTATTGAAAAAAAAGTTTCACTGGTCTTCCTTCTCGAATATTGCTTCCGCTGTATTTGACGCTTTAAATACCATATCCTTCTGTTTCGCACTTGCAAAATAAACCCTTTTTAAATTGCAATTAATAAAAGTCACTTTTGATAAATCGGCGCTGATAAAACGGCTGTTGTATAAATTGGTATTGTCAAACGACGTATTAATTATTGCAGCTCCTTCATAATTAATATGCACAAGTTCTGAATTTGAAAAATCACAATTATTAAAACTGGAACCTGCGAATGAAATAAACTGGGAATCTGTTTTTGTAAAATCACAATTTATGAAACTTGAAAAATCAAAAAAACTCATTCTTATTTTAAAGCCAGAAAAATTACAATTATTAAACGAAGCTTCCTTGAAATTGCAGCCGTAAAAATGGTGATTGGAAAAATCTACATCTTCAAAATGCATCCCTGAAACATTTAAATTCCTGATTGTACTATTTTCCTCAATGTAATTACAAATACGCAAATATTCCCGCTCCGGATTTGCAAGATGAATAATACACAAATTATATCCTGTAACTGCGGGTCTGCCGCATCCTGCGGCGCACGGCTTGTTCGTAAACATCCTGAATTCAAAGTATCACATATTTATCTTTACAGCCAGTCATGTAAAGAGTACAATGAACCCATGTGCTGGTATTGCGGATCGCCAATTACAAACGAGCAGCCAATCGGCCGTTCTGCCTGCTGCCCTGACTGCAGAAAAGATCTGCGCTCATGCAGAAACTGCCGTTTTTATCTTCCCGGATCTGGAGGCGGCTGCCGTGAAAGCAGCGCGGAGGCTCAGCCTGACAGGGAACGCGCAAATTTTTGCGACTGGTTTTTTCTTGACGAAAAATACCGCCGTCAGAGCGGCAGGCAGCAGGGAGACATGGAAAAAGCTAAAGTATCAAGGGCGGCATTCGATGATTTATTCAAGTAAAAATGAAAGAAAAACCCGTATTGTTTATTGATTCCGGCATTGGCGGAATTCCTTATTGCAGAGATTTTTTAAAAAACAATCAGCAGGAATCTGTTTTTTATCTCGCTGATAAAAAAAATTTTCCTTACGGTCCGCGTGATAAAGAAGAAATAGCTTCCATTCTTGTATCGCTCATGGAAGAATTCCTGAAAAAAACAGAGCCCAAAATAACCGTGCTTGCCTGTAATACAGCTACAATCTCGGCTATCAATGCGTTACGGGAAAATTTTCCGCAAATTCCGTTTGTAGGAACAGTTCCCGCGCTGAAACCTGCGGCAATCTCATGCGGCAACGGAAAAGTGGGGATACTTGCAACAGAACGTACAATTGAAGAGCTTGACAGTCTGGACTTAACCGATAAATACTGCGAGATAACCGGAATAGCCGCTCCCGAACTTGTTGAATTTGTTGAAAAAAAATTTGACGCGGCAAACGGCAGCGAAAAAAAAGAAATTGTAAAAAAATATATTAATAAATTCCGCGGCGAAAATGTAAATACCCTTGTTCTTGGATGCACTCATTTTCTGTATCTTCTTGAAGAATTCCAGAATGAAGCCAGTCCTTCCATCATCGTCTTTGATTCGATTGCCGGCATTACAAAACGCATTGAATACCTGTTGGATAAAAATAATTTGCGCGCCGGTAAAAATTCAAAAGCTGAATATAAATTTCTTCTAACAGGCAGTAAAATGGAAGACCCCTTATGGAGAGCCAGAGCTTTAAAAATGGGATTTGAATTATTTTATTTTGATGAACCATGAAAAATGAAACAGATATTATAAGAGGCGAGATTTTCTGTGGTTCGCGCAATGTTCTTACGGTCAGAGCGGAGACTGAAGATGGATTGAAAGAACTTGAATGCCGTATAAAGGGAAAAGTATTAAAATCCTGTGAAAATTTTTACAATCCTCTGGCTCCAGGAGACTGTGTAAATATTGAATACAATAAAAAATCCGGCACAGCACAAATTATATCGGTAGAAAAAAGAAATAATATTTTCAGCCGCTATAACCAAAAAGAAGGACTAAGCCAGCTTCTTGCGGTAAATGTTGATATGGTTTTATGCCTTTGCACCCCGCTCTCCCCTCCTTTCAGACCGCGCTTTGTTGATCGCGTTCTTTTACAGGCGGACATCGCCGGAATTAAAGCTCTTGTTATCTGCAACAAAATCGATCTTGAAAATGACGATATTGATGTTTACGAACGTCTGGAAGAATATAAAAATATTGGATATAAAGTCCTTTTTCTGTCCGCAAAAACAGGAGAAGGTCTTGATGATCTTCGCCGCGAAACAGAAGGCAAAACCTCTGTTTTAACAGGTCAGTCAGGAGTTGGAAAATCGAGCCTTCTAAACGCTCTTCAGCCCGGCTTGAATATCAGGGAAGGTAGCCTTAATGAAAAATACGACCGGGGAGTTCATACAACTACAATGTCTTTCATGGTTGAACTGCCGGGAAAAACGCGTTATATTGATACGCCGGGAGTGCGGCTTTTTATACCTGATGGAATAAAAGCGCAGCAGCTTATTTATCACATGAAGGAATTTACGCCTCTTGCAGGCAAATGCAGTTTCGGTCTGTCCTGCTCTCACAGAACAGAACCGGGATGTAAAATAATGGAGGCAGTCGCCGCCGGCGTTATTCACGAAGATCGTTATGAGAGTTTTCTGAGAATATACGATGATTTAAAGGGAAATATTAGTGATTATTGACAGGGAAAAATTAACAGAAAAAACTTTAAATCTGCTTGAATATCCGAAAATACTTGAAAAGGTATCTTCAATGGCATTAAGCGCCGAAGCCGCCCAAATACTCAAAAATTCCGGACCGTTATTCAAAGACTGCGCGGAAGAATTAAAAGCAAAAACAAAAGCGATTCAAATCCTGATAAAATTCTGCGATGACGAACCGCGTTCATGGCTTCCTTCAATAGGATTTCTCCTTCCGAAAATTGAAACAGCAGGCACTGTACTTGATTTGGATGAAGCGCTGGCAACCGGTCTTTTTATCGAGCGCAGCGAGGAACTTAAAAAATGGATTATAAAAGAGAGAAACGGAATCACCATTGATGAAGGAAGACAGGCTCTTCTTGACATGCTGAACAGCGATTTGTTTCCTGACTGCTCTCCTGCCGCTATGGAAATATTCAAAATAATCGACAGGGAAGGGAATTTACGCGACCTTCCGGCGTTACGCGCCATAAGAAGGCGGATTGAAAGCCTTGAAAAGGATTTAAAAACAGCTGTCAGCCGCTATTCATCAGACGACGAGTATAAAAGAATGCTTCAGTCTCCTCTTCCCTCGCAGCGCGACGGACGGGCGGTTATCGCCGTTAAAGCAAATTACCGCGGACGCATCAGCGGGATAATTCATGAGACTTCATCCAGCGGGCAGACGGTATTTATTGAACCTCTTGATGTAGTTGATAAAAATAATGAACTTCTTCTTGAAAAACGAAATTTTGATGCGGAAATCCAGAAAATACTGCGTGAATTAACTGAAAAAATTTCTTTTTATTCAGAAAGCGTAAAAACACTTCACATAACAATTATGGAACTTGAATGTTTAAGGGCAAGAGCAAGATACTCGGCAGAAACAAAAGGCTGCTTTGCGAAAAACAGGGACGCGCTTGTTTTAAGGCAGGCTCGCCACCCCATGCTGAAAAAAGCTGTTCCGGTTGACATCACCATGAGCGGAAGCACGCGGACGCTTATAATCACAGGACCGAACACGGGCGGAAAAACTGTCGCGCTTAAAACACTGGGGCTTTTTGCCGCGATGAATCAAAGCGGACTGGCTCTCCCGCTTGAAGAAGAAAGCGCTCTTCCCGTATTCGACGGAATATTTGCTGATATCGGCGATGAACAATCCATTGATCAGTCCCTTTCAACCTTTTCCGCGCACATAACAAATATTTCCGCGATAACTTCCCATGCAAGTGAAAAATCACTTGTTCTCCTTGACGAACTTGGCTCAGGCACCGATCCTGAAGAAGGCGGGGCGATTGCCATGTCTATTCTCGATTTTTTGATCGATAAAAAATCAAGAATGATTATTACAACCCATCACGGTATTTTAAAAAATTACGGGTACACAAGAGCGGGTGTAGAAAACGCCTCTGTCGAATTCAATACGCAGACATTGTCGCCGACATATAAAATTGTAGCCGGGCTTCCCGGTGAAAGCAGAGCGCTTGATATAGCCCTTGCGAACGGTCTTGACAGCGGAATTGTCGGGAGAGCAAGAAAATACATAAGCGAAGAAGCATCCGACATATCGGCAATAATAAGCGGACTTGAAAAAAAACAGAGGGAACTTGCCGGCATTGAACATAAAAGCGCGATTGAATTGAAAAAACTGAAAGAAGAAAAAAGAAATGCTGATCTAAAGGAACTGCGTCTTCGTCAGAAGGAAGCAGAATTAAAACGCGAACACGTAGGCAAACTCCAGCTTCTGTTAAGAGAAAGCCGCAAAACGCTTGAAAACCTTGTCCGCGAGCTGAAAGAAGGAGAAGTTACCCGCGAAAAAACCCTGAAGGTCAAGGAATTCCTTAACGAGCTTGCGCGTAACGTTGAAAATGAAAGCGACTCCCTTGATGAAGAAGAGCAGGCGATCAGAAAACAATTTTCATTTTCATCAAATGAAGAAAGCTCAGCCGCCTTCGCTCCCGGCATGGAAGTAATGGCAGGAATCTCAAAACAGCGCGGCGTAATTATCCGCTCAGATAAAAAAAGCGCGAAAACGGCTTCGTGGATAGTGGAAGTCGGCTCATTAAAGATGACTTTTTCAGAGAAAGATTTGATTCCCGTTTCTGCGGAAAAAGCCGCTGTGCGTCCCTCCTGGGCGGCTGAATATAGTTCGCAATACAGCGCGGTATACGAACTGAAATTACTGGGGATGAGGCTTGAAGAAGCAAAAGACGCTCTTCGCCGCCAGATCGAAGCTGCTTCTCTCAGCGGTTTAAAAAATTTCGCCGTTGTTCACGGAAAAGGAAGCGGAATTCTTCAAAAGGGCATTCATGACTACCTCAAAAAGGAACCGGCGGTAGCAGATTATTATTTTTCAAGACCGGAAACCGGCGGATTTGGAAGGACGGAAGTCGTACTTAGATAAATAGACTCTACATATCCAAAAGCGGTTCGTTATTATCCATCAGATCGGGTATTGCATAAACCAGAGAACCAGACTGACGAACGCGAAGCTCTGCAAAACCTTTTGAAACCATTGCATCAAGATTATTTTTCGCTTCTTCAATTGAAATATTTCCTGCAAGCGCCAGTTCGCTTGCGGTAAGAATTCCCTTATTTGTCTTCGCCAATTTTAAAATGGTTCTTTCAATATGTTCTTTGTCACGGACAATACGGGTTTCTCCGTCACCTACGCTGCGCCATGACTGACCGGAGACATTATTGGTTCTTACAGTTCCGTCAAGAATAGCCTTGCGGATATTCGCTTCCCTTACCTGATTCGGCAAAGTTAAAAAATCATAAATCGTGCCTACCACAAAGAAGCCGCCGGTAAACATCCACAATATTCCCGTTGGTATTTTTCCAAGATAAAAACGATGAAACCCAAAAAGCCCAAAGCAGGAAAGGAACCAGAGAAGATATGCTATAAACGTACTGTACATTAGTATAGATTACAGATAAATAACTCTGCCGTCAATGTCTTGATTTATCATAAGGCTGTCCCAGAGACGCGGGAGTGTAATCTTTTCCGCTGAAAATAACAAGGGTAAGAAGGGTTATCAAAAAAGGAAGCATGCTGAAAAATTCCGATGGAAGAAAATCCAGGCTTTGCAGATTGACGATATTAACCGCCATTCCTGAAGAAGCTCCGAAGAGCAAACTGGAACCTAGAATGCCGAGTGGCAGCCAGCGTCCGAAAGAAACCGCAGCAAGAGCGATAAAACCTTTTCCGTTAATTGTGTTAACTGTAAATTGAATATCCTGGGTAAGAACAATGCAGGCACCTGCAAGACCGGCAAGAAGACCGGAAATTAAAACTGCTGTATAACGAATACCGATAACATTGGCTCCCGATGAAGCAGCAGCATGAGGATATTCGCCTGCGGCGCGAAGACGCAAACCCCAGGGACGCTTGTAAATCATAAACCACGCGGCAAGTAAAATCAAAAGCGCAATCCAAATAGTAGGATAAATTCCAAAAATCCCCGATCTCATTCCCATCCTGTAGTTCATGCTTCTGTCCATTCGGAATATTAACTGACAGATAAATACGGTTATCCCATTTGATAAAAGATTTATACCGGTGCCGGAGATAACCTGATCGGCTCTCAGGGTGATGCTGGCAAATGCGTGAATAAGCGAAAAAAGACAGCCTGTCAGTGCGGCAAATATTAAAGACAGCGGAATTGAAAAACCGGTTTTTGTTTCCAAAAGAACATGCGTGATCGCTGCTGTCATTGCGCCCATTGCCATAAGCCCTTCAAGAGCGATATTGACAACTCCTGAACGTTCACAAATCATGCCGCCTGTTGCAGCGATGAGTATTGGAGCGACAATCATTAAAGTTGAGGGTATCATCGCGGTAAAAAATAAAATATGTTCCATCAACGAGTTTCCATATTCATTTTACGTGCTTTTTCTTTTAGACGCCATTCAATAAATAACTGTATTCCGGTGCGCAGCGCGATAAAAACAACAACCAACCCCATAATGATCGAAGCAATCTCACGCGGTATCTGGCGGGATTGCATTAGGGGCTGCGCTGATTTTAACATTCCGAAAAGAAGTCCGACCACCGCAATCCCTACGGCTGAACAATTCCCGCCAAGCGCGACAGCGATACCGTCAAATCCATAACCGTCAAACGCGGTAAGAATACGCCCGTTTACAAATATTCCCAGAGAAACAGAAACTCCGGCAAGACCCGCGAACGCTCCAGCGATTGTCATTGAGGAAGTTATGTTCAAATTAACATTCATGCCTGAATAAAAAGCGGCATTCCTGTTAAGGCCGGTCGCCTTAAGTGAATAACCCAGCGCGGTTTTATTCATTATGATCCAGTAAATAATAATTGCCGCGATTGTAAACCAGAGAGCATAATTAAGTCTTGAACCGTTTGTAAGGGATGACAGCATCGAACTTGATAAAGATGCTGTTGCGGGAAAATCAGGAGTCCTGAAACTATTGCTTCCCGGAATCCTCAATGTAACAATGCGATGCGCATAAAGAGCGATATAATTCATCATTATGGTTGCTACAACTTCCGAAACTTTATAGCGCGCTCTGAAAAAACCGGCAATGCCTCCCCATAAAGCGCCCGCAAAAACCGCGCCTGTTACAGCGACAATCAAATGCAGAACAGGAACAGGCGGAAAATAAAAAGCTATAAGCTGAGCGGCTGTAAGACCTGCAATGTACTGCCCCTCCGCGCCGATATTAAAAAGTCCTGAACGCGCGGCAAAAGCCATGCTCAGGGCGCAGAGAATGAGGGGAATGGAACTTACAAGCCATTCGCCGATATAACGCACATTCCACGTTCCGTGCCGCGAATCAAAACCGCTCACTACCTGTAAAATCGCCTGATACATGTTTAACGGATTTTTTCCAATCGCTGCAAGAATAAAAGTCGCCGTCAGGAAACCGAGAATAACAGCCGCTGCGGATGTAAAGGCGTTTCCTGTAAAGGCGCGAAGAATTTTATTTTCTATTTCTTCAATCTTAGTCGTCAATTGCTCTTAAGTTTTGCGGGAAACCTGGAAGACGCATTGCTTCTGCAAGAGTAGGAGCAATTTGAATTTCACCGTTTGTAATTTTTCTTTTTACAATTTCCAGTTGATCAGTTATGGCTTTACTTATGGCGGAGTTGGCTGTTGAATAACCGACGCCTTCAGCTTTTAAGTCAAAAGTAATTATCTTGCCTGAAAAAGAATTATTTTTAACCGCGTTAAGCGCGTAAAGAACGCTGCTCTCTACCCTTTTTAGCATGGAAGTAAGCACGGCGGAATCCCCTGCATTGTTGTAAATTCCCTCTTCATGCTGATCGGAATCTACGCCGATAGCCCAGACATTTCTTCCAGCATCACGATATTCTTTAGCCTGCGCGATTGTCCCGTTTCCGCTTCCGCCCGCCGCCGAATAAATCGCATATACGCCGGAGTCATACCAGTTTTTTGCCTGAGTTTTCGCAAGAGCAGGCTCACCCCAACTGTTTACATAATAATCAACAATCTGCGCGTCGGGGATTATGGAAAGAATTCCCTGAACATAACCAACTTCAAATTTTGTGATAACAGCGCCCGGTACACCGCCGATAAAACCAAAGCGAGGATTAACAATTCCGTCTTCAAGCGCTTTTAACGCCGCGGCAACGCCGACCAGAAATGAACCTTCATGCTCGGCGTAAACAGCCTGCATTACGTTTGTCGATTCAAGCCAGTCAACATCAACAATAAGATATTTCTGCTGGGGATTTCCCGCAGCGACAGTATCGACAGCCATATCCCATGTAAAACCTGTGGCGATAATCAGATCATAGCCTTCATCTGTAGCCTGCCTGAGATTGGGAATATACATATCCTGAGTTTGAGCGGTAACCCAGTCATAAACGCTCCCTCTCTGTCTGGGATTCTCCCATGTGTCTCCGTAATATTCCAGAATCCCCCGCCACGCTGCGGCGTTAAATGATTTATCATCAACGCCGGTGGCATCGGTAAGAAGACGAACAGTCATTCCGCTTGTTTGTTGGTTTGAATTATTTTTTTGACAGGAAATATAAGCTACGGATAAAACAATAATACAAATACAAAGCAGCTTTTTCACAATTATCCTCCGTTATCAAAACATGGGCATACCCGGATTCGAACCAGGGACATCTTGCGTGTAAAGCAAGCGCTCTAACCAGCTGAGCTATACGCCCTATAATTAAGCGGCTGCCCGAAGGCAGACGCTCATACTCTTTGATTCATTATCAAAAAAACCTTACAGAGCGGCTGCCCGAAGGCAGACGCTCACGCTCTTTGATTCATTATCAAAAAACCCTACAGAGCGGCTGCCCGAAGGCAGACGCTCATACTCTTTGATTCATTATCAAAAAAACCTTACAGAGCGGCTGCCCGAAGGCAGACGCTCATACTCTTTGATTCATTATCAAAAAAACCTTACAGAGCGGCTGATGGGAGTCGAACCCACGTCTCCAGCTTGGAAGGCTGGGGTAATAGCCGTTATACGACAGCCGCTGATACCCTGATATTTGCAAAAAAGGAGAAAAAAGTCAATATCTTTTCCTGTTATCCATTTGTATCACAAAAGAGAGAACCTTTGCCGCGGCTTCCCAGCACCAGGGTGGTATTAAATCGCCGGGTTTAGCGCTTGTGTCAAGAAGAACGGCAAGAGCCGTATCTTCCACCACGGCGATTCCGGCTTCTTCGGCAATCGCGATGATCCGCTCGGCTTCCCTGCCCCTTCCCGATGCAAGCAGGACAGGCGCCGCCTCGCCTTTGTTATATCCGACTGCCGATGCCAGTTTTTTCTTTTTCATATTATACCGCCTGATCAAGTGCAGGAAAATCTTCCAGTTCCGCTTCGCAAAAAAAATCATCCGATAGAGGTTTGAAAAATATTCTCTCAGACGGAATGCCCAATAATTTTGACAACTCGCTCTTTATTTTTAATTCCGGCTTTGGCATTAAATCAGGTTTAAAGCATACAGTAAGCCTCGAATGGTTTCCGTTAACAGTTTCAAAAATAAATAGCTGTCTCTGAGATTCTTCATAATTAATATTTTTATTTTTAACTTGTTCGATATCATTTATTTGAACATCGACAGCCATGAGGATGTTGCGATCAACAGCCTGTCTTTCATCAAGCAATAACCTTATTGACACGCGGAACTGTTTGCCGTCCTGCAGGAAATTAAAAGGAAGCACGAGCCAGCGCTGACCGTCTTTTCCAGGCAGTCTGTTTAATACATAAAGCAGGGGATTTTTTTCAGCAGTATCAAGAGCGATCTGTTTTAATAATGAAGGGTTAACAAGAGCGGTTTTGGATGCAGTGTTTTCTTCATTTTGATGTTCATTCTGATTTTTATCGTTTCGCTTTTCACCGTCACGGCGTTTTTGCCAGCCGGGATCGATCGTTTCAGCGTATAATTCAAATCCCTTCGGCGGAAGTTCCGCCGCTTTGCTTTCCGCGGCGCAAGCCGCCAGAGCAAGCGCCTGCCGGTTTTTGACATCGTTATGTGAAATCAATGAAGCGGGTTGTTTTGCATCGGTCTGTTTTACGCCAGCCTGTTCCGCCGTTAAAACCTGACGGCGGATGTCCGCCAGAAGCTGCGGTTTCAGCGGGAGATAAAAAAAACGCGCAATTGAAACAATGGAAGCGGAAAGTTTATCGGATGGAAGACCTGCTGAAGCAGCCAGCGAAGCGGGAGAACGAAGAGCGGCTGAAACGGATGTCTTTACAGTTTGCGGCGGCGGTATTTTTGACTTCTGAACATTTTTATCTGTTTCAATGGAATTCTTTTGCGGATTTATTTCCTTAATCATTTCCGCTTACTTCCGAATTTCTTTCTCTCTCGCTTTCTCTGCAATTAAATCCGTGATTTCCCTCGGTGTCCTGTTATCAGTATCAATAATCAGATCGGCAAAATCATAAATGTCGGTATCAATATTGTAAATGCGCAGATATCGTCCGTGATCCTGCCTGTCGCGCTGCTCGGTAAAAGCCGCAACTTCATAAATATCTCCGCCTTCCCTGCTTATAATGCGTTTTGCCCTCACCTCCGCTGTCGCGTAAAGATAAACTTTTAAATCAGCTTCTTCAAGCATCCAAATCGCAAGCCGTGAACCAAGTACGCAGCCGCCGCCTTCACGCGCAAGAGAAACCTGGCGGCTGTCCACTTCCCTGTCAATAGAATCATCATTTGAAGCAAGAAAAAGCATTTCATTCAGATCAAGACTGCGCTCTCCTGCAAGGGAACGAAACGTAAAATTTATGAACCGCAAACCCAGACTGTCCGCGACCATTTTGCTGACTGTCGTATTTCCGCAGCCGCTTCTTCCTGAAATGGCGATCTTTAAATCTTTCCTCATATGCCCTATCCCCTGTTACTCGACATTTCTTAGCTGTTCCCTTATATTTTCCAGAGCTTCCTTCATTTTTACAACTTCGGCGCTTACCTCTATTAAAGCGCTCTTGGAACCGATTGTATTTATTTCCCTGTTTATTTCCTGGCATAAAAAGTCGAGTTTCTTTCCCGGCTTTGAATTATTTTCAGTTTCCGTTTTAAACTCATTTAAATGCGAATTAAGCCGCGAAATTTCTTCAGAAATTGTATATTTCAGCAATAAAGACGCGATTTCCGCCAGTATTCTGTTTTCATCAACATGGCTGCCAAGAACTTCTGCAAACCTTGTTTTGATATTTTCCTTGATTGTGTTTTCAGCGGCAGGAACCAGTAACGAGATTTTTTTTATTGAGGATTCAATAATACTTAAGTTTACAAGTATATCATCCTGGGTATGTTTTCCCTCTCTTTCGCGTTCAGCGCGGAAGTCGTCTGACGCTTCATTTAACAGCGGCTCTATCTCTTTCCAGTACCGTTCATCGTCGCGGTTTTTTTCAATATCAAGAACACCGTCCAGTTCCAAAAGAGTACATAGAGCCGGTTTTTCATCAAGGTTAAGTTCATTTGCAAGAACATTAATCGCGTTGTAATAGGCTTTTGCCGTATTTGTATTTACGCTGATACTGACAGGAACATTAAATTCACGTACACGGATATAAACTTCAACTTTTCCCCTGCCGCATACAGAGGAAATTTTTTCGCGTATTCCCGATTCAAGCATTGAAAGCCACTGCGGAAGATTTACATAAATTTCAAGGTAACGGCTGTTGTATCCCTTGATCTCAACAGAGATTGACATATCATCTCCTGTTTTACCGGCGTAACCGTATCCTGTCATGCTAACCATTTCCGGCTTCCCTGTAATGAGCGAAAAGTTTTTCCGCCAAAGGCCAGTTGTTTCCCGCGCCCAGCGTGATAAATATATCTCCTTTCCTTAATATTTCACATAACGGGGAGAAGGCGTCGCCGGGTTCATCAGCATAACGGGTTTCTCCGCCGCGGATTGCCAGCGCTTTTTCATAAAGAGTCCTTCCGTTAACGCCGCCTTTGTAGTCCTCCCTTGCAGACGCATAAATCCTGTGCAGAAAAAGAATGTCAGCGTCAAAGAATGCGGACGCAAATTCTTCCAAAAGAGCTGATGTTCTTGTATATGTATGCGACATGAAACTGACAACAAGCCGCCTTTTCGGATAGAAACTTTTCAGACCGGCAAGGGTTGTTCTGACGGCAGTGGGATGGTGAGCGTAATCATCCATAAATGTAATTCCGCCTGCTTCGCCGATTATCTCACTCCTTCGTTTTGTACTCCTGAAGTTATCCAGCGCATTTTTAACAGACTGGATTTTCTCTTTTTCAAAAACATTTTCGGAAGATTCCTGTTTTGCCAATGAAGCGGTAAGCGCGATTGCCGCCGCAGCATTCAGCGTTTCATGCCGTCCCGGAATCCGTAATTTAAATTCAACGGGAAATCCAGCAAGGGAAAAAACGCTTCTTTCATTTTCTACCCTGAATGAAACAATTTTAAAATCACCGGCGGCGGAAAACCCATATGGTATCAATTTAACTTCCGGTTTCTCTTTTTCAACTATACCTGCGACTTCGCTCGCTCCCGCGTCATCAGCGCAATAAATAAGCTGTCCTCCTTCGGGAAGCAGACTGCAATATCTGACAAAAGCGCCGCGGATTGATTCATAAGTTTTAAAATAATCCTGATGATCAATTTCTACCGATGTAAGAATAATGCGCGATGGATGAAATGACAGAAAGTGTTCGCGGTATTCGCAGGTTTCGGCGATAAAATATTTTTTTCCCAGATCGAGAGTTGATCTTCCCCCAAAATCAAACGCGGCGCTGCCTGTAAGTATTTGCGCAGGAAGAAATGCGGCTTTTGCCGTTACTCCGCACATTGCGGCGGTTGTGGTTTTTCCGTGAACGCCGCAGACTCCGGTTGAATCAAATTTTTCAGACCACGCGCCAAGAGCTTGCGGATATCCAAGAACGGGAATATTTAATTCCAGAGCACGGGCAAGTTCGGGATTGGATTCGGCGCTGTACGCCGGAGAATGGATGACAATATCTACCTCCGGACCAATCCGGGAAGCGTCAAAGTTTTCATAAAAGGGAATATTCAGTTCTTTAAGAATTTTGTCGGTATAAAAAACTTCACTTGTGTCACTGCCGGAAACTTTTAACCCTGTATTATACATGAGCTCTGCAAGCGCACAGACTCCCGTCCCCTTTATCCCGACACAATAAACTGAAGAGTTAGGTTTGAAAATTTCTTCAGTATTCATACTTCATTTTACCTTAATGCGCAGGATTTTCAATAGTAAATTATCCGCATTCTATTAAGGCGTCTATTCGTATCTCCCTTTTTTCACCTGCTGGATCGAAAAAAAACAAAGCTTGAGCGCGTAAAGCAAGTTCCGGACTTTCTTTTTTTTCCTGCGGATATAAAGGATCGTTTTTTACAGGAAAACCTATCCAGCAAAGATGGCATCTTATCTGATGACGGAAACCGCGCATTATCTGCGCTGTAAAGACATTTCCGTCTTTTTTAAGAATTTCCGTTTTATAAAAACTTTCCTTATCTGCTGCAATTTCCCTGTGTTTTTTTCCGTCTTCTATAACAGGACGCACCAGTTTTCTACCGGGACCAAATGGACGAAACCAGCTCTCTATTGTAAAAGGTTTGTCCAGTGAAGAAAAAACAGGAGGCGCAGGAAAACCGGAAATGAAATCCAAACCGGAAGGAACGCAAACCGCAGAATATTCTTTTTTAAATTCCCCTCTATCCTGTATAAACTTAAAATATTCATAACTACTTTTATTTTTTGCAAAAAGAACAAGCCCGTGCGTTTCAAAATCAAGGCGATGCATGACGTCAAAGACTGAAGAAGAATTCGCTGAATACCAGTCAAGCAAAGTGTTATTTTCGCATAAAAACAAATGACTTTCATTTTTTGAATCCCTTTGTTTAAAAGAAATATTTTTAGCGGCAGTATGCATTTTCGGCGGTTTAAATACAACCGCGAAATCTTTATTTTCTTCAAGAATATAAGGAGTGTTAATTTCCATTTCCGCTCTCTAACCTGTCCAGTTTTTTAATTATTTCAATAAATCTCTGCGGAACAGCGGAAGAAAAAACACGCGCCTGTGATTCCCCGGGAAGCGTGATTTCAAGACGCCTGGAATGAAGCATCAAATTTGCTTCGGGGAAAATTTTATCTTTGCCGCCGTAAACAGGGTCTCCCATAATTGGATTTCCCAAATATTTTAAATGTACGCGCAGCTGATGCGTGCGTCCTGTCTTTGGACGGAGTAAAACAAGACAATGATTTTTCCAGATTTTTACAGTTTTATAGAAAGTGACAGCTTTTTTTCCGGCGGAAGATACGGAAAAATATCTGCGATCCTTCGGATCTCTGGATAAAAAAGTTTCAATGCGACCAGTTCTTTCTTTTAACACACCCTGAACTATTGCGATATAAGTCTTTCTTGCCCTGCGTGTTTTAAACTGATGCGCCAGAAAAGCGTGCGCTTCTTCATCATAAGCGGCAATGATGACGCCTGATGTCTCCTTGTCCAGACGGTGAACAATACCGGAACGCAGATTTATATTATCATCGGATAAGTTCCTGTTCATCATCCTGAAATAAAGCGCATTTGCCATCGTTCCCTGTCTGTTGCCCGCTCCGGGATGAACAACCATTCCCTGAGCCTTGCTGATTACAACGCATCTTTCATCTTCATAAATTATTTCAAGCGGGATAGGTTGCGGGATAATATATTCAGGAGAAAAATCATCCCAGAATAGTTCCAGAACATCATTGCGTTTAACAAACCTTGAAAATTTAACATCTTTTCCGTTTACTTTGGCTCTTGCATTACGCGCTTTAATCTGGGAGCGGGAAAACAGACGCAGGATTTCTGACACATAACGATCAAGCCGCAGATCAGGCGGAATTTGTTCATTTATTACATGGGAAATTTCCGGCATTATTCCAAATCAGACGCCGCTAAATCAGAAATTTTCAGAACATTTTCATCAATAATTGAAGCGTCATCAGTATAATTTATTTCTTCTGTTTTCACATCCGGTGATATTTTTTCTATGGTATACGTTCCTCCGGAAACAGGAGGGCTGCTGTCAGTCCTGCGTTTCTCATCTCTCTGTCTCAGCTTTACAATGAGTAAATCGGCAAACGCAAGAGCCGCCGACAATCCGACCGCAATCCAGATGTTTCTGGTAAACTCTCCGCTTGTAAGCTCAACCGCTCCTGCGGATTTAAACGGCCATGGCGCATAACGGCGTCCTTCCATGGAAAAACTAAAACCGCTTTCAAAACCCCATCGGAATATATCAACCGCAAAAGCGGTAAAAAACATGGAAAATGGAAAAGTGCCGAAAGCAATGATATCCCAGCGGCGCACGTCTTTAACCCAATCCGGCAGACCTGAAGTATTAAAGACAATTTCTCCGTCTTCAAGAACACTGCTTTGAGCCGCCGCCTTAGACAGCGGAGTTAAAAGAAAAACAAATAATAAAAAAATAAAAACTTTCTCTTTCATGAATAAACTAATCCTTAAAAATCAGGCTTCCTATTCTTAGCATTGTGGAGCCTTCCTCAATTGCCGTTTCAAAATCGTTTGACATGCCCATCGAAAGACAGTTCCAGTTTTCCTTTACAGGAAAACGCCTGCGCAGTTCACTCTGCGCTTTAACAAGCTGCCTGAATGACGCGCGTATTTCCTCAGTATCATCCGTAAAAGGCGCCATCGTCATAAGCCCGGCGGGTTTTAAACCGGTCTTCTCCAGCGTTAACTGCGCAGCTTTGTAAAGTTCGTCCAATGATGAAAAACCGTTCTTTGTTTCTTCTCCCGTATGCAGCTCAAGTAAAATCTCAAGTGGTTTGTTACGCGCAGGAACATGCTTTGCAAGCTCTTCTATTAGCTGCCACCTGTCCGCCGATTGAATACAGTCAAAAAAAAGAGAGGCTTGTTTTGCCTTGTTCCTCTGCAAAGAGCCTATCATATGAAGACTTACCTGCGGATGTTCTTTTTTGAAGGAATCGAATTTTTCCATTCCTTCCTGTACCCTGCTTTCACCGAAATATTCAATACCGGCGCGGAAAGCTTCCTCCACGGCATTTAAAGGCATGAACTTTGAAACACCCATCAGGATAATTTCGTCCCGCTTTCTGCCGGATAAATCGCAGGCTTTTTGAATCCTCTCCTCGACTTTAGCAATATTCCCGGTTATCGACATCCCTTTTTATATACTCGCATATTCTCGATAGACTTGGCAAGAGATAAAAAAACCTCCGGTTCCAGATTTTCCGCGCGTTCATTTCCTGTCAGGGCGTTTTCGCGCAGAAGAGATTCGCATATTTCCCCGCCTGCTGACGGTACCATTGAAGCTATAAAATTTTTTAGATTGTTTTTTATCATTTTACGCCTTGAGGAAAACAAGACGCGGACAAGCGGGGTGAAAACCTCAGGACGGCAAGAAGCGTTTTTATTTTCAAAAAGAACTCCCATGCTGTCTACATTCGGCTGCGGAAAAAACGACGAAGGTTTTATTGTCATAAGAGGTTTTACCCTGTAGACGCTGGCGCATAACACCGATAAAGATGAATAATCAGGTGAGCCTGAAGACGCCGCCATTCTCAACGCGGTTTCTTTCTGCACTGTAATAACCATGCGTTCAAACAGGCAGCTATCCTCTATTAACTCAGCCATTAATACAGCGGCAATATTATACGGGAGATTCCCAAAAAGGTAGCGCGCTTTTTCCTTCTGTTCAGCGCGAGTTTTCATTACATCGCCTTCGACAAGTAAAAAATTTTTGTTATCTGAAAATAAATCTTTTAATAAGCGGATAAATCCCTTGTCGATTTCAAAAGCACGGACTTTCAATCCCTTTTCAAGAAGCAGAACCGTCATTGCGCCGAGCCCCGGACCAATTTCCCATACTTCCTCTCCGCTGATAATATCAGATACGCAAAGCGTATCGGCAAGCGTCTGCCTGACAGATGGATTTATCAGAAAATTCTGTCCGAATTTTTTCCGCATGCCAAGTTCTTCCCGTTCAAGAAAAGTTTTTAGGGCAGATGAAGAATTATAATTGATCATAAAAACGGCTGCAGCCGCAGCCGCCATTTGCGGCGCGTGTTTTCAAAAATAATTATGAACAACAAAACGGCAATTGATAAAAGAAGGATAAATTGGGGATTCATGGAAACAGACGGCAGCTTTCCGGCGGTAAAAGCCGTTTTTTCCATCAATTGATACAGGAGAGACATGGGAAAATCAAGTAAGGCGGAAAATGAAAAAAAATCCAGAACAAGAAAAATTATTGAACCTATCATAAAAACAGTCGTTGCAGGAACTACGATAAGACCTGCAATGATTCCTGCAGGAGCCAAATCACCGAAGGTATAACTGCAAACGCCTGCTGTCGCCAAAAAAGCTCCGCAAGATACCGCTAAAGGCTGCAGGAGAAAATCAGGAATTTTTCCTGAAAAAAGCGATACAATGGCTTTTGTAATTATTAAAATGCCAAGCATCGCAAGATACGAAAGAATAAAAGAGATTGTATTTCCGGATGAAGGAGAAAAAATAACCTGAATTAGAAAGGAGAGCGCCAGAATTGAAATTGAATTTTTGGGAAGAGCCCCGAGTACTGCAAGCGTTCCGAGAAGATACATAAGAGCCGCGCGGTTCAGGCTTGGCATCGGTCCCACTATAAAGCAGTAAAGAACAATTATTACAGCACCTGCAATCGCAGCCGCTCTCAGACCGAGCGGTTTTTTAAGAAGGAAAGCGATTAATGCAGCTAACACCGCAAGATGCATTCCAGAGAGCGCCAGAATATAGGAAAGCCCGGCGCTTCTGTAAGCGTCCGTCAGATTATTGTCAAGATTATCGCGTATACCGACAAGCATCGCAAGCGA
Organism: Treponema sp.; assembly: GCA_009786455.1. Classification (GTDB taxonomy): domain Bacteria; phylum Spirochaetota; class Spirochaetia; order Treponematales; family Breznakiellaceae; genus WQXQ01. Next base: position 40,956 of record WQTD01000003.1, read on the forward strand.
AAGAGCGCTCCAGTTTTTACCGTCAAACCGCCTTACAAGATCAAGCCTTATCCCCGTTCTCATCCGCTCAACCGCAGACGCGCCCCTGACAACATGAAGAGAGTCTGCGCTGAATGTCCATTGCGGCTGCCGGGAAAAGGAATTGCTGTTTAAATAAAGTCTTCCTTCCGCGAATACGGAAGTTCCGCGTCCGAATTCCCGCAGCTTTCCGGCGTTCTCCTGCGCAAAGAAAACAGTTATCTCTCCTTTTGAACCTGCTCGCAGCCCGCCATTTGCGGCGCATCTTTTAAGGGAAAGTGAAACCATCGCTTTCCCTCCTGTGATAATGCGCGGGTCTTCAAGAAGGACTCCTTCGACAGCGATAATTTTTTCCGGCGGAAGGGTAAACTGCGCGTCATTTCTTCCCGCTCCTGCCGCGCAAATTCCAAGCATAAGTCCCGCCGCGCAGGCAGTGCCGCATACAGCAGCCATGCGCAATTCGCGGTTCTGCGGATCAAACAAAGATAAAACGCGGAATAGACACATAACAGCAAGCGATAAAATTAAAACCGTTATGCAAAATGCGGCAGTCTGCTGGGACAAAAAATAAAACCCAATTGCCGCGCAGACAGCCGTACACAGAAGAGGACGAGGATTTATGTTTTTTATTTCAGGAATTACCATTTAAGGCGATCTACCGCCTCCCTTGCAGCGATCTTTATGTAGTCCGGATAAGATAAATAACTGACATAAAACAAATGATCAAAAGCGGCATTTGTTCCAATATAACCCAGGGCTTTTACAATCGCGAGGGTTACTTCAGGATCGAAGCTGCCTGTTCTTTCAGTTCTGGCATTAATGAGTCCAAGCTGCAGTCCAAGTAAAAGAGCCGCCTGTGAATTTCCAACCGCGCCGAGACAGGTAATCGCTTCGATATAACGGCTTTTTGAAATATTCCCCTGATGATAATCATTCAATATTCGGTAATAATGCCTGACAGCCAAAGAGTTTGCATGCGTCCATCTCAGCGAAGCGAGTTCCAGAACAGCGGCATAACGCATCGCGTCCAAATTGGCGTTTTCTTCTTCTTCGTCCAAAAGAGCCTGTTCAAGAGCAAACATAGCGAGCTGTCCGCGTTCGGACATGCTCAGCCTCTCACTGGCAATTCCGGCTTTTACCGCGGCAAATTTTTCCACGGGAGGATTATTGTTAACCACATCCGACAAAAATAAAAATAAATTTCCATTAATAAAATCAATCGCCCCGCGCGCTTCTGACGCAATTACTTCAGGATAACCGGCGCATAAAACTGTAAAAAGAACGGGGTATGAGGAGATGTCGTCAAGTTCCATTATTGCGGAAATTGATGCGGAAACCATCAAGTAATTTACATTCTCTCCCGCTGCAAATTTATCATTTAATTCTGTCAGGTAATTATTGATTTTTTCAGTGATACCGGCATTGTTTTTTCCCATTATGCCGAGAGCAATCAGCATATCGGCTTTAGACACAGAATCGGGATACTCTGTAAAGACCTGCCATAGTTCGTCAATGTTTAAATTTCCGTTTACGCTGAATTGAGACGGAGCCTGGCTGAAAGCGGAAGAAGAGAGAAAAACAAGCAAAACGAGAATTTTAACCTGTTTAGGCACTGGCTTCCTCCTTTACAGCGGCTTCTTCTTCAAGCACCCTGAACGGCAGTTCTTCTTCATCGTCTTCAGGTAATAGATCAAACACTTCACAGAGAATATGGTTTCGCGTTCCGATTGGAAGAGGGTCAGATTCCATGCGCACCAGGGAAATATTGGCTTCCTGATTGTATTCAACAGCCCTTACCGTTCCGGGCATACAAACAGGGATTCTGCCAAGAGAGAACTGTACCTTCAGACGAAGCCCTGATGAAGCCTGTCCGCTTACCCTGAAAGAGCAGCCTGTATCGGAAATATCCTCAAGCATAACGCGCAGCCCTGCGGTTTTTTCCAGCTTGTGCGGATTATCAACTTCCTTAACAAGATACAGAAAAGCAGGTTTTGTAAATTTGATTCGTAGGGACTTTCGCTTCTGCGTCCTGAAAAGCGAATCGTTATGCTCAACTTTCAGCGAGGAAATGCCCTTTGAGAAAACCTCGTCAATAACAATAGTATCAAAAACATAGCCGGCGTCATCTTCACGCCAGAAATAAACTGATACTTTCATGTTATACCATTGCATGGAAGCGCTTGATTTTGAGCCGACAGGACGGGAAATGGTAAGATAATTGCCGAAATTTTTAACAACCTCCGATTTAAAAACGCCGGTATTTGGAACCAAAATCTTTAATGTCTGACCTTCGCTGATCTGGCGGGAATTTGTTATGCGGGTTTTACTGTCAGATGTTTCCATTTCGATTTTTTTACAATAATCAAAAAGTCTGGAAAGAAAATCCTGAACAGCCCAATCGTTGATTTCTCCGGATGTCCGCACAGAACTAACCATGGAGCGTATTATTAATTCCATTTGTTTTTGAGATTTAAAAATCGATACAGGGTTGGGAATATTACAGGAAGTCGCAAGACGCCTGAGCTGCTCCATATCCCTGATGGTAAAACCAGCCTCTTTTCCTTTCGAGAAAAACTGCAGCCAGCCGCCGGAACTGTCTTTTTTGAACCTCGTCAAATATAAAACAGCGCCGAGTATTACCAGAGAAAAAAAGAAAAAAGGTATCAAGGCTTACTCCGATTTCCTGTTAATAATCATCATATTATAGATTATAATATAGAAATACATCAGTGTCATGAAATAATCCGCAGGGACGAAGAATTTGAGAATTTACATAGAAGCATTACTGCTTTTTATAATAATTTTTTTCTCCGGTCCGCAAACAGCGGCGGAAGGTTTTTCCGTCACTGCGGAACTTCAAAAAATATTCCTGTACAGTGTTCCTTCGATTGCCCTGATTTGGTTTATGATTTTAAGGGTAAAGCAGGTTAAAGACTGTAAAATCAAACCGTGTAAAAACGATATAATTTCGTGTCTGATCGCTTTTCCGTGTCTTTTAATTATTGGGTTTGCGGCTGCGTTTTCATCGTCGTATTTTGGAGAAACTCTCATGCGGATGCCGGCGCGTTCTCCTTCGACCGCCGCAGGATGGGCGATACTGAGTTTATCCTGTATTTTCGCCGCATACCTTGAAGAGAGTTTTTTCCGGTTTTATTTCCTTGCAAGAAGAGATGAACTGAAACTAAACGCGGTATCGGCGGTATTTTTTTCCGCGGTGTTATTTTCAATCTGCCATATTTATGAAGGACCGTGGGGATTTTTAAATTCGCTTTTTTCAGCCGTGATTCTTGCTTTTATTTATCTGCGTTTTCAATCTCTTCACGGAATCGCGTTCGCTCACGGTTTTTACAATATAACGGCTTTTATACTTACTCAGCCGGCATAGCAGGCGCCGCGCCTGTTAATTGCCTATATGCCTGTTCGGCAAGACCGAAGTTCGCTTTTTTCGTGAAGCTTTTCGCGTATTCATCGTATAACATGTCTTCGTACATTTTTCCGGCAAAGCTGTCGTCAACAAGACCGGATTTCTGCACTGTACTTCTCATGCTGGATAAAAGGTTTTTCACCAAAAACGTTTCAAGCTCAAGGCATAACTCATAAAGCCTGTCGTTTTTATCAATAAGCTGGCTGTGTGCCTGAACAGCAGAACCGGCGTTTTGGCTTGCTAAAGCTCTTTTTAAAATTTCAACAAAGCTTTCAGCGCCGGCTGCCGGAGATGAGGACATATTGATACTGTCAGCATAAAACGAAGCCGGATTTTGTATATTTAAACCTGTAATATCCATATTTAAACCCTCACAGACTGCTGTTTATTAAACTTCAAATCAATCTTTATCTCTTTAATGTTGTTGCCGTACCAAGCATATTGTCGCTTGTTTGAATGGTGCGCGAATTAAATTCATAGGCGCGCTGGGCGACAATTAAATTCACCATTTCCTGCACAATGGAAACATTTGACATCTCCAGGAATTTATGCTGAAGCGTTCCCATTCCTTCATAACCCGGTATTCCGGCGATTGCCTCTCCTGAAGCCTGACTGACCCTGAACAGGTTTTCACCCAGCGCTGTAAGACCGACGGGGTTTGGAAAGCGGTAGAGTTCAATCCTGCCGACATCAACATCAACAAGATCGTCGCCCAGGGGGATTTTCACGCTGACCCTGCCGTCTTTGGTAACATTAATAGTGTCAGGCAAAAAACCCTCGGGCATCATTATATCCGGAATAAGCCAATAGCCGTTGCTTGTTGTCATTCTGCCGTCATTATCGACCTGAAAATTACCGTTACGCGTATACGCCATGCTGCCGTCGTACATCTGTATTTTAAAGAAACCTTCGCCTGTAATGGCGATATCTGTGGATACGCCTGTATTCTGCAGCGCTCCCTGGGTAAAAACCCGTTTTGTATCTGCGAGCTTGACGCCGTGCCCCATTTGAATACCGACAGGAACAACAGTATCTTCCGTAGCTGGAGTCCCCGCAACTTTTATAGTCTGATATATGAGATCTTCAAAATCAGCCCTCTGCATCTTATAACCGTGCGTATTTACGTTTGCAAGATTATTTGAAATTGTATCAATATTGGCCTGTTGACCAATCATACCTGACGCACCTGTCCATAAACTTCTGACCATTGTTTACTATCTCCTGTAAATTACGCGAATTTCGCTACTTGGTTAATCAATGTACCCAGAGCTTGATCCTCTGACTGAATTACTTTTTGATTTGCTTCATACGAACGGTTTACTTCTATCATCTGAACCATTTCAACTACAGGATCAACATTTGACGCCTCTGTAAAACCCTGAAAAACACGGGGACGGCTGCCTTCTTCAAGAATTATCGCAGGTCCGGAATACTCTGTTTCACGGTAAAGGCTTGATCCCTGTTTTTGAAGATAACGATCTAACTCAAAATCGACTATTTTAAGGGTATCCAGCAGAACAGTTTCTTCCCAGATATTTGATTCCCTTCCCACCATAACATCAGGATCATCAGGATATGCGGCATTTACCCATACCCTGCCGTCTTTATCAATCTGAAAATTGTTTGCTTTTACCCTGATTGGACCGTTTTCACCCATAACAGGATAACCTTCTTTTGTTTCAAGGTATCCTTCCTTGCCTAAAACAAATGAACCGTTTCTTGTATAACGCTCGCCGTAAGGAGTAGCGACAGAGAAAAACCCCTTTCCGTCCATGGCAAGATCAAAATCGCTGGAAGTCTCCTTCAACGCGCCCTGGGTAAAAACGGTGAAAAGTTCGTTAAGTTCAACGCCCGTTCCCATTTTCCCTATTATGGGAGCGGCATCAGCCGAACCAAAGGGATGCAAATAGACCCCGTCATCATCCTGCCGCCGCAGCAGCAGTTCCGGAAAAGCCTTAAAAGCAGCCGTTTCCTTCTTGTAACCGTCTGTATCGATATTGGCAAGGTTATTGGCTACAGCGTCGAGCCGCCATTGCTGCGCCCTCATACCGCTGGCGCCGGTATACAATCCTCTGATCAAAAAAACCTCCGGTAGTGAGAATTTACCACTACTGTTCAATTATCGGCGGGTTTAGGGAGGAATTAAGAGAATCCTGATTTTGCAGCGGAAGCTCCTTCAGCGCTCCTCGCCGCTTCATGCAGATGAATTTCGTTATTTTTGTCTATATTAAACGAGTAAAATGGAAGATAGAAAAGATGCGAATAAGAACGAAAACTTCACCTAATTTTTGATTTTTTTAGATATTTTGTATGAATTTGTTCAACTGCAGAATGAATTTCTTCTGCAAATTTATTAATGAAGCTATTATAATTTTCTGGTATTAAATCTATTGGTTTTAGAAGTTCATAAGGTTTTACATTAAAAATATCTGCAAATTTTACCATTGTTATCGGCGAAGCCCATTTTTTTCCTGTTTCAATGTCACTCAAAAAATTTATTGAAATGTTAATATTTTCTGCTAATTCAGCCTGGGACCATTTTAGACGGACTCTATAAAGTTTTATGTTTGAGCCAAAAATTTTTAATAATTCTCTCTCTGTCATACTACACCTTTTAGTATATGTGTATTATTCTTTTGGCTTGACAAACTTGGAAACATCTGTAAAATGTAGTGTATACATCGTATAGATGGATATAAGAAAATTGCCAAAAAGGCAAAAAATTTTGGATTAGGAGGACATTATGAGTGATTACAAAAGTAAAACATTAAAAGATGGGGTGAAAAAAGGAGCTTCAATTATCGGGAAAATAATAAAATGGGTTATAATTGCCATTTTTCTTATTATTGCCGCTGTCTGTGCATATTCCTGTTACACATGCACTGCTGTAACAAAGGCTGTTGTTGATGTTACTTCCGACAGTTCTATTGTTAAAGATGCTGTTCGATCTGCTACTGGCGGAGAAGATAGAGCAAAAATGGCTTCCGAAGCAATGCCTGTAACTTCAATTGCTCTTTATAATGCTTATGAGGAAAATACATTAAGAGCTGATAATACCTATAAAGAAAAATTCTTAAGAGTAACTGGTATTGTGAAAGGCATTGATCAAGATCTGCTGACAAAAAAACCATACGTAAAATTAGTAACTACCTGGAAAGGAAGTTCAGGATCCGAATATGAAGCTGATTATGTGTATGTATATTTTAAGGATTCAGAACATAATATGGTTGCAGATTTGGACATTGGAAAAAATATAACCATTGTCGGTTTGTGTGAAGGAAAAGGAATTTTATCTGTAAATATCAAAGATGCTTTCTTTGAATAATAATTAACAGATATTATTGAGAGAATAATTACTGAAGACAGAATTATTTTGCCTTTCAGGTTATGTTTCATCATTTTTTTAGTTTTACCACAACGATTGATAAAAAAAAGACCTGTCAGACATTTTCCGCATGTCGGAAAATGCCTGAAAAGGTCTTTCCTAAAAATAACATTTTTATATAACCAAAAAACCCTTACTAAACGGTTTTCTTGGCTGCTGCTTTTTTTGCAGCGGGTTTCTTTGCAACGGCTTTCTTTACCGTTGTCTTTGCAGCTGTTTTTTTCTTCGCAACGGCTTTCTTTGCCGTTGTTTTTGCAGCTGTTTTTTTCTTTGCAACGGTTTTCTTTGCAGCTGTTTTTTTCGTTGCAACTTTCTTTGCCGCGGCTTTTTTAACTGTTTTTTTCGCCGCAGTTTTCTTTGCAGCCGGTTTTTTCGCAGTGGTTTTCTTTGCCGCTGGTTTCTTCACCGCCGTTTTCTTCGCAGATGTTACTGCCATCTTCTTGTCCCCCTTCGCAGGTTTTTTACTGCCTTTCACCTTGGCAGCGGCGGGNTTTTCAGTCTTCGCTGTGTCCCCTCCCGTTATGTTTTTTCCTGAATTCCTTATAACCGCCTGCGCACCAGCAAGACGCGCCAAAGGAACACGGAATGGTGAACATGATACATAGCTCAATCCCGCCCTGAAGCAAAAATCAATAGTTGCGGGATCTCCGCCGTGTTCACCGCAGATTCCGATCTTCAAATCAGGTTTCTGCGATCTCCCCTCTTTAATCGCAAGTTTTATTAAACCGCCGACTCCGTCCTCATCAATTGTTTTAAACGGATCAACATCCAAAACATTTTTTTGTAAATAAACAGGCAGGAATGAGGCAACATCATCGCGGCTGAAAGCAAATGTCATCTGTGTAAGATCATTTGTGCCAAAACTGAAGAAATCAGCGTATTCCGCAATATGTGCGGAACGAATCGCAGCGCGCGGAACTTCAATCATTGTTCCGATAACTACATTTACCTTAACGCCGGAGTCTTTAAAAACTTTTTCAAGAATTTTTTCCGCATTGGGACGAAGAAGTTTGAGTTCTCTTGCTGTAACTACAATCGGAATCATTATTTCAGGGCGCACAGGAATTTTTTGTTTTGCGCATTCAACGGCGGCAAGAGCGATAGCTTCAACCTGCATATCGTAAATTTCAGGATATGTTACAGCCAAACGGCAGCCGCGATGACCGAGCATCGGGTTGCTTTCAATAAGAGTCTCAATTATTGAAGTTAACTTACCGACATCCATGTTCATGTTGGAAGCAAGTTCCGCGATCTCTTCTTTAGTGTGCGGAACAAATTCATGCAGCGGCGGATCCAAAAGCCTGATTGTAACAGGACGGCCTTCCATTGCCTTGAAAATGCCGAAGAAATCTTTCTGCTGCAGCGGAAGAATTTTCTTTAATTGAATTTTTCTTTCCACTTCTGTTTCCGCAACAACCATGGCGCGGAAGTGAACAAGTTTTTCTTTATCAAAGAACATGTGTTCTGTGCGGCAAAGACCGATACCCTGCGCGCCGAAGTCAAATGCGCGTTTTGCGTCATCCGGCTGATCCGCGTTGGTCCTAACGTCAAAGCCTTTTACTTTTCCGCGGACTGCGTTTGCGCGCACGTCATCGCACCATTTAAGGAAGGTATTCACATCTTTTGAAATCGCCGGCGCGACAAGATTGAGTTTTCCTTCAAAAACTTCACCTGACGAACCGTCAATTGTGATCCAGTCGCCTTCTTTAAACGCTTTTCCGCCGATATCAACTGTGTTATCACTCTGAACCATAACGCTCTTCGCGCCTGCAACACATGGAGTACCCATGCCGCGCGCAACAACAGCGGCGTGGCTTGTCATACCGCCTGTTGAAGTAAGAATACCCTGCGAAACAACCATTCCGCCGATGTCTTCAGGACTGGTTTCCTTGCGCACCAGAAGAACTTTTTCGCCTTTTCCGTGCCAGCTTTCAGCGTCTTTAGCGTTAAAAACGATTCTTCCCGCAGCCGCGCCCGGAGAAGCGTTCAAACCCTTAGTTAATGCTTTTAATTGTTTCTGGGATTTTGTATCGATCATCGGATGTAAAAGCTGATCAAGATGAGTGGGTGAAACGCGTAAAATAGCGGTATTTTTATCTATTAAACCTTCCGCTACCATATCAACAGCGCATTTAACAGCAGCGGTTCCCGCGCGTTTGCCGTTACGTGTCTGAAGAAGATAAAGTACGCCTTGCTGAACGGTAAATTCCATATCCTGCATATCTTTAAAATGTTTTTCAAGGCGATTTTTTATCGATACAAGCTGTTTATAAATTTCAGGATTTCTTTTCTCGAGCGTAGAGATTCTTTCCGGCGTTCTGATACCGGCAACAACATCCTCTCCCTGCGCGTTCATTAAATATTCGCCGTAGAATTCGTTAATTCCCGTTGAAGGATCCCTGCTGAAACAAACGCCGGTCCCCGAATCCTCTCCGAAATTTCCGAATACCATCGATTGAATATTGACAGCCGTTCCCTTTAAACCTTTTATTTCTTCAATTTGGCGGTATTTAATCGCTCTTTCGCACATCCATGAACCGAAAACTGCGTTAATCGCGCCCCATAATTGATCAAGCGGATTCTGCGGAAAATCTTTGCCCGTGTCTTTTTTAACGATCTGTTTATACTGCTCGACAAGTTTTTCCAGATCAGAAGCCGTAAGGTCTGTATCAAGTTCCACTTTTTTATTTTTCTTTGCGTTGTGAAGCGCTTCTTCAAAATGATCGTGATCAACTCCCATCACAACATCGCCGTACATCTGAATAAAACGGCGGTATGCATCCCACGCAAAGCGCGGATTGCCTGTTTTATTTGAAAGACCTTTAACCGCTTTATCGCTCATTCCAAGATTAAGAATCGTATCCATCATACCCGGCATGGATACTGCGGCGCCTGATCTCACAGAAACCAAAAGCGGATCATTCGGATCGCCGAGTTTCTTTTTCATTACAGCTTCAAGTCTTTTAAGATTGGCTTCCACTTCTTCTTTAATACCCGCAGGATATTTACTTTTATTTTCGTAATAAACGGCGCAGACGCCGGTAGAAATTGTAAATCCAGGCGGAACCGGAATTTTTAAATTCGTCATCTCTGCAAGGTTAGCTCCCTTACCTCCCAAAATTTCTTTCATCTTCGCATCGCCTTCAGCTTTGCCCTGACCAAAGAAATAAACATTTTTCTGTTTACTCATTAATATCCTCCGTGTTATTCTCTCAATAACAAATATATCAACTTGGTTTTTTTTAATCAAGCCGTTATTATAATTATTATGAACTATATTGAACTTCCTGTCTATAAGAATCAAGAAAAAATTTTATCTGTTTTAAAAAATAATCAAGCGCTTGTTGTGGAGAGTCCTACAGGATCTGGAAAGACTACGCAGCTTCCAGTAATACTTTATGAAGCAGGATATGCGCAGAAAGGAATCATCGGAGTAACTCAGCCAAGAAGAATCGCGGCAGTATCAGTAAGTGAATTCATCGCGCGTCAAACAAATACCTGCATTCCTGGTCTTATCGGATACAAAATGCGCTTTGCAGATCATACAAATCATGAAACTAAAATAAAAATAATGACTGACGGAATACTTTTGCAGGAGATGAAACTGGATCCGTGGCTGTCAAAATACAGTCTTCTAATGGTTGATGAAGCGCACGAACGCAGTTTAAACATTGATTTTATACTTGGTTTATTAAAAAGAGTGCTTGAAAGCCGAAGTGATTTCAAAGTTATCATCTCTTCTGCGACGATCAACGCGGAAATTTTCTCGGAATATTTCGGTGAATGTCCGATTGTAAAGATCGATGCTCAGCGTTTCCCTGTTACATTAATTTATGATCCTGTAGAAAGAATTGAAAGCGGACATTCATTTAAATTTAAAGCAGAAAACAGCAGACAAAGGACGGAAAACAGGGATTGGAAAAAGAAAAACAACGATAAAAATGAAAATTTTACATCAAATATTAATGCTGAAGAAGCAATTTTGATGAAAATTGAAGCAATAACAACCCGTTTCATAAACGAACAGCGAACCGGAGATATTTTAATTTTTCTTCCCGGCGAAAAAGCGATTAAAGAATGCATGAAACGTCTTGCGTTTTCTTCATCAATCGGAAAATTTTTACATATTATTCCGCTGTACGGAAGACTTGGAAAGGAAGAACAGGAAAAAGTATTTGAAGAAGCTCCAAAAGGTAAAACAAAAGTTGTTATTTCCACCAATATTGCCGAAACATCGGTAACAATCGACGGAATTACCGCTGTAATTGACTCAGGGCTGTCAAAACTTAACTGGTATAATCCAAAAACTTTTACTTCCAGCCTGATAGAATCTCCTGTATCAAAAGCGTCAGCGAATCAGCGCAAGGGACGCGCAGGACGCACGCAGGAAGGATCATGTTACCGTCTTTACACCAGAAAAGATTTTGAAAATAGATCGCTTTTTACAACAGAAGAAATTTTCCGCACAGATTTATCGGAAGTAATTCTTAGAATGGCGGATCTTGGAATAACAAATTTTGAAGATTTTGATTTTATCGCTTCTCCCGATAAAGCGGGGTTTATAAGCGGAATTGAAACATTAAATTTACTTGAAGCTCTGGAAAAAGATCGCAGTTTATCAAATATCGGTAAATTAATGACAGAATTTCCGCTTGCGCCGCGTCAATCGCGGATAATTGTGGAAGCAATAATGCAATATCCCGATGTAATTCGCGAGACTCTGATCGCTGCCGCCTTTTTATCAACGCAAAGCCCTTATATTCTTCCTCCCGGAGAAGAAACTGACGCGCGGCAGGCGCATCACCGCTTCCGCGATGACGCGGGGGATTTTGTTTCCTATCTAAAACTTTTTAAATTTTACAATGATTCGGCGAATAAATTTAAATTCTGCGAAAAAAATTATCTTGACGAGCGCGCGATGGCGGAAATTGTGAATGTTACAGCGCAGCTTGAAGAAATTTTATCATCAATGAAGATACCGGTTCATTACAGGGAACAGCCGCTAAGCGGCAGGGATGCTGACGATTATCTTTGCTGTATAGGACGCGGAATGATTCAATTTGTCTGCGCGCGCGAAGGAAGAGGAAGAAATACCACATACAGCAGTTTAACAGCGGAAAAAATAATTATTCATCCTGGATCTGTAATGTTCCGTGCGGATCCTGCCTTCATTGTAGCGGGAGAAATAGTCCGTACCTCAAGAATGTACGCGATGTCAGTTTCTCCGTTATCAAAAGCGTTACTGCAGCGAATTCACCCTGGTATTTTTACGGAATTTAATGCAAGCGAAGAGCAAACAGAGGGAAAAAATAAAAAAGAGCGGAGAGAAAAACATAAAAAAGCGAGAGACTTTACAAACAATATCAAAATTGAAGGTGAAGTATTTGAAATAATTGCTGTCAAAGGAAGAAAAACCGTTCTGCTTCCGTGGGAAAAATTAAAATTACTCAGCGAAGACGCCGCTGAAACAGTTTATAAAGGTTTAAAAGGAAAAATAATAATAAAAAATCAATATAGTCTGCTTGCAGGCGAAAAACTTGAACTTATATTATCACTTACGCCTGTTTTGGATATTGAAAATATTTTTTCACGCACATGGTCTTACATGGAGAATTTTAATTCGCTTACCGATCTTTCTGCGCTTTTAAAACAACTTGATAACCTTGTAAGACCTGTCGTATGGAAAAAAGATGCAAGAGATCTGGGATTTCTGGGACTTTTTACAGACGGAGAAGGAAATTATCAGCTTCGCGCCTCACGGAGCTTCCATACAAGCCTTAATGAGAGCCTTTCCAGCCTTGAATCGTTAATCGATGAACTAGGAAATGAGGTTGATATTGAACAGAAGCATATTGTCAATCAATGTTACAGAAGATTGTCTGATTATCTAGGTGAATAAATAGAGTCAGTTTATAACGCGGATGCATTGTAGACAGATTGATATAAACGTATGATTATCCTCCATGATTTTTGATCTGCATAAATATAAATTCATAAATTTTATTATTTCTTAGACAGTTCATATAAATTATTCGACAAAATTACAAACAAAACTTCGTACTGCTGTGTGAAATAAATTAATACATTAATTGAAGCTGTTCCAAAACTTCAGTTTTTGGAACAAGCTTATTACCTTGAATATTTTCCTGTTTTCCCTTACTCTAACAACATGGCTTTCTCTTTTTTCAACACGCTTGGCCGTGAAAAAACAACTTTTAACCCCTTACAAGAAGGAAAAGTTGGTTTTTACGGATGCGGACCGACAGTTTATAACTACGCGCACATAGGAAATCTGCGCGCTTATGTGCTCCATGATATACTGGTACGTTCCCTTCGCCGGGCAGGATACGAAGTAAACCATGTTATGAATATTACAGATGTCGGGCATCTTTCCGATGATGCCGACTCAGGCGAAGATAAAATGATAAAATCCGCTGAGGAACGCGGAAAAAGCGTTCTTGAAATAGCGGATTTTTACACAAAAGCGTTTTTTAACGATATGGATAGAATGAATATAACCCGCCCGACAGTTATTTGCAAAGCGACAGAGCATATCAGCGAAATGATCGAATTGATTCAAAAGATTGAGAAAAACGGGTATGCATATTTTGCTGGAGGCAATCTTTATTTTGACATATCGAAATTTCCGGCTTACGGTGAACTTGCAATGTTAAAACTGGACGATTTAAAAGCCGGCGCCCGCATTGAACAGGATGAAAACAAACATAATCCGGGTGATTTTGTACTGTGGTTTACAAAGAGCAAATTCGAAAAGCAATCGCTTGTTTGGGACAGTCCATGGGGTAGGGGATATCCGGGTTGGCACATTGAGTGCTCTGCCATGAGCATGAAGTATCTTGGTGAAAAATTTGATATTCACGCGGGAGGTATCGACCATATTCCGGTTCATCACACCAATGAAATCGCCCAAAGCGAAGCAGCAACAGGTAAAAAACCCTGGGTGTCGTACTGGCTGCATAATGAATTCCTCGTAATGGATAAAGGAAAAATGTCCAAATCATCAGGGAAATTCCTTACTTTACAGGCGCTCGTTGATGAGGGATTTGATCCGCTGGATTACAGATATTTCCTGCTTGGAGGCCACTACCGCAGTCAGCTTGCGTTTTCAATGGAAAGCCTCCAGGGTGCAAGAAATTCCAGAAAGTCGCTGTCAGACAAGATTCGCGCTCTTGCGGCAAAATGCGGCAATTCCGCCGGAAGCACAATTACCGGTTCTCAGGAAGGTATTAACAGGTATATAGAAGGATTTAATCGCGCCATTGAAGACGACCTCAATACGCCCCGTGCTCTGGCGGAATTATGGGGGCTTTTAAAGGAAGGATTTGCTTCGCCTGAAACGCTGGCAGCCGTTTATGATATGGATAAGATTTTGGGTTTAAGGCTCGAAGATAGCGGAAATAACGCCGAAAATGAAGAATTATCGAGGGAAATTGAAGCGCTTATAACTAAACGGGCGGAAGCAAAGAAAGCAAAAGACTTTACAACAGCGGATAAAATAAGGCAGAGTTTAAAAGAACGCGGTATAATTCTGGAAGACGGATCGTCAGGCACTGTTTGGCGGCAGATAAGTTTGTAACAAATGGAGAAAAATTTTGTTTAAGTTGGCAGAGGATACAGTTGAAAATGGCAGTGAAGCCGCAGAAGGCGGTTCTATTGCAGACGGAAGGGCGCCGAGGAGTTTAAAATCCGAACTTGAGTTTAAAAAGCTTTACGATTCGGCTTTTCCGGTTATTTTCAGGGTAGCGTTCAGGGTTACCAACAGCAGAGAAGCGGCTGAGGATCTTTGCCAGGAAAGCTTTTTTCGTCTTTACGAAAGAAACATGGTTTTCCCTAATCCTGAGGAAGCGAAATACTGGCTTATCCGTGTGGTAAAGAACGCTTCCTTAAATTATGCGAAACGCAAAGAAAGAGAACGAAAAGCCTATCAGAGGGCATTTAAGGAAGACACAAGACAGGAGGAAACCGGAGAAGGATTACTTGTAAAAAAGGAAACCAGTGAAGAAGTCAAACAGGCTTTGGAAAAACTGCCGGAGAATCTAAGAATGGTATTGGTGTTAAAAGAGTATGCAGAATTAAATTACAAAGAAATTGGCAGGGTCTTGGGTATCAGCGAAGGAAATGTGAAAGTACGGGTTTTCAGAGCCCGCGAAAGACTTGCCGTTATTTTACAAGGTGGTAAAAATGTGTCCTGAACCGCAATTAATTTCAGATTACATGGATGGAGAGCTTCCTTCTCCCTGGAAAGAGAAACTGGAGTCTCATCTTTCGGAATGTTCCGTATGCAGGGAGAAACTTGACAGTTTCAGAGGGTTTTTCAACTGGAAACACGATGAACAGGAGTTAATGGAGGAATCCAAAAAAGCGGTCTGGAAAAAACTCCAGTCAAGACCAGTGCAGACCTTACGCACCTACAATGCGGGTGTATGGCAGAGAAAACTGTCCGTCCCGCTTCCCGCTCTTGCAGCGGCAGCTGCGGTAGTATTGTTGTTTGGAGCCATGATATGGGTTCGCAGCGGTTCTGCAAACGGCGGCAATACCGTTAACTCTTTCGCAAATGCGCCGAATGTGTTAAACGCACATGTTGAAACAGGCGAATGGGTTTCTTTAAATGCATACGATACCATACCCAATATGATGCCCGCCTCGGATTTGAACAGCGTTCTTCAATATTTGGGAAGCGATCGCGCGGAAATTATCATTATAAATCTGCCGGAAAGCAATTTTACAAGGTCAGGCGAGCCTGCAATAATCAGAGCCGCTGATTATACAGAGCAGCAGACTGGGAGATAATAATGCATCGTTCTTTTGGTTTATTCAACATTCTCTTTGTATTTTTTACCTGTATTCCGCTTTTTGCCCAAAATCAAAACCCTGAAATGACGCCGGGACTGCGAAGACAAGCACTGAATTTAAATATCGAGTCCAGAGTGCTGGGAGGAGACAGAACAGCAGTCTGGAATGAAATAAATAACAAGACAGCAATTCCTGGCAGCCCTGTCGGAATCCAAATGAGAGGTCCTAATATTGTACTTGCCGTACAGTTCACTCCTTTTATACGCCGCGACGGCAATGTACTGGTCGCGCACAGTCAGATTTGGATTGCAGACGCTGATAATACTGTCACTTATTATACTTCAATTCAGACAATTCCAATGAAATATGATGAGAAAATACATTATTATCCCCTTGGTTCACCAGAACAGGTCACCCCGTCGATTGAAATAGTAATAACCGTTAATCCCAATGACGCTGAAACCGGCAGAGCTTCAAGAAGAACCGCTAACAATACAGGAAATGACAGGTAATCTGCCAAGAACAGTAATACAAACCAATGTATTATTGCTTGCCGCGTCATTTTTTTTATTTCTTTCATGTAATTCAAAAGCGCCGGAAATCAAGTCAATAAATCCTAAAACAGGCAGAATGGGTGAAATCGTTACCCTTACAGGAATCAATTTCGGCGAAACACGCGAAGAATCGTATGTGACAATCGCCGGCGTTGCGCCGACAGGATCGTCATATTTTTTATGGCAGGATGACATCATCATGCTGAGAGTCCCGGAAATGGGAGAATCAGGGCTTATTTACGTGCATACGGAGGGGAAAAAAAGCAACGGCGTTCTTTTTTCAAATTCCGCTTCTGTTCCGCGTCCTGTTGAAGGTGAGGAACTGGGATTCAACCCGAGAATCACATCAGTTACTCCGCAGGCGGGACCTCCAGGAACGATAATCACCATTACAGGCAGTAATTTCGGCGGTTCCAGCGAAGGGGGAGGCGTTTACTTTTCATGGGATTACGAATCGCGTATAAATCCATATCTTGTAAAAGAGCCGGAGTTTATCGAAGTGTCTGAAACTGAACTTGGTTATATTTCATGGACTACAAGAGAAATACAGGTACGCCTGCCGGATGGAGCCGTCAGCGGAAATGTTGAAGTAAGAACGCCTAACGGCCGATCCCATCCGGTTTACTTTAATATCACCGGCAAACCCGGAAATAAAATTTTTACAGAGAAACGCAGTTATACGATTAGTTATTCAATCGACATAAGGGTGCTCCATGCGACAAAGCCAAACACGCTTTACCTTTGGATACCAAAACCTGTAACATCATCTTCTCAGCGAAACGTCAGTATGATCTTCAGAAACATGGAACCTTTTATTGAAAATCACAGGGGCGTAAGTCTCTTTAAACTTGATGGTCTGGAAACGGATACAAACTACTCTGTTAGTTTTTCCTTCAGTGCTGACATTTATTCTGTGGAAACGCAAATATCTCCGCAGTCTGTCAATAATGAACCAAACGCAATTTCTACACTGTACACTCAGAATTCGGATATTGTGCCGGTCAATAATCCAATGATCAGGGAAACGGTAAATTCCATAATCGGCAGGGAGCAAAACCCGTATAATAAAGCCAGATTGATATATAACTGGATGTTAAAAAACATACAGGTATTTGAAGTTATTCCATATTCTGAAAATATCGCCAGGGCAATTGAATTGAAAAGCGCAGACCCATATACAACCGCTCTGTTGTATACCGCGATGGCGCGCGCCGCGGGAGTTCCCTGCATTCCTGTAGCCGGCGTTTTAATTAATCATAATCTGAAAACATTCCGCCATTACTGGTCGGAAATCTGGATTAATGACTTTGGCTGGATGCCGGTAGATCCGTCATTGGGAGCCGGATTTACAGTGGAAAATTTCACAAACAGAGAAGACCCGGCTGCTTTTTATTTCGGCAATATTGATAACCAGCGAATCGCTTTTTCAAGAGGAGAATTGCAATTGGCGCAAATGGAAAGCAGAGGACGGCTTGTATCAGTCAATCAGTCTTATTCACTTCAAAACATATGGGAAGAGGCTTCAGGCGGACTTGACTCTTATACCAGCCTCTGGGGCGATATTATTATCAGCGGGATCTATGTACAGTAAAAAGGGGTAAAAATGGTAAGTGTAATTTCATTCGGCGGATCGATTGTTGCGCCTGATAAGGTTGATATTGAATTCCTAAAAAATTTTAAAAACCTTATCCGATCGTTTATAGAAAGCGATTCCGGCAGACGGTTTATTTTTATTGTCGGCGGCGGAGGACCGGCGCGTCAATGGCAAAACGCGTATCGTGAAATTTGTCCGAATATAAAAAATGAAGAAGCTGACTGGATCGGAATAACGGCAACGCGCCTTAACGCACAGCTTGTAAAAGCGATTATGTGTGAATGGTGCAATCAGGATGTTATTATAAATCCGATGGAAGTTTCCCCTTTAACAGGCAGAGTCCTTGTCGCTGCCGGCTGGAAACCAGGTTTTTCTACTGATTATGATGCTGTTCTTCTTGCGGAACGTTTTAAAGCGGACGCTGTCATAAACCTTTCAAACATCGAAAAAATTTACAACGCTGATCCAAAAATCGATCCCAGCGCCAGTCCCATAGACAAAATATCGTGGGCGGACTTCCGCGCAATGGTCGGCGATGAATGGGTTCCCGGGAAAAACGTCCCCTTTGATCCTGTCGCAAGCAGGCACGCAGAGAAAATAGGTTTGAAAGTGATTTGCGCAGCCGGGAAAAATCTTGATAACCTGAAGAAAATACTTAACGGGGAAGAATTTTTCGGCACTACGATTGGAGCATAAGACACGGTATTTATTCATTTTTGATTAAAGAAATTTTTTATTATTTTTACATATTCCTCTGGATATTTCATGCTTAATTCTCCATGCCCGGCGTTTTTAATGTATTTTAATTCACTGTTTTTTATTTTTTGGTTTAATATTTTTGCTGATTTTTTTATAAGATTTATTTCTTTCTCTCCAGCCAATATCAATGCTTTCATTTTTGCATTTTCCATATTCGGTTTTAATGAATAACTGCCATTGCTTAAAATTATATTTACCAGTGAAGTTTTTGATATTTTTAAACTGTCATGATAGTACTGTTCAAATATATTTTCAGAAACAAGCAACGATTTCGATTGTATCTTTGAAAACCATTTATTTTTTAATAACCCGTAAAAAATATTTATTACAGGAACTGTTAACGCTTTAATCCCTGCAATCGGCAAAATCAAGGCGCTTTCCAAAATAATAAATTGAGCAATATCTTCCTTTTTTGATAACGCCTCTATTACAATTTGCGCGCCAATTGAAAGCCCTCCCAAAGCGAAAACATTTCCTTTAAATTGCTTTTCTATATAGTCAAGTAATTTTTTAGCAGAATCCTCAATACTGATAAAGTTGTTTTCGCCATCTTCTCCATGACCGTCAATAATCGGTGTGATTATATGATAATCATCTTTTAATAATTCAATAATNCCCGCCAACGCCCAGGACGATAACCCGCCGCCATGCAATAATATTATTACCGGTAATTCATTTTTTCCGTTCTCGATAAATAACATAGGGAACCTTTAAAAACTATAACAAAAAATTAGAAAACGGACAGCTCTACGGTAATTTAGCTTTAAAACCATATTTTATCCTATAACCTGAAAATCCGGTATTGACAAACCCTATACAATTGTGTAGTATTATAGTATGGCGGATATTTTAGTAGGAACCTGCGGCTACTCATACAAAGAATGGATTGGGCCTGTCTACCCTGAAGGCGCGAAAAAGGATCAGTTTCTCGCCCTTTATGCCGGAATGTTCGGGACGGTTGAGCTTGACTATACGTATTATTCCATGCCCAAGTCGCCGAATATCCGGCGCATGACCGAAGAAGCGCCGTCCCTTACCTTCGCCGTAAAAGCGCATCAAAGCCTTACCCACAGGATAGACCCTTTTAAATGGCAGGATGAAGCGAAAACCTACATTCAGGCGGTTGAACCTCTGCGGGAAGCGGGGTGTCTGGAGGCGGTGCTGTTTCAGTTTCCCTTCTCTTTTCATTACGAGGCTGACAACCGCCGTTATCTGGACAGGCTTCTCTCTGAATTTTCGGGTATAAACTCGGCTGTGGAATTCAGAAATAATGAATGGGGCAATAACCGCGTCTTTGACGAATTCAGAAAACGCAATACCGCCTATGTCTCTACCGATATGCCGGATTTGAAGGGTCTGCCGCCGGTTCTGGATGTCTGCACTTCGGCGTTCTCTTATTTCCGCCTGCACGGCAGAAACACCGGCGCATGGTGGGGATCAGACGCCGCGGCGCGTTATGACTATCTGTACAACGGCGAAGAACTGGAAGCGGCAGTGCAGCGGATAAAACAAATTGTAATAAAGGCAGACCGGCTGATCGTCTACTTTAATAATCACCGCAGGGGTCAGGCTGTCAAAAACGCTGAAACGCTGAAAAAATTGCTGATGAATAACGAGTGAGTTTTTTCAAATGGAACGAAATGTAAGCCATCTTAATGTCACCGGTTTCAAAGCCATTGTGGCGGCGTTAGAAGACAGCTCTCTCCTCAGACACCCTTTTATAATCGCAGGAGGTACGGGAGGCCGCACTGTCGCCTGGGATGTTTCTCCTGCGGCGCTGAAGGAAGGGATTACACGCGGTATGCCTCTTGCGGCGGCGCAGCGGCTTGTAAGAAATTTGACGGTTGTACAGCCTGACGCAGCCGCATACGCAAGGGCAAACGCAAGGCTTGAAAAAATTATCAGCCGTTATGCGCCATTGTGGCAGAATGACGGCGCGGGAAATATCTACCTTGATATTACGGGAACCCGGCGGATCTTCGGTCATCCTGCCGACTGCGTCAGCCGTATTCGGAACGAGATTTCAGACGAAATCAGGTCAGATAAAATCAGGATAGAAGCCGCCGCGGCAATAGCAGCCAACAAACTTGTTTCCAAGGTAGCAAGCAGGGCAATCCGTCCGCTTGGGCTTATAACTGTCCGCGCGGGAGAAGAAGCCTCTTTTTTGAATCATCAGGACATTGCCCTGCTGCCAGGACTCGGTCCCTCTATAATGAAAACCATTCGCGTAACGGGCTTGCGGGAAGCGGGCGAACTTGCCGCTTTGAGCGACAGCGAAGCTTTTGCCCTTTTCGGAAAGAAGGGCATTCTGCTGAGGGACAGCGCCCTTGGCATTGACGACTCTCCTGTCGCCGCCTTTAAGAGCCGCGTTATCCAAAGCACGGCGGATTTTCCCGAAGACGTAATTGAAGAAGATATCATCCGCGGTTCGATCGCCTCAATTTCCGAACACGCAGGACTTGAAATGAGACGCGATAAAACGGGGACGACTGAGATAAAAATTGAAGTTTTATACGGGGACGGAATGTCTGCCGAAGGAAAGGAAAAAACAAAACACCCCCTCGTTCTTGACCGCGATATTACAGCAGCGGCGCAAAGAGTCTACAACAAGGCGGTAACGCGGCGGATCAGGGTGCGCTCAATCTCCCTGTCCCTTGAAGCTCTTGTCCCTTTGATCCACGAGCCCGATCTTTTTGAAGTGGAAACCGAGACAAAAAGCCGCAAATTACAGGAAGCGGTTGACAGAATTCAGGAACGCTACGGAGCGGGGAAAGTAACAAGGGGGATTAATCCAAAAATATTTCACAAAGAGATGCGGAAAAACAGGGGCGCGATCTCCAAACCATGCGCATCGCCATTCGCTCAGCGGGATTGATCAATGAATATCAGGCTTGGGCTTATTTCAGCCTATTCCTTTCTCTACGGCGTTCATAAACCTCAGGCGCTTCTTGATAAAGCCTTATCATTGGGCGTTAAGACAGTTTCTATCTGCGATTTAAACAACCTTTACGGACTGCACAGTTTTATTGAAGAAGCAAAGGAAAGAAATATACGTCCTGTGATAGGGGCTGCATTAACTGTAAACCAAATATCTTGTTCAAATCCCCAGTTACGCATTCCCCGTTATATTTTCTGCTTTGCCGAAAACCGCGCCGGTTTCAGCAGGTTATGCGAAATACTTTCAATACGAAACAGGGATTCCAAAATGTTTGATCCTTTTCTTCATTTACGCGAAAATTCCTGCGGACTTGTACTCGCTTCCTCAGATGCTGACATACTGCGAAACCTTGCGGGAAATGTCAAACGCCTTTACGCCTCGGTAACTCCCGATGATTTGGGCGGCGTTGCCGCCTGCAGGCAGTTAAACCTTCCTTCCGCTTTTCTCGATACTTCCCTTTTTCTCGGCGGTTCCGACTACCCTGTACACAAGGTGTTACGTGCAATCGGTCTCAACAAAACAGTCGGTTCCCTTGCCTCCTGCGACACAGCGGCGCAGAACAGGGGAATTTTAAAAACATCCGCGCAGCTTGAAGGTTTTTTAGGCTCCTGGCCCGCGGCGGCGAAAGGAACCGCGGAAATAGCCGAAATTTGCAGTTTCAATAAAATTTTTGACAGCTTTATCTTTCCCTCCTACGGCGAAAATCCTTCCGCCGAATTAAGGCGGAGGGTATACAGCGGAGCGGCTGTCCGTTACGGAGAGCTCGGCGACATGGAAACAGACCGGATCGAATATGAACTTGACGTTATTGAAAAAACGGGATTTGCTCCCTATTTTCTGCGGATAGACGACATCGTAAAAATGGCGCGTGACGGACGCACCTGCGGACGCGGATCGGGCGCCGCCTCAATCGTTTCCTATTCGCTTGGCATAACAAATGTCGATCCGATTGCGCATAACCTTTATTTTGAGAGATTTTTAAGCCCTGCCCGCCCCGATCCTCCCGATATAGACATTGATTTCGCATGGGATGAACGCGACGAACTGATACAAAAAGTTATCAAAACCTTCGGGGAAGACAACTGCGCGCGTGTGGCAAACCACAATTTTTTCCGTCCGCGTTCCGCATTGCGCGAAACCGCCAAGGCTTACGGTTTTTCCGATGCGGCAATCACTCAGCTTGAACGGAAGATTTTTAACCTGCGTGAAAAGGAAGAGAATATTGATCCGTTATGGACGGAGATTTATGGAATAGCTCAGAGAATAGAAGGGCTTCCCCGTGGCTTGAGCATGCACTGCGGAGGGATTGTAATAACTCCGAAAAACATTAACTGTTATGCGCCAATTGAAAAATCTCTTGAAGGCTATCCGCTTCTTGCATGGGAAAAGGAAGGAGCGGAAGCAGCCGGTTTTGTCAAAATCGATCTATTGGGAAACAGAAGCCTCGCGGTAATAAGGGATGCCGCAGGTAATCTTGAAGAATTGGGAATTGACAAAGGAGAGCTTAACAGCCGTTTGAACAGGGCTGTTCATGACAAAGCCACAATTGAAGCTTTGTCAAAAGGAGACAGCATTGGGGTTTTTTATATCGAAAGCCCCGCCATGCGGCAGCTGCAGAAAAAAACGGGCGCAGGCGATTTTGATCATATTGTCATTCATTCCAGCATTATCCGTCCTGCCGCGAATAAATTCATCAATGAATATGTAAAGCGTTTAAGAACCGGCAAATGGGATCCCCTGCATCCGCGCCTTAAAAAAATCCTTGATGAAAGTTACGGCATTTTATGCTATCAGGAGGATGTAAGCAAAACGGCAATCGCGCTTGCAAATTTCAGCGATGTTGATGCGGACAATCTGCGCAAGATTATCGCCAAAAAAGCGGGAGCCGCGAAACTTGCAGTTTATAAAAAGCAATTTTTTGAAGGCTGCCGCGAAAACAAAGTAGAAGAAAAAACAATCAATGAAATTTGGGCCATGATGCTTTCCTTTGACGGGTATTCTTTCTGCAAACCGCACAGCGCAAGTTACGCGATGGTTTCGTTTCAGTCCGCTTATCTGCGCGTACATTATCCTGCTGAATTTATCGCCGCGGTTTTAAGCAATCAGGGCGGTTTCTACAGACCGCACGCTTATATCTCAGAAGCGCGGCGCATGCGTCTTTTTGTTACAGGTCCTGATGTCAATGATTCAAGATGGCGTTATTACGGAATAACCAATACGGAATGCGGAATTAAGAATGAAAAAATTGAAAAATCCGGAATAGAGAAAAAAAATAGTAAAATAAATGAAATATACAAAGGAACAGTAGTTATCGGGTTTATGGCGGTAAAAGGACTGTCCGCTTCAGCGGCTGCGGCAATTATCAAAGAGCGGGAAAGAGGCGGGAATTTTCTGTCGCTTGAGAATTTCTCGCGGCGAATAAAACTTGACCGCGATGATATTGTTGCGCTCTGCCCTGCAGGGGTTTTTGACAGCGTTGCAGGCGGCATCCCGCGTCCGGTTCAAGCCCGCTTCCTGTTAGGTGCAAGAGAGGCAAAGAACGGCGATTCGGCTGACGGCGAACTGTTTTCGGATGTCAGCCGTAATTCCAAAAATATTATTTCTCCGTTAAAAAATATTCCGCATATGTCATCCCGCAACAGCCATTCTGTTTTACAGGAAGAATACGACTCGCTTGGTTTCCTGCGCAGCGCTCATCCGCTGATTCTCTGGAAAGAAGCCGTAATATCCGTAAAAAACCGCGTTAAGGCATCGCATATCGCTGAGTATGAGGGGCGTAATGTAAAAATGATCGGCTGGCCTGTGACGCAAAAGGACGTGTGGACAAAGGACGGGCTTACAATGTGCTTTTTAAGCCTTGAAGATGAAACTGCCATTTATGAGACTGTAGTATTCCCTGAAGTTTACGATCGTTACTCAAAACTTCTTTTTGATCAAAAACCGCTTCTTGTTTTCGGCCACGTAACAAATGACCTTGGCGCGATTTCCGTAGAAATACACCGGCTTGAAGTTCTCTGCGATCAAAGGGAAACGGCGGAAATCAGCGTTCCTACATACGGCCGTTCTCTTTAAGCCACTTAACTGTATCTTCAAGCGTTTGTTTCATCGGTCTTGCTGTATACCCTAATTCATTTACGGCTTTTTCATTATTGAAATTCGCGTTTGTGTTCAGAGTGTAAATTGAATATGTTGTAAAAAGCGGCGGCTGACGGAGGATTTTATAGTACAGCTCTGAAAGCGGAGCGGTTACTTTAACGAACCAGAGAGGCAGCATATTCCTTATTTTTCTTTTACCGGTAATTTCATGCAATAAATTTAAAAGCTCATATATTTTAAAATAATGCCCGGAAAGAATATAACATTCGCCGCTTTTTCCCTTGCCGCAGCAGGAAATAATGCCGTCCGCCACATCCCTCACGTCAACAAAATCATAACCGCCGTTAATGCCGCTTGCCAGTCCGCCTTTACAATAATCAATTACAAGCTGCGTAATATGCCCTCTCCCAAAATCACCGGGACCTGTAATTCCTGACGGATGCACAACACATGCGTAAAATCCGCGTCTGGAGTAATCAAGAACGCATTGCGTGGCTTCCGCTTTTGTTTTTGCGTACAAACCGACAACATAATCAGGAGAAAATTTATCTACTTCGATAATCTTTTCGCCTTTAAGCTGCTCGGGAATTGCATGAACTGAACTTACATGTATCAATTTTTTTACTTTATATTTTTCACATAACGAAATAATGTTTTTGGTACCGGTTACATTTACGTCGTAAACATTCTGATTAAAACTCGAAGAAATTGATACAACTCCGGCGCAATGAATGACAATTAACGGGTTTATCCCGCCGCTTTCAAAAATACCGGCAAGGCTTTCAGCATCGCGAACATCGCCGTAAAATATTTTTACATTTTTAGGCGGATGTTTTTCACCCGGCAGGCAGAGAGCGTATACTGTTTTTCCCTGTTCAATCAGTTTCTCTGCGACAGCGCTGCCTAAATGACCGGCTGCGCCTGTAACAATATATACAGACTGAGATTTTTTTTCCATTATGATCTCCCGATATTAAACAACAGCGGAATTGATTTGAAACACTATATTTTACATTATCTTAAAAAAATGGTTATACGAAATGTCCGGTTCCTTAATAATTTCCAAATTAACTTAACAGAAACGCATTTTCTTCATTTTCTCTTTGCTGTTTCATTAATCTTATATGCCTGTCAACTTTGTAATTCAATTCTCTTGGATCAAAAGGTTTTACGATAAAATCAGAAGCTCCCAGCGCTATCGCGTCATTCACATTCCTGAATGTTCCTTCGGTTGTCACCATGATAATCGGTATGTCTTTATATCCTGACAAATCCCTTATTTGGGGAATAAGATCAAATCCACTCATACCGGGCATTAAATAATCCAGTAAAATCAAATCAGGTTTATTATTCATTAAAAAGTCAATAACAACTTCAGCTTTTGAAAGCAGAAATACGTTATAATTGTCGTGTAACGCATGATGAATTGTTCTTAACATGCTGGACATATCATCGACGACAAGAATATTTGGATTAAAAATGCTTTTTTCTTCATTTTTGCCGCTGCCTTTTTTGGGGTTAAACTGATTTTGGATGCTTTCTATCAGTTTGTCGGCGTTGAACGGCTTAATTACATAATCTACAGCGCCGAGACTCAGCCCTTTCTTTACATTTTCCTTGCTACTATCACTCGTAAAAAATATCACTGGTATTTCACAATAACGCTCGTTGGCCTTCAGGCTTTTTATCGTTTCATAACCGTCTATATCAGGCATATTAACATCAAGTAAAATTAAATCCGGCGTAACATTTTCCATAATTTTATACATTTTTTCTGCGGATTCCGCCAGGTAAACCTCGTAATGCGAGCCAAGCCCCTTTTTCAGCGATATTAAACTGTAATTCATATCATCAACATAAATAATTTTCTTTCGTTCGCTGGAAAGCCGTGTTGCTGACATGAATTCTGATTTTACCATATGCTTATTCCTCCGTCTCCAACAGACCCTTTATTCTTTCGGCAGCTTCGTCAAAATTCACTATATCAATATTTTCACGCAGCCAGTTTACAAGACCGTCGTCCGCCGTATACTGATATTTTTCTATTTCATCCATTGCTGCGTCCGCGTCATCCATACCATAACTTTTGCACGCAGCCAGAAGTTTTCTCAGCATTCCATCATCCGGCTTGTCTTTTTTCGGTTTCTGATTCAGCGCGTCAAGGGAGGCAAGCATTTTCTCGATATTTGAAACAAATTCCGTTATCTTTTCGATGAAAGGCGGATTATTTTCCCTAATAAATTCAATATTGCCGGAAGCAGCCGCGGCCTCAAGCTGCTTTGCAGCTTCGCCCATTTTAGCGGCGCAAATATCAAAACTTGTTCCTTTAATCCCATGAACATTTATTTTATAATTGACAAGATTCTCCTCGCTGACATTATTTATTATGTCAAATACAGAGTGAATGCTGGACGTATAGGCGCGCAGCACCCTGATATAAAAATTCACGTCATCGCTGAACTTATTAAGTCCTTTTGCAATATCCAAACCTTCGATTCTTTCATTTAACAAACGCGATTTCACCGGATCTGTTTCAGAAGACGTTTCCGGTTTTAATGCAGCGTTGCTTTGCAGACGGGCGTTTTTAATTACTTCTTCAGGCTGTTTATCGCGTACAAACTTGTTTAAAATTGTGTTTAACTGACGAATGTCTATCGGTTTTGAAATAAAATCGTCAAATCCGTTCTTCAGAAAGATTTCCGCCTGTCCCGCCACCGCGTTAGCTGTAAGCGCGACAATGGGTTCTTTATAGCCAAAATCCCTGATGCGTTTGGTAGTCTCAATGCCGTCCATCTCCGGCATCATGTGATCCATAAAAATTATATCGTACCTTCCGCCGTTCCTGATGTCACTAATCGCTTCAAATCCGCTTTTCACTGAAGCTACTTTTAACTGATATGGCGCAAGAAGCCCTTTCGCTACATAGGCATTCGCTTCCACATCATCAACAACCAGAATGCTTCCGTAAGGCATCGGTTCGCGTGAAATCTGAACCCTCTTCATGATTGCCCTTGACTGCGTGCGGAACTGGCGCAGGTTTTCCGCCACTTCGCTGCCAAGCTCTTTCCCGCCGCATTTTCCCTGCGGCAGACGGACTTTGAAAGATGAACCCAGACCAGGTTTACTCTCTATCTTAATTTCTCCGTTCATTAGATTGATAAGTTTACGCGCAATACTCATTCCAAGACCTGTGCCTTCCGTACTCCTGTTGGCGCCTTCGTTGAAACGCGAATATTCATCGAAAAGTCTTTCTATCTGTTCTTCAGTCATTCCCTGCCCAGAGTCTGCTACATTGATAACAAGAATCGTTTCTTCATCGTTTTTTCCTTCCTCTGAATCAATTAAAAGCTTGACAACTCCTTCTGTGGTGTATTTAAACGCGTTGGAAAGCAAATTGTTTAATATCTGTTTTATGCGCAGTTCGTCGCCTATCATGTACGCGTCCATTTCGGCGTTTATTTGCAAATCAAACTCAATCGGCTTACTGCCGATCCTCATCATGTTTAATTGAGCGGCGTCGCTGATCATGCTTGCAATCTCGTACTTATTGACAATAAGTTCCAGTTTTTCAGCTTCAATTTTTGAATGATCCAGTATGTCATTTATGATACCGAGCAGAAGATCGCCCGACGTATATATTTTTTCAAGCGCTTCCCTAACATCCGAATCAAGAGTGTCTTTCTGAAGCTGGATTTCACTGATGCCTAAAATCGCGTTCATCGGCGTACGGATTTCATGACTCATGGTGCTCAGGAACGTACTTTTCGCCCTGTTGGCGATTTCCGCTTCTTCCTTTAATACTGCGATTCTTTCAAACGGTTTTTTAACAAAATTTGACGCGATTACTGCGGCAATGATACTAAGTAAAATACTGATAAAAGCCACGATCAAAAGCCCTACATCCGTATTTTTAACAGGGCTTTCTGTAAGAGGGGCGACAACTCCGAGACTCCAGCCGTCCTCCGACCCTGAAACAGGTTTGAACGAGCAGACGCGCGGAACGCCGTAAACAGTATAAAAACTCGTCCCTGACTCTCCCCGTGTCATGCGGGTAACTGTTTGAGCCAGCTCCAGAAAATCCCTGTCGGTATTTGCGGCATCAATATAATTGAAACGTTCATTAACCCAGTTTTTACGCGGATTGGATATTGCGTACCCCTGCGAATCGCTTAAATAAATATGACCTGTTTCCCAGATAACAAACGGGGAAAGATGTTCACTGAAATACATCCCCGGAAGCGTAACAACAAGAATTCCATTATACGAAGGCAAGGAAACAGCCATATAAAACACAGCTCCGCCTCTCACTTCAACAGTTGATGAAACCGCGTTTTTCCGGCTGCCTTTGAAAACCTTCCCTATATATTCGTTGTCAAGTATATCAATATCAGCATATCTCCCGCCTGCTGCGGGCATTGTTATTTTTCCTGCATCAGCGGAATCCTGCTGATTTAAAAAAACCGACATCCCTATAAATTCACGATATTGGCGGATTTGCTCGATGAGGATTTGCTGCCATTCCGCTTCTTCCGCTTCGCAGAGGATTTCTGCGACCCGCCCGGTTTTTAATCTTAAATTATCAAGCTCGCTGCTTATAAAATGATCCGCGATATTTGCCATCACTGCCAGATCAGTTTCAATTGAAATATCAATGTTTCTTTCTACAAAACCAATACCTACAAATACACTGAACAAAATAATGAACAAATTTGTGATAACTATTACGAGTATCGCTCTTATACGAATATTCATTTTATTACTTAATTGTATAGTGGAATGAAAAATTTTGGTCAATATCTTGACAAAAACAACTTTAATCATTATATTATGAGTAAGCACTCACTCACTGATTAAACAGAGGGAAAATGGAGCAAGCCAATATTGTACTGAAAAACATCAACCACTATTTTGGCGATAAACAGGTTCTTTATGATTTGAATTTGAATGTTCCGCACGGTTTGATATATGGGCTTTTGGGACCTTCCGGCTGCGGAAAAACCACGACTGTAAAGATCATGGCGGGTATTCTGGAAGCAGCTTCAGGTTCAGTGCAGGTGCTGGGAGAGGCGATGCCGAAACTTTCCCTTATGAATCGTCTTGGATATATGGCGCAATCGGACGCTTTATACACTAACCTTACAGCGGATGAAAACCTCGAATTTTTCGCCTCGCTTTACGGATTTAAAAAAAAAAAACAGCGGAAAAAATAAGCGAGGTTATGTCGCTTGTAAACCTGACAAAAGACAGGGGAAAACTTGTGTCGGCTTATTCAGGCGGGATGAAGCGCCGTCTTTCCCTTGCCATGGCTTTGCTTCATGAACCGGAAATTTTGATACTTGACGAACCGACTGTAGGCATCGATCCCGTCCTGCGTAAAACAATCTGGGACGCTCTTAAATCCATGACAGAAAACGGCATGACAATTATAGTCACTACCCATGTTATGGATGAAGCTGAAAAATGCCAGGAGCTTGCCATGATGCGGGACGGCAGGCTGATCGCGAAGGGAACTCCTGCAGAACTCCAAAAAAGCGCCGGCGCTTCAAACATTGAAGAAGCTTTCATTTTTTACGGAAAAGGCGGGCAGGATGAGAGTTAAAGCGATAGCGCTGAGGATTTTACAGCAGATGAAGCATGATAAAAGAACGCTTGCCCTTATGCTTATGGCTCCTGTTTTGGTTTTATCACTGATTTATTTTGTCCTTGACGGAAACAGTCTTGAAGGGCATGTAGCTGTTATAAACGCGCCTGAAAATTTTGTAAACGCGCTTTCGGAATTTAATATTATCGCAGCTTATTATGACGAACGGGACGCCAGAATCGCCCTTGAAAGGGGAGAAGTAGAAGCGAGCATACGAATAATAAACGGAAAATCCTATATCGAAATCGACGGCAGCAAGCCCGATCAGGCAAGAATGATTCTGAACAGCCTTGAAACAGCAAAAATGAACGTTAATCTAAACAGACCGGATTTAAAATCAGAAATCATTTATGTTTACGGTTATGACGATCTTGGCGCGTTTGACAATTTCGGCTCTGTATTAATCGGATTTTTGATTTTTTTCTTTGTGTTTTTAATCGCGGGCATTTCATTTCTTCAGGAAAGAACGACAGGAACGCTGGAAAAACTTCTTTCAACTCCGATACAGCGGTGGGAAATAGTCGCGGGATATGTTATGGGATTCGGCATCATCACCCTGTTTCAGTCAATCATTATCAGCCTTTATGTGGTTTATGTGCTGAGCGTAATGATGATCGGTTCAATATTTCTTGTGCTGCTCATAACCTTTTGCACAACAATGATGGCTCTTACTCTTGGAATTCTTCTCTCAACAGCGGCGAACAACGAGTTTCAGATGATTCAGTTCATCCCATTAATAATTGTTCCTCAGGTTTTTTTCTCCGGGCTTTTCCAACTGTCGCCTGTGTGGGAAACAATCGGGAAATTTATGCCGCTTTATTATGTAGCTGAAGCATTGAGGAAGGTGATGATAAAAGGCAGCGGGTTTTCAGATATTTTTTTTGATATTGTCGTAATGCTGGCGCTCTCGCTTCTTTTTATAACGGTAAATGTTCATCTATTAAAACGATACAGGAAAATTTAAGGGAGAATATTATGGAAGAATACAGCTGGCTGAAAAATATTCTGGAGCAGGAGATCGACAGGATTACAGATAAACAAAAAGCCATTATCAAATCCGCCGTGGAATTGTTCAGCGAAAAAGGATACGCCGCAACATCAACAAGGGAAATCGCGAAAAAAGCAGGCGTCGCCGAAGGTTCAATTTTCAAACTATTCCCGACAAAAAAGGATTTAATGTTATGGATTACGGAACGTATTATTGATACCGCTCTTTTTCCGATGGTCACAAGCGGAATTTCTGAATTACTGGAAAAAAATTTTAAAAACCGCGAGGAATTTCTTTCCGCTTTCCTTCAGAACCGCATGGCTCTTATGCAGGAAGGAGTTCCCCTGTTTAAAATAATTATTCAGGAAATTCCATTTCAGCCGGAAGTCCGCGTCATGCTGCTTGAACAATTTAATAAACTGCCCTTTAACATGCTGGCGGAAAAACTGGGTGCAATGGAAACGCAGAGCGGTCTTGGCGAAACAGACACCGTAAAAATCATTATCACCTGCATTACGGGTTTTTTATTTTTGCGTAATATCATGCTTCCGGAATTATTTCCGAAAAGCCGGATAAAAGAGGACGCGGCGGCTCTTGCGCGTTTTATGAGCAGGGGATTGGGAAGCGAAAAGGAGCGGGATTTATGAATAAAAAAAACATTCCTGTAAAAAAAATCATTCCCGTATTTATCATATTGATATTAACAGGCAGTTTGATAATTTTTAACATGAGCCGGGGAAAGAATTTAACTTTACGCGGAGAAGTTGAAGGCACTATTTATTCCCAAGTATCCGAAGTTCCCGGAAAAATTATAGAAATGAACGCGCAGCTTGGAAGCCCCGTAAAAAAAGGCGATCTTATCGCGCGTATAGATTCAACGGATCAGAAATACGTCCTTGAACAGCTTGAAATCGGACTTGAAAAAATACTTTTGATGAGTCAGGATGAATTAATCAGGGCGCGCAACTCGGTCAGCGCCGCGCAGGCCAATTACCGCAGCGCGGAAGCCAGTTACATACAGGCAAAAAATGATACCGCGCCCCTTCTGCACATGTGGGAAATCGGCGGTATTGCGCGTAACGATCTTGACAAAGCCATGCTCAGGGAGACAATCGCCGCCCAGGCGCTTGAAAACGCGGAAAGCCAGCTTCAGATTGCAAGGTCTCATCTTTCCCTTCTGCAGGACGGAACAGACGCAAAAAATATAGCCCTTGCAGATGTTGATATCAGGGAGACAGAGAGCAGAATCAGGCAGATGCAGGAAACGCTCCAAAAATATGAAATCAGGGCGAATTGCGACGGTATTGTAATCAGCATTAATTACAATCTGGGCTCAATGGTTAATTCCGGATATAACATAGCCGATATTTCAGCGGAAAATGAAAAATTTGTAGTCTGTTATGTGCCAACCGCGTACAGCGATCAAATTTCCTACGGTCAGCTTCTTAAAATTAAAAACGGTAAAAAAGAAACACAGGGAACAATCTGCTATATCGACGCCAAAAACCAGTATACGCCAAAAGACATGCAGACATCGGCAATGAAAAATAAAATCAGCGTAAAGATAAAACTCCTTCTTCCTGTTGATACTGCGATGATTCCGGGCAATAAAGTTGACGTATTAATAAAATAATAGAGGTTAATTTGCATATGTTTTGAGTATTTCTTCTGCGATTACTCTTTTGGCTGAACGTAGATCCATCGCCTGTTTTTCAATAAAACGATGAGCTTCCTTTTCTGTCAGGTTCAGATAGGAAATGAGCACGCATTTTGCCCTGTCAATTATCCGGATGTCTTCGATTTTCTGTTTCAGCTTTGCGTTTTCTTCCTGTATTCGTTTCAATTTACTGCTTACGGCTTTTGCAAGGGAAAGCACCGACCAGAAAAAGTTCTTGTCTACAGGTTTTGAAACCGTTAAAATCCCTTCTTCCTGACAAACAGCCGAAACTGCGTTAAAATGCTCGCTGTTAACAGCAAGGATCACCTGCGACGATCCCTTGACTGCGACATACCGCGCCAGAACTTCCCCTGATTCATCTGCAAGAGGCGCGTCTATTATTACGATATCAAAGTCATTTTCAAGAAGCGTTCTGCGCGCTTCCCCGGCGGAAGCAATGACGGTAATTCTTTTAATTGAAGCGTCTTTTAATACATCAGAAAAAAGCGCAATGCTCTTTTCTGTGCATGAGATTAAAAGTACATTGCAGCCGTTCAATGCTTTAACCGTAAGGGTGCTTCCCATTATTAATCGCCTCTTTATTACAACAAGTCCAGACTGTCCTGAAACTAACCCGAACAGAAGGTTCGCAGTATCAGGAACAATCCAGCTAAGCGTTTTTCAAAACCCGGTTAGTTTTGAAAAACCTCAGTCAATATAACTTTCTTTGCGCCGCGTAAATTTGCGTTTTATCTTTAGTTGTCATAAATTCATTTAACTCAATTTTTTTTATATCCAAATACTTTGACATAAGCTGCCCGCCTATTATGTCTTTAACAAATGCGCTTCTTTCGGCAAGAGCGATTGCTTTTTCCAGAGTATCAGGAAGTTCTGTTAAATCTTTTGTTATGCTTTTATTTGCCAAATAAAGATCTTCATCAACCGCGGGAGGAAGAACCTTGTTTTTCTCAATGCCGTCAAGCCCTGCGGAAATAATCAGCGCAAAAGCAAGATACGGATTAAGTGAAGGATCAGGCGATCGCAGTTCCATTCTGACATTTCTTCCTGAAGCAGCGGGAATTCTCACAAGCTGCGAGCGGTTTTGATGCGACCATGATACATACTTCGGCGCTTCAAATTTACCGAATCTTTCATATGAATTCGCAAGTGGATTCAAAAACAAAGTTATCTCAGGCGTCTTTTCAAGAATTCCCGCGATGAAACTTTCCGCGTCTTTTGAATGACCCTCGCCTGCATTTTTAAATATATTTTTTCCATTCCTGTAAAGCGAAAGATTGATGTGCATTCCGTTTCCCGGCGCGTCAGGAAGCGGTTTCGGCATAAATGAAGCCGACAATCCGTTACGTGAAGCGATCGCCTTCACGACTGTTTTAAAAGTCTGCTGATCGTCAGCGCTGGCGACAGGATCGTCAAATTTAAAATCTATTTCATTCTGCCCCGGTCCCTGTTCATGATGGGATCTTTCGGGTTTTATTCCCATTTCTTCGAGCGTAAGGCAAATCTCACGGCGGATATCTTCGCCCCTGTCCAGAGGAGAAATATCCATATAAGTGCCGTTATCCAAAGTGGAATTTGACAGCTCGCCGTTATCGCTGTTTTTAAAAAGATAGAATTCATATTCGCCTCCTATCTTGCAGTCATAGCCCATACCAAGCATTTTTTCTGTTGCTTTTTTTAATATGTTCCTTGTATCGCGATCAAAAGCTGAACCATCCGGCGTTTTAATATTGCAAAAAAAACGCACAACCCTTCCGTTTCCGGGACGCCATGGAAGAACCGCAATTGTCGAAGGATCCGGAAATAAAAATAAATCCGACTGCGTAATATCGCGGAAACCGCGTATTACATGCGCGTCAAAAGAGATGCCGTTTTCAAGAGCAGACGCAAGTTCATCCGCCATGATGGAAATATTTTTCTGGAAACCGAATATATCGCAGAAATTAAGACGGACAAATTTTACGTCGTTTTCCCTTATAAATTCCAATACTTCATTCATAAATACTCCTGATAATTGAGCTTTTCCCAAAACCCGGTTAATTTTGGAAAAGCCATAATTCATTCAACCGTAACGCTTTTTGCAAGATTGCGCGGTTTATCTATATCCAAACCTTTATTTGCGGCGACATAATAACTGAATAGCTGTAAAGCAATAACCGACAATGAAGGCGAAAAAATTTCAGAAACCTGCGGCAGAACAATGTGATAAAATTTCCCGCTTTCCTGATCAACCTTTGGGCAATTTCCGATTAGTAAAACCTTCGCGCCGCGGCTTATAACCTGCTCGGCATTACTCATTATTTTATTATATAAATAATAGTAATTTGAAAGGGCTACGACAAGCGTATTCTCTTCCACAAGCGAAATTGTTCCGTGTTTTAATTCACCGCCGGCATAAGCTTCCGAGTGAATATAGGAAATTTCCTTTAGTTTGAGCGAACCTTCAAGCGCGATTGCGTAATCAATATTTCTTCCGATGAAAAAAATGCTCTTGTAACCGATGCATGTTGAAGCATACATTTGAATCGAACCGATCCTGTCAAGAATCTCTGACACCTTGTCGGGAAGACTTTTAATTTCCTCAATTTGTTTTTGCTCTTCTTCAGGTTGAATTTTTCCAAGCCGGCGCGCAAAGCGAATCGCGAGTATGTACAGTAAAATAAGCTGCGCTGAAAATGCCTTTGTTGTCGCAACCGCGATCTCCGGACCTGCCGCTGTAAAAATACAATAATCCGCTTCCTTTGCAATTGCGCTGCCTACTACATTAACGATTGCCAATGTCGGTGCGCTCTTTGATTTTGCCTCCCTCATTGCGGCGATTGTGTCCGCAGTCTCGCCGGACTGGCTTACAAGAATAACAAGCGTCTTTTCGTTTATAACAGCGTCTTTGTAGCGAAACTCGCTTGCCAGTTCAACTTCAACGGAGATTCTGCAGAGTTTTTCAAACACATACTTTGCGACAACCCCGGCATTGTATGCCGAGCCGCATGCGGTTATCATAATTTTATCAAAACGGATAATATCAATATTATCCAATACTTTCCTGTTTTCACCGTCTGTAACGGCTGACTGAATTGTATCGCGCAGCACTTTCGGCTGCTCCATAATTTCCTTCAGCATAAAGTGCGGATAACCATCCTTCTCCGCGCTGTCCATGCTCCATGTTATTGTCTCGGCTTTTTTTTGAAGCGGCTCCCTGTCCGTATTGAAAAACTGAATATCTTTTTCATGAAGAACAGCAACTTCCCTGTCGTTAAGATAATAAACCTGATTCGTATGTTTCAGCACCGCAGGCACATCAGAAGCGATAAAATTTCCGTGATTGCTTTTTCCTATGATCAGGGGATTGTCTTTTTTTATCGCGACAAGAAGGTCAGGCTCGTCAATGCACATAACACCCAGCGCATAAGAGCCTTCAAGGGCGTTTGACACTTTGATAACCGTATCGATTATATCTCCGCTGTAATAATGCTCTGCAAGCTGCGCAATTACTTCGCTGTCGGTTTGTGAAACAAAGGTCACGCCACGGTTTTCAAGGCGTTCTTTTATCTGTTTGTAATTTTCAATGATACCGTTATGCACAACGGCAATTCTGTTTTTGCTTCCCGTATGGGGATGCGAATTTATATCTGAAGGTTCTCCGTGCGTAGCCCAGCGCGTGTGTCCGATGCCAAGATGCCCTGAAAGCGGTTTATTCTCCCGCATGAGGGAAGACAGACGCTCTTCCAGAACAACAAGCCGCCCTTTTTGCTTTACAATATCAAAGCCATTTTTTCCGTAAACAGCAATACCGGCGGAATCGTAGCCGCGGTACTCAAGTTTTTTAAGACCGTCAATTATAACAGGAACAGCGTCTTTATCTCCCACATAACCGATAATGCCGCACATAAAATCAACCTTAACTTAATGCGACCGAATGCCCGCACATTGTAATTGAAAATGAAACCTGTTTCATTTAATTTGCAGTATATAACTGCTTGTACGGATTTTTCGCGTTTGGTTTTAAAATTAAAAATTGATCCTTCAGAAGAGAAGCGGCGTCCATGCCGAACAGGGAAGCAAATTCGTTTACAACGCCTTCAATTTCCCTTAGATCATCGTTAGCTGCAACATCAACAGCAACCTGTTCAGGGAGGGCGGTGATTTCTTTTTCCGTTCTGATAAAGATTTTCCCGCCGTGCATGCCTGTCCCTGTAAAATTACCGACAGGTTGTTCGCCTTCAGCGCCGATACCGAGTACAACGATAAGTCCTCCTGCAAGATATTCACCGAGAAAACTCCCTGTCTTTCCGCCGATTACAATAACAGGTTTCTTTTCTTTATATTCCTTCATGTGAATACCTGCTCTGTATCCTGCATTGCCGCGGACAAAAATACTTCCTCCGCGCATTGCGTAACCAAGCGCATCTCCGGCGTTGCCGTGAATAATGATCTTTCCGTCATTCATGGTATCGCCTGCAGCGTCCTGCGCGTTACCCTGCACTTCGATCACAGCGCCGTCAAGGTAACAGCCGAGCGCGTTGCCGGGCGTTCCGTTTATTGTGAGCGTTTTCCCGCTTAAAGCGCTGCCGATAAAACTCTGTCCGTAAACATCTTCAAGACAGACATATTCGCCCGCAGCTTTGATTCGTTCATTCAGTTCTTTAAAGAGAAAATTTTTCGCCATTATGCTCATGGTGTTTTATTTATACAGAAAGCAGGAGGTTTCGTCAAGAGTCTCTTTCAGATGGAAATATTCAGTTCGATATTGTTCATTTATTTTTTGACAATGATCGCATTCGGTGGCGATAATATCACGAGTAAAATCAACTTTATATTTTTATTTCATTTTTTCATGCGTTTTGATATAGGGAATTGTTATTTGCATTACATAACGGATATCTTCTCCATATGGAAAAAAGGTCTGCGAATATAATCCCTGCATTTTAAGCTGTTTCAGGCGCATTTTGCTCTGTTTCGTCAAAATCTGCTTTATTCATTTAATCCTAACCTATAATCTATAAAAAAAGCACAGGGTAATGAACTATGAACAGTAAGTCAGAAAAAAACAAAAAAGAAAAAACAACTGACAATAAAAGCAGGGAAGCGGAAAATTTTTACACCTCATTTCTGAAATTCACTCAATGCGTTTTTACGGGCATAGGCGCATTGGATATCGATACAATTGCAAAAGAAATTATAAAGCTGCGGCATGAAATACAGTATAACTGCCGTTTCCTGCTGTATGCCGGAAGCTGCATAGAATCGGTAAACAATGGAAATTACCTTGCCTCCCATGCGGTACGCTCTACAGTTACTGCGATGATTATCGGCAAAAGTCTTAAAATGCCTCCGCACCAGCTACTGGAGCTGGGTATTGCGGCATTTCTTCATGATATAGGCATGCTCATGCTTCCCTCCGAAACATATTTAAGCGAATCAGAGTTAAAGGCGAAGGAAAAAGAATTAATTAACAGCCATCCCATGCACGGTTTTAATGTGCTCAAGTCTTTTAACTGCTCTCCTGTAGTCAGTTCGGCTGTGCTTGAACATCACGAGCGGGAAAACGGATCTGGCTATCCCCGGAAGCTTAAAGGAGACAACATCAGCTTATACGGAAAAATTATCGCCGTCTCCTGCTCTTATGAAGCTTTATGCGCAAAACGCTCCTATAAAAAAATGAAGGATCAACACAGCGGTATAGTGGAATTGTTAAAAAACGAAGGAAACCAATATGACATTAAAATTGTCAGAGCTCTTGTCGCCGCTCTTTCAATTTTCCCGATAGGGACGCCTGTCTTATTGTCAAACGGCAAACAGGGACGGGTGTATGATATTAATCCTGTAAACAATCACTATCCCATTGTTCAGGTTGATGAAGATAAAATTATAAGAACATCCTGTAATGACGTTTCAATAGTCCGTTACTTCACTCAGGAAGAGATTGATCGTAAAAAACAGGGTTGGTACAGCGCCGAAGAATATATTATGAAACACCGTCCGGCATCTTAACTGAAAATAAATGCTGCTTTCATTTATGACCTACTTTATGCTCCGCCCAATTTTGCCATTCTGTCTTCTTTTGTAAATGCCATAAGCCCGGGCTTTTCACAGACAAGATCAAAATCTATTTTATCAAGCGGTGTGCGCTCACGGATCAGGTTTGTGTAAATCCCCGCTTTCACAACATTGCCGATCATGATATAGCCGTTTAATTTATTGCCGCTGTAGAAAAGTTTTTTATAAGTATTTCCTTCGTCCTTTTTATATACTTCGCCGGTATAATTTCCGGCAGTGATCATGTGAAGACCGAAAAAGCCAATCGCATTCATTGGAATTGCCTTATCAAAACTTTTTTCAGCCGCCACGCCGATTGCATTTACAGCCATGTTTATACCGGCGCATTCCCCCTGCATATAGGCGTTTGGAAGAAGCGCCATAATTTTATTCTGTCCGCTTGATATATCAAGAGTTTGCGTGCAATCACCTGCGGCGTAAATATCAGGCGAGGAAGTTTCGGACTTACTGTTTACAATAATGCCGCGTTCAACATCGGCAATATCCTTTAAAAGCGAAGTGT
This sequence comes from Treponema sp., assembly GCA_009786455.1. Classification (GTDB taxonomy): domain Bacteria; phylum Spirochaetota; class Spirochaetia; order Treponematales; family Breznakiellaceae; genus WQXQ01. Next base: position 80,401 of record WQTD01000003.1, read on the forward strand.
TCGGACGCACGCCTACAGCTAAAACAAGTATGTCAAAGCTGATAGTTTCCCCGCTTTCAAAAATCGCTTTATTTCCTTCGAATTTTTTCACACTGGCTGCAAGTTTAAACTCAATGTTTCTGCTTTCTATATGTTTCTGCACAAGCCCGGCGGCTTCTTCATCCAGAATACTTGAAAGAATCCTTGGCGCAAGATCGGCAACAATAATTTTTGAAACTCTTTTTTCAATTCCTTCCGCGCACTTCAAACCAATTAAACCTGCTCCGATTATTAAGACTTCCACGTCTTTTTTCCTGGCAAGCATCCCGTCCAGTTTACGCGCATCATCAAGGCTCATGAAGGTAGTTTTTTCCTTTACTGTATCAAGTCCCTCAAATGGCGGCACAAACGGAGAAGAACCTGCGGCAACGAGAAGTTTATCATAAGAAATATTTTTTCCGCCGGATAATAAAAGTTGTTTTTTTTCCTCGTCAATTGATTTCACCGTAACATTTGACAATAAAGTGACATTATTTTCAATGTAAAAGTTATTCGCACGGTATTTCATGCTCTCTTCCGTGACTTTTCCAAGCAGAAGATAGGAAATAAGCGGACGCGAATATGTATGATGCGCTTCGTTTGTAATGATTGTAATTTCTCCCTTTTTATCAATCTGCCTGATTCCTTCAACAGCCCCGATGCCTGCCGCCGAATTGCCGATTATTGCATACTTCATCTGAACCTCATTGTAAAGCGGCTGAATAGCCGCGGATTAAAATCGAAAATGAAACGAAGTTTCATTAGTTATCCCCTTTCTTCAAAAACAATCGCATTGTTGGGACAGCCTTTAACGCAGGTTGGAGTACCTGCGGCGGTTTTAACGCAAAGCTCGCACTTTTCAACAGCGCCGTCTTCGGAAGGAGACACCGCTCCGAAAGGACAGCTTAAAATGCATGTGTAGCAGCTAACACACCGGGATTGATTAATTGTTATGACGCCGGCGGTGATTGTAAGCGAGCCGGTTATGCAGCCCTTTACGCAAAGCGGTTCATTGCAATGACGGCAGGAAACCGCAAAACTCACTCCGTCTTTTTCTTCAATTTTTATTTTTGGACGTATCTTGATGTTTTTTAAGGCGCGCGCCATGTCTTTTTCATTGGTACCTGCGAATGCGCAGTAATACTCGCATAAATGACAGCCAAGGCACCACTTTTCGTTTACATATACTCTTTTCATTTTTGCAGCTCCTGCTCCCTACATCATTAAATATTCATCGCGCTCCGCTCCGACTGACACATAACGTACCGGACAGCCGACAGCTTTCTCGATATAGCGAATATAATTTAAGGCCGCATCAGGCAAATCCTTCACGGAGCGGCACTTTGAAATATCAGTTTTAAATCCATCGAGGTATTCATAAACAGGTTTGGCTTTATCCAGTTTATCGCCCGAAGGAAATTGTTCAGTCTTTACTCCGTCAATTTCATAGGCGGCGCAAACGGGAATTCTTTCCATAAAGGAAAGAACATCCAGTTTTGTAAGCGCGATCTCTTTCGCGCCCTGCACCATTACGCCGTACCTGCTTGCGGGAATGTCAAACGCGCCTACCCTGCGCGGACGCCCTGTAGCGGCCCCGTACTCCGCGCCTGCTTCACGGAGAGCAGACGCTTCATCTCCGGACATTTCAACGGTAAACGGTCCTTCGCCCACGCAGCTTGAATACGCCTTCATTACTCCAATCACGTTATCAAGTTTTTCGCCGGGAATACCCGCTCCTGTCGGAGCGTAGGCTGCAAGCGTCTGAGACGAGGTAGTGTAGGGATAAATTCCGTAATCTATATCGCGTAACGCTCCAAGCTGCGCTTCGAATAAAATTTTTTTTCCTGCTTTTACGGATTTATTCAGATACTCTGTCGTATCTGTTATAAAAGGCACAAGTTTCCTGCCGTACTTGTTCAGCCAAATCAGGATTTCTTCGCGTTTTATTTCTCCCGCTCCGTACCCTTTCAGGGTTAAATTTTTCCAGGCAATAATACCCGTAAGTTTTTCTTCAAGCGAATCAGCATCAACCAGATCAAGCATCCGCAGACCTTTTTTCATGTACTTGTCTCCGTACACAGGCGCAATGCCGCGTTTGGTTGAACCGTATTTTTTATCGGCAAGCCGCTCTTCTTCAAGAATATCCTGCTGTTTATGATAGGGAAGGCAAACAAAAGCCTTATCGCTGATCTTAAAAGTATCCGGAGTTACATCAATACCCTTCTCTTTTAATTTATCAATTTCGCCGCACAGATGCTCAAGATCAATCACCATGCCGTTACCCATAATATTTATTACACCGTCGCGCAGAATACCGGAAGGCAGAAGGTTGAGAATAAATTTTCCTTTATCGTTTACAACTGTATGCCCCGCGTTATTTCCGCCCTGATAACGGCAGATAATGTCATAACCTTCCGACAGCAAATCGACCATACGGCCTTTGCCTTCATCACCCCAGTTAATACCGACAATTGCTGTAAGCATATTTCCTCCTACACCGATATTTCAGCATCCGCGCCCAGAAATTCTTTATTCATGTCGATAATTCTCCTGACATCTGTTAAGAACTCTTCGGTTTGTTCTTTTGCTCTTCCTGTAAATTGTTCGGCTAACAGCAGCTTGTCCAATTCTCCGCGCGTTATGCTGAATGCCTCATCCTGCGCAATGCGATCAATTAAATCATTTTCACCGCCGTTCTGTTTGATTCTTTTTGCCGCTTCAACCGAGTGCAGCCGAATTCTTTCGTGCAGCGTCTGTCTGTTGCCGCCTCCGGCGGCCAGACCTTTTTTAACGCAGTGCATTAAAATATTTTCTGTTGCCATAAAGGGAAGTTCTTCTTTTAAATGTTTTTCAATTATTTTAGGATAAACGGTAATGCCGCCTGCGATGTTTATCATCAGCATAAGAATCGCGTCAACTGCGAGAAACGCCTGCGGAATCGCAATGCGTCTGTTCGCAGAGTCGTCAAGAGTGCGTTCCATCCACTGCGCGCTTGCTGTCAGCGCTGGATTAAGAGCGTCAACCGTCACATAACGGGCGAGGGATGCGATACGTTCGCTTCTCATCGGGTTGCGTTTGTACGCCATAGCGCTTGAGCCGACCTGCCCGGACTCAAACGGCTCGTCAACTTCTTTAAGATGGGAGAGTAGACGGATGTCATTTGAAAATTTATAGGCGCTCTGCGCAATGCCTGAAAGCACAGACAGCGTATAATAATCAATTTTGCGCGAATATGTCTGCCCGCTTACAGCGTACACTTTGTCAAACCCCATTTTTTCGGCAATCTTTTTTTCAAGCGATTTTACTTTTTCATGATCGCCGCCGAACAATGAAAGAAAACTCGCGCAGGTACCGGTCGTACCTTTACAGCCGAGCAGTTTTAAATTGCCAAGAGTGAAGTCAAGCTGCTGGAGATCAAAAAGCATATCCTGCATCCACAGCGACGCGCGTTTTCCCACTGTCGTCGGCTGCGCTGTCTGAAAATGAGTGTACGCAAGAGTCGGCAGTGATTTGTATTCATCCGCGAAATGAAAAAGTTTATCAAGAGCGGTTACAAGAAGGCGTTTAACGCGCAGTAAAGCGGAATGCTGCACGATAATATCGGTATTGTCGCCAACATAACATGAAGTCGCGCCAAGATGAATGATGGGCATTGCCGCAGGGCATTGATCGCCGTAAGCTCTGATATGCGCCATGACATCGTGCCTTATTTCCGATTCGTATTTGGCGGCAGTTTCATAATTGATATCAGTCTGCCGCGCTTTCATTTCATTAATTTGATTGTCAGTAATGCCTAACCCCAATTCTTTCTGGCTTTCGGCAAGAGCGATCCACAGTTTACGCCATGTTGAGAATTTAAAATCATCGGAGAATATACCCTGCATCTCTGCGCTTGCGTATCTTCTACATAGGGGATTTTCGTAACGATTGGCAACGATACGGGAATCATCGCCTTTAAGCATTATTTTCCAGCCTCTTTAAAACTTCCCTGTAACCTTCAAGCACATCGCCGAGATCGCGGCGGAAAACATCCTTATCAAGTTTTTTATTTGTAGCGGAATCCCAGAACCTGCAGGAGTCAGGTGATATTTCGTCGCATAAAATTATCCTGCCGCTTGTTCGGCCAAACTCAAGTTTAAAATCAACAAGCTTGATTCCCATCTTCGAAAACAGCGCGCATAAAAGCTCATTTATTTTTAACGCCTGCGCTCTCATTAACGAAAGTTCATCAGCTGTGGCAATGCCGATAGCGGTAATCTGGCTGTCGTTAATCATCGGATCGCCGAGCTCATCGCTCTTCAGGCTGAATTCCGTGGTAATATTTTTAAGAGCCGTTCCTTCAGGAACTCCGTATTTTTTGGAAAAACTTCCCGCGGCGACATTTCGCACAATTACCTCAACCATGACAATCTCGGCTTTTTTTACAACCGCCGAAGTATCATCAATTACTTTGATCAAATGAGTTTCTATGCCGTTTTTCATCAGGTACTCAAAAATGAGATTTGAAATCGCGGAGTTTAACACACCCTTACCGGAAATCTCTTCCTTTTTTTTGCCGTCAAAAGCGGTTGCCGTATCCTTGTAACGGAGGATGTAGCTGCCGCTGTCCGGTCCTTCACAGACGATTTTTGATTTACCTTCGTAAATTATTTTTTCAGACATGATTTTCTCCTTTGAGCCGCAGATGTTTAAGTTTTACAGGGAATCAAGAGGTTGGTCAAGTGGCGTTCAAGAATATAAAATCTGTATAAACTGGAATAAAAGTTATACTGGCATTTAAAACATTTATAATATCATCAATAACATTTGTTCATTCCCGAATTTAACAGCGATATTTGCCCGTTTAACTTTATCCCTCAGCGCCTCCAGCGTTAAAGTCTCCGCCAAGCGTTTCCAAGTCTTCACCATGCTGGTTGTTGTGCATCTGTAATAATCAAACATACACATTGAATTTATGACACAGGTTGTCATATTTAAAAATATTTTCATTAAAAATTTCCGCAATATATACAGGCAGAGAACTACTTTATAAATAATGTTGTTAAAATGTATAAAATTGTTCATTAAAAATATTTTATTTCCTGTAAAAAATATTTTACTTTATAAAAAAAATTTTCAGGAGTCAGGCAGATGAAACATTTTTTATTTTTTCTTTTGGCGGTTTTTTTATTTGGAATATATTTACTCATTTATCAGTAAAGAAATACTGATGTCTCAAACCGGTATTTTTACATTACCTTGACGTTAGTCAATATTTATAATTAATATTTAGGGAAAATCATGTACCGTCAATTTGAAATAATGTATCTCCTTATGAATAAAAAAGGCGCTACAGCGAAGGAACTGGCGGAGCATTTCGGAGTTTCACAGCGCACAATTTACCGTGATATTGACACTCTAAGTCTTGCAGGAATTCCTGTTTATACCGAAAAAGGCAAAGGCGGCGGCATAGGTTTGCAGCCTGAATTTGTATTAAATAAATCAATTCTCAGCGAGCAGGAACAAAATGAGATATTAACAGCTCTGCAGGGATTAATCAGCATAAAAACATCGGCTTCAGATCAGATTTTAAATAAGCTTTCCATGATATTTAACAAAAATACTGTAAAATGGCTGGAAGTTGATTTCTCAGGCTGGGGTTTTGATGACAACAATATTTTTCAGGATTTTAAAACCGCTATTCTGGAAAAACGAATTGTCGAATTTGAATATTTCGGCAGTTCCGGCGGGATGACTTATCGACAGATTGAACCGGTTCAGCTTTGGTTTAAATCCAAAACCTGGTATGTAAGGGGATTTTGCCTGACAAGGAACGGTATGCGTACATTCAGACTTACAAGGATAAAAAATCAGAAAGTGACAGATAAATATTTCCCTGAACGAAATCCGGAAGAAATAATATCAAAAGAAAAAAATGAAGAGACAGAAAAGAAAATATTAAAAATTAAATTAAAAATCGCTCCTCAAATGTTTTATCGTATGTTTGATGATTTCGGCGTATATATCCCAAAAAAGCAAAAAGACGAAAGTTATACAGTAACATTAAATATACCGGAAAATGACTGGATTTATAATATCATCCTGTCTTACGGGGAATTTATTGAAGTCCTTTCTCCCAAACATGTGCAAAATACAATCAAGGAAAAATCGCGTAAAATTTATCAAAAATATTTATAATATGACAAAGGTTGTCATCTTTATTATATTATATTTATAAGGCAGGCAGAATTTCGTTGGAGGCTTTTTCATGAAAAACCATAAAATTGATTTAACGCAGATTACAGCTCACGGCAAAGCGGAAATAAAATTGTTAAAGGATAAAAGTCTTGATTTTTGGACTACACATTCAATTATGAGCCAGTTTTTTAATTACTTCCGCAATGATAGAATCAAACATTTTATTTCTCTGCCCGGAGAGTACCGCCTGCCGTTTCGCGTTGACATGAAAGTAAAAATTGATTCACCGGCTCTTATTATTCTTCTTGGCGGCGGACACATTTCTTTTTCTACGCCGTGGCAGGATAACCGGAAAATTGATGATATCGCTTTTCCGTCCAATAAACCGGCTCTTGATAAAAATTCCTTTAACAATAGCCTGCCGTACGGCGAATACGCCGATATTTCTGTCAGTTGTAATTTAGATGAGATGCAAATTCTTGTAAACAGCGAAGAGCGTTTTTATACCGGCAAGATGCCGTATATGAACAAGAAAAACAAAAATGAACTGGAAGCCTTGAACGCAGACGGATTTGAAATCAAGCTTGCCGTGTTCAAACACGCGGTACTCAACATAAAATCAATTACCATCATGGAGTTTGATGAAAACGCGTCTGTCAAACGCGGCAGTTTTAAAGAAGCGGCATTACAGCAAATCAATGAAAACAAAAAACCAACATTTGATGACATTATGAAAAACTGCCTCAGAATTTCCGCAAAGAAGTAATAAAAATGGACGAATTCTTAAAATCAAAGCGTCCATTGAAATTTAAACGGGTAATTGATAAAAACGGCGGCAAGGTAAGTTATGTCGCATCTGGTTTTGGAATTTCATACGCAATAAATATATCCGGTTTGGAATCTTCGCAAAACTTCGGCTGGTATATTTTAACAGACGGGAAACCGGAAACATGGCATCAAAAAGCTGATCGTATGGAAGAATTATTAGCCGAAATAGCAAAATCAGATAAAGAACTTTCCCAGCGTATTTTTTCCTCGATAAGCGACTGCGCCGGCTGCGGTTCCGGCTGTAAATGCATAATTCCGTATAAGCATAACGGACAAAAACGGTTAGCATGCCACGGGCGCGTTACGCTTCGAATGAAAAACGAAGATTTTAAGGATGTACGTGAATTCTTCAGTCATTTAAATATCTTAATGGAACGAAAGATAGCGCAGGGAAATCTGCCGCAGGAGAAGATTTTATTGAAGAAAAAAATAACCTCGTAATTTTAAAAGTACTTGACGTTTGTAAAGTAAAATAATAACTTTATTAATAGAGTTGTTCGATAATTTCAATTTATCGAACAACTTCCTTTTAAAAACAGTATTTTGCAGGGCTTTAGCCCGAAAAATGCAGAGACTTGTGAGACAACTTACCGAGTTTTCAAACAAGTTCAGTATCGCTAATGAACATCATTTGGAGGCAGCATGTTAAAGCCGTATAACTTACTGGAAAATGTATTAATTGATATTGAAAGAAACATCAGAGAAAACTTAAACTCAAATATTTTGGCAAATAAATATTCGTTATCTGACGGGCATTTACGCAGGTTATTTAAATTCGCCTTTAAACAAAATATAGCAGGATACATACGGGCGCGTAAATTATCAGCAAGCCTTTATGAATTATTTAATACTGATTTAAATATTATAGATATCGCTTTGAGTTATGGGTACAGTTATGAGCAAACATATATAAGAGCTTTCAAGGATGAGTTCGGTTCCGCTCCCGGTGAACTTAGAAAAACAGGGCAAATTGTAAAAGTTAAACCTCCCCTGTATTTATTTGATGAAAATAAACTTGAAGAAAGCGTTCTGTTTGGACCGGATATTGTAATGGTTCCGAAATTCCATATCGCAGGTAAAAGCCACATTATACCATACGATGAATCTGTGACATTAGCGCCAAAGGCCGCAATACATTTCTGGGAAAATGACAGGAAACATATCAATAATGTAAAAAATCCAAATGTATATATCGGACTTACCTGTAACAATAATTATGATGCCATGAATTCAGAATATATAACCTCGGTTATTGTCAGCGATTTGGAAAATATCCCTCAAGGTTATCGCTGTTTCACTTTTGACGGCTGCTTGTGCGCCAGATTTCGTTATATTGGACAGCATCATTATTATGATATTAACAGCCGGATAGCAAGCGGAATGTATAACAGAATTTGGAAGTATGCAAGCAGTAAACATGAAAAATATATATTGATGGATGACAAGGTACGCTTTGAAAAAATCGACACTGATTCCTACGACGGCAGCTACTGTCAAATGGAATGGTTCACGCCGGTAACGGAGAGAAATGAATAAAAATCATCATGTTACTCGCCCGCGTGTTTTATTCCCAGAATCTCAAGTTCTTTTTCATTAAGACTGACGCCGCGAAGCATCGCCCTGTTGCCTTTCAAACTTTCAATTGAGTTGATACCCATGCCGCCCATCATCTCTTTTATTTCATGCTGCCAGGCTGTCAAAAGATTGACAAGCCGCTTGTAACCGATGTCAGGGTTTAAGCGCTTTGTAAGTTCCGGAACCTGCGTCGCGATTCCCCAGTTGCATTTGCCTCCGTGGCAGCTTCTGCACAAGTGGCAGCCTAGCGCAAGGAGTGCGCTTGACGCGATGTAAACGCAGTCCGCGCCCAGCGCGACAGCTTTTACAACATCCGCGCTTGAATGAATGCTGCCTCCTGCGACAAGCGAAACATTGTCGCGGATTCCTTCGTCGCGAAGACGCTTGTCCACGCTTGCAAGAGCAAGTTCAATCGGAATACCGACATTGTCTCTTATTCGCGTAGGAGCGGCTCCCGTCCCGCCGCGAAAACCATCTATGGAAATTATGTCAGCGCCGCTTCTTGCGATACCGCTTGCGATTGCGGCGACATTGTGCACCGCGGCGATTTTTACAATCACGGGCTTCTTGTATTCAACCGCTTCTTTTAACGAAAAAACAAGCTGGCGTAAATCTTCTATCGAATAAATATCATGGTGGGGGGCAGGCGAGATCGCATCGCTTCCTTCGGGGATCATTCTGGTGCGCGCAATATCGCCTACAATTTTCTTTCCCGGCAAATGTCCGCCTATACCGGGTTTTGCACCCTGCCCCATTTTTATTTCGATAGCAACTCCTGCGTTTAAATACCGGGGGTGAACTCCGAATCTACCGGAAGCAACCTGCACGATTGTGTTTTTTCCGTAGCGATAAAAATCTTCATGAAGCCCTCCTTCGCCTGTGTTGTAAAGTATGCCGAGTTCTTCAGCGGCGCGTGCAAGGCTTTCGTGCGCATTGTAACTGATTGAACCGTAACTCATGGCTGAGAACATCACCGGCATTGAAAGAGAAAGCTGAGGCGGAAGGTTATTTTTAAGCTTTCCGTCCGCGCCTCGTTCGATTGTCTGCGGTTTTGCGCCTAACGAGATTTTTGTTTCCATAGGTTCGCGCAGCGGATCAATCGAAGGATTTGTAACCTGCGAGGCATTAAGAAGTATTCTGTTAAAGTAAATGGGAAAATCTTCCGGATTACCCATGCTGGAAAGGAGAACTCCGCCGGTATTGGCCTGACGGTAAATTTCATTTATTGTCTTACCGCTCCAGTTAATATTTTCCTTGTAAGTGTTATTGCTCTTAACGATTTTAAGTGCGCGCGTCGGACACAGTGAAACACATCTATGACAATTTACACAATGGGCATCGTCGCTGGTCATCCTGTTCTCAGCCTCAAGATACTCATGCGCTTCATTCGCACACTGTCTCTGGCAAGCCCTGCAGATAATGCATCTGTCGTCATTTCTGGCTATTTCATAATCAGGATAAATATAATTAACAGGCATGATATTAAATCTCCTCTCTCAGCTGAACAATAACAGGCTGTCCGCCTTTCGGCGCCCACACTTTATCAAGATTCGGTTCGTTTATACGTATAGCAGACTCTTCGCTTGCGACATAAACAGTATCGTCTTTTTCGCCGACTACCATGCTGCGAAGTTTCAGTCTGTCATTAAGAGCCATAAGCCCGCGCTCGCCAGGACCGTTGTCAAAACCAACAAGTATTGAGAAGGGACCCGTGATAAGCTGATCGGCGAACATTACGCGCAAATATTCATGCGTTTCCCTCTCTTCTTTCGCCATCCGTCCGATTGTCTGCCAGAAGGGAGCGGCGATAACGGAAGCAATTTCGCTTAACGTCAATCCTATTTTTCTGTGAAGATAATCGATAATATATGTGATAACCTCGGTATCCGTCTGAAGTGTGCATTTGTAACCGTACATTTCGATAGCGCGGCGGTTCGCGTCGTAGGATGAAATCTCGCCGTTATGCACAACTGAATAATCAAGCAGTGCGAACGGATGCGCGCCTCCCCACCAGCCCGGAGTATTTGTCGGATAACGGCCGTGTGCTGTAAAACACCAACCTTCGTATTCTTCCAGTTTATAGAAACGCCCGACATCTTCAGGAAAACCGACAGCCTTAAAGCATCCCATATTCTTGCCGCTTGAAAAAACGTAGGCGCCTTCTATTCCTGTGTTGATGCTGAACACGCACTTTGCGGTAAATTCGCGTTCGTCTAGCTGACTGTCGGCGAGTTTAGTGGGAAGCGGCGTAACAAAATAACGCCAGATTAAAGGTTCGTCGGTAATTTCCTTGATTTTTCTGACAGGAATTTTCGAGAGATTTATTATATCAAAATGTTCATCCAGAAATTCCTCGCATTCCCTTTTTGCTGACGTTGAATCGTAAAACATGTGCAAAGCATAAAAATCCCTGTACTCAGGATATATCCCGTAAGCCGCAAATCCGCCTCCCAGACCATTGGAGCGGTTGCGCATCACTTTAATGGAATTTATTATAGCCTCGCCGCTTACGCGCCTTCCTGACTTGTTAATAATCCCGGAGATTGCGCATCCTGACGGGATTCTATTTTGACCTTCTCTCATGCTTCCCTCCGTGATACGGTTTGCATGCGCCTTTTTGACAGTACGTACAAATTTAAAAAGCGTTCACCAAATAACAAGGTATAACCCGACATAGCGTCTAGCTATTCTCTTACTATATAGTGAACGCCTTTGTTTGCGACTTTAAAGCCGCCCTTCATTCTCGCAAAAAACAAAGATTTTTGTCAAGGGGAAAAACCTCTCTCTAAATTAAAACAATCGGTATTCTTTTTATATCGGCGAACAGGTAAAGATTATCTGTAAGCTCATAAAAAAAGGTAAAAATTCGTTCTTTTGTTGAAAAATCCCGGTACCCTGAAGACAAACCGCTCTTTCTGCCGGAAATAATTAATTCCATTGCTTCCTGAAAAAAACCTCTCCATGCCCAGTTATTGCCGGGATAACCCTGATATTTCACTTCTCCGGAATTCCACTCGAAGTTGCGCGAAATTTGTTCTCCCTGTCTGTTACACAGATAAATTCTCATTACTTCAGGCAGTTCACAGCAAAGCTCATAAAGACCGCTATCAATATTTTCTTTCTCAAAAAAGCAGGGATTTTCCGCAAGAAAAAATTTGATTTTTGAATCCAGATAATTTTTCAGCAGATCAGTGTATTCAAAAGTTTTATATTGTTTATTATGAGTATCATACGCGGCTGATATGAATAAATTGCTGTTTACAATGGCATTATTCATTGATGCCTGCGGATATGCGATTAAAAACCCCTGATAAAGTCTTCCCCTGGAAGACATACAGATTTCAAGCTGCTTTTGCGTTTCAATTCCTTCGTATAAAATTTCTATTCCGACAGCCTCCGCAAAAGATGCCAGTGATTTTAGATATTCGCGGTAATGATAGGAGTTCTCGCTTTTATGTATATAATCAATATTAATTTTAATAATATCAGGTTTGAGAAAAGCAAGCCTTTCAATATTGCTTGCATTCTTTCCGTAATCATCAAGCGCAATAAGACATCCTTCATTTTTATAATAAGAAATAATATTGATATGCCTGTCATCTGCGTTAAATTCTTCTTCTGTAATTTCTATTACAATTCTTCCCGGATCTATTCCAAGTTCCCTTGCCCACTTTATTGTAGGCATTTCTTCAGGTTTATCAACATAATCGTCAAGCCATGCCAGTCTGATATTAATAAAAAGGTATTCCGTTCTTTTCTCCAGCGCGTATTTTTCCAGTGCTTTCCTTCTTACAATACGATCCACTCTCAGCGCTTCTTCGTGCGTGGTATTTTCATCTGAAAAAAATGATCCCAATGATCTTACAGTTCCGCCGCAGTCTATAAAACGTCCCAGTATTTCATAAGAGAAGATTTTATTGGTCGCAGCGCATATAATAGGCTGAAAATAAGGAGTAATATTATTTGTTAAAAATTCCATTTTTAACTCCAAAAAAAAAGAGGCGCCCACTGTATAGCAAATAACACCTGCCGGTTAAAAACCGTACAGTTATTAACTATAGAGTGAACGCCTTTGTTCGCGGTTCTAAAGCCGTGTACTACTTTTATAAAAAATGAGGAAATTTGTCAAGAGGCAGTCAAACCGTGAAAAACTGTTTGTATCAGGTTTTCAGGAAATTTTTAATAATTATCCTGCCGTCAGGCGTAAGTATTGACTCAGGATGAAACTGCACTCCATAAACAGGATATTTTTTATGACTTACCGCCATTATTTCTCCGTCATATGTCCATGCGGTAATTTTTAGTACATCAGGCAATGTCGATTTTACTCCTGCAAGAGAATGATACCGCCCGGCATGAAAGACAAGCGGCATTCCCTTGAACAAAGCATCTTCCCTGTCAACTACCGTAACCTGCGAAGATTTCCCGTGCATTAATTTATCCGCGTAAGACACAGTTCCACCGAAAGCTTCAAATATCGCCTGATGCCCGAGGCAAATTCCCAGAATCGGTATTGACGCATGAAGGTGTTTTATTAAGTCGATGCAGATACCGGCGGCGGAAGGTCTTCCAGGACCGGGAGAAATTACAATGCGCTTAGGGGAAAGTTTTTTAATTCCATCTGTGTTTAACTTATCGTTACGCACAACTTTTATATCGGGATTAAAAGAGCCGATTAGCTGATACAGATTGTAGGAGAAGCTGTCATAATTGTCGATTAAGAGTATCATTCAATTCCTCCCGATGATAATTTCAGCGCGTTCATCACAGCCGCGCATTTATTGACGCACTCCTGATACTCAGATTCAGGATTGCTGTCAGCTACAATACCTGCCCCGCTTCTTACAAACACCTTGTTGTTTCGCTTGTAAACTATTCTGATGGCGATACAGGTATCCATGTTTCCTGTTAAATCAAGATACCCGATCGCTCCTCCGTAGATGCCGCGCTTGTTTTTTTCCTGTTCATTAATTATCTGCATTGCGCGAATTTTCGGCGCGCCTGAAAGAGTGCCGGCGGGAAGTACAGCGTTAATCGCGTCAAGCCCTGTTTTATTATCACAGATATCGCCTGTAACCGTGGAACCGATGTGCATAACGTGGGAAAATTTTAAAATTGATAAGTACTTTTCTACATTTACAGAACCGAACTCGCTTATTTTACCAAGATCATTTCTGCCAAGATCGACAAGCATGTTGTGCTCTGCAAGTTCTTTTTCATCATTAAGCAGTTCTTCTTCCAGCGCGATATCTTCTTCGTCTGTTTCGCCTCTTCTGCGCGTTCCTGCCAATGGATAGGTAAACAATTTTCCGTTATGCAGCTTCACAAGAGTTTCAGGGGAAGCGCCTGCTATTTCAAGATTACTTCCTGAGAAATAAAACATATAAGGCGAGGGATTAATGGTTCTCAGCGCACGGTATGTATCAAAAATACTTCCTTCATAATCAGCTTCATACCTGTTTGACAGCACAACCTGGAAAATATCGCCTTCTTTTATATGCTCCTTTGCCCTTGTTACCATTTGGCAATATTCTTCTTTTGTGAACAATGATCTAAAATCGGAATTTATTTTCGGCGCGGGTATCTGCGCGCCGATGCCCGTCTTTATCAGGTTTTTTAAATATTCAAGCTGAGATTTTCCCCTTTCGTATTCTGCATCAATATTATCAGTTTTTATATTAACAATTAAAATGATCTTTTGCCTGAAATTGTCAAAGGCGATTACTTTATCAAACAACATCAGGTCAACATCGTTAAAACGTTCCTCATCGAACGACCTCTGACCGTCAGCGTTCAAATTAAGGGTTGGTTCGCAGTATTTCGCGTAATCATAGGCAAAGTATCCGACAAGCCCGCCTGTAAAAGGAGGAAGGTTTTTATATTTGATGCTTTTATATTGATCTAAAATCCCTTGAATCTGTATGTTGGGATTATCAGTATTGATGATGCTTTTTTCATCAATTATTTTAATACCCATTTCGCCGTTAATGCATGTTATTTCAAGCAAAGGATCAAAGCCAAGAAATGTGTATCTTCCCCATGTTTTGTTATCTTCGGCGCTCTCAAGAATAAAACAATGTTTGCTTACATTCATGAGTTTTTTCAAAACATCAATAGGCGTAACCATGTCGCCGTAAATTTCTTCACTTAACGGAATTATATTATATCTTCCAGCCGCGGCTGCGTTTTTTGCTTCATCAAACAGAGGTTTAATCATTTATATTTCCTTGTTTTCTATTACAGCGCGTTTTTTCAGTTCTTCCATAAGCGAAGCGAACTGTTCCAAATCAAGCGACTGCGCGCCGTCGCATAACGCTTTGGCGGGGTTGTTATGCGCTTCAATCATCAGGCCGTCAGCGCCGACAGCAAGAGCCGCTTTCGCAAGCGGCGGCACAAGGCTTCTAGAACCTGAAGCGTGGCTTGGGTCTACAATGACTGGCAGATGTGATTTTTGTTTAATGACCGCGACCGCCGACAAATCCAGCGTGTTGCGCGTCATTGTCTCAAAGGTGCGTATCCCCCGCTCGCAGAGAATAACATTTTCATTTCCGGATGAAACGATGTATTCGGCGCTCATCAATAGTTCTTCGATTGTATTTGCAAGACCTCTTTTTAAAAGAACGGGCTTTTTTAATTTCCCGACAACTTTTAAAAGATCGTAATTCTGCATGTTTCTCGCACCGATCTGTACCATATCAATATTATCAAATAAATCAACCTGGGTCTGATTCATGATTTCTGAGACAATCGGCAGTCCCGTTTCTTTTTTTGCAAGACAAAGCATATCCAGTCCTTCAGCCTGTTTCCCCTGAAAGGCATACGGAGATGTTCTCGGTTTGAACGCTCCTCCGCGGAGGATTTTCGCTCCGCTGGATTTAACGCTTCGCGCAATTTCCAGAATTTGCTCGCTGCTTTCGACAGAACACGGTCCCGAAATAACCGTAAAAAATCCTTCGCCGACTGATACGCCGCCGACCTTTACAATCGTATCATCTTCATGCACTGACCTGTTCGCGGCTTTGAACTGCTCAGTGATTCTTTTTCCGTAATCGATAATATCATTGGTTTCCACCACATGATCCAAATCGACAGTCATTGTGTTTCCGATCAAGCAGACCGCCGTATGCTCGGTTCCGACACTATAGATTGTAGAAAACCCCTTTTGCTCCCACTCTGAGACAAACCTGTCAATCTTCTCTTTCGGTACATTGGGTTTAAGGATAAAAACCATTTCTGTCTCCTTGATTGTATTTTAGAGTAAAAATCATATTTTGTCAGGATGGGATATTATTAAACAGTCAAATGGATAACATGAACCATAACTAAAATTACTAAATTTTGAAACTAATTTTTCAGCTTTACAACTACGCCGGGAATATTTCGATACTGAACGGTTTTTGGAATATTCATCGCGTTAAGCATTGAAATAATCTTGTCAACCGGCATAGGCATATTGTTGACAAACCAATCGAAAATGATCCTAAGGCTGCCTGTAATCTGGTAACAGATTTTATAGCGGCATATTAAATAATCTTCGGCTGAAAGCAGTTTTTTATAGCGGTCTGTCAGTGATACTGCATAATTCTGCAATTCACGGTAGATACGATTTTCTATGCTTGCGGTTGAAAGAATTTTTTTTAGATTTTTCTGATGTTTAATCAAATACTTGTGATCAAACAATAAAATGATATTATTTTGTTTATCATCGTTATCCGTGCCAAAGGAATTATTCAGATACTGTAAAACAACCTCGTCTTTATCATCGAAATTACGATAAAATGTCGGACGGGCAACGCCTGCCTTTTTTGCAATATCAGAAACAGTAATGCTGTCATAAGGTTTTTCGTCCATTAACAGCATAAGCGAATCAAAAATCCACGATTTAGTACGCTGAACCTGCCGGTTATGCGAAAAAGATTTTTGCAACACATTCCTCCTTTTGTAACATCTTTTACAGTATTCGCAATCTGTTCATTTTAATAAAAAAACGCTTGTTCCTTGTATACTTTAAAATGTATCATTTGTTACATATATGTCAAGTGTTTCAATAACTGAAGTTATCGAACAACTCAATTTAAGGTGTAATATCATGAATAAAGAAACTGACAGCAGAGTTGACCTGAAACAAAAGTACTCATTAAAGGAATACGCGGTAATGTTTATAACATGCGCGGCGCTTTCCGGATTTAACATGTGGATTTATCAGGAATTGAATAATAAAAACCTATTTGAAACAAATGTCATCATGTCCATTTTCATTCTTATGTTTAATATCATGTTCATGGCTTTCATTGCAACAATTATCACCAATAAAATCCGTTATCGGACATGGGTACTGCCAATTGAAAAACTCAGCAAAGCCGCGCGAAACATTGCCAGGGGAGATTTTTCTGTTCGTATCACTCCTCTTCGCTTTGACGGTAAGAAAGATTTTGTTGAAGTTCTTTTTGATGATTTTAACGCAATGACAGGCGAGCTTGCTTTTATTAACAATAACTTACAGGAAATTGTCAACGAAAAAACAGCAAAGGTTGTTAAACTTCAGGAATCAATTTTAAGAACCATGGCGAATATGGTGGAATACAGAGATAACCTGACAGGAGGACATATAAACAGAACCCAGCATACGGTAAATCTCTTGTTGGAAGAAATTAAAAAACAAGAGCTTTATAAAGATATTGTTGATAAATGGGATGTTTCACTCATATTACAGTCAACACAATTGCATGATGTCGGAAAGATTGTAATCAACGACAACATATTGAAAAAACAAGGTTCATTAACAAATGAAGAATTTGATGAAATGAAAAAACATGTTATTTACGGTCTTGCGATAATAGAACGAATCGAAACAGAATCAGGAGAAAGCGATTTGCTGAAATACGCAAAAATTTTCGCCTTGACTCATCATGAAAAATGGGACGGATCAGGATACCCTAACAATTTAAGCGGAGAAAGAATTCCTTTACAGGGCAGAATAATGGCTATTGCCGATGTTTACGACGCCCTCATTTCTGAAAGACCTTATAAAAAGGCAATGACGCATGAAGAAGCGGTAAAAATTATCATAGACGGTAAAGGCGCGCACTTTGAACCAGCGTTGATCGATTTGTTTACAGGTATAGAACCAATAAGGTTTTTTATATAAAAAAAAGAGAAAAAGACAGCCGCATCACAGAACGTTATTCGTCAATACAGGAATACGCCGTTTTTTAAAACAGTAATGCAACTCTCTTTAATAAAATATGTCTAAAATATTGAGGACTTATGGACAGCCATTTTAATAAAAATTTTGAGCTTGGGTATTTTGAAATGAATAAATACGGAGAAGCTTCCCCAACAACAATTTTAACAATTCTGGAAGAAACAGCGGCGGAACATTGTTATCACATCGGTCATTGTTTATATAGTCTTGAAAGGCAAAATATAGGATGGGTATTATTATCCGGTGTAATTGACATGGTCAGATACCCAAAATACAAGGAATGTATTACAATAAAAACATGGATTTCAAAATATACCTTATTTAAAGGACACAGGGAAAATATTATTTTTGACAGTTCCGGAAATATAATCGGAAAAGCAAAAGGTATATGGGCATTTTTTGATATTGAAAAAAGAAAACCCTCTCCTGTTTTTGAAGAAATAAAATTAAAATGGGGCATAGTAAATGAAATATCAAAAGAAATAAATCCTGATAAAATAAAAATTGTAAATACAGATGAACCTAAACAGGAATTCAATATATATAAAGCGGATATAGACAGCAACAAGCATGTAAACAATATAAAATATTTCCATTGGCTTTTGGAATCATTACCGGAAGAAATATTGGATAATTGTTATTTAAAAACAATAAACGCAAAGTTTTTTTCTGAAGCAAACATCGGTGAAAAAATACAGGTATACTCTGAAAACGATATGGGAAAAAATGAATATTTAATTACCATGAAAAGCAACATGAATAATAACAAATTATTGGCGGCAGCCCATACTTTATGGGAAGCAAGATAAAAACACGGAAAATTATCAATATTTTTTATATATCCGAAAAAGCGCAGGTCTTTTGGGCAGATATATTGTCTCAAGTTTTAAAAGAAATTATAAATACTCAAAAAATGAGCTTGAATGTCTTTCCTCCGCGGTAAAAAACATAATTAAATTCATTCTGGCAGCAGGAGGATTTACATTTGCCGCGTTTGCAATTGTCAGTCTTGGACATATCGGAGCTCCCGAAAAACTTGGAGTCAGCCTCGGAATTTGTTTATCATCATTAACATACGCAATTGCGATCAGCTTCTTTATTTTCTTTCCCTTACAGGCATGAGCGGAAAATAAAGTCAGGCAGGATTGAATGATCTTATGAGGCAGTCTGACCGGATGTCTCACTCCGCCTGCGCGCACAGAATTTCCTGGCTTGTGATATCGGAGTACAGCGTCAATCCGTTTGCCTGAGCTAGGTGTATTGCCTGCTCCATGTCTTTGTCTGATGATGATTCCTTCAGCTGCAATGTCACATTGAGCATGTTAAACCTGTTAAGGATTTTTTCAGGATTAAAGAATACATTTTGTTCTCCGTTAAAAATGGCGGCGTAAAAAATGTCCGCTTCTACAATGTCCTGAAAAAAATGGCTGCCGAAGGAAAGCTCCGGCATTAAGCCTCCCTGTTTGTAGGACACTTCGCACATTGCCGCCATGTTGCAGAGTTCGCTGAAATGAACAGGTACGCCGAGGGACGGAGTTGTAGTTCCCCATCTGCCGGGACCTATCAGCATGATGCTGCTTCCTTTCAATTTTTGATTCAATAAGCCGATTGTACGGGCAGTCTGATATTTGCCGCGTTCGAAAAGAGCAAGGTATTCTTCCGCTTTAACAAAAATAACATAATCCAGCGACAGGCGGACATTGCCTCCCATAAAGTTCCCCATGGAAGAAAAGAAAATGTTTTTTTTGTCAGGTTTTGGAATTTTCGTCTCTACAGGAGTTTTTCCCGCTCTCTTTGTCTGAAGCGGACGGCACTGAAGCAGATTGAATTTAAAATTTCCCTCCTGATTAAAATTGGCGGTAAACTCAATATCAACAGGATAATTGTAAGCTTTTTCAATAACAGACATCACTTTTCCGGCGAAAGCAGGGAACGTAGTTTCTGCCAGCAATTTTCTGAAATCAAGAGTCGAAGGAATTGTTTTAACTGCCATGCGCAGCTCCTGCATTCTGGCAAGAGCGGCTCTGTCAATAGTGAAAAAAATATCAGCATGGGTTTTTAAATCCTGATTAAAAAGAAAATCAACGTCAACATCGGTCATTATATTTTCCCTCAGATTCAAAACGTCTGCCTTGTGCTGCGAAATTTTTTTTTCCTCGCCGTAGTGAACAGGCGGTCCCTTTTCCGGCTGATCGAGGGGGACAAGCCGCGCGTAATCGCCTGAAACGCGGTCTACAGCGCGGGTGCCAAGCCCGAATACAAGGCGCAACATTCCCGCCTTTGGATCCATATCCTTGTTCCAGACATAAAGGTTTGTCGAATGTCCGACACCGGCAATATGTGGGAAAAATAATTCATTGTAATGATCGCCTGAAACCCGCTGCACTAGAATAGCCATTTGCTCGTCCTTGTTCGCAAGTCCCCTTGCCTGTCTGTAAACAAGGGCGTCTTCGCTCATCGCGCTTGCGTAAACAGTGCGCACCGCCTGTACAAAAACCTCAAAGCGTTCCTCTGGCTGACCCTGGTTTGCGCAGAAAATGCTTTCATACTTTCCTGCGAAAGCGTTTCCGAAGTTGTCTTCCAGAAGGGAACTTGATCTTACAATGATCGGAGACCAGCCGAAATGTTCCATCATCTGGTAAAACTGCTCGCGTATAACATGGGGGAATTTCCCTTTTAAAAGTTTTTCTTTTAATTCATGAGCGTGCTCAAAATATCCTTCAGGCGTTTTCTGTTTGCATCTTAATTCCCACCAGTCGTTTTGTACGATGTAAGTATAAAAAATGTCAGAGCCAAGAAACCATGAATCATGGGGCTCCCAGTTATTGCTCAAAGGTTCTCCGTTTTCCAGAACCGCCATGTCTTTTTCAACGACTTTCCTTCCCAGTAACATGCCGACGCTTTTCCCGCCGATAAAACCTGATCCTATCTCTCTTGAGGCGATATCAAGAATGTCGCGTAATGAAAAGTAAGATTCAGCTAGCTCTGTGATGCGCGGCTCCCTGCCGATCATGAGGCTGATAAGGAGTTTTTTCATGGCAGACTGGTTTTCTTCGCTTTCATTCAATGCGTTATTCGCTTTTTCAAGAGTGATATCCCAGTAATCACGCGCTTTTATTCCCTGTTTAATGCCTGAAAAAAGGGAAGCTGCTTCCGCGCTTGACGTAATGGGGACAACTTCCTCTCCGTCAGCAAAATGCGGAAAAAACATTGTGGGCGAATAACGTTCCCAGACCTTGAGTGGGTGTATATAAATTTTTTCATCAATGTTATAAAGGTCAAGAAGGAGCTGCGTTGTCTCGCGGATACGCGCAATTGTAGAATGGGTATGAACCCCGCGTATCAGCGCGAAATAAGCGACAGTGTCAAGGATATAAAGGAAAGGGCATGTTACGCGAAAGAAGTTTCCGATCATCAAATCCGAATACCAGAATTCCAGAAGATCGCTGAGGCAGTCAAAAACATAAAAAGCCCTGAGACCTTCCTTGTCGATCAGATCATGTACTTTCGTGGCAAAACCTTCAAACCCGACAGAAGCGTCAAGCTTGTAAACAACTGAAGGCTCATTGTCTTCCAAAATCGGCTCGTGATTCCCAAAGCGGAAATACACAAGCCTGCGCCCGTCTTTTTTTGACTGCTCGATATAGGGACGCACAACCTTCAGATAATCTTCGATTGACTGCACCTGCCAGACAACATTATCACCCAGCCTCAGCTGATCAATAACCTGATCAAGACCCGAAAGCCCCGTGCTTACGCGTTTATCAATACTCATAACACCTTCCAGAATCCATGATAACTGTTCCAAAAACTGAAGTTTTGGAACAACCTCAATGTCTTTTTACATTTTAAGCGTTATCCTGTAAAGCGTCGTAGCCTTCTTCGCCGGTGCGCACCTTGATGACATTTTCAACGTCATAGATAAATATCTTGCCGTCGCCGATGTTTCCTGTGTAGAGAACCTGCTTAACTGTATCGACAAAGAGCTTTAGCGGCACTTTGCAGATAACAACTTCAATTTTAATTTTTGGCAGAAGCTTGGATTCAAG
>WQTD01000004.1 GCA_009786455.1 Treponema sp.
TTTGCACCATGAAATATAATCGTTTATGGAATCTTTAAACGCTTTTTCTATTTCCTTTACTGTTGTTCCCTGAAAAGTAATCACATCTCTGGTATTGATAACGTCTCCATGAAAAATTTGAGCTTGCGCGTCATATTCTACAGTTCCTAAATAACCTTTAAATTCCATCATGATTGTACCCCCGTATTTTCAAGAAATCTTCGAACCGAATTTACGGCTCCCTTATCAGTGGTACTATAATGTGATACCAGAGTCAAGTAGTAGAAAAGACTCAAGAATAACCTCTTTTAATTGTAATTTTCCATGTTCTTGTGCGTAAACGCACAAAGAAACGCCAAATCTTCAAAATAATTGTGCGTTTTACACGCTTTTTTAATTTAGTGTTCTGCTTTAGATTTCAACAAATATTCCTGTACAGGAACACATTTTGTCGGCGGCGACATTAAAACCGTAATGGGAATTTTTTATGAAAAGTAAATTTAAATTCTTGGAAACTATGCGCAGCATTATAATTATCACAATTGCAGCGGTAATCATGTTTGGTATGGCAGCCTGTGACGGCGGCAGTGGCGGAGGCGGCGGAGGCGGCGGCAGCGGCGGAAGCGGAAATTATAAATTAACATGGGGTATTTATGATCAAACCTTCTCATTATCTGTAGCTGAGTTTGCATACTATGGATTTCCTCTTACACTAGCTGGTTCTAATGCAGGATATATAACCGGAAATACTGCATCACAGGCATTTTCCCAAGTCAATCCTGCTGTTGAATATGGAATTAGTTATGGTACATTTGAAATCTTGGTTGAATTTAAAAGAGATGGTATTGGAGCTCCACAAGAATTAAAATCTGCAATGCTGGCTAAAAAGGCTAATGTTCCAGTAGGAGGAGTTTTTGGATATTCAGATTTTTCTGTTGCTTTTTATATAGAAAGATTATAACTATAAGCTTTACCGATGGAACCGTTTTGCATGGTAATGTAAACAGAATTCAATTCAGAGGCGTAGAGGATAGGAAAACAATTTCTCCGTGCCTCAGTTTGAGTTCTTCCTCCAAAAAATCTTCTCTTCTCTCATACAATCGGTATTTCCAGACAGACCAAAGTGCCTTCGCCAATCGCGCTTACAATTTTAAATCGTCCGCTCAGGATAGCAGCGCGTTCTTTCATGCTGATAATGCCTATATGGGATTTATCAAGAGATTTAATAATACTCCCGCTGTCATCCAATGGAGAAATAAAACCTTTGCCGTCGTCGTCGATGCCGATATAAATAATTTTATTGCTTTGGCGCA
This sequence comes from Treponema sp., assembly GCA_009786455.1. Taxonomy (GTDB): domain Bacteria; phylum Spirochaetota; class Spirochaetia; order Treponematales; family Breznakiellaceae; genus WQXQ01. Next base: position 1,293 of record WQTD01000004.1, read on the forward strand.
TGGTGACTATTACTTCTTTCGCTTCCGCGTGTTTTTCTATATTTGTAAGCGCCTCCTCTGCAATTCTGTAAACCTGCAGTATTTTTTCCATGGTAAGAAATTCCAGTCTGATGTTTGCGTCTATTTCCGCGCGGCAGTCTATTCCTGTTCTTTTACCGAAGTCTAAACAAAGCTGACGTAAAGCGTCAGGCAGTTCGCTGAAACGAAAACCGGGCGGAATAAGATCATTGCAAATATCTCTTGTCTTTTTCATAAGTTGCGCCATTTTTAATTCTGCTTTTTCCGGTTCCAATAATACGCAGCGCATATCCTGAATTACAGTGTCGTGTAACTCACGGCTTATCCTCGCGCGCTCTTCATCCTGCGCAAGTATGTAGGCATGTGAAAAAATTGTGGCTTCTGTTTCGCGTTTTATTGTATTTGCAAGAGATTTATGCATAAACGCAATAAGCAGTACGATGACAGCGGTGAAAAATACAAATGCGACAAGCAGATTAAAATAAGAAGAGCCTATATATCTCTGCACCTCGCTGTCAATTATCAGTAAACGAATTAAACAATTTGAAATTTCAAATGACACAGCTTTTGCTTTTTCCATTTCTCCTGAAGCGATAAAATCACGGAAAATTACCGCCAATTCAGAAATAATTACGACTTCCTCAATATCTTTTGGATGGTAATTGCTTAAACTCCGCCCGGTTTGAAGCGAAAAAGGAATGGCTCTGTATGCGCGGTATAATTCCGATTTTTGGAAGCTTTGCATGGATACGCAGAAAACATTACCCGCTTCCAAAAGAAGCTCCTTGTCAGCTAACGCAGTAAAAATATTCTCTGGCGGCGCATGCAAGGCTTCCTCCGGTATGCCGTTAAAAAGCAGGTCGATTTTTGCCCATTGGTCCGCTATGTTCTGTAAGTTGAGATTTTTATTTTGATCAGCGTTATTCCGCTCCGCGGAACATGAAAAAAACAAAGCAGCCAATAATATAAACAAAACCAGCCTCATAAAAACAGTATATAATTTTATGGAATATTTTGATATATTATTGACATGGAGTCGAACCAGTCAGGCAAGGCTATCGGAAAGCGGCCGGGACGAGATATTATAAAAATAACAATTTTCTGTGTTCTGGCAGCTTTATTGAACATTCTTCTTAACAATTTTGTCATGAACTTTTTGCGTCTTCCTTTATTCCTCGATACCGTATTTACCGCAGCTGTTGCTTTTTCGGCAGGGATTATCCCCGGTATAGCTGTCGCTGTTCTCAACTGGCTTGGCGCGTGCATTTATTACAAAGAAATTCAATATTATGTCTTTTGCAGTTTCGCCGAAGTATTAATTATCTGCGCTTTTAAACCTTCCGCGCCTGATGTTCCGAATTTCGCTTCAAAGGAAAGAGTTACCGCTTCTTATGCGGCGCTTATCTCAAAACTTTTTTTACTGTATATATTATGCGCTGTAACAATTAGCGTTTTAGGCGGGATTATAGATTATTTATCGCAATTATTTACCAAAACACATTCCCTTCATTCCAGCGTAGAAGATACTTTTAAACCCGGTCTTATCATGAGCAATATGCCGCTTCTTGCCGTAAATATTATTTCCAGACTCCCCATAAATATCGTAGACAGATTCATCGTTATCTTCGCAGGCTTTTTTATTTCCCGGGGATTGATTAAATTGTTAAATAACCGGAGAAATTGCGTTTAACAGTTCAAAAAAAGCAGAAGTATCCGCGGGAATTGAAGTTGAATTTACAGTTCTCTCCATTGCGCGGGAAAGAGAAGAAGGAACCGGTATTTGACCGACAAGAGGCTGGACAACTTCTGAAAATTTCGCAGGATGAGCGGTGCAAAATATTCCGAAGTTACCGTCGAAAGTTTTATTTTCCTCTTTTAATTTATCAACGCCTTTCCAGCCGACAGCGCTGTGCGGATCAAGAATATAACCGGCTTCGTCATAAACTCGTACGATTGTTTCCCGCGTTTCTTCGTCGGAAACCCAAATGCCCAGAATAATTTTACGCATTTCTTCCAACGAAAAATGCGCCGCCATTCTCTCAAAATTACTGGGCGCACCGACATCCATCGCGTTTGAAATTGTCGCCTGCGAAACGCGCGCAAGGTAGCCGCCGGAAGAAAGATACTCAGGAATGGTCTTGTTAATGTTGGTTGCGGCGATAAATTGCGTTATCGGAGCTCCCATTTTCATCGCATATAGCCCCGCTGTCAGATTACCGAAGTTGCCGGAAGGAACGCATAAAGTTACGGGCAATCCCGCTTTAAAGACATTATTATTGTTTTCTACGCTCTTAACTCTCGGCGTCGCTTCGCCGTCAGCATCCGCTTTTCCGGCAAAAGCTCTGCCTGCCGCGGCGGAGTAGTAGACAGCCTGAGGAATAAGACGGCTTATGTTAATTGAATTCGCGGAAGACAAAGACATTCGTTCTTTTAAACCATTGTCCGAGAGAGCGGCTTTAACAAGACTCTGGCAGTCATCAAAACTGCCTTCAACTGATACGGCGCGTATGTTATTTCCAAGACCTGCTATCTGCCGCTCCTGAAGCGGCGTTACCCTGCCTTTGGGATAAAGCACAGTGACTGAAATGCCGGGTACATTGAAAAAACCGTCAGCGACAGCTCCGCCTGTGTCGCCGGATGTAGCTACCAAAATATGAAGGGAACGATCTTCGCCGCGGCGCAGATGAGAGAATGAGCGCGCCATAAAACGCGCTCCGAAATCCTTAAATGCCGCGGTTGGTCCGTGAAAAAGTTCAACCGCATATCTGTCTGCCGCCGCAATCAGCGGAGCGTTAAAAGTAAAAGAGGAATTTATAATGTCAGCTAACGCAGTATTGTCCATGACGCCGCTTACATACGGTCTGATTGTTTCAAAAGCGATGTCCGTAAAATCCATGGCTCCCAAAGAGGATCGAACCGCCGCGGAATACCTGGGAATTTCCTGCGGAATGAAAAGACCGCCGTCAGGAGCGAGACCTTCAAGTGCTGCTTCCGCAAAAGAGGCGGTTTCATTTTTGTTTCTGGTGCTGATATATTGCATAACTCCATTTTAACATATCGGTATAATTGACATAAAGGGGCTTTAACTATATTATTTATTACAAGGAGTTATAGTGGCCAAAGAGGAAGCAATTGAAGTAGAGGGTGTTGTCAGGGAAGCTCTTCCCAATACCATGTTCCGGGTAGAGCTTGATAATCAGAACGGGCACCTGATATTGGCACATTTATCCGGAAAAATGCGTAAACATTATATCCGTATTGTTCCGGGTGATCGCGTCCGAATAGCGCTGTCTCCGTATGATTTAAGCAGAGGCAGGATTATTTACCGCGAAAGATAATATAATTACCATGGAGATTAATTAAATGGCTGACGGATTGGTTTTTATTAATTCTGATGAAGGCACAAAAAGGGTGATGAACAATACCAAACTTTATGCCAAGTTACTGGGTAAATTCAAGGAAGATACCAATATTACGCAGCTTGAAGCAGCCTTGAAAGAGGGGGATTTGGAGAAAGCCCAGCAAGCGGCGCATACGCTTAAAGGGCTTGCGGCAAATCTGGCGTTTCCTGAAGTTTACAAGCAATCTCTCGAAATTGAATCACAGATAAAAAACAAATCCGTAAATCCTGATCAAATCGGGATTTTATTGAATATTTATTCCCTGACAATTTCTGAAATAAATAAGGTTATAGAGCGGTATGCCTGAAAATAAACCAACTGTATTAATAGTTGATGATGTTGAAATAATCGTCAGCATTCTGGAAGAAATATTAAAAGATGATTATATCGTTTTGACTGCCTGCAACGGCAGGGAAGCTCTGGAATTGCTGGGCGATGCTCATCCATTGCCTAAATTAATTTTACTTGACGTTATAATGCCTGAATTAACCGGGCGCGAGATGTTTGAAATAATGAAAACCAATGACAAACTTTCGCGGATTCCGGTTATTTTTATAACAGCGGAAGATGATTCTGAAAGCGAACTTCTGGCTGCCGGCGCTGTGGATTTTATTGATAAAAAATCGCTTGTACCTGATATCGTAAAACTGCGTGTTAGAAACCAGATAAAACTTAAAAATTACAGCGACAGCCTTGAAGCAATGGTTGCGGAAAAAGCCGCTGAAGCTACCAAGACGCTGGAAAACGCGCTTCAGGGGCTTGCCAATATTATTGAGCACCGGGATCTTGAATCTGGCGAGCATGTAAAAAGGACGCAGTTGTTTGTAAAAGCTCTCGTTGATCATCTGATAGAAGATGAGTCAATATATGCCGAAGATCTTATAAAACTTCAGCCTGATATAATCATGAAATCCATGGCTCTTCATGACGTCGGTAAAATTGCAATCCCTGACAGGATTCTCCTGAAGCCTGGCAAGCTTGATGCTGGAGAATATGAAATAATGAAAACCCATACGACAAGAGGCAAGGAAATAATAGGAGAGCTTGGTGATGTAAAATCATCCCTATACCTCAGGCATTGCGAAGATATATGTTACAGCCATCATGAGCGATGGGACGGCAACGGTTACCCAAGAGGTTTAAAGGAAAGAGAAATCCCCCTGACGGCAAGGCTTGCTTCACTGGCTGATGTTTATGATGCCCTTGTTTGCGCGCGCGTTTATAAAAGCGCCATGCCTTATGAAGACGCACTGGATATTATCATTACTGGAAGAGGCACGCAGTTTGACCCGTATATTACAGACGCTGTTGTACGTATTCAGGATGTTTTCAAAGAGATATCGGAAAAGTATAAATAATCATGTTCCGCTGTATTGACAGACTCTGTTCCGTCCGGCGTCTTTAGCGTCATAAAGAGCTTTGTCGGCTCCGGAAATAAAGTCATTTATTACAAACGTGTTCTGATCATGACAATGCGTATTAACGCCTATGCTTACTGTTATATTTGATTTCTGCATATCAGCCGAAGGTATCTCCATATCTTCAACGTTCCCGCGTATTTTTTCCGCAATTTCAAGCGCGCCGTGAGAATCGGTATTCGGCAGCAGCACTATAAATTCTTCGCCGCCCCATCTGGCTGCGAAATCAGCCGGACGCTTAAGTGTTTTACCGAAAATACCGGCGGTTGTCTTTAACGCGATATCTCCCTGCAGATGCCCGTAAGTGTCGTTGTAATTTTTAAATTTATCCAGGTCTATCATTAAAATGCTTATTGGCTTTTTTTCCCGCTGCGCTACAGCCCACTCTGTATTTATACGCATTTCAAAACTGCGCCTGTTCGGCAGTTGTGTCAGCTGATCGAGCATGCTCAGTTCATTGCTGGTTTGCAGCTGGTTCAGCATCCTTATCTGGTTTTGAATCCTCAGCCTGACAATTTCAGGAGAAAAAGGTTTTGTTATATAATCCGCCGCTCCCAAAGACAAACCTTTTTCTTCGTCTTCAACGTCATTAAGAGAAGTTATAAATATGACAGGGATATCCCTGGTTATTTCGGAATTCCTTAATTCAGCAAGTACGGTATATCCGTTTATATCCATCATCAATATATCAAGAAGAATAACATCAGGTTTAAATCTTTCCGCCGCTTTTAACGCGTCCTGTCCATTTTCAGTCGTGAATACTCTATACTCACCGCCCAATATATTTTTGAGCACCATTATTGTCGTCTTCTGGTCGTCTACTATAAGTATACTGTTTTTTTCCTTATCCACTTTTTTTCACCATATATCTATATATATTTTTTTACGTAATCTAGCAATACCGGCGCCGTTATAGGTTTGAATATTATATCTTCAGCTCCGGATTCTTTGGTTTCCGCCAGCAGTTTTTCATCATTCCGGCCTGTAAGAAAAAGACAGGGAATTTCACTCCACATGGAGTTTTTTTTCAGTATTTCAATCGCTTCCAATCCGGTCATTTCCGGCATTTCAATATCAAGTAAAATTAAATCAGGTTTGAATTTTTCAAGAAGAGTGAACATTTTTGCCGCCGACGCCATTGTCAGCACACGGTATTCAGCCTCCAGAGCGGATGCAGCTACGGTCAGATTTGCGTCATTATCATCGATAATAAATATCAGTTTTTCCATTCTTTACCCCGATATTCTTTTGTAATCCTCTTTTATTGCCCGCAGCTCTTTTGCTATCCTTAAATGTTTGGAAACCTTATCATTTAGTTCTTTTGGTTTAAAAGGTTTTACTATAAAATCTGAAGCGCCGAGCGTCATTGCCTCATTTACATGACTCTGCGTCCCTTCCGTTGTTATTATAATTATCGGAGTTTCCTTATAATCCGCTAAAGCCCGAATCATCGGAATTAAGTCAAATCCGTTCAAAACAGGCATTAAATAATCCAATAGTATTAAATCCGGTCTTTTTGTTCTTAAAAAATCAAGAACATCTTCTGATTTAGACAGTATGTAAACCTTATATCTGTCATGAAGAGCGTATTGAATGGCACGCAGCATGCTGGATACATCGTCAACGACAAGGATACATGGTTTATTGCCGTCGCCTTCATCTGATGCGTCTTTTGATTTGGGAGGATTCAAATGGGTTTCGATGCTTTCTATCAGTTTGGATGAAGTAAACGGTTTTATAACATAATCCGCCGCTCCAAGACTTAAACCCTTGACTACGCTTTCCCTGTCGCTGTTGCCTGTCAGAAAAATAACCGGTATATCAGAATAGCGTTCATCCGCTTTCAAACTTTTGATTGCTTCATAGCCGTCAATATCCGGCATGTTTACATCCATTAAAATCAAGTCAGGCATGAAATAGCCAAGGTATTCAAACATTTTTACAACAGAATCCGCGGGGAAAATTTCATATTTTTCGCCAAGCCGGCTTTTTACAGAAACAAGGCTGTAATTCACATCATCAACATAAATAATTCTTTTGCGTTTTCCTCCCCTGCTGTCAAACGAAATATCAAATTCGTCATTATCCATTATTATATCCTCCCTGATAATTTATTTACAATTTTGGCGAAATCCATTCTGTCAATGGTTTCCCTCAGCCAATTCACAAGACCGTCATCTGATGTATATTGATATTTTTCCAGTAAAGCCATTGCGGCATCGGCATCATCCATTTCATAGCCTTTGCACGCGGCAAGAAGAGCCGAAAGTGCTTTTTCATCCGGTTTGTCTTTTATGGGTTTTGGATTTTCCGCATCAATTTTTGAAATCATTTTCTCAAGATCGCCGATTAATTTCCAGCCCGCTTCCAGCAATGAAGGATTATGCTCCCTTATATAATCCCAATTACCAGCTTTCGCGGCTTCTTCGAGCTCTTTTGCCTTTATGCCGATTGGTTCAGCGGAAATGTCAAGGCTTGTTCCCTTAATGCCGTGAACTTTTATCCTGTAGTTATCAATAGATGCGTTCCCGCCTGTGTCTTCCACTTCTTCAAGCATGGAACGGATGCTTGAAGTATATGAACGCAGTACTTTCAGATAAATATCTCCGTCGCCTTCATAGCGCTCAAGACCTTTTTTAATATCGAGCCCGTCAATTTTTTCCTTTAATAAACGCGTCCCTGTTTTATTGTTCGTATGGGACAGGCTTTCATAATGAGCAACCGCCGCTTCGCCGGCTTCCTCAAATTCGCTGTGAAGAGTATGCTGCATTATTTTTTCCAGAACAGCCTTTGTTTCTTTTGAGCATTTTTTAATCTCGCCAAGCAGAGCAATAGCGCCTTTTCTGTTATAATCATGACACATAACTTCTATGGCTTTCAGTTTTTCGCAGATATAATCTGTATCCTCATCTTCATTCGCGTGTAATTCTTCCTGTTCCCTTTCCAGCCTTTCTACAAGCTGCTTAAGCTCATTAACAAACTCCGGAGTGGATTCTGATATTTGCTTTGCGTTTTGATCCCGTCCGTCTTTTTCCAGTTTTTCCGCAGTTACGGCCATTTTTTTTTCGCCAATATTCCAGAGTGAACTTTTTATGCCGTGAACTATTATGGTGAATTTTCTCAGGATTTCATCGTTTTCAAATCCGTCCTTGCCGCACATCTCATCAAGCCATGTAATGGTTTTGCGGCTGTCCCTGAGAAAAGATTCAATCAAAAGCGGATCAACAGGTATAACTGTATCGCTGCTTGTTTTCGTTATTTGCCTGCGCGCGGCTTCTATCACTTCCTGAGGATGCCTGTCCCGTACAAATTTGTTAAGAATGGAATTTAGCTGGCGTGTATCTATCGGTTTGGAAATAAATCCGTCAAAACCATTACGCATGAATAAACTGGCTTGTCCTGCAACAGCGTTGGCAGTCAGTGCGACAATGGGGTATTTATATCCGTAATTACGTAAATTTTTTGTTGTTTCTATACCGTCCATTTCCGGCATCATGTGATCCATAAAAATGATGTCATAGGATTTTCCATTTTTAATTTTTTCAAGAGTTTCCAGTCCGCTCATTGCGGTATCAATCTGCATCCTGTAAAGCTTCATAAGACCGACAGCGACATATAAATTCGTTTCCACATCGTCAACGACTAGAACGCTTCCGTACGGCATGGGATCCCGTATGACTTGCCCTCTTTTCTTTTGCGTTATGTAATTCCTGCGGAATTCCCTCAGGTCTGAGGCTACATCTTTGCTCAATAATTCGCTGTCCACTGTTTCCTGGGGCAGTTTTACAATAAAAAGCGTGCCTTTGCCTGGTTCGCTTTCTACGCTGATTTCACCGTTCATAAGATGAATAAGACGCTGCGTAATTGCAAGACCAAGTCCTGTTCCTTCTACGCTGCTTTTGGTTCCCTGATCAAAACGCGAATATTCTTCATACAGCTTACTCAGTTGTTCTTTTGTCATACCGTGACCGGTATCCTGTACGCTTAAAATTATTATAACGCCTTCTTCTTTCCTGACAGATTCAACTGACAGCGTGACCTTGCCGGTATCAGTGTATTTAAACGCGTTGGAAAGCAGGTTGTTTAATATTTGTTTTATGCGAAGCTCGTCTCCAATCAATTTTGCGGGGATTTCTTCATTGATCTGCAGTTCAAACTCAATCGGTTTGCTTTCGATACGCATCATATTCAGGTGTATTGAGTCGCTTATCATGCTTGCGACATTATACTGAGTCGGCATTATATCGAGTTTACCTGCTTCGATTTTTGAAAAATCGAGTATGTCGTTTATGATACCGAGGAGCATATCGCAGGAAGTGTATATCTTGTTTAGTCCTTCTTCGATGTCTCCCGGGAGTTTTTCATTCTGTATTAAAAGCTCCGTTACTCCCATGATTACATTCATCGGTGTTCGTATTTCGTGGCTCATGTTTGCAAGGAATGAAGATTTTGAATGGGAAGCCGCCAGAGCCGCCTCTTCCATTTCTTTTCGTTTTGTTATGTTTCGCGCTATACCCATTACTCCTACAACTTCGTCGTTCATCATAAGGGGCATTTTAATTGTCTCGTAAATGGGCTTTGTGCCGTCATGACACGGTATATGTTCTTCTATCGTTATTGACCTGCATTCATTAATTACCTGACGATCAAAATCGTTAAATCCACGGGCGTCTTCGGACGTTATCTCAAGACCGTCTTCATCGCTTTTTCCGACAAGGTCGTCAATGGTTTTCGCGAAATGTTCCAGGAATGCCTTGTTGCAGTGCAGAAAATTTAATTTTAGATTTTTGGTAAAAATTAAATCAGGAATTGAATCAAACAAAGTGGTCAGCGTTGTTGTCTGAAGGGCAAGCTCGTTTGTCTGTTTCTTAACAAGAGTTTCCATTTCCCTGCCGGCGCGCCTGTTCCTTACAAAAAGAACAATGACCAAAGAAAGGACGCACAGGGAAAGGATTATTGAACCCATCAGCCACGGCGTTCTTGCCTGCACTACTTTCAAGCGGTAGTCGTATGATCTGTGCCGCCATTGTTCTGAAATTGTACCGGTATCGACCAGTTCAAGCGCTTTGTCTATAATGGAGCACAGCACTTTCTGGTTTTTATTTATTCCGAATGATGATTCAAAGCTGTTGTCGAAAATTACATTGGCTTTAAAACCGGACAACTCAAGGTAATTTGTCAGATATAAAAGCTGGCTGTAACTGCTCATTACCAAATCCACTTCGTCATTAATCAGGGCTTCGAAAGACGTTTTGTAATTGTCGTATATAATTACATGCGGATGGTTTGGAAACCATCTGTAGAAAAATTCAGTTTGTACCGTTCCCCTGCTTAACGCAACGGTCTCAGAATAGATTCTGTTAACATTAGTGTTACGGTGGTTTAATTTTGAAACAAGCACTGATCGCTCTGTCATAAAAGAATTGGACGGCCATAAAAAGCGTCCTTCTCTTTCGTCTGACCGGATTACTTCGGTAAGCATGCAGACTTCCCCGTTTTCCAGCATCTGAAGCAGTTCATGAAAAACGGTATTTTCATTATGGGTAATATTGAATTTCAATCCTGTAAGCGATTCCAGTTCCTTGAGAACGTCAAAAGAAATTCCCTGCCATTCATTAAACTGCGTGTTGTAAAAACTTACAGGATAATTGTCAAATTCAGCCGCAAACGGTATCACAGGGTTATTCAGCATATATTCAAGTTCTTCAGCGGTAAGCTGCTCCATCAGCTTGTTTTTTTTATATTCCCTGTAGCCCTGATCGTATAGTTCGTTTATATAACTGAAGCCGTTATTATCAAGCGCTTTTTGCATCACTGAAATAAACGGTTCAAGTGAAGGGTTTTGCGTCGAAAGCGAAACCGGCGAATATATCAGCGGAAAGAAATCGCCTGCCGTAATATCGCCGTAACTATCCCAGAAAGCTTCCTGCACGCTTTCTGTGATCAGGGCATCGGCTTCTCCGGCTTTAAGGATTTCATAAGCTTCATCGTATTCAAATATAAATACAGGTTCAAATGTTCCGCCCGCATAGTGTAAAACATCGTCTGCAATTGTTGTTTTTTCCTGGAGTATATACCGCGGCAGGCGCGTCCGGTTTATTTCTGAAAAAGGAATACTGTCTTTGATTCTAAAATACTTCAGGGAACGCTGGGCCATTGTGTCTGTCATATGGTAAATTTTTCTTCGCTCTTCGTTTGCGGTTAGTTCACCTGTAAAATCAATATGCCCGCTTTCAAGCCCGTTCAGTAAATCAAGCCATGTAAAATGTCTGGGGATAAATTTAATTCCGAATAATTCTGACATCCATTCGCACAATAAGGCTGTAAATCCCCTGATTTCGCCGTTTGCATCCGGAAAAGTTTCAGTATTCACCAGCATTCCGTAAACAAAGGGTTCTCTCTTTTCACGGAAAGTTTCAATCGCCGAAATTTCTTCAGCGGTTACTCCCGGGATATCCCGATAGGAAGAGTATACTGTACTGCTGCCGCTTTTCTGAATTTTTTTTACGCAGTCCGAACAAAAAACAGTTAATAAAGTTAATGGAAGCAGCAGCAGTAAATATTTTACGTTCATTTTCATTTTTTCCCTCTGTCTTTTATTCCAATGCGGCGGCATATGACGCCGCTTCAATTCCCGCTTCTTCAAAGTTACTGTGAATCACGTTTTCCGTCAGTTTATCCAAAACAATTTTTGTATTTTCAGAATAATTCCTGATTCCTGAAATTATATCCAAAACGCCTTTTCTGTCATATTCCGCAGCTTTCTTTTTAATCAATAACATTTTATTCCGCAGTTCTTCCGTATTTTCATCGACGGCGTTCTCTGTTACCTGTTTTACCTGAAGTTTTTCAAGGAGCGCACGCAGGCTGTTCAGGAAAGACGGCGTTTCCGCCGTTATGTTCCCGATATTATGTTCCCGTCCGTTTCTTTCAAGATCATTCGCCGATTCAGAAAGGGTTGTTTCGCCAATATTCCAGAGCGAGCTTTTAATCCCATGAATAATAATGATAAACCTTTGTAAAATATCTTCATCTTCAAAATTGTTGCTCTTATTATCGGCTTGCAGGAACTGCTCTTCCAGCCATGATACCGCTTTTTTGGCATCCCTGATAAAAGAATTAAGGAGAATAGAATCTGTCTGGGGCTGTATATTGCTTTCTTCATTTCTTTCAGACATTTCCATGCGGGCGGCTTCAATGACATCAGCCGGCTGTTTGTCGCGGATAAATTTATTTAAAATGTAGTTTAACTGACGTATATCTATCGGCTTGGAAATAAAATCGTCAAACCCGTTCTGCATGAACATATCAGCCTGTCCTGAAACCGCGTTTGCTGTCAGCGCGACTATCGGAGACATATAATTCAAATTACGAAGATGTCTTGTTGTTTCTATCCCGTCCATTTCCGGCATCATGTGATCCATGAAAATGACATCGTAAGTATTTCCGTTCCTGATTTTATCAATTACGATCTGCCCGCTCATTGCCGTATCGATCTGGAGTCTGTAAAGCTTCATAAGACCGATAGCTACATACAAATTGGTTTCCACATCGTCAACAATCAAAACGCTGCCGTAAGGCATTGGATCCCGTACGATCTGCCCTCTTTTTCCCTTCGTTATATAGTTGATGTGGAATTGCCTCAGATGCTCTATAACTTCCTTGTCCAGAAAAGAGGAGTCCACAATCCCCTGCGGAAGACGTATCTTAAAAAAGGTTCCGACATTTGGCGTACTTTCAACATGCATATCGCCGTCCATGAGATTTAAAAGGCGTTTTGTAATGGCAAGACCCAATCCTGTTCCTTCTACCGTTGTATTTCTGTCAGGGTTAAAGCGGGAATATTCTTCAAACATTTTGCTTAATTGCTCTCTTGTCATGCCGTGGCCGGTATCTTTTATGCTGAATACAAGAAAGATTCCTTCTTTATCAGGATCTGACCACTGCACCCTGCCGCTCATGGAATGATCGGGAAGATAGTTTACAAGAGGAATTTTTTCAGATTGCACTGACAATGTAACTTTACCTGAATCGGTGTATTTAAACGCGTTTGAAAGCAGGTTGTTTAAAATCTGTTTAATCCTAAGTTCGTCGCCGGTAAGAACGGCAGGTATATTGTCATCAATTTGAAGTTCAAACTTGATCGGCTTGCTTTCAATACGCATCATGTTAAGATGCACTGAATCATTTATCATGCTCGCAACTTTATATTGAGCGGGCATGATATCCAGCTTACCGGCTTCTATCTTTGAGAAATCCAGAATGTCATTAATAATACCGAGCAGCAGAGTGCACGAACTGTAGATCTTGCCGAGTCCTTCTTCGATGTCGGAAGAAAGTTTTTCATTTTGTATCAGTATTTCAGTTATGCCCAATATCGCGTTCATGGGCGTGCGTATTTCATGGCTCATGTTTGCAAGGAAGGAAGATTTTGTCTGGCTTGCAGTTTCCGCAGCTTCGCGCGCTTTGCGTCTTTCTTCGCCGGAGATCGCAAGCGCCATAAGGTCTGCAAGGGATGAGGCAAAGTTCTGCTCTTCGATCAGCCATTCGCGCTTATCGGGATATTCCTTGCAGCAACCCTGCTCAACGCAGACAAGACCGACCATTTTACCGTCTACGCGTATCGGAGCGTCCAAAGCGGCGCATAAACTGTCGTAATATCCGTCAAAAGAAGTAGATATAAGCCTGCAGTCATCGATATTGTTCATGACAATTAAGCGTTCGGATTTTAAAAGCTTTACATATTCGTTTTTTTTTGTAAGATCCATTCCTTCCTGAATGGAATTTTTTCCGGTAAATGAATCATAGTACGAGATGCTTTCCAGTACGGTTTTTCCTTCTGTGAAACTCCATATTCCAAGCCTGTGCACATTTAATGCGCCGCATCCTACGCTAGAAATTACATCGGCGGCATCTCTCAATATACCGGCTGTGATAGTCTCTGATTTTGTTATCTTTGTAAGAGCATTGCTTAATTTTTTGGAATATTCATATCTGGCCGCCATCTGGCGTTCAATTTCTTTTCGCGCTGTTATGTCACGCGAAATACCCATAATTCCGATGACATCGTTGTCCAGAACAAGCGGCATTTTTATTGTTTCATAATACAGCTTGGTCCCGTCATAGCGCGGAATATATTCTTCTATCTTGACTGTCTGCCTTTCGTTTATGACTTTGCGGTCTATTTTGGAGTAGGATTCAACTTCTTCCCCGGTAATTCCCATTTCATTACCGCCGGTATAACCGACAACATCGTTAATTCCCTTGTTGAAATGTTCCAGAAAAGCTTTATTGCAATGTACAAAATTCAATTCAATATTTTTTGTAAAGATAAGATCGGGAATAGAATCGAAAAGCGTAGTAAACGTAGCGGTCTGCAGCGCAAGTTCCTGCGTCCGCTCTCCGACGAGCTTTTCAAGTTCTTTGCCTTCCTGACGGCTTTTAACAAAAAGGAAGAAGATGAGCACAAGCACGCCAAGAAATAAAATAGTCGTGCCGATAAACCAGGGCAGCTGTGTTTCTATAAGTTTGATCCGGTAATCGTATGTTCTGCGCATCCAATGTTCCGAAATCATACCGGTGTCGATCATTTCAAGAGCCTTGTTAATTATTGAACAAAGAACGGTTTCATTCCTGTTAACTCCGAATGTGGAATTATAGCTGTAATCGAACATGAAATTGATTTTATAACCGGTAAGTCCCTGATAATGGGTAAGATGAAGAAGACCACTGTAGCTGTTCATCACCATGTCAATTTCGCCCCGTGTCAGTGCGTTAAATGATTCTGTCTGATTTTCATATTCGGTTGTATTACTGTGATTTGGAAACCATCTGTTGAACAGTTCCGTGTATGCGGTGCCTTTGCTTAACCCAACTTTTTGCGAATATATTTCATGGATATTTATAAAGCGATGCTCCATTTTTGAAATAAGCACGGGAATATCGGTTTTTACCATCGTAGCCGGCCAGATAAAATTGTTTTCATTATCCGCTGTGCGTATTAATTCGCAGTGTAAAAAGGTTTCTCCTTTTTCAAGCATGGGAAGAAGATCAGACAATTCTGCATATTGATTATGCTCCAGTTTAAAATTTAATCCTGTAAGAAATTCAATTTCATTGAGTACATCTAAAAATATGCCCGACCATTCATTTAAATAAACATTGTAAAAACATGCAGGATAATTATCGTATTCAGCGGAATACGGAATTACCGGATTTGAAGCGATGTATGAAATTTCTTCCGGAGTAAAGTGGGCAAACAGTTTATGTTTTCTGTAATTCTGATATCCCTGATTGTATAATTCGACCAGATAGTCTGAAGCGTTTCCGCTCAGGGTTTTTTCCATTGCGGATATAACCGGTTTAAGCTCAGGATTCATCGTCATAAGCGAAACAGGCATTCTTATCAAAGGGAAAAAATCTTCCGCTACTACGTCGTTATTGTCAATAAAAGTTATTTCCATCGCTCCGCTGTAATAAAAAACGTCAATCTCTCCGTTTTTAAGCGCGTCATAAACCTGATTATATTCGTTTATCCAGACAAGTTCGTATGTGTCGTCTTCCCAATCCGCTGTAACGGCTCCGATTGTAGACCCTGTAATAAAACCGCAGCGCAGCGGTCTTTCTGCGGTTATTTCTGGCAGCGGCTTTGAACCTGCGATCCTGTAGCGTTTAACCGAACGTGAAACAAGATCGCCTGTCATGTAGTAAATTTTCCGGCGCTCCTGTGTGGGTGTAAGCTCACTGGTGAAAGAGATGTCCATTGTTTCAAGACCGGCGAACAGCTCCTGCCAGTCATAAAGTTTGAGACGGAATGGAATGCCGAATAATTCTGTCAGCCAATCGCAAAAAAGAACGGCAAAACCATCAATGCTGCCGTTTCTATTCTCAAAAGCTTCGGTGCTCAGGGGCATCCCATACACAAAATAATCATATTTTTTCTGAAGTTCTTCTATTGCGTTTATTTCTTCCACTGTTATTCCGGGTATATCATAAAATGATGAAAAAACCGGATTGCTGTTTTGATCTTTTTTAGAATTTGTGCAGCTAATAAAAATTGCAATGAAAAATATAAATAAAAATAATTTGTAATTGATTTTCACAGACAGAGTAATTATATTATACGCCGGAAATTTTGTCCATGTTGAATATTTTATTGATGTTCATAATGATTATGGTTGATTGTCCCGCGATCAGATATGTATATAAATATTTTTATCTTAGGTATTGTTTAAATACGCTTTCCATTGCCTGATTTACTTTATATGTTATGTCTTCAGAAAGACGGTTTATCAATTTTTTGTTGTCATCAGGTATAATGTCTGTTTTAAAAAGCTCATAAACATTTATTTCCAGGCTTTCCGCCAATTTCAATAATGTGTCCGGTTTTGGGTATTTTAACCCTCTTTCAATGTTGCTTAAAAAAGTTATTGAAATATCCGCTTTTTCCGCCAAATCAGCCTGGGAATATTCCATGCGATATCTGAAAAATTTGATGTTTTTTCCCAATATTGCCTTTAATTCATACCCTTTCATCGATTATTAACCTTTTCAGTCTATATTAATTAAACTTAATGTTATACCTGTTGACAAAAATCATATAGGACTATAGTATTGAACATATAGAACTATATTAATATTTTGCAGGGAAAAAATTATAGAAAAAATTATTAAAGCGCTGAAACTGGCAAATAGTAAAAAGCTTTTGTTAGCTGCCTGAATGATAATATTATGAATCCTGTTTAAAGTGCGTTATTAATTATCTCCGCTTCTTTTTTCTGATTTGTTTTTTCGTTTCTGTTTCTGTTTCTGTTTTTGCTTCTGCTTTAGCTTGATAATAAATGTATACCTGTTTAAGCGAATCAGATACGGCACAGATAACATCGTCATTATACTTTGCAAGTAATGACGAAACTTTTGAAGGGAGTGCGTCGGCAGGTTTAAAAAGTTCAAAAGGTTCAATACCAAGAACCGAAGCGAACTTTACCATACTGGAAGGTGAAATCTATCTTTTTCCGTTTTCAACATCGCTCAAAAAATTAACGGATATGTTCAGTTTTTCAGCCAATTCAGCCTGTGTCCATTTACGGTAATCCCTGTACTGCCTGATATTCGTCCGTACAATTACACGAAATTCGGTCTCAGTTATTACTTTTCCTTATGTAAAATACTATCCGCAGTCTGTAACAGATAACCCGATTGGTTCAAAAGTAGGCGTTACGCAGACATTAGCAACCGGTATACAGGAAGCTGCCAAAAACGCAGGTATAACTAAAATTGCTACTGTTGATATCAGAGAAACATTTGACGGTAAGAAGTCAACTTACGAATACATTGTAAGCGGAGAATAAATTATTTTACAGGAGCGGCTGAAACCCGCTCCTTTTTTATAACTAAAGTGAATATAAAAATTATTTTTACTATAAATATATTAATCATTGCGTTTATTGGCTGTAAATCTACGCCTGTAACTGTTAATGAAATATGGGTTACTCCTATTTCAGATTCTGTTATAAGATATTATATTCCTGCTACAGTTTGGCAAGAAAAAAATTCACATTCTGTGATATGCCGTCCCGATATGACATACTTAAATGAGCACGGAAGAAAAGCTGTATTTAATATCTCATTCTTTAATAAAGATACGCCTTTTAATGAAGTGTCCTCTGTTTATTTCTCTTCTGACAGCAAAAATTTCAATTTGGATGATATAAATGCAATGTTTGCTCGCGTAGATTTCGGAGAGCTTCGGATAACATCATTAATTGCATTGGATGATATTATTAACTTATTTAATTCAGAAAAATATTTATTATTTGCCGTTATTGATTCGGTAGAATATTCATTTGAACCAGATAAAAATTTCCTTCAATTTCAAAAGCAATTTCTGGAACAAGTAATTTTACCTGATTGAGTACAGGTGTTGGGATAATATCAGAGTATGGGTGTTTTTTTTGTGATGATTATTTATAGGTTTTTCTTTTAATCACCTAAGTTATATTACTTTAGAACCTCTCGCAAAACTAACCGAGTCTTGCAAGAGGCTCAATAAATAAAAAGTTTTCTGGAGGTGGCGGGAGTCGAACCCGCGTCCCAATACGCGAAACACAGACATCTACAGATTTAGCCGTTTATCGTTTTGTCGGGGCAGGCTTGGCTAAACGGCGCGCGGTCTGTCCGTATTCCGGAAAATCTCGCCATGCCGTCTCCGGAAGCGGCGGCATGACCAGCCCTGATTGCGACGCGGACTCTGTCCCTCAGAGCGGCGGGACAGGTCCACGCGATTACGCAGCTAAGGCGTATTCGTAACTGTCGTTGTTGGCAGTTAAATTTTTGCTCAATCAGGAGATGAGCGCTCCATCTGCAGTCTATACCCCGAGACGTACCAGTCGAAACCGGTGCACCCCCCAATGATTTCCCTTGCCGCGGCAAACGGCGCGGATCATGCCAAAAAGGCACGGTGAAACCGTGTAGATGAATAACTCAACACGGCGTAGCGCACAATAAACGTTATTACGATGAACAACGCGCGAGGAGTTTACCCCGAGCTGCGCGCTTGGTTCAATACATTGTAAAACTATTAAACGTTAAAAAGACGAAAAACGCAAGGGCTGCTTTAAGAGTCCTGTAGTGCATTGATTTAAACGTAAAGTACGCTTGCCATCATACACATAGCTTATATTTCATAAATTACAGGATTTCTGGCATTGTAACATTATTTACGATATTTTTCAAATATTAAAATAATTTGGAATTTACAGGTAATTCATGGTATAATGTTAAATTATGGCCTCGTTGGCGTCGCATTCGGTTTTAACGGATGAAGAAGAGCTCCTTGTCAGTAATACAGAAAAATGGCTCAGAGAAAATAACAAACAGGAAATTTCTCTCGTTATTGAAAGATTTCAGCGTCTTAAAAATCTTGGAAACGCAGTCTTTGATTATCCTTCAATAAAAGAAACAAAATTTGTGAGGGATATTCTTGTAAATGAAAACCAATTAACTGAATCGCTTTTGGCTTTTTCCGCGCCGTCTCATATGCTGCGAATTCCGGCGAAAGTGGCGGCTCTTCGCAGTTTTTTGATTGCGAAATTCCATGCGTTTACTCTCCTTTCCAATTTAACCGCGGAAAATGAAGAATTGCAAACCTCCTCTAAAGACGTCGCTTTTTCGGTGATATTTACCCTGATGGCGGAAGACGTATATTTTTCCTGCCTTGAAGATCCCACTTTTTCAAATAATACAAAATCCAGGTTGGCTCATGACCTGATTGCACTTTGGGACAGCGGAACTGATGTACGCAGTATCCGCCATCTGATGGCGCTCTCTTCCCTGTGGACAGCAAGAGACGCGGCTCCTCCCAGTTTTGGAACAATGGACGGGAATACGGAACTGCTGCGGATTTCCATTGATATGAGCAGTGAAACCGAGTGGGAGGAGTTCTTAAAGGAAGAATCCACAAATGACAAAACAAGGTGGGCGCTGGAAGAGTTCCTTTTTGGACTTTCTTATGAAGAAATCCAGCAAATTCGCGGAAGATTAAAAAAATACGGAGTTACATGCGTAAGCCACGATGAGCTACGTTCATATCTTGACGCAAGACCTGTTTATTCAATTGTAAATGATCATGATCCAAGGGCGATTTACGATTTTTTCATTGAGAGACGGGATGCCTGTACCCTGCGCAAAAGAGTCCACGCTCCCGGACCGTTTAATACGCTTGAAGAGATTTACCTGAAATACCGCATTGTCCTTGAATCAACTTGATCCTGATAGTCCGATGATACTTTAATATTCTTGCAACTCATCATGGAGATGCTCAATGACTATTCCGGCTTTTTCAAACATGACAAGAGAATCCTCACTGTCATGATAACGGCGCTGGCAGACAACTCTTTTTATTCCGCAGTTTATTATCAGCATGGCGCAGGTTCTGCACGGGGTCATTCGGCAATAAAGGGTCGCTCCGTTAATCGGGATTCCGCATTTTGCGGCCTGACAAATCGCGTTCTGCTCAGCGTGGACAGTTCTCACGCAATGGGTGGTTTCCTTGCCGTCTTCATGGAGCATTTTTTTAAATTGATGCCCAACCTCATCGCAATGCGGAAGTCCCGCCGGAGCGCCGACATAACCTGTAACCAGAAGCTGTTTATCCTTCGCGATAACGCAGCCTGAACGTCCGCGCTCGCAGGTCGCCCGTTTGGAAATCGCCTCGCAGACTTCCATAAAATATTCATCCCAGCTTGGTCTTTTATACCCGCTCATTCTTTTCCCTGTAACCTTTATAGTTGAGCTTGTTTTTCGGAACAGCTTCAGTTTTTAGCTTTTATATTGTAAATTTACGTCCGCTTATTTTAACAAAATGACTGTTATATTGTCAAATTTGAAGTGAGGAAAATGCGCAAATTTGCCGATAATGAAGAGCCGTGAAGTATCAGCAAGGATTGCCAGTTTTTATCTCGTTTCTGCTGTTCGTTCTTGCCGGATCAGCCCGTGTTACTTCTGACGAGCTCCTTCATGTTGTGGGGAAGGGAGAGACAATTTATTCTATTTCCCGCAGTTACAGCGTCAGCGCTGAAGATTTAATAAAAGCTAACAATATATCGGATCCGACAAAATTAATGGCAGGAAGCACTTTGAGAATACCGCTTCCTGTTCGAAGCAGTGTTCAAAATACAGGCGATTACAGGGTGGTCAAGGGCGATACTTTATACAGCATTGCGCGTAATAACGGCATTACTCTTCAGGCTTTGCTTGATATAAATAAATTTTCTTCATCAGGTCATGTATTGAAGACAGGAGATATTGTTAAAGTCCCTGTGCGCGAAACCCAGGCCAGTAACATTTACGCTCTGCGCTGGCCTGTCGCTCCCAAGGATATTTCTTACATGACAGGTCAGATGGGCGTTGTTGTGGAAGGTGAATATACCGAGTCTGTAAAAAGCCTGACACAGGGAAGAGTGATTTCCGCAGGTCCCTGGCGGAAATTCGGCAGGGTAGTAATTGTCGAAACTGACGGAGGATATTTTTATATGTACGGCGGATGTGAGAGCCTGTCTGTAAAAGTAGGGGACAGAATAATGCCGGGGATGGAAGTGGGAAAACTCGGCATCAGCGTAGTTACAGAGAAGCCTCAGCTTTTTTTTATGGTTTTCAGAAGCGATGTTCCGATTGATCCGGCGCTGGCGCCCAGGATAGGAATTTCCGCTGAAAATGAAATTAAAAAAATTGCAGGTTTTAACGTTTAATAAAATGGAGAATTGAATATGGAAATTGGAGTAAAAAAAGCCGGTAAACGGGTAAGAAAACTTCTGGAAAAAAATCATAAGAGAATAAAACCGCAGAAAGAATCCGATCCTCTGGCGCTGTATTTCAGGCAGATTTCCAGATTCCCGCTT
Source organism: Treponema sp. (assembly GCA_009786455.1). Lineage (GTDB taxonomy): Bacteria > Spirochaetota > Spirochaetia > Treponematales > Breznakiellaceae > WQXQ01. The sequence continues at coordinate 22,527 of WQTD01000004.1, forward strand.
TTAACATTGCAGGAAGAGCAGAACATCGGCGAGAAAATAAAAAGCCTCAGAACAAAGATAAAGGAACTTGACGCTGAAAGAAAGAAGAATGAAAAAACCGATGCAAACGGCGAAAAAGCCGCTCTTGACAGTGCGCTTTTGCATTATAAAAACACAATGATAAATTCCAATCTGCGTCTTGTCGTAAGCATAGCAAAAAATTATCAGCACCGCGGGCTTTCGCTCCTGGATTTAATTGATGAAGGAAATATCGGTCTTATAGAGGCAGTTGAGCGTTTTGACTATACAAGAGGCTGCCGCTTCTCAACCTACGGAACATGGTGGATCAGACAGGCGATAATAAAGAGCATTGCGGACAAGGGGCGCGTTATACGCATACCTATTCACATGCTTAATACAATCAAGAAGTGCTATTACGTGGCAAAACAGCTTACCCATGATCTGGGGCGCGATCCGAATGAGGAAGAGCTGTCCGAGTATCTGGGAGTTCCGGTTTCCAAAGTAAAGGAAATTGTGAAGCTGTCGCAGGAAACTACAAGCCTAGATACCATTGTTGATGACGGAAACCTCNCCCGCCTTGCCGATCTAATAAAAGACGATAACAGGGCTGAACCTTTCGAGATGGTTTTCTCCATGACTTTACAGGAAACCATGGGAGGCATTCTTTCGCAGTTATCAGAGAGGGAAATGAAAATCATCCAGCTTCGTTTTGGTCTAACAGGAGAAAATCCCCTTACCCTTGAAGAAACGGGAAAATATCTCGGTATTACCCGTGAACGCGTCCGTCAAATTCAGGAAAAAGCCATATGGAAACTGCGCACCCTGCACGAACTGCGCGAGCTGAAAGAAAACACCTGAGATTTTTTATGAAATCCGTTTTACGCAATAACGCATTGTTGATCGGATTTTTTGTTTTTTGCATTCAAAGTTACGCGCAAAATGCCTCCGACCAAGTCATTGCGGGAATGACAGATGCCGGAGCCTTTTCCATGGTGGAACGTTCGGACTGGCGCAGATATGATAACGGAAAATATACAGGTCTGGTCCGCAGCGAAGTGAGAGCTTCGATTGTTTCGTATGACGTTCACAATATTAATAACGATTTAAAATTGTTCCATGGCAATTATTTTGTGCTTCAAAGCACGTTGAGGGATATGCGCCAAAGCGCACAGGCAGTTGACGCCATAATTCCGGTGAGTTATGAAATAACTGATACCGGTTCAATTGAGATAGAAGACGACTGCGGCTTTCCCATGATGCGCGGTTTCCCATATTTTCCCAATCAATGGGTATCAATAGGCGTAAAATGGCGCGCTCCGGGAAACCGCGCAGTCGATCCCCTTAATACAGGAGAAGCCGCTGTTATTCCTTTTATAGCCGAATACGAGTACAGGGGAATCGAATATTACAACGGCGCTCCGGTACACAGAATTTATGCAACTTACGGCTATAATTACAGAAATATTGCCGAAATGCATTCATATGCGCAGGTTACAGGAAACCATAAAGTTGATGTTTTAATCCGTGTCGCGGACAAACTTCCTGTTTTTATGCGCGACGATTTAGCTGTCAAATACACACTTGGAGATAAATCTACAGTTGAGTTCAAAGGCTTTACATTAACGTTCTATACGGATTTGCTGCCCATTGACAGGGAAGCTGTAATTACCTCTCTTGAAAATACCCTGAAAATCAAACCGCCTGTTGTTGTGATGCCGGAACATGAAGACAATAATAAAATCCCTGTAATTACTGAAACTGATGATAAAGCTCTGTTTCCCGTCAACACTGAAGGTTTGCAGAATATTGAACTTACGCCCGTTCCGGAAGGCATAAAACTTACAATTAAAGATATCCGTTTTATCGCCGATGCGCCGCAGTTCCTTCCCGAGGAAAGACCCAGACTCGATCTTCTCGCCGAAGCGTTAAAGCAAATCCCGAACAGAACCTTTCTTGTTGAAGGACATACAGCGTCAACAGGCCAGCCGGCGGGAGAAATGCAGCTTTCAATAGAAAGGGCAAAGAGCATTATAGACGAGCTTGTAAAACGCGGAATAAACGCCGATCGGTTTATTTATAAAGGCTGGGGTGGCACAAAACCTGTAGGCGATAATACGACAAACACAGGCAGAACCGCTAACCGACGTGTTGAAATTACAATCCTGGAGTAAGCACGAAAAAAAAGGCGGGGAAAATCCCCGCCTGTATTTCAATGCTTTTATCAAAATTATCCAATTTCCGCAATCGGTTGTTTTGAAGTAACCTGCGAGTTTATCGGAACAAGGAAATGCACTTTCCCCGAAGCGTTTGCTTTTATCTCAAGTTCCATTTTCATGGATTCGATGATCATTATCGTTTCGCCGGTTTTTACCTGCGCGCCTTCCTGCGCAATAAAACGAAGGATTGTTCCGGCGACAGGAGCCGGTACAACGCCGCCTCCTGATGCCGCTGCCGGAGCTGGAGCAGCAGCAGGTGTTGGAGCCGCCGCCAGCGCTGCCGCGGGAGCCGCTACACCGCCTATTTCCGCAATCGGCTGTTTTGAAGTAACCTGCGTATTTATCGGAGCGAGGAAATGCAGTTTCCCCGAAGCGTTTGCCTTTATCTCCAATTCCATTTTCATGGATTCTAAAATCATGATTGTTTCGCCTGTTTTTACACTCGCGCCTTCCTGCGCGATGTAGCGAAGAACAGTTCCCGCTACAGGAGCCGGGATTGTAACGCTGCCGATCATTACAGGAGCCGAAGCCGCGGCAGGAGCGGCAGATGCCGCTACAGGCGTAGCTGCTATCGTTCCAGCGGGTGAGACGGTTACAGCGTAGTTTGTTCCGTTTACATTGACATTGTAGCTTTCCGCCTGACCGGGAGCTTTTGCCGCCGGAGCGTCAGATGAAGCAGCTTCCGGTTTAAATACCACAGGACCGTCCGCGCGTTTTTTGAAGAATTCAGGAGCGACCTTCGGGAACATCGCGTATGTGAGAACGTCCTCAGGCGTTACACTGCTTGTCCCCAGGAGTTTTTTGGCATCTTCTTCCAGCTTTGAATATTCAGCGGGAATATCGTCTGCGGGGCGATGGGTGATTTCCTTTTCCATCTTAAGAGCTTCAAGCGCTTTTTTAACAAGGTCAGGGTTTTTGGGAGCAGGGCAGGTACCGTATTTGCCGGCGACAAGGTCCTGGAATTCTCCTGAAAGTTTGTTGTAGCGACCAAAGAGAACGTTAAAGACTGCCTGGGTTCCGACAATCTGGCTTGTGGGGGTGACAAGCGGCGGATAACCCGCGTCTTTCTGAACAACGGCGATTTCCTTGAGAACGTCATCCATCTTGTCCGAAGCGCCCTGTTCCTTAAGCTGGCTCTCCATATTGCTTAACATGCCGCCTGGAACCTGACTGACAAGAATGCGGGTGTCCGCGCCAAGGAAACTAGATTCAAATTTCTTGTAATTCTTGCGCACTTCGCGGAAATACGCTGCGATTTCCAGCAGCAGATTGATGTCAAGTCCTGTGTCATATTCGGTGCCTTTAAAAATTTCGACCATTGTTTCCGTTGGGCTGTGGCTTGTTCCCATCGCCATGGAAGAAATTGTAGTATCAAGGATTTCAGCTCCCGCTTCGGCGCATTTAACGAGCGTCGCTACTGACATACCCGTTGTCGCGTGAGTGTGAATCTCGACGGGGAGGGAAGTCACTTTTTTTATCGCTTTTACAAGGCTATAGCCTTCGTACGGTTTTAATAAACCGGACATGTCCTTTATACAGATTGAATCCGCGCCGATATCTACAAGTTGTTTTGCGAATTCCGCATATTTTTCGATTGTATGGAAAGGCGTTACAGCGTAGGAAATTGTCGCCTGTATGTGCTTGCCGGTTTTTTTCGCGGCTTCTGTGGCTGCTTTAAAGTTTCTTGGATCGTTTACCGCATCAAAAATACGAAAAATATCGATGCCGTCTTTCGCGGCGTATTCCACGAATTTCGCGACAACATCATCGGCATAATGCCTGTAACCGAGCAGATTTTGCCCGCGAAGGAGCATCATGATCGGAGTTTTCGGAAGGGATTTTTTTAATTTTTTCAGCCTCTCCCACGGGTCTTCATTCAGGAATCTGATGCAGGAGTCAAAGGTCGCTCCTCCCCACGCTTCCAGGGCAAAGAACCCGACTTTATCAAGTTTATCGCATACCGGAAGCATATCCGCAGTTACCATGCGGGTTGCAAACAAAGACTGGTGAGCGTCACGCAGCACTAAATCAGATAATTTTACTTTTGGCATTTTTTCCTTCCTTGTAATTTTTTATGGAAGTTGTTCAGAAACTGAAGTTTCCAGACAACTTCACTTTTGTCTGTATTTTTTAACAGCGGCGCCTATAGCCGCTATTACTTCCGCTTCATTGTTTTTTTTTTGCATAACTGATTCAGAGGCTGCCGCATCTTTTTCCTGATACCTCGCCGCGACGCCGCTGCCGATTCTGAAAAGCATTATTACCATCAGGATAAAAAGACCTCCCATTATCAGCAAATTCTGAACATTTCCCTGCTTTAACATTTCCATTATTGTCATTTTTTTCTCCTGTGTTTAATGTGCAAAGTAAGATATAAAGATACCTGCTATAATCGCGGAGCCGATTGTACTGGAAACAATCGGTCCCATGGCGTGCATTAAAAGATGGTTGTCAGAATTAAACCTCTGTCCCATCTTTTGGGAAATACGCGCCGCCATAGGCATGGCTGAAACGCCTGAGTTGCCGATAAGCGGGTTGACCTTGCCGTTTGTCAATACGCACAGGAGCTTTGCAACAAGAACGCCGCCAATGGTTCCGAAGGCGAACGCCAACAGTCCGCTTGCCAGAATGATAAGCGTCTGCGGAGTTAAAAATCTTGCCGCTGTAGCGGAAGACCCGATGCTTAACGCGACAAGGAATGTCAGTATGCTTAAAAAATCATTTTGAAACGCGCGCACATAACGATCAGCCACTCCGCTTTCCCTTATCAGGTTGCCGAGGCATAGCATTGCGACTAACGCTCCTGCAGCCGGAACAAGAAGGAGGACTACAAGCGCCAGAATAATCGGGAAAAGAACCTTTTGTTTCTGGGTAACCCTTTTGGGTTCGGGCATTACAATTACGCGTTCTTTTTTTGTTGTAAGGGCAAGCATGATCGGCGGCTGAATGAAGGGAACAAGCGCCATGTAGGAGAAAGCCGCGATTGCGATTGCAGGCAGCAGATCAGGCGCAAGGCGCGTCGCCGTAAATATTGAGGTAGGACCGTCCGAGCTTCCGATTATTCCAATAGCGGCCGCTTCCCTTAAAGTAAAACCGTCAAAACCGGCGAATAAAGGAGCAAGCGCGTTTCCTACAAAATAGGAAACAGCCATTGCGATAAAAATGCCAAGCTGTCCGCCAAGACCGATCAATGCGCTTCGCGGGGATGCGATCAGCGGACCGAAGTCTGTCATCGTTCCTATGCAGAGGAAAATAAGCGGCGGATAAATTACCATTCGAATGCCGGTGTAAAGGAAGTTCATAAGGTTTTGAAGGAATGATGTATGGTGACATGCTTCACCCGGCTGGTGGGCAGTGCATACCGCGCCTTCAGGCAGGGGCTGACCGGATAATTCCTTGAAACCGTTCGGATTATAATCATACGCTCCGAGACCTACAATCGGAAGATTTGCAAGAATGATTCCAAACGCAAGAGGCAGAAGCAAAAGCGGCTCGAATTTTTTTACGATGGAAAGATATAAAAAAAATAATCCAAGTAAAAGCATTATCGCCTGCGGAATTGTTAATTTTAGTATGCCCAAACTAACTATAATACTCTCTAACAACATGATCTCATCGCTCCTTTGTGTGATATATAAACGCCAAAATTTATGCTATTCAATTATTGTGTAGCCCTCGCTTGAAATAATTGCGTCAAGTTTCTGTCCGCCTTTGCACATTTCGCAGTTATCAGGCGGGAACAGTTTGTAATCCGGAATATCTTCCGATGTGAATAAACAGTGAACTTCCTGCCCGATTTTTATTTCAGATGCGCGGTACAATGCCGAAACTCCCGCAAGTTTCCCGCCGTAATAATCAATACATTCAAGGGTGATTTTTAAAGCGCGCCCTGAAGAAACTGTCGCGATTAAAAGCAGAACATTCTTCCCGTGAATCCAGCTTACCGCGCTGTCAGGAAATACCAGTTTCCCGAAAGCGTTATTCATCGGCGACACCACATGAATGGTTTTGCCGGTATTCATTACCGACGTTCCGTCCTGCATCAGTTCCTGCGCAAGATACGCGCCGATAACCTCCATCCTTTCCATGCATACTATTGCATCTACAAGCGTAGTAGATAAAAACGGGATTGCCATTTCCCTTGCTACATCCCGTGCGACTACTGTATCGCTTTTCAAACTGCTTACATCCAGATAATTGTTTGTGTGCATATTGTTTGTAGTAAAATGACCAGGGGTTACTTGTATGGCTATTATCGGGTTTTTTTCCAGCGAAACGCTGAAAGCCTTTGTTTCCATATTGTTCCTCCTCAGACAGTATATGGAATAATACCATATTCTGCAACATGTGAATTAATTGCGAATTTTAAATTATTTTTTATTAACGCAGCTTTTTTCGGAGTTTACGGCGTTTATTGCGCTGTGCCGCGTCATCATTGCCTGTTTGATCTTCTTTTGTTTCACTGTAATAGTAAGTAACTTCTTTATCCGGCATCCGGGACATAATAATAATCCAGATTAATCCAAATAACATCATCAAAAAGCACAGAATCTGTCCTGTTGAAAAGCTTAAGGGAGGATGGCTGTAAGCTGTATGCAAAGTGTTTTTCATCAATTCAATCGGATAACCCATATGGGAATCTGGTTCGCGGAAATACTCGATGAAAAAGCGGAAAAAACCGTATCCAAAAAAATAAAGCCCCAAAAGGACGCCTTTAAACGGTTTTTTCCTTCTCAGCATCCAGAGAATTCCCCATAATATTAGACCTTCAAAAACCGCCTCATACAGTTGTGAAGGATGCCGCGGCAGATTGACAAAGGCGCCTGTTATCGCAATATTTGTTTTTTCAGCGATTTCCCGCACCCAGCTTTCGCCCGCCGGAAGCAAAGAAGCGTCGGGGAAAAGCATCCCCAAGGGGCTTGCGGTTGCCCTGCCGTAAAGCTCCGCGTTTATAAAGTTCCCGATACGCCCGAATGTAAAACCGGCTGGAATTGCCACCGAAAACATATCGGCTACTTCTCTGAAATTAAAACGTTTAAATTTCGCCCATAGAATGACTCCCAAAAGTCCGCCGAACGCGCCGCCGTGGTAACTCATTCCCTGAAGCCCTGTAAATTTTCCGTTTTGAAACGGCCAGAAAATCAGCCACGGCTTGAAAAGATATGTGTTGTCAGGATAGTAAATAATTGTTGAGAAAAGCCTCGCTCCCAGAAGCAGTCCTGAAACTCCCCATATAAATAAACTGGAAAGCTGATCATCTGTCATCGGATATTTTCGTTCTTTAACCTGTATGCGGTACACAAAAAACGCTGTAGCGAACGCGAAAACATACATAATCCCGTACCAGCGTACCGGCAGTCCGGGGATAACTTCGGGTTTCAGCCACGGCGGAAATTGAACATATAACAGAAAATTCAGATTCATACTTTAAATCCCTGATGCATGGCGCGGGTTAATTTCAATTTGATAAAATTATTTTCTTTTTTCAATTTTGAGATTTCAAGCTGCTGTGATTTAACAGTTTCTATTAAATCGCCGTTGCTCATGGCTCCTGAATGAAGCAGGTCTTCAATGTATTCCATTTTGCTGTCAAAATCAATTTCCGCTTCCATTTCCGCTTCCTGAAAACTGTCTTCAATTTGTTTGGCGTCCGGCGCGTAATCGTCTTCCGGGCTTTCCATGATTTTGTCGGCTATGCGGTAGATCGCCTGCGATAAAAGCGACTGAGGTTTATAAAGCGTTATGGGCAATCTTGAAGAAAGAGCGGTATCCTGAACTACATCGCGGTAGATTACCCCGAGATGCTCGATTTTTAAATCGAGGTATTCTTCGCATGAACGGCGTATCTTCATCGCAACATCAGCATCCTTGGGTTCATCAACCATATTCATGATTAAACGCGGACGGAATTCCTCAAGGCGTTTAATAAACTTTTCATGGGAAGCCGGATCTGTTTTTTCAATTTCCGGCAGCATTTTTGGAATGTATAATTTTTGATGACCGCCAGAACCTTCTTTCCGCACCTTTTCCAGATAATTATGCGCGGGAGTTCCCTTAGCAAACGAGCTGTACATAAGGCGGAACACTGAATTTTTTAAAAATACATACGCGTTTAATACCGCAGTAACGGCGGGAGCTGAAACAATAATTCCCTGATTGGATAAAAGAAATAAATCCAGAATTGACTGATGGGTTCCCGCTCCAAGATCAAGTATTAAGATATCGGTTTCTTCCTTTAGTTCAAGAAGTTTTTTTACAAGGGTCTTGCGCTGGAACAATGTGAGATTTGCGGCGCCGGGGATTTCGTTATCGCCGGGAATAAAACGAAGACCGCGCACATCTGTGTCGGCAATAACATTACTAAAATTGGTTTTTGTATTTCCAAGCCATGTTCCGATGCCCGTCTGAGGCGCCTGATGCCCAAGCACCAGATGGAGATTTGAAGCGCCAAGATCAAGGTCGGCAAGTACAACCCTTTTACCGTTTTGCGCAAAGGCTATCCCAAGATTTGCCGAAACCAGAGATTTTCCAACGCCGCCTTTTCCGCTCGCTATCGGGATTACCCGCATTGTTTTTCCTCCGCAGCAGTTTCAATTTTATGTAATTTTCTGTTAATAACGTGAATGCCGGCTGCGGCAAGAATATCGCCGCATAAAAAAAACAATTCCGTAAGAATAATGGAGTCTGAAGAAACATTGATAACCGTTAATCTTCTGGATATGAGAGAAAAGATAATTATCGTAAAAATGCCGATGTATTTTCCCGCCAGATAAAGGGGGAGATATGCTTTATAGCGAATTATATCAATCCACAGGAACAGAGACATAAGCGGGAACAACGCTCCCGGAGAAGCAATAGCCAGCCATGGAACGGCGCTGGTTCCAGGCAGGAGAAACATCAATACCAGTGCCAGTATTACAACCCTGACAGCTTCATAGAAAAAAAGCGCAGGTTTTATAACGCTGATAATTCCCATATATATGAAAATATCGGGTGAAAAGAGTTTAATCAAGGTCAAAACAGCATCAAGCGTTGTTTTATGTGGAAAACAGCTTATAAATATATTAAAATATATGGTATATGAAGGAGATTTCATGAAGTTAAAAAATTTATTTTTTATACTTATTACGATATTTCTTGCGGCAGGATGCGCAAAACCCCCAATTGCCGAGATGGAAAATGCCAGAGAAGCTGTTTTCAGGGCTGAAAATGATAATGACGCTGTTCTGTACGGCGGAAGTTCGCTTGCGCGCGCCCGTGATGCCCTGAAACGGATGCAATCTGAAGCTGACTCCAAACGATATGACGCTGCCAGAGTAAATGCTGCTGAGGCAATAGCTGCCGCCGAAAAAGCAATCGCTGACGGAAAAACAGGGGTGGTCAAGGCGAAAAGTGACGCAGTCTCCGCTATTTCCGGCTTAAAGCAGGAAATTGACGATACCAACAGGAATGTCAGTGCCGCGCGTTATTCCCTGCTGGATTTGGATTATAACGCGCTGGACAACAGCATCAGATACGCATACTCCGGTTATGATCAGGTTGAAGCGGCGCAGGCTGAAGGCAGGTATCAGGACGTAGTGAACAAAGCCATGGAAGTAAGGTCTAATCTTGCCGGTATTAATTCATTGGTTGCAAATGCCATCCCGGCTAGAAAAAAATAATTTATTAAAATGAGTAAAAAACAACAAACAATAAAACAGCATGTTGTATCCGCGCTTGTGGAAAACAGGGCGGGAACCCTGAGCAGGGTATCCGGTCTCTTCAGCCGCAGAGGTTTTAATATTGACAGCCTGACTGTCGGCGAAACCGACGATCCTACGATTTCCAGAATGACAATTGCTGTTACAGGCGAGCTGCGGATACTTGAACAAATCGTTAAACAGCTTGAAAAACTTGTTGATGTTATCGCTGTACGCGGACTTGATGACGCAACCTGCCTCCGCCGCGAAATCATGCTTGTAAAAATCGGCGCCGATGAAAAAAACCGCCCCGCTGTTCTTGAAATCGCCGGCATCTTCCGCGCCCGCGTTGTTGACGTTTCCCAGACTACGATCACAATTGAAGCAACCGGCAACATGGAAAAACTCAACGGTCTCTTGCTGTTACTGCGCCCGTACGGAATTCTCGAGCTGGCACGCACCGGTCTTGTCGCTCTGGAACGCGGCGCGGACGTACTTTCAGTGAAGTAGAATTGTAATTAATTTCACACAGAGACTACGGAGCATTTTTAAGTAATGAACTTCCACCAATTATACGGACAGCAAATTAAGCCGCAGAGTTATTTTGATATGTTACTGGTATTATAAATATATACCGATCTCTCTATTCCACTTTAAAACGCGACACTTCGCGGATCAGCGTATCGATTCCTTCGCGGTTTTTTATGGTTATTTCGTTAACCTGCGTTACTGCGACATTGATTTGATCCGCGCCCGAAGCCATTTCATTCATGCCGCTTGTAATTTCCTGCGTTACCATTTCCAGATTTTGGCTTTCGTGTATTACTTCATTCGCGCCTTCAAGCATTTCAGTTGAGCCGCTTTTTACCTGCCTGGTTATTTCGTTTACTCTGCTGATCCCGTCAAGCACCTGCTTTGAGCCTTCTCCCTGCTCTTCCATCGCGCGGCGGATAATGTCTTCCTGCTGCGCGACGGTTTTAACGCCAGAGTCAATCGCTTCAAATTTGTTTAAAACATTATTTGTCGATATTGAAATTTTATCAATTGAACCCTTAATTTTTTTTAGCACCGAGCCGATTGTTTTTGACTGTACGCTTGAGCTTTCTGCAAGCTTTCGGATTTCATCGGCGACAACCGCGAAACCTTTTCCGGCTTCGCCCGCGTGAGCCGCTTCAATCGCCGCGTTCATCGAAAGAAGGTTGGTCTGGCTTGCGATATTTTGCATAACGGAGTTAATCTCCATCAGGCCTTCCGATTCGCGCGCTATTTCCTGAATGTCAGATGATACTTCCTGCATGCCTTTACGTCCGATTTCCGACGCTTCTGTAAGCGTTTCAACATTCACGGCGTTTTTTACAAGAGTTTCAGTTACGGAGTGAATGTTCGCAACCATTTCTTCAATTGCCGCCGAAACCTGCGAAACATGAGTGGATTGTTCTCCAATATTGATATTTAATTTATTAATATTTACCGTAACCTGTTCCATTGTCGCGTTTGTCTGTGTAACGCTCGCGCTCTGGTTTATAACTCTCCCTTTGATGCTTTGAATGTTGGATGTAATTTCGTTTACCGCCGCGGCGGTTTCGTTCATGTTACTGGCAAGAGCTGTTCCTATGCCGGATAATTTCCCGGCTTCCATCTTGATACTTAACACAAGATTTTTAATTTTCTCCAGAGTATTGTTAAAATAATGGGCAAGAAGTCCGATTTCATCATTGGATTTTATTAATATGCTTCTTGTGAGATCTCCTTCGCCTTCTGAAATATCCTTCAGGTTATCAGCAACTGTTGATATGGGCTTTATGGTTTTGCTCAGAACAATGAAAATAATAATAGCAACTGTCACAATAACAATTAATGCGAGTATGACGGTAAAGCCTGTAATGCTGCGTACCGGCGTTAAGATATAATCTTCCGTAGCCGCGATCATGACTGACCATGTTATGTCTGAATTGCCGATAACAAACGGCGATAAAACAATTTCAACATTTGATTCCAAATCATCTGAATAGCTGGTGATGGAAATAGATTCTCCGTTTATAACAGCGCTGTTTACATCGTATATTTTATCTCCGTAAATTGTATCCACATCGGTTAATTTCTTGCCTATACGATTGCCCTGATAACTTGCAAGAATAAATCCGGTATCCGTATAAATGGACATCGCGGTTATTTCATTATGACTTTCAATAACTTCATAAAGCGCCTGCTGCATGGGAGCTATTGATAAAAGGCATGCGACGCCTCCTACTGTTTCATTTGTTTTGTGGTTTATAACAGGAACCATCATTCTGACAAGATATGTTTCCTTGCCTGTAATATTTCTTAAAAAAGGCTCTTCGATTCTTTCTTTTGTCCGGTTGGGACCGTTAAAATAATCCAGTGATGTTTCTATGTCCGCACTCGCTCTGATGTCTATTTTCCCTTCTTCCCTTGTGTAAACTGTCACATACTGGCCTGACGGAGAAGAGCCTGGTCTGCCGATAAAATGCTCATCCATGCCGTCAACGGCGTTTGGTTTCCAGATTGTATATATCTGCACCAAATCCGGCTGTGATGTTAATGTTCCGTACAGCATGCTGTCAAACCTGTCGCGTCTTGTTTCAGGTTCCATTTCCTCATAATCGCCCATTATGTCAGATAACACACGAAGCGCTGTCAGGCGCAAATCCTGTCTGCTTTGCCAGTATAAAGCTTTTTCGCTTGCCAAATACTGAATGCTTTGTCTGGAAAGATCAACAGCCATGCTTGAGGCTCTGTTTAAAAGAATGGAGGAGATTCCGGCAATTACAAGAATTAATATTGCGATAACCATAAGACTAAGTTTAATTTTTATTTTCATTTGACGGAAATAATAGGCGGCGGGATTGTATTTTGTCAATGAATTATATTCAAATAACGTTATGTGAATATAAAAGGCGTTATGTGAAGAAGAGCGATATTGTATGAATACAGCCGTTTTTTGCCTAAAATTACATAATATTTCTAAAGTTTATCTCTTCAGGCGACGGAGGCTGCGCTCCGCGGCGGGAGCAGACAATGGCGGCTGCACTGTTTGCGAAGGCAAGCGCTTCGTTCAGCTCAGTTTCGCTTAAACCGGCAATCACGTTATGGGACATTTTGCCCTTCGTTTCAAGCCATGAAAGAAAAGCGCCCAGAAACGTATCTCCCGCTCCCACTGTGTCAGCAAGATCAGGGACGCGAATGCCTTCAGCGCGCGCGCTGATAACGCCGCCGTTGTCGCGCTTCAGTAAAGCCATCGCGCCTTCCGGTCCCAAAGTGATTATGGAAAGCCGCGCACCCATGGCGGCAAGTTTAAGAAGCGCGTTTTGCGGTTCAGGATCATTGTCAATATATTCAAAATCTTCCAGTGAAATTTTTAAAATCGTACTGGCTCCAGTCCATTTTTTAAAACGCTTTAGATACGCGTTTTTGTCTTTGATAATGAAAGGGCGGATATTTGGATCGAAAGTAATGACCTTGTTTTGCGCTTCCTTAAAGATAAAATTTTCTATGGTTGTTGCGATTGGCTCCATCGCCATGGAAATTGAGCCGAACACAATACACGAAACATCGGGCGGCAGTACAGGAAGATCATCGGGTGAAAGCAGTTTATCCGCTGTTCCCTCGTCATAAAAAGCGTACTGCGGCTGTTTTCCTTCTTCGGTTTTTATAAAGGCAAGAATTGTATTTTGATCGCATCGAATTAATAAATTATCGCGAACATTATATTCACGGAGGCGTTTTATCTGAATTTCACCGAAAAAACTTTTTGAAATACGTCCAAGAAAGGAAACAGGGATGCCGAGTTTTCCAATTGCGAGTGATGTGTTGTACGCGCAGCCTCCGGGCAGAGGAACAAAAACGCCGTTTTCCTGGAACATGTCAATTACAGCTTCGCCTATACATAAAATCATGATATATTATAGCATGTTAACGGTGGCACAAATATGCGCAGAATAAAAATATTTGATACAACTCTGCGGGACGGCGAGCAGGCTCCTGGTTTTTCCATGAATCTGAGCGAAAAAATTGAGGTTGCAAAACGGCTTGAAAAACTTGGAGTTGATGTTATTGAAGCTGGTTTTCCTGTTTCAAGTCCGGGAGATTTTGACGCTGTAAAAAAAATAGCCGGTAAAGTTAAAAACTGCACTGTTGCCGCTCTTTGCCGCTGCCTTGAAAAAGATATTGACGCCGCAAGGGAAACCCTTGCAAAGGCGGTAAATCCACGTGTTCATTTGTTTCTCGCTACATCTCCTGTCCACATGGAATACAAATTAAAAATGAACAGGGAGCAGGTGCTGGAACAGGCTGTCTTTTCGGTAAAATACGCGAAAAAATTCTGTAATGATATTGAGTTCTCCGCAGAAGACGCTTTCAGAAGCGATCCGGGTTTTGTCTGTAAAATTTTCGGCGCGGCGATAAAAGCCGGCGCTCTTACCGTTAGTTTTCCGGATACCGTCGGTTACGCGATGCCTGCCGAGTTTGCGCAGCGCATCCGTTATGTGAAAGAGCATGTTTCCGGCATGGAGAAAGCCAATCTTTCAGTGCATTGCCACAATGATCTGGGGCTTGCTGTCGCCAACAGCATTGCCGCAATCGGAAGCGGAGCGGATCAGGTTGAGTGCACCGTAAACGGAATTGGGGAACGCGCCGGCAACGCTTCGCTTGAAGAGCTTGTAATGGGATTGAAGGTGCGCAGCGATTATTTTTCCGCTGATACCGGGATCGATATATCGCAAATTTATTCAATAAGCCGTTATGTCGCACAGGTTACGGGCATAAAAATCCAGCCAAATAAGGCAATTGTCGGCGATAACGCGTTCTCTCACGAAGCGGGAATACATCAACACGGGGTTCTTTCAAAACGCGAAACCTACGAAATCATGACCCCTGAATCAATCGGCTATCCGAAAGACCGCATGGTGCTCGGCAAACATTCAGGGAGGCACGCCTTTGAAGAGCGCCTTTGCGAGCTTGGGATTTCTGTCAGCGATGACGCATTTGAAAAAATTTTCGCGGGTTTTAAAGACCTTGCCGGAAAAAAGAAATCTGTCAGCGATCGCGATATTGAAGCGCTCGTTATGGATACGGCAGTCATTATACCTGAAACATGGAAGCTCGATCACTGGGCTGTAAACACAGGTTCCGCCCTTGGAGCGTCCGGCGTTATACGGCTGCAGCACAGGGACGGCAAGTTTGAAAAATTTATTTCGATGGGAGACGGTCCTCTTGATTCGGTTTTCAAAGCGATTAATCAAATTATCGGAAAAGAGCCTGAGCTTGAACTTTATGAGTTAGGTGCAATTACAGGCGGCTCGTCATCACAGGGCGAAACAATGGTTAAGATCGAGCTTGACGGACGGCGCTGGAATGGTCGCGGAGTTTCAACGGACGTGATTGAATCTTCGATAAAGGCATATCTTTCGGCTGTTAACGCAATGCTTTATGAGCTGGGAGAGAACTAGAGTCTATCCGCAAAGCCGGATGCTTTGCGGATTTGAAACGGAGAATTTACGATGAGTGATGATAAAATAGATATAGAAATACTGGATACCACATTGAGGGATGGAGCGCAGGGCGAAGGTATCACTTTCTCTCTGCGCGATAAGCTTGCCGTCGCAGAAACGCTTGACGGGCTTGGCGTTGCATGGATTGAAGCGGGAAACCCTGCAAGCAATAGAAAGGATTTGGAGTTTTTTCGTCTTGCCGCTTCTTCCCTTAAATTAAAAAATTCCAAATTGTGCGCGTTCGGATCGACACGGAAGAAAGGAATTACAGCGGAAGAAGACGGCAATCTGCGCTGTCTTCTTGACGCGGGAACAGAAGGGATAACTGTTTTCGGAAAAGCTTCCGAATTTCATGTCAGGGAAATCCTGCAGGCGGAGCCGCAGGAAAATATCGCGATGATTTCCGATACTATTGCGTTTCTAAAAAAGGAAGGGCGCACTGTCATTTATGACGCTGAACATTTTTTTGACGGCTGGGCATTAAACCGATCTTACGCTCTTTCCACCCTGAAGGCGGCTGCGGATGCAGGAGCAGATCGCGTTGTGTTATGCGACACCAACGGCGGATGTTTTCCCGGAACAATTGCTGAAGCGGTTAAGGATGTTTTAGATTCCATATCTGGAATAAAAGTTGGCATACACGCTCATAATGATACAGGACTGGCTATTGCAAACTCAATCGCCGCGGTACAGGCTGGCTGTTCTCATGTGCAGGGAACGCTCGTTGGTTTCGGAGAACGCTGCGGCAATACCTCTCTTGCTTCCCTTATTCCCTCCTTTGAACTTAAATTAAAACTTCGCTGCCTGCCTTCCGGCAGTCTTGTCCGAATAGGAGAACTGACGCGAAGGACGGCGGAAATCGCCAATGTCAGCATCAGCGATGACATGCCCTATATCGGATCGCATGCTTTTTCGCACAAGGCGGGAATGCACGTTGACGGCATTTTAAAAAGAAATGTTTCTTTTGAGCATATAAATCCCGGAGAAGTAGGCAATGAACGCCAGTTTTTGATGAGCGAGATCGGCGGGAGATCGGCAATAGTTGAACGGGTAAAAAAAATCGAGCCTTCCGTAACAAAGGAACATCCTGTTGTCGCTTCGTTAGCTGAAAAGATAAAAGCTCTGGAAGCGGAAGGATGGGCTTATGAGGGAGCGGACGCAAGCCTTGAACTTCTAATAAGGCAGGAGCTGGGGCGTTACACGCCTTTTTTCAGCATAGAAGCTTACCGCGTTTTAAGTGAACATCCTGCAAGCGAAAAAATCGCCTGCTCGCACGCCTGGGTAAAGGTCCTTGTCGGAGAAGAATACGAGATGGCAGCGGCGGAAGGCGTCGGTCCTGTAGGCGCTTTGGATAACGCCCTGCGCCGCGCTCTTGGACGTTTTTTCCCCGCTCTGGAAAAAGTAAGGCTTGATGATTACAAGGTGCGCGTTATCGACGGAAAGGAAGCGACGTCGGCACGGGTGCGCGTATTGATTGAATCAACCGACGGGCAGCGAAGCTGGAATACAGTGGGAGTTTCAGCCGACATAATCGAAGCAAGCCGCGCCGCGCTTGTTGATTCGATAGAACATAAATTAATTTATGATATTGAGAGAAAGGAATAGAAAGTGAAATATTCCGGCGCGCGCATACTTTTGGAATCATTGATAAAAAACGGAGCGGACACAATTTTTGGTTATCCAGGAAGCGTGGTATTGGACATTTACGATGAACTTCTCAATTGCAAAGAAAGGATACGCCATATTCTGGTAAGCCATGAGCAGCATGCGGCTCACGCGGCGGATGGTTATGCACGTTCAAGCGGAAAACCAGGAATATGCCTTGCAACCTCCGGTCCCGGTGCTACAAATCTTGTAACAGGCATCGCAACAGCTTTTGTTGACTCTGTTCCTGTTATCGCAATTACAGGCAATGTAAGCATTCCGCTGCTTGGTAAAGACAGTTTTCAGGAAGTTGATATCGCAGGAATTACAATGCCTATTGTCAAGCACAACTGGATTGTGGAGGATGTACATGACCTGGAAGAGATCATTAACGAAGCTTTTTTGGTTGCCGTCTCCGGAAGACCGGGTCCTGTGCTTGTCGATATTCCAAAGGATATAACAAGTGCGTTATGTGAATATGACGTCGTCGGGAGAAACAGCCTTAACGCAGCGGGCAGGACAGGGCGGCTCCTTGAAAGAACAAGGCGGGTAACATTCCATAACGAAGATATTGAGAAAGCCGCATTGTTGATCTGCGGTTCAAAACGCCCGGTGATTTACGCGGGAGGCGGAATTATCAATTCGGGAGCAAGCGTACAGCTTCAAAAACTGGCGGAGCTTCTTGACTCTCCTGTTGTTCTGTCGCTTATGGGAATGGGAGCTATTTCTTCCTCGCACCGGCTCTGCGCAGGGCTTGTCGGGATGTACGGAACAGCTGCGTCCGCGGAAGCTGTGCGTAAATGCGACCTTTTAATCGCAGCCGGCTGCCGTTTTTCAGATCGCGTAACAAACAACCATGGACAATTTGCGCGTAACGCTAAAATCCTTCATGTTGATATTGATCCTGCTGAAATAAATAAAAACATAGCTTCCGACATGTCGATTACCGGTGATTTAAAAGCGATTCTTGACAAGCTCGCAAAAGCGATACCGGCAAACCATAAAAATGAATGGAACAGCGGGATTGAAAAACTGAAAACGCGGGAAATTGAAAATCAAAAAAACACGCGGACAAAATATTTAAGACCGCGTTTTATAATTCAAGAAACGGCAAAAGCCCTCGGCGAAAAAACAATCGTTGTTACTGACGTTGGACAGCATCAAATCTGGACGGCTCAGTATTATCCGTTTAAAAATCCGAGAAGTTTTTTAAGTTCCGCTGGTATGGGAACAATGGGCTTTGGCATGGGAGCGGCGGCGGGTGCAAAATTGGCAAATCCCGATTCTCCTGTCGTTCTTTTTTCAGGGGACGGATGCTTCCGGATGAACTGCGCGGAAATGGCGACTCTTGTTAAATACAGCCTGCCTGTTTTGATTATAGTTTTTAACAACAGCGCGCTGGGAATGCTGCGGCAATGGCAGAAGGCGCTTTACAAATCACGTTATTCGCAA
Organism: Treponema sp.; assembly: GCA_009786455.1. Classification (GTDB taxonomy): domain Bacteria; phylum Spirochaetota; class Spirochaetia; order Treponematales; family Breznakiellaceae; genus WQXQ01. Next base: position 41,028 of record WQTD01000004.1, read on the forward strand.
ACAGACCTTGATGAACACGGTCCTGATTTTATCAGCCTGGCGCACGCTTACGGCGCGAGCGGTTTTCGCGTAACAGATGAAAGCTCATTTTTACATGCGCTTGAAAAAAGCGCAAAACTGCTGGAATCCGGAAAACCTGCGCTGATAGAAGCGGTTATTAACAAGGACGAAAAAGTAACGGCAACGCCTGTAAATAAATAGGGTTATTCCCCGCCTTTAGCATCTTTAATTAAAACCTTGATTAGTTCGTCCAGATATCTCTGAGGAATTTGCTCGTCTTTTTCGAAAACTGTTTTATTTTTCCCGTTCCCTCGTCAATAATATAAAAAATTCCATTTATGGTGTAAACTTTTTTTCCATAATTTTCTCCCATACATGTAAAAAGTATGAAGGTTTACTTTCCCGCTGTCCAGTTTAAAGCGTTTTCCAGAAGTTTTTGAAACAGAGGATTCAGCCAGACAGAAAGATTGTGTCCCGGCGTAAGAACGCAGACACGGCCTTTACCCTGTGTACGGACAAATCCTGCCGCGTAGATGGATGCTTCTGTGTTGTGATACGGATCTTCTTCGTACTTGCTTTCTTCTCCCTGCGGAGGAGAATAGGAAGCAAGAAGTACATCGGCATCCTCTGCGGTTATTTCGATTCTGTAATGTTCGTCAGTTTCGCGGAACATACAGGCGCCTTCTGTAACAGGGTGGTTTTTTACCGGCGACACTGTTACAGGACAGGCATTGGGATGCCCGATGAAGCGGCAGCCGATCAATTGATCGAAAGCGGCCTTTTCCTTGCTTGCGACAATCGCGCTGTGAACAGCGACAAGTCCGCCGCCGTTTTCAACAAAACCGGCAAAAGCATCCTGTATCTCTTTAGTTCTCCACGGCTCTTTATCGGTCTGGGAAATTTCATCTGATTTGCACAAAAGAATAGCGGGATACTGCGTCAGCGCCGATGAGGAAAATTCCTTCGCATTGGAAATTACATCAAATTGAAAACCCCTCTTTTTCAGCGGCTCAATACCGTCGATGGCAATCTGCCCTGGATGCCAATAATCATCACAAATTAATAATACGCGCATAACTTATAGTAGTCTTGTTTTTATTTTTTTACTATACTGATCTCATGCTTGATTATAAATTTATCGCTGAGAATAAACATGCTGTAATGGCGAATATTGCCGATCGTTTCATGAAAGCCGATGCAGAAACAGTGGTGCGTCTTTATGCAAAACGCACAGAGCTTTCAACAAACCTTCAGGCTTTACAACAGAAACGCAATGCCAATGCCGCCGCCATGAAAGGCAAGCTTGAACAGGAACAGCGCAATACGCTTATCGAAGAAGGTAAAAAATTAAAGGATGAGATTGCGGACGCTGAAAACGAACTTGAAAAGACAGAAAAAGAACTTGTTACAGAAGCGCGGAAAATCCCCAACATAGCGCATCCTGACGCGCCTATCGGCAAGGAAGACAAGGATAATCTTGAAATAAAGAGGGTAGGGCAGCCGCCTAAATTCAATTTTGAGCCCGCAGATCATGTTAAGCTCGGGCAGGACCTTGATATTATTGATTTTGATTCTGCAACAAAGGTGTCAGGCACCAAATTCTACTACCTGAAAAACGAGGGAGTTTTTCTTGAACTCGGTCTTGTGCGTTATGCGCTTGATATTCTTCAGAAAAAGGATTTCACTCCCTTTATCACGCCGGATGTCGCCCGTGAAGAAATACTTGAAGGCATCGGTTTTAATCCAAGAGGTGCTGAATCCAATGTTTACACTCTTGAAGGCGAAGATACGTGTCTTGTCGGAACTGCCGAAATTACCCTTGGCGGTTATTACTCAAACATGATTCTGCCAAAAGAAAAACTTCCGCTTCGAATGGCAGGTCTTTCCCACTGCTTCCGCCGCGAGGCGGGCGCCGCCGGTCAATTTTCAAAAGGGCTTTACCGTGTCCATCAGTTTACCAAGGTGGAGATGTTTATTTTTTGTCTGCCCGAAGATTCCGGCCGCTTTCATGAAGAGCTGCGCTTTATAGAGGAAGAAATTTTTGAAGGCTTAAACATACCTTTCCGCGTAGTGGATACCTGCACAGGAGACCTTGGCGCTCCTGCTTACCGCAAGTGGGACCTTGAAGCTTGGATGCCTGGGCGCAACGGCGGCGAATGGGGAGAGGNAACATCAACTTCAAACTGCACCGATTATCAGGCACGCAGGCTTAATATCCGTTTTAAGGATGACGACGGTAAAAATAAATTTGTCCACATGTTAAACGGCACGGCGATAGCGGTTTCCCGTGCGATAATCGCTATCCTTGAAAATTTTCAGCAGGCGGACGGCTCTGTGCGGATTCCCCGCGTTCTTGTGCCGTATGTCGGCTTTGATGTGATAAAGAGATAATAAAGTTATTCGATAACTTAGTTTCCGAACAACTTCCCTGTTTAGAACAATTCAAAGCGGCTCAAAATCTTCCGCGCCATGTTTGCATAACGGGCAGATGAAGTCGTCGGGCAGGCTGTCTTCTTCATGAACATAACCGCATATTTTACAGACAAAGCCTTTTTTCTTTTCATTTGACGGCTGCGGTTTTGGTTTTATGTGATTAAAGTAATATTGATATGTTACGCTGCGCTCATTTGATAAAACTGTTGACTGCGTAACGTCGGCGACAAAGATTGTATGCGAGCCGTAATCGTATGAATCAGTGACTTTCGCTGAAATCATGCAATTGGCGAATTCTTTTATAAAACGAATCCCGTTGGCTGCGCGGTCTGTATTTTCGCTCCCTGTGAATTTATCCCCGTTTTTTCCGCTGCTGAAACCGAACTGCTGGAAAATTCTGAAAGGCGCGCTTTCGGATAAAATTGACAGGTTAAAAGTTTTTGTTTTTAAAATCATATCGTGGGTGTAATTTGCCTTGTTCACTGCGATGGAAACGCGGAGAGGTGAAGCCGTTACCTGAATAGCGGTGTTTATGATACAGCCGTTGTCTTTTTCGCCGTCTTTGGCGGTCAGTACAAACAGACCGTATGAGAATTTGAACATCGCGTTTGGATCGATCTCCTGTTTAACGGTTGTCGCAGCGTTAACTGCAGCAGCGCTGGCGGCAGCTTGCGGAAAATCGCCTGCTATTGCCTGAGCTATCGCTTCAATGTCAGGAAGCTGATCTTTCTTCAGGCTGGATTTCAGGCTCAGGGTTTGTCCCAGAACGGTTATGTTTTTACATTGTTCAAGTTTCCGCCGGATAAGGTTTCCGCTTGTTGCAGCCCATGAACCGTTTTCAATAACAGCTACTGTACGGTTCTGGATGTTATGCGCAACAAGATCGTTTATAAGCTCTTCCATTGATATAAAAATCCCGGCGTTATAAGTTGTTGAAGCAAAAACAAGATGACTCAACCTGAAAGCCGCCGCGATAATTTCCGATGCAGGAGTGACGGAAACGTCAAACATCACGGTTTTTATTTGTTTTTCACGAAGACTGCATGAAAGAATTTCCGCGGCGTTCTCGGTATTACCGTACACCGAAGCATAAGCGATCATTACTCCTTTTTCCTCGGGCTGATAGCCGCTCCAGAGCGTATATTTTTCGATAATCGGCGAAAAATTACCTCTCCATACAAAGCCATGCAGGGGGCAAATCATTTCAATTGGAACCGCAGACGCTTTTTGTAAAAGCGAGCGAACCTGATCTCCGTATTTACCGGCGATGTTCGCGTAATAGCGCCGGTACTCATCCATGTAATCTTTTTCTATATCAACTTCGTCAGCGAAAAGAGCCCCGTTTAACGCTCCGAATGTTCCAAAGGCGTCGGCTGAAAAAAGGATTTTATCCGCCGTATCATAAGTGACCATGACCTCCGGCCAGTGAACCATCGGCGCCATTATAAAATTGAAAGTATGTTTACCGGTATCAAGCTGTGTTTTTTCATCGGCAATAATGACGTCTTTTTCAGAATTGAAGTCAAGATCGAAAAATTGCTTTATAAAAGACAGCGTTTTTTCACTGCATACGATCATTACACCGGGATATTTCGCAAGCAATTCCTTAAGCGCGGCAGAATGATCAGGTTCCATGTGCTGTACCACGATATAATCAAGTTTCCTTTCACCCAGAACGAAGGCGACATTTTCCAGAAACCTCTGCTGTACCGCTTTATCCACAGTATCAAAGAGTACGGTTTTTTCATCGGTTAAAAGATATGAGTTGTATGAAACTCCGCCGGCGACTGAATAAACGCCTTCAAACATGGCTAAACGTCTGTCGTTCGCTCCTACCCAAAACAGGTCGTCTTTTATTTTTTTTATACAATGCAAAATGATCCTCCGTATATTGCTGTTACTAATTTTAACTCAAAATGTGTTATAAATGCAATTTTTTTCATTCTTTGTAAAGCGCTGTACCATCCTCAGCCCATATATATATAAATCAATTTTTGGAGGTTGTATGAAAAAATTGTTTTATGGCTGGCTGGTATTTTTGCCGGTTGTAACAGCTGTATTTGCAGGATGCAGTTTCGCGGAAGTAAAGGATGAAGCAGAGGCTGAAGGGAGCGTTGTCTTAATGACATGGAATGTGCATAACCTGTTTGACGGAGAGGATAACGGCAGCGAATACAGTGAATACACAAAATCCTCAGGATGGTCAGAAGAAAAATATCTCGGAAGGCTCAATTCCATAACTGCCGCATTTAATTCAATTGAACCTGTCCCTGATATTATTCTGCTTCAGGAGATTGAATCACTTAAAGTCTTTGAGGCTCTTTCATTGTCTTTGCCGAATGGCTATTCATGGAGTCATTTCGCAAATAATCCGGACGCGGCTTTGGGGCTTGGTATTTTAAGCCGGCTGCCTCTTACTGATGCAAAGGTTCATTCCATCACAACAGGTGGCGATACCACTCCGCGCCCTGTGCTGGAGACAAGAATCGAAACAAATGAAGGTTCGTTTGTTATCTTTGCCTGTCACTGGAAATCAAAACTCGGCGGAGATGACATTACTGAAAATGTCCGAAGAGCAAGCGCAAGGGTAATTTTAAGGCGTATCCGCGAATTATGGAAAAACGAAGGGGAGCTTGGGATCATTGTCGCAGGAGACCTCAATGAAAATCATGATGAGTTTTTCAGGCAGGGCTCTGAAGCGGTTTGCGCACTTCTTCCCGATGATCCCTATTGCGCCCTTATAACCGGCTTTTCACAGGAAGACACAGGTGATGCCGCGGCTCTGCAAAAAGACTTTATTGTGATAAGTAAAAACAAACCGCCATCTCCTGTTAATTTTCCCAATGACGCAGTTGTCCTGTATTCGCCGTGGGTTTCCGAACTTGAAAACGGTTCTTATTATTACAAACATAACTGGGAAACAATCGATCATTTTCTTGTATCAAATCAGTTTTTTGGTAAAACCGGTTTAAAATATGACAGGACAAATATTGTCAACAATCAATATTTTACAAACTCAGGAGGAATACCTGTTGCGTATAACGAACGGACGGGCTCGGGCCTAAGCGATCATTTGCCTTTACTGCTTGTTTTAAAAACCGGCATGTGAGGCTTTTTCAAAACCCCGGTTCTATAAATATCCATGTAAATGTTATTTTTTCGCCGGGGCTGCGGATTTTGTGTCAACCGAATTTAAAATTGCCTGAAGCCTTTCTTTTTCAATTAAATCGATAAGCCGCGCCTCGGTGTATCTTTTGGCTTCTTCCGTGAAATTACCCACGGCGATACATACGCCCTTGCCGGCTTTGACTTCTTTAAGGTGCGAATGGAAGTCTCTGACAATAAGTTCTCCTATGGAACCCTGGGACCTTATAAATCTGAACATGATGAGGTCTGACCATTTTACAGTATCAATTTCCGCAAGTATGTCAGCCCAGTCGTTTTTGGTGACTGTGATGTTTATTATTTTCACTTTCGCTCTTGGGAAATATGTCATTACAATTTTGCGGCAAAGAGCGACGAAATCCGCCTGGGACGCCATAAGGAATATTTGTAAATTGCGGTTCGCGTTAAGCTCAATATATTTTGATAATAATAACTGAACGTCTTTGTACGACTGATTTTCCGCCTGAATCTGTTTCAGGTACGGTATTGCCTTGCCGATTTCATTTAATTTGATATAGGTGGTAGCGAGTTTATAGCGCAGTTCGACAAGTATATCCGCTTTTATTGATTGATGTTTTAAACCGATTTCAAAATCCTGAATCGCCGCTTCATACTGCCTTGTATCAAGATGAATGGTTCCCGCGATAAGACAGGCATTCGGTCCCATCGACGGATCCGCTCTCAGGTGATTGAATATACGCAGCGCCTGCTCGGTCTGATTGGCTTCCTGATAACATTCGCCCAGCGTATAAAGCGACTCCTTGTCTTCGGGGGCAAGGTCTATCGCTTTTCTGATAAAACTCATCGCTTCTTTTGGTTTTTTTAATCTGAAAAGAGCGTGTCCGAGGTAGCGGAGAAGCGTTGGGTTGTCAGGATTCCTTGCGCGCGCCTGCGATAAAAGCTGTACAGCTTTTTCATAATTTTTTCTGTCAAACTCAAGAGCGCCGAGCTCAAGATTAACTTCAAGATTATCCTGCCTCATTGTTCTTGCTGTAGACAAACCTTTATAGGCTTGATCGAGAAGACCTAACTTGCGCGCAGACATACCGTAACGGCGGTATATTTCAAAAGTTTCTTCATCCTGATTTTTACCCGAAGGCATATGATCGATTATTGATTCATACGCCTTCATGGCTTTATCCCAGTTTCCCTCATCAAAATACGCATTTGCTACTATGTACAACGCCGCGGGATCATTTGGATTTTGGGCAAGTTTTTTATTGGCTTCTTTTACCGCAGCATCATTGTCTCTGGAAGATTTTCCTCCTCCGAGTGACATAGCGCCCTTTTTCCCCGATATAATAAAAATAACTACTATTACAACTATAATGGCTGCTACACCGATCAATATAGGAATCATACCTTCTATTATCGGTTATTTTTATTATTTTTAATACCGGTTTGCCTGTAATTATAATAAAAAGTTAAAATCTGCCCTGGAAACTTCGGGTCTAGGGGTTCCCCGCACTTGACAAAGGTAAATTCCGCGCTTAAATTTGATGAGAAGCGGTTGGTTTTCCAAAACTACCCTGAGCCCGTGAAAAGGAGCTGTCTGTATGCCATCCAGTATCGGTATTAAAATCGCTAACGGAGAATTCTTCCCGCTGGTTGAAGAAAATTCTCCTGTCAAAAAAAAGCTGGTTCTTACTACAGTTCATGATAATCAGCAAAGCACCCAGATTGATCTTTACAGAAGCAGCACGAAAACAATGGCAGACTCCCAGTATGTCGGCAGCCTTGTTGTCGAAAACATCAGACCGAGACCCAAAGGCGAACCTTCAATTGAACTAATGATATCTTCCAATTCCAAAGGTGAATTGATTGCTGACGCGATTGATTTGGACACAAGCTCCGGCAGCGAACATTATGTGCTGACTGTTTCGCTTAAAACGATTGATGAAACATCGAAAGATATGGATATCCCGGAATTTAATCCGGATTCCGAGGAAGAGCCGCCTCCCGGTCTTTACAACCATGCAGAAAAAATAAGGCAGACCAAAAAGCGTAAGCTGTTTACGTGGCTTTTTATCATAGTAGGCTTAATCATTCTGCTTGGAGGTCTTGCCGCCTGGCTTTTCTTTTTTAACGGAATGAATTTCGTTCAATCGAAGCTGCCGGTTGTACAGCAAGCCGTACAGCAGTATGTAATAGAGCCTGTTAAACAATTTGTCACCGGCGTTATCGAATTTTTCACTAAAAAAAGCGTTTCTGCGGTTTCTGTAGCCCAGCCGGTTATTATAAGCGGGGCTGTTAAACCCCCTGATCTTGAACCTGTCAGGCAGATTGAGGTGGTTTCTGTAATTGAAGCTCTTCAACCGACGATTACAGTTCTGTCTTTATTTAACATTCCCTCTTATATTCCAAGAGAAGGCGTGAATTACAGAATACGCCGTGGTGATACATTAAGGAATATTTCTGAAGCTTTTTACCAGGATCCGCTGTTGTATGAAAGAATTGCAAAACAGAATGGCATCCATAATCCCAACCATATAATTTCCGGCAGAACAATTCGCATCCCGCCAGTAAATTGAACAATAAATTTTTTTTTATCGTATTCCTGTTGATATTTTTTTTATTTTTTGGTTCCTGTGTAAATTCGCAGTCTCAGGATGATTTCTATCTGGCTTTGCAGCTTAAATCAGATAAGGATAAAATTGATGAAACTGTAAAACTTTTTGAGAAAGCCCTTTCAAATTCAAACAAATATATTAGACAGGCTGCTGCCGATGAAATCGCAATCCTTATGTCCGAAGGAACGGCAATCTCTGATGAAACATCCTTCCGTATCCGCAGTGAAGTGTCTCCGGCATGGGCTGCTGCTCTTGAAGCGGCGGACAGCCTGCCCGATATTAAAAAAGCCATTGATTTTTTTTTAAAATCTGATCAGCTTCCCGACGAAGCTGTTTCCCATGTAATGAATGAATGTGAAAGACAGCGGGTTATTTTTAATGAAATTGAATCGGCTGTAATTAACGCGCATTTTGCCGTTTCCGGTCTTCGGTATAATGAAGCGCTTATGCTGTTCAGAGTTCTGACGGAAGACGGTAATTGGCCCTTGATGATGCCGCAAATTTTTGTTGATTATCCTGTCCTTATAAACGATTTGGGAAGGGCTTTCCAATACACAGTTTTCGGCTCAGAAGGGCTTTCCCTTTTTCTTGGGTGGGATCAAATCCTCCGTGATGCGTCAGGGCGGGATGATTTGCGGTACAGGCTCTTGTTTATGGCGGCGCGTATTGCAAGACGCAGCGGTCTTCGCGGGCAGGCGATTTCGCTTTTTGAACAGGCTTTGCCTCTTGCTCCCGATTCGCTGCAGGAAGACGCTTCCCTCTGGTATGCGCTTGATTTGTCCTTATCTGAAACCAGGGATTTTTTTCATGAGAAACTGAAGCGATCCGTTCCGTTGTGGAATGACGGCAATTATTTTAATGATATTCTGGAGAGGTTCCTTCAGACGCTTGTTACGGCGAATGACTGGAGAAATATTATAGAGACCTTTAATGTAATCAAAGACAGCGCTGCCTCCGCCAAAGCGGCATACGCATGGGTAATCGCCTGCCTGATCGAAGAAGGTTTTCTTTCTGAAGAAGAAATGGCTCTGGCATCTGAGGCGGAATCGGCTGAAGCCGTTCTTTTTGCAGAAATTGCATATAACGCACTTGAAAATGACGTTTCTTCGCTTCTTTATTACCGGGCGGTAAGCGCTCCTGTTTGCGGAAAACATTTTCTGGATATTGATGAAGGCGTGAAAGATGAAAAACATTCAGATGCGGCGCAGTTCCTTCTGGGTTTTTCAAAATATGAGGATAAACTCGCTTCATCGGCTTTAAAATATATTCTTCAGTTTGAACAGGAATTTTCTCCCGCTGAATTACGTATTGCCGCTTCCATTCTTGAACAAATGGGAATGTACCCGCAGTCAATACGGTTTGTAACGCGCTTTATTAACAGGGAAGGAAGTTACAACAGGCAGGATTTGGAACTGCTCTTCCCGCGTCCGTTCCTTGAACTTGTTGAAACCTACGCGTCGGAAACGGGTATACCGCCGCAGATAATGTTTGCGCTCATCCGCACAGAAAGCGCTTTTCAGAGCGATGTAATTTCGCGTGCAGGAGCTGCGGGATTAACGCAGCTTATGGCGGATACCGCGCGGGAAATGGCTGATCGTTTACGGCGCGCCGGAGGCCCTGATTATACGGCGGAAGAGCTTGATCTTACTGATCCGCAGATTAATATTCACATAGGCGCGTTTTATCTTAATTATCTTACAGGGCGTTTTGAAAATAACATGCTTCTTTCCTTGTTGTCATATAACGGCGGCATGAACAGGGTGCGCCGCTGGCGTAATGCAAGCAGCCTGCCTGAAGACCTGTTTTTGGAGACTATCCCTTATTTTGAAACAAGGGATTACGGGAGAAAGGTTTTGTCTGCGGCTGCTGTTTATGAATATTTATATTATAAGTAGAGTCTGTCAATAATGCGGACGCACTACAGACAAACTACCGTGAAACGGTGTTTTCCAGTTGTTCTCTCGGATTTCCCTTTTTCTTTATGGTTTTTGCCGCGCTTATTAATGCCGGTAAATCATGTCCGCAGCGTTCGTAAAGATCGATAAAAAAATTATCCTCTGTGTAATAGAGTCTGAAAAGTTCAAGGTAGGCGTTGTTTATCTGTAATTCAGAAAAACCCCTGTAGTCATCATTGGTGAAGCGGTTTTCGTATTCAATCCTGAAGCGTTCCTGAGAAGCTTTTATAATCCTTTCCTTTTCTGCCAGTTTTTCTTCACGGTTTAATAAGTTTGACGAATAGATAACATCAAGTTCATTAATTAATTCCTGAATGAATGATATATAATTCCGGCTGTTTGCCTCTGATTCAAACATATTTCTGTATTCGTCAGAATTAGTTCCGTAACGTTTCTCGATATACAACCTCGCTCCCTCGCTCCCGATAAATTCCGCAAGTTCCTCGTTAAACTTTACCTGCCCCTTGATAAAAACAGTAGAGTGAACCAGTTCATGAATGAGGAGGTCTGCAAGCCTGGCGGGTGAATAATCGCGCATATAGGAATATAAAGGATCCCTGAACCAACCCAGCGTACTGAACCCGCTGACCCTTCGTATCCATACATCAATATCTTTTTTTTCAAGTTTGGAACGTTCCTTTCTTGCGTCTTCAATGTTGAAAAATCCCTTGTACGGCATTTTACCGACAACAGGAAAAAACCATTCATGCCGCTGAAAAGAATCCCTGCGTGAAGCCGAGACAACGGCTGCGAGGTAATTCCGGTCAAGTTCCACGTAGGTGGTATAATTCCTGCTCATGACAAGACCAAGCTCGTCAATCGCAAAAGAGCGGATATCCATTACCAGTTGTTTGAACTCTGCGTCATCTGTTTTTTCAAGCGGAACAGCCCTGTTTAAATAACCCAGCAGTGTAACGCCCTGCGTCAGGGTGTAGCAGCCGGAAAACAAGCCGCATAAGGCAGGCAGGATCGCGGCAGTTAGTATTACCGGCAGAAAGGAAAACAGGTTTTTCATGTTTTTCTCCACTATACTTGCATTTTATGAGTAATTATTCTATTATTTGCAGTGGTTTTTTAGCTTTTTAAACTGAAGTTTTAAAAAGATTTTTTATCATGCGGAATTGCATGAAAGGCAGGAGGAATAAATGTCGAGACCTGTTACTATTTTTTCCGGTCAGTGGGCGGATTTACCGTTTGAAAAATTCTGTGAAAAAGTAAAGTCTTTTGGTTACGATGGTATAGAAATTGCTTGCTGGGGCGATCATCTTGATTTAAAAAAAGCAGCAACTGACGCCAAGTATGTTGAAGAGCGCAAAAACATTCTTAAAAATTTTAATTTAAAGGTTTGGGCGATTGGAACGCATTTAATCGGACAGTGCGTCGGCGACAACTGGGAGCCGCGGCTTAACGGTTTTGCGCCTGCCGGGCTTGCCGGAAAACCGGATGATATACGCAAGTGGGCGGTTCAGGAAATGAAATACGCCGCCGCTGCCGCAAAGAATCTGGGTGTTAAAGTAGTAACCGGTTTTATGGGAAGTCCGATTTGGGCTTACTGGTATTCCTTTCCGCAGACAACAGAGCAGATGATAAATGACGCATACGCGCAGATTGTAAAATTGTGGACTCCCATTTTTGATGATTTTGACAAGCAGGGGGTTAAATTCGCCCTGGAAGTACACCCCACAGAGATAGCTTTTGATTACTACACTGCTGAGCGGCTTCTTAAAGAATTCAAGAACCGCAAGACCCTGGGATTTAATTTTGATCCTTCGCATCTTGTGTGGCAGGGTGTAAGCCCTCACCTCTTCATAAGGGATTTTGCAAAACAAATTCTGCATGTCCACATGAAGGACACTGCTGTCACCCTTGACGGCAAGGCAGGCATACTGGGTTCTTTTTTAACATTCGGCGACGTCAGGCGCGGATGGAATTTCCGTTCTCTCGGTCACGGAGATGTCGATTTTGAAAGCATCATCCGCGAACTTAACGCAATCAACTATAAAGGTCCGCTTTCCGTTGAATGGGAAGATTCCGGCATGAACAGGGAATACGGCGCGAAAGAAGCTTGTGAGTTTGTCAAAAATATTAATTTCTCGCCATCCGATGTAGCTTTTGACAGCGCACTGAAGACGGAATAAAAGGTTGATATAATACATAAGGTTGCAGACGGCATAAAAAATTCGAGTGTCGGTTATAAATAATAATCAACTGTTATTTTTACGTATGTCCGTTTTAATTTCATCAATTGCTTTGATTAATTGTTTTTCAATGATTTTATCTATTGAACACAACATGGGTTCATTATAGATAATTTCTCTTTTATTTACAAAAAAGTAAAATGCTGGAATGTCAATGGAAACAGCAAGTTTATCAAGTAAGTCGGCAGAAACAAATGTTAGTCCTCTTTCAATGGAGCTAAGATGTTTTACGGATATGTTTACTTTTTCAGAAAGTTGTTCCTGGGATAAGTGTTTTGATTTACGGTAAAACTTTAAATTCTCTCCAAAAATAGACTTTATACTCATAAAATTTATTTTATAATTAACAATATGGTGGAAAACAAAGCGTAAAGTGTAATTTTTAATATAATTTTTAAAAAATACACGTATTACGTTTATTTCTTGTTGACAAATAGACTTATTTGGTGTAAAACTAAGTAAATATGTACCTATTGGGTGTATTTATTATTTTTACCTAAATTTAAGGAGAAAACTATGGTAAACAAAAGATTTTGGTTGGGAATGCTTGTAACAGCATTAGTTCTCAGTTTTACTTTAGCATCATGTATGTCTAGCGGTCATGTACGTGACGCTGTTCCTCAAATTGCTTTAACTTTACAAAGACCCAGAAGTACTGTTAATGCAGACTTACCTTTACAAATTTTTGTAAATAATGTTCCTTACGAACTTGCAAATGGCGAGTCAAAGACAATTCTTGTTAATAACGGGGAATATATGGTTTATGCTGTTTTAGGAGAGGTGGAATCAAAATCAGCGCGATTTACTGCCAAGGATAAATCCCGCACTGTTAGCGCTGTGTTTGAAAGTTCGTTAACAGGTATCTTTGATAGCTTATATATTGATATCAGATAACAGCCAAATCTAAAATGTAATTGGTGGGCGATACTGGATTCGAACCAGTGACTCCTACCGTGTGAAGGTAGTACTCTCGCCACTGAGTTAATGAAGAACCTGCCGGCAAGCCGTCAGGTTCTTCGTTAGTAAGGAAATTTATTTAATTGGCGGAGCTGCGCTCCGCCTTCCAATCGCCCACCACTTATTTTCTAAATTTTTTGGACGATACTGGGTTCGAACCAGTGACTTCTACCGTGTGAAGGTAGCACTCTCCCGCTGAGTTAATCGTCCGTTAATTTCACTGGCTGCGCTTCGTTCCGTATTCCCATCGTCCACCAATTACCCTTTTATGTCAACCAAAGACGCTGTGTTTGAATCACTGAAGCTAGGACGCTTTGCCGCATAAGGATTGTTGCGAAGCGCCTTGATTTCAGAGCGGAGTTCCAGCATGCGTTTGGAAAGCAGTTCCTTGTTTTTCGTTGAACGCATAACCGCTTCGCTTTGCAGTTTGTCAAGAGACGCTTTAAGACCGGATACTTCATCGGTTTTCGCGGGCGCTTTTTCGCCGCCTGAAATGACTGTATAATACATTTCTTCCAGGGGATCGATTACTTTTTGAATGGAGAATATATCGGCGACTATTTTTTCTTCGATTTCTACATAGCTTAGAAGGTCTTCGGCGCTGCCGGATTCTATCACGTTTTGCTGTTTATCAAGAATTTCCAGGTAATTTTTAAAACGATCCCTTTGCTGCGATAGCAATGTTTTAAAGCGTTTTAAAACAGCGACTCTCTGCGCAAGCTCCGCGCTGTCAATCCGGCCGGGAGTTTCTTTTTTTTTCGTGTTTACATCATCAACAAATACCGCCATATCATTCTCCCGTTTTACGTTTAACCTGCGATGTTCAGGCCTACCGCTTCGCGGTTCTGCGTTTCAGCATGGCTTGCAACCTGGTTCCATGTTGCTCTGAGTTCAGAAAGCATGTTTTTCACTGTAATCAGCCTGTTAATATCCTTATTGATATTCGCTTCCAACAGTTCCCTGTTAAACCATGTGTACAGGGAAAAGAGATTTTTTGAAATTTCTCCGCCGTTTTCAAAATCCAGAGAAACCATCAATTCTGTGAGTATTTCTTCTGTTTTCATTACAGCTTTGTTGATCTGTTCAATTCTTGCAGGGTCTTTTTTCAGGGAATTATCAAGATTTAAAAGTTCAATGGCTGTTGTTAATTGCTTAACCGCCGCGTCATAAAGCATTACTATAAGCTGCCCCTGCCCTGCAGTTTTTATTGTGGTTTCTTTGTATGTTAACGACGGGTTTTTATAAACCAAAACAGCCCTCCTCAGTGTATTATCGGCAATTAAAATTTGAACTTTAGCCTTTATTCTATAATATATTTCCCGGTTATAGTAGAATGAAGCTGTGAGGCAGCCCATTCAGATGAAGAAATTAATACCTGTTTTACAATCCGCCGGAAAAAATTTTTTTCGAAAGATATATATAACAATACATCTGTACAGGGAAAACGGTCTTGCAAACCACGCCGCCGCGGGCGCGTACGGTTTTTTGCTTTCCATGGCGCCGATGCTTTTGTTGCTGGCTTTTTTTATCTTCTATATTTTCAGACCTTCTCCTGAGTCTATCACGGTTTTAATCGGCACCATTCCTTTTTTAAACAACATATTTGATGAATCATGGCTATTCAGCGATATTTTTATTTTAACCAAGCCTGGCATTCCGGGAATCATTTCTGCTGTAACAATTATCTGGTCAGGGAGGATTCTCGCTCTCTCAATTCAAAGAGGGCTGCGGATTGCTTTCCCTGCAAGAAGGAGGAGGAGCCCTGTAAAGGATACCCTTGTCTCTCTGGCAATTGAGGCGTCGGTAATAATACTGGTTTTTATCGCCATTATCAGTTCCCGTACGGCGGTGCGTCTTTACGATTTTTTTAATTTTCTTCCGGACATATCGATAATCAAATTTTTTACATCGCATTTCGGCGTTCATATATCTTCCATTACATTGCTTGGGATCGCCTCCTATTTTGTTTATATTTTTGTGCCTGTAAAACCTCCGCTCAAACTTTCCGCTTTTCAGAGTGCGCTTTTATGTTCGACAGCCTATTTTTGCACAGCCTTTATTTTGGGTTTTATTATTAACAGGGCAAGAATTAGTTTTCTGTACGGCGCTTTTGGAAATCTGATAATTATATTGATAAACGTTTACTTCTTTTTTTTCTTTTTCTTTTTTGGAGCGCAGTACGCGTTTGTCAATGATCATTATGAAGCGCTTTTGTTTTCCAGGCTGAGAATATTAAAAAAATCCCTGGAAAAAGACATACCGCAGGGGCTGTCAGGCAAATTTAATTTTACTGATTTCCTGTACAGGCTTTTTCACCCTTCAGGGAACAGGTTAAATAAATATTTTAAAAATTTTAAAAAAGGTGAAATTATCTTTTTGCATAAAAACAGCAAAAGCCTTTCCGGTGATGTTTATTATCTGCTGGACGGTGAAGCTGAAATTACAATTTCATCCGTACACGGCGGCGATAAATATTCTAATATTTTAAAACCGGACGCTTTTTTTGGAGGAATGGGCTATCATGTCTCTGAACATGAAATCGCTGTCGTTATGGCAGCGTCAGACGCTTCAATTATAATCATCCCTCCATCTCTCTTTAAGGCGATTATTAAGTACGACAGCTATCTTGACAGAACCTTGATAAAAGATTTAGCCGGAAGACACAAGGTTCCCTTCAAATAAACCCAACAGGGTCATTTCCTGATAACAAGCAAATGCCGCTCTTCCTCAAGAAAGGGTACGTTATACGGAATTGCTTCCCATTTGACTCCCTTTTTTTCCAGCGGCAGCATTTCTTTTTTTATTGTTTCCAGCCTGCCCTTGTATGCAGCTATTACTCCTGTGTTTTTGCATGCGTTAAGGAGCGCTTTGAGTAATTTGGCATCCATGCCTTTAAAAGCGCGGAATGTGACAAGTGAAAAATGATCTCTTTCGGTTTTTTCAAATTCGTTTTCTTCGATCGAAATATTGGTGATCCCGCCTTCCGCCAGTATAGCGCATGTGTTGTAAAGGAAACCCGCTCTTCGCCCCATTCGCTCAATAAGGGCGAATTTATGCTGCGGCATTGCGATTGCAAGAGGGATTCCCGGAAACCCTGCGCCTGAGCCGGCGTCGGCTATTTGCGCTGTCTCTTCGTTCAGTAATCCTGAAATTATCCCCAGTGGAGCAAGCGAATCCAGAATATGCCTTATAACAATTTCTTCCGGATCGTTAGTCCCGACAAGACTGTAAGCGGAGTTGAATAATTCTATCTCTTTCAGGAAACGCTCAAGAAGCGCTTCCGTCTCTTTTTTACGGGAACCAATGATACGTTCAATTTCACTGTCATTTCCGCACAGAACGCCGATGCCATTTGACAGCTGTGAAAGAGCCACTGACTGCCTAAATAAAATGCACGATATTTTTTTCTTCGATGAAACCGTTGGTACGCGCCAATACATAAGAACCGAAAGCGTTCAGCATAATGTCAATAAACGTACCGACGGCTACAAGATAGAATGCCAGAGGCTTTAGAATTAAATAACCTGCCCTGTATTCGCCGCCGCCGTATGTGAGACAAAGTGCAGCTAACGCAATGTACGCTCCGTCGCCCGGATGACGCGCAAGAATAAAGGAGATCAGGAAAGCCTGCAATCCGATTGTAAAAAGATCAATCGTTGAAATCTTCAGGTATGAATAAGATTTAATAATGATAATAAAAGCCGCTGCCGCTACCATTGCGCTGCCGCATCTGCAAAAGGTTGAAAAAAGCGCAATGGAAAGCGAGCAGGATCGCCTGCGTATTCCGAAATTTTCTTTTGAGTGCCGCTGGAGCACCGGAATTGACATATTGATGTCTCCGGAAAAAAAAGCGGTAAGCGCAGGTCCAAGATAACCGTACAGAACAAGCCACGGATTGACTTTAGGTCTCAGGAAATATAAAAGCAGCGGTATGACGCCAAAGCATAATACGACACTAAATACGGCAAGCATGATGACAAGATCAGTGTATACCTTTACCTGTATTATATTGTTGAAACGGACTGCCCAGTACGCGGAAAGTACGATAATGATAAATCCCATAATTTCACAGAAAAATGACGCAACATGGTAAAAAATACGGGAAAACGAATCCAAAAGCGATATGACAGGTTTAGAATAAGTTTTGTCATAATTAAGTCCCATTCCCAGAAAGAACGCAAATATACAGACAGGAAATAAAAAAACTCCGTCTCCTGCAAGTACGCTGAACATATTTGACGGAAATATTTCCAGTATGTCGTCCAGAGGTTTAAAATTTAATATTTCAAGCTGTTCGACTGTTTCTATCGGTATTCTTGACGGTGAAAAAACCATGGTTACTGTAATCCCTGCGAAAATAACAAAAACCGAGACCGCAATAATTACCAGAAAATTTTTAAAAACCATTGGCCAGAACTGCTCGTCTGCCCGTAATTCGTATATTCCAATAGTCAGCGAAAATACCAGTACGGGAATTACCGCATAACGCCCTATACCTAAAGCGAATTTCTCCAGCCATTGCAGAACAGATATCATTCCCTGATTGTCAGGCAGCAAAAAACCGATTGTTATTCCAAGCGCGGCGCCGATTAATAATTTAATCCATACTTTCATGATGGTCTCAGAATAGCTTATCGGCTGAAAATTTTCTAGAGGTGGATAATACGCGCTGTTGTAAGAACCTGCGCCGCTGTTTCGGTCATGAGAATATCGTTTTCAAGTCGGCAGCCGCCGAGCGTTTGGTCGTAAAGGCCGGGCTCAATTGTAAAAACCATCCCCGGTTCAAGCACCCATTCATTGTCGCTGCGGTTTCTTATTACAGGATATTCATGTTCCTGAAGACCGATGCCGTGTCCAAGACTGTGCGGCATTTGCTTTCTTGACCTTGAAAAAAGAGCGTCTACCGCCGCAGATATCTCTTTTGCCGCCGTTCCGTTACGCGCCATTGAAAAAGCGAGCTTTGCCGCTTTTTCCACGAGGCCGGCGAGTCTTTCCTGTTTGGGATTTAAATCGCACGCAAATGTAAGCGTTACGTCTGTACAGTAACCCCTGTATTTCACTCCGAAATCCAGAATTGAAAATCCCTGCGTTCCGAACGGAGCGCATGTCCATCCGGGAAAGGCGTGAATCCCGAAACTGCGGTCAGGACCTGCCGCCAGCGTTCCGAAACTTGTCCCCTCACAGCCGTGTTTTCGGCATTCCAGTTCTATCAGCATAGCGGCGTCCGCTTCTGTTTTTATTTTTTCTTTGCGTACTTTTTTTTCCAAAAGGTCAATTAACTCGTTTGTGATGGACGCAGCTTTTTGTAAAATCGCGATTTCTTCATTATTTTTAACGGCACGTTGTTTCCGCAGTTCTGCGGCATACCCTTTTTCCCTGCAAAGAATATCATAATTGGTAAGTTCTCCGACATAATCAAGGAAAACAGGGTAGGGAGTAACCGACGGTATTTCTATTTTTGAGCCGGCGCTCAGGTTCAGTTTCTGCGCCGCTGCTGACAGCACTTTAATGGGCTGTTTCCCGAAATCGTTATATGATGCGAGCAATACAGGCGCTTCCCTTGTGCAGATTTTCGCCAGATTTATATCCCATGCGACCAGTATCGCTTCTCCATTTGCAGGTTTTTCAAGCGGTAAAAGCAGAAGAGCGTCGGTGGGGTGTCCTGTAAGATAGCGTATATTTTGATCCCGCTGTCCTTCAATGTCTTCGAGCATTAACAAATCAATGCCCTCTTCAGCCATCCATGCCCGTACTTTATTCAGGCGTGCAGAGTAATCCATGGGATTTTTCCTTTTTTATGAAGCGGATTTACCTTTTTTCCTTGACTTTCTCTTTTTCCTTGGTTATCTTCGAGTCAAGTTTATCCATCATTTTATCTATTGCTTTTGTTATGTCAAAATCAGTTTCTTTAACATGAATCGAAACACCCCATCGGAAATTAACTGTAGCTTCAGCGTCAAAATCCTTTTCTTTCTTTATTGTAATAAGCAGATCAACAATCATGTTTTCCGCGTTATGAATTCTGTCAATTTTCCTGTTCAGGTACTCCTTCGCATCATCATTCATTGTAAAATGCACGGCCTTGATTTCTGTGTTCATTATAATCCCTCCTGAATTTTTTTTACCCTTACCGGTAATATTTTATATGTTTACTTTTCTTTTATAGGAGGAGCCCATATCCAGCTCCTTCCTGTATTTTGCCACAGTTCGGCGTGCAAGGGCAATTCCTTTTTGCCCCAAAAGTGCGCAAATATCCTGATCAGACAGCAGCCTGTTTTCCATTGATATTATTTCTTTTATTATTTCTTTTACACTTTCTTTTGACACATTTGAATTATTAGCTCCTGCTTTACCGATGGAATTGGTGAAAAAATAACGTATTTCAAAAATCCCCCACTCGGTTTGCATGTATTTGCCGTTTGCGATACGTGAAACTGTAGTCTCGTGAATGTTTAATTCTTCTGCGATGTCTTTCAGGGTAAGGGGCGCGAGACTCTTTGAGCCGCTGCAGAAAAAAGCTCCCTGAAGTTTTACAATTGCGTCCGCGACCCTTATAAGCGTTCTGTTCCTCCTGCCTAAATGATTTATAAATAAACGCGCTTCCCTGATATTTTCCTTTGCGAAATCACGCGCGGACTGCTCTGATGAATTGGTCATTTCCATAAAAAAATCGTTAACTGCAAGCACAGGAAACGCTTCGTCGTTTAAAATGACGGTAAACTCATCTTTGTCCCTTACTACTTTTATATCCGGGATCACATAACGAACGTCATCTCCGGCAAAGGATCTTCCCGGAAAAGGGGAAAGTTTTTTTATATATTCGCCGATTGCCAGTATCTGCGCTTCATTCAAACCGGTTTTTTTTGCGAGAGCCGCGTATTTTTCACGTTCCAGCAATTCAAGGTTATCAAGGATTTTTTCAATGCCATGCGGCGCATCTTTTCTCATGCGGATTTGAACATTAAGGGATTCCCGGTAATCGTCAGTGCAGGTTCCCGCCGGATCAAATCCCCTGATCAGATTCATCGCTTCTTCAAGCCTGCCAAGCCTGCTGATATTTGTGTCTGTAAATAATGTTTCAGGCTTTTCTTTATGAAATCCGTCATCATCAAGATTTTGAATTAATATTTCCGCCGTTGATTTTAATTCATCGTCAACAGGCTCAAGCTGCAGCTGCCATAACAGATGCTCCTGTAAAGTGTCTGCGCGGGTTAAAACGCCTTCAATGAAACGGCGGTGTTCCTCCGATGCCTGCTCTGACGCATAGCGTCCGGGATCGGAAGTAGCTTCAAAATATTCCTCTTCTTCGCTTTTCTCCGTTTCAGCTTCGTCAAGTGAAACGGTGCTGTTGTCCTCGATCACTTCAAGCGCTGGATTTATTTCCAGTTCCTGTTCGATTCTTTCGCGCAGTTCAAAAACAGGCAATTCCAGCAGTTTGATGGACTGATATAGCTGCGGATTCATCTTTAGCCGCTGTCCCTGAACAAGGGACTGACGCTGCAATTGCATGGGTTATTATAATATTAATTAAATAAATCCGCTACAAAAGATTCATGCGTTTATTCGCTGCCTGCAAGTTCGCCGCGTTCCCTTAAATCAGAAAGTATCTGCGCGTAAAATTTACTGTCGATTTTATACTTTGCGCGGTAGATGAAATAACTTGCGACAAAGCACAGCATTGGGAAGATAAACATGGCGATCTTCATCATTAAAAGACCTTCGGATGAAACATCAGCGGCAGTCTGCGCGTCTTTAATTCCGGAGGCAATAATAACTGCGGAGACAACTCCTGTGCCTATCGCTCCTCCCAGTTTGTAGATAAGCGGCTGAAGCGAGAAAGTGATGCTGTCGTTGCGTTTGCCGAGTTTCCAGTGCCCGTAATCAACAGTGTCAGCGACAAACATTGTCATCAGTAACTGTATGAAAGACTGGCCGAAGAAAATCAAAACGCCGGCAATTGCGATAAAAAGCATTGTGCTGACAGGCGCAAAGAAGAAAATGATATAACCTGATACCATTGAAAAAACCGCTCCGGTAAAGAGGGTTCTGCGGTCGAATTTTTTGCTGAAAAGCGGAAAAAGCGCAAGACCGGATAATTGCGATACGCCCAGGATTGCGGAGAATACCGAGAACATTCCTTCGTCGCCGTATGCGTATTTGAAATAATAAAGTCCGAAACTTGTAGTTGTAATATAACCAATCATAAAGAGGGAAAGGGCGATCGCCGTAAAAAACAACTGATCGTTTTTAATAATGATGCCCAACAGCTCACGAATCGGAGTACCCTGTTTTTTTGCGGTTACAATTCCTGTTTCTTTTACGCCGAATAACGTTATGCACAAACCCAAAACCATAATTATCGATATCATGATCGTAAAAACAAAATAGCCGCTTTGCAGGGAGCCGAATCTGTCACCCAGAATTTTTGTAATCGGCACAATTCCGACAACAACAAAAAACAAACCGATATTTGCGCATATACGCGCCAGAGATCCGATTTTTTCACGTTCTTTCGGATCGACAGTTAACGCGGGGAGCATGGACCAGTATGATATGTCATGCGTTGTGTAACTGATTCCCCACATAAAATAAAAAACCGCGAATGAAACTATATACGCGCTGCCGTGAAGACCGAAATCTGTAAAAAGAAGAATTGTAAATAAAGGCGATGAAATAATGCCGACTGTTATCCACGGCTTGAACTTGCCCCATCGTGTGTTTGTATTGTCAATAATGAATCCCATTAAAGGATCGGTCATGGCGTCGAAGATACGGGCGATCAGAATAATACCGGCTACCCACCACATTGTCGCGGTAGGAAGATTGATGACATCCGTAAGATAAAAAATTAAAAACATACTGACAATGGCATAAACCATATCCCTGCCGATAGTGCCAAGCCCGAAAGTGAAACGGTTATTTTTGGTATTGTTTTGCATAATGGGAATAATAGCACGAATATTTTAATTTATGTATAATGATGCCATGAATGATAGACAGAAAAAATTAAATTCTTTAGGAGTTGATATTCCTGATGTTCTGCTTCCGCAGAATACCGATATGCAAAAATGGGCTGTGATTGCCTGCGATCAGTTTACACAGGATCCAGGGTTTTGGGAAAAGATTAAAACAACAGCCGGCGGTTCTCCTTCTGCATTGAATCTCATTTTCCCGGAAGTATATCTGCCTGATCCGCAGCCGCAGGAGAGAATAAAAGATATTCATTTAACAATGAAGCGTTATCTTGACGAAGGTGTTTTTAAAGAGACAGGAAAAGGATTTATCTATATTGAAAGAAATACTCCCTGGTCAAAAACGCGCCGCGGGCTTGTCGCGGCTGTTGATCTCGAGCGTTACGACTGGCACAGCGATTCGCGTCCCTTGATCCGCTGCACAGAAGGAACTGTACCTGAAAGGCTTCCTGCCCGCATGGACATCCGCCGCGGCGCTCCGCTTGAACTGCCGCATGTGCTTCTACTCATTGATGACGATACTGACTCGCTTCTGCCCCCGCTCGGAGACATCGTAATAAAAGAAGAGCCTCTCTACAGCACTCCTTTGATGATGAATAGCGGTCATGTTACAGGCTGGTTTCTGAATAAACAGGAAGCTTTGTCGTTATTGACGGAAGAACTTGATAAACTGTGCCTGCGTTCCCTTACGCGTTATGAAGGAGGAAAACCGTTTTTATTCGCTGTCGGGGACGGTAATCACTCTCTTGCCGCCGCAAAGGAAATATGGGAGGAATATAAAAAAAATCACGGTTTCCATGGGACGGACAATCCTCCCTGCCGTTACGCTCTTGTTGAGATTGAAAACATCTACGATCCGGCGGTTACGTTCGAGCCGATTCACCGCCTTGTTTTTGATATTGGCTTTGAAGGAATTAAGAGTCTTCTTTCGCAGCTGCCGGATTTTTCCTGCACCAATGCAGACAGCGTGCAGGAACTTTCAAAAGAAATTTGTATAAAATCGGAAAGAACCCGCATGGGAGTCATCTGCGAGGGACGTTATGCGCTAGTTGAAACATCGGCTTCAGGCATTTCCACCGCCGCTCTTCAACCCCTTCTTGACAGCGCGGTGAAAAACGGAAAACCTCTGTCCGTCGATTATATTCATGATGAGAAAGAGCTGCTGCGGCTTACAAACAATCATGATGCGGGAATTTTGCTTCCCCCCGTTGAAAAATCCGGTCTTTTTGAAACTGTAGGGCGTTTTGGACCTCTGCCGAGAAAGAGCTTTTCCATGGGACATTCGCTTGAAAAGCGTTTTTATATGGAATCAAGGAGAATATTAGTGTAACATTTGCATATTTATGTGTTTTTTGGTATAATTCATATATGGCAAACGAAAAAGTACACGATGTTGTTGTCTGGAGTGATAAATATAAAACAGGAATTAAATTAATCGATAAACAGCATCATACGCTTGTTGATTTAACCAATCAGTTGTACCTTGCCTGCCGTGCCGGAGATGATGTTCTTGCTGTTGTATTTCAGGATGCCATGCATAAAATGGTTGATTATGTCCGCCATCATTTTACTGCTGAATTAATTTTGCTTGATAAAATAAATTATCCTGATTATCAAAATCATAAAAGAATGCATGACGATCTGATACGCGATATTTTGAATGCGGCAAAGGAATTCAATGAGGGCAAAAAATTAACCCCCAATAATTTTACCCGTACTCTTGAAGACTGGGTTTTCGGTCATATTGCAGTTTACGATAAAATGTACGCGGCTTACGCGGCGGATCAAAAAAGAAAAGGCGTGCTGAGTGATAAGGTGTTAATGGAAATTGAAACAGCCATTGACGATGAGGGAAAGTGAAATGATGAAAAGATTATTAATATTTTTTTTATTATTTGTCATGACAGGTTTTGTTTTCGCCCAGAAGGTTCCTGTTTTGGGTATCATGGCGTTTGAAGCCGGAAGCGGAGTCAGTTCGGTTGAAGCTTTGGAAATGACCAATAAAGTTTTGAGTGAATTTAACTCATGGGGAACGATCAGCGCTGTAACCGGAGCGGACGGAGCTGATTATGTTATCCGGGGGACGCTTTCCAGGCAAACAAGCAGTTTTGTATTATCAGCGCTGACAGTTAATACCGGTACGGAACAAATATTAAATACATACAGGGAACAGGCAAATGCTGTTGACAATATTTCAGTTTTTTCATTCTGTTTAAAAGCGGTGGAGGGAGTTCCTTTCCCGAATTATATGGTTGGAACATGGCAGTCAACCCTGAGTTTACCGGACGGTCCTGTTGTCTGTGTTATCGAATTCAGATCCGACAGAATTGTCAGGGTAGAAAGATACGATACATGGGAACACAGGCGGGGNAATTCTTTAAGATATGAAGGATTTGGAAAAGGCACTTATTCTTATGTTGGTTACGCCAACCGTATGATTAGCGTAAATTCCCAAAGCGTGCGCGTAGACGCGGCGCTCAGCGTAAATTTGTCTCTTGAAGAAACCCTGCTGGATCAAACATCAGTAAATCAGACAGGGCTGACTTTGGTTTTTAACGCCGATAAAACAGCGTTTAATTTTGTTAACGGCATGCTGCCGTGCGGCGCCAATCATGACGGACCGTCTGTTCATCCTTCCGTTTCTCTTGGATTTGTAAACTTTTCAAAAATCCGGTAAGGCAGGTTTAAATGATTAAATCCAGCAAATTAATTATAACCGCGGCTTTTATTTTCATTGCGGGAGCGTTTTCTTCGGCGCAAGACAGAATTGTTTTCAATCAAATACAGGTAGGTGCAGCTCCGATGTGGGAAACGCCAATCGGCGATACGATCAGGGGAGTCCCGCACCTGCAGGCAAGCTCTGTCGTGCTGGTCGGAGAAGGCGGAAATGTAAAATCATTTTTCATGAGCGGGACTCCACTCTGGGATTTTAACGCAAGGGGAACTGCTGTTCCCCATATTGCCCGCTCATACGAAGCGGCTACCTATGTATGCAGCACCGAAGGTCTTTTCATGGCTGTTAACAGGGTAGGGCGCGAGCTTTGGCGTCTTGATCTTGGAAAGCCTGTTTCATATTCGCCTGTTGTCGGGTGGGACGGCAGGGTTTTCATAACTGTTGATTCAACTGTCACATGCCGCACTGCTTCGGGCCATCCGCTCTGGACGCTGGATTTGGAAAGTCCTGTCGCTTTTGCTCCTATTCTTGACAGAACGGGAAGCGTCGCTACGGTGCTTCAAAATATGGACTTTGTAAAAATTAATCAGTTCAGTTATACAGAAAGGATAAGGCTGAACAGGGTTCCTGTCATGATTATTTCCCTGAATGAGGGAGAACAGCAGAGTTATGTGCTAATGTACCAGAACGGAGAGACTGAAAAAATCGTTTTTAACAACAGCGCTGCGGAAGGAAACAAACTGACAAGAAGCAATTTTGTGCGGCTGCCCGCTCCTCCTGCCGCCTCCGCCGGTCTTGCCGATAAATTTGCCGTAACATTAAGGGACGGAAGAACTCTCTGTTATGACGCTTCAGGCAGTGTTCTCTGGACCAGAAACAGCCATGAAGCCGTTGAAGAAAGAGGCAGGGGCAGTGTCGATATAAATCAGGCAAAAATGATTTTTGATGAAAGAGGCGTATACGCAATAACAACACGCGGAGTGAGCGCGTTTACTGCGGAAGGGCGCCGCCGTTTTGTGCATAAATTAAGCGTTGAATGTTCAGGGGTTCCGGGTTTCAGCGATGAAGGAATTCTTTATGCATGCGGAAATGACAATGTATTAAGGGTTTTTAAAATTGACTCAAAACCCAGAACAGTTCTTCAAAGTAAATATTACGGTCCTGAACCTGAAGGAAGGTACGGGATGGACAATCCTCCTCATTCTCCCTGGTATGATGACAGCAGCCGTTATACCGAAGATAATCAAAACAATGCGTACAGGCAGATTGAAGCGGCGATAAAAAGCGGACAGCTTGGCAAAAATGAGCCTGTATATGTCGCCTACATAATGGAAATGGTAGGTTTTTTTATCGGCAGTCCGCAGACATCCGCTGTACGCCCTTTGGTAAGACCTGAGCAGCGCATAAGGCTAATTAACCTTCTTGCGCTCATCGGATCAAGAGAAACTATCTCTTTTCTCTGGCATATTTTTGACAGGGATCCCGAACCGTCTATTCGCAGGGCGTGCGCAGACGCGATTGGCGTCATCGGGGTCGATCCTACCGGAAGATCGTTTTACTCTTACAACTATTTACTTACACCCAACAATCCTAACATTGATCCGCAGCTTGTACTTGCCGCTTCTTCATCGATCGCCAATATTTGCCGTTTTTCAGGACCGCCGCTTGCCAATGAGGGAATACGCATTCTTCGTTATTTCACAAATCTTCCGTCCGTGCCGAATGTTGTAAAGGCGCAGATACGCGCCGAACTTGACGGTCTTTTTAATGACGGTCTGGATCAGCCTCTATATTGACAGAATGTTTTTACAATAGGCTTGTTCGGCAACGGCTGCTTCACAACTCCAGTAAAAAAACGCTCACTGATAATATTTTTTCGCTGTTTCAAAATCCGCGATTGCTTTATCATATTCACCTTTGCTGTGCAGGGCGTTTCCGCGGTTGTTGAAAGCTATGGCATAATCCGGTTTTAACCTGATTGCCTCTGTAAAATCACTGATTGCCCTGTCGTCGTTCTTCCGGTGATACCACGCGCTGCCTCTTCTGTTCCAGATGTATGCATTTTGCGGCTCAAGCCTTAAAATGCTGGTGCAGTCTTCAATCGCCTTTTCATAGTTGCCTGTATTGTAATACGCGTGGGAGCGGTTAATGAGAGCGTCAACATAGTTTCTGTTAAGAACGATTGCGCGGGAAAAATCATCTATTGCCAGATTATAGGAAACGGCGCTTGTGCCTGCCGACGTTCTTGCAAAGCCCCGGTAGTTGTATGTTTCCGCTCTGTTGTTATCGAGCCTGATCGACTGGGAAAAATCGTCAATCGCCCGGCTGTATTCTTTCTTTTTAAGCCAGGCTTTTCCCCTTGAAATGTAAGCTTCCGTAAATTCCCTGTTAGTGCCGATTGACGCTGTATATTCATTAATCGCCTTGTCATAATCGCCTGTTTTAAAAAATTTTTCACCTGAAAGATATAATATTAAATACTGCTGCGCTCCCATTTGCTTCATGATATCAAGATCGGGATTTTCATAATTTATAGGATTTATTTCATAAGCGCTGACCCTGCCGCTTATTCTGGAAATATCGGGCAATATACGCCCGGAGTGATAAGAGATCTGAACATTGCCTTTTTCTTCCTTGACTGCAACCGCTTGAGCTTCCGCCGCTTCCGGTTCGGCTTCGAAAACTGTTTCCGGGATTATTTGTTCAGTAATATCCGGTTTTCTGTTACAGGCGGAGAAAAGGACGCAGACTGCAAGCAATACATAAAAATATTTAATAATATCCATAATAATAATTATCGGTATTTTCTACCGCAGGTTCAGGGGGAGGAGGCGGAGGAGCGGGGGGAGGAGGCGGAGGCGCGCTGTAAATAATCCTGACATTCTCTGATACCGAGCGGTGCCGCAGTTTTAATACAAGTATCTGTTCCTGCTGATAGTACACCCAACCCGATGAATCGCTTCGTTCAAAACCTGCTTCCGTTCTCCAGTCAGTCCCGTAAAACTGAAGCCTTAAAAAGGGTTTTATGCCGTTTAAAATCACATAATGCGTCATGTTTACAGGGAAGTTAAATGTTACGGTAAAATCACCGTTCGCAGCCGCCGCCGCCCTGACAGAAGGCGAAACAGTCCATGCCCACTGACCGTTATCTGAAAGCCATGCCGCTCTTGGATTGTAATTTGCAGGTTTTAATCCGGCGTACAGCCTGCCCGCGTCTCCCATTTCAAGAGCGGATATGACAAGCGATTTGCCGATTGCTTCCCATTCGGTATTCTCTGTTATTTCAGCCCAATTTATGAGAGCTTTTCCAAGCCTCAGGCTGAAATCCGGATTCAATCCTTCATAATTCATCGCAAATACATGATCCTCTACCGTATCGCGTATCAGGTTATCAGAAATAATCGAAATAACCTGATCTGTTAAATGACCGGCGGGATTGTCAAGCGAAGGGCGCCAGTATTTAAGATCGGTTATTGCTTCCAGAATGCCGGGACAGTAATCAATAAATAAACTTTCCGCTTTTGTACTCGTTATAGTATCGATAGCTGCGTTTGTAAGCGCGATATTGTTATGTGTAAAAAGGTAATCGAATACATGCTCTTCTTTTAAAAAATCAAGGGAATTCTCCTGCGTTGAACGGGTAATCAAATTCAATCTCTCTTTTTCATACGCGGTTATTGAACTGTAAGCGTTCGACATTCCGCCGACAAGCGGAGAGGATCTGAAACTTTGGTTTGTACTGCCGATAAAATCACGGGGGATTGCCGCAGAAGCAGCCTGAAAACTTCCGCGCGCAAGTGCTTCAGATAAATAGGCGATTATATCGTATTCATTCTGCAATGCAGCGGCGTTTTTATTCCAGTTATCGAAGCTGGAGTTTCTGAAAGCCGAAACAATATCGTCATAATTTCCGGATTTTTTGGTTATGTAATCGGCGGGATTAAATACCGTCTGTCTTCCCCTGGATCTGTATGAAAGAAATGAACTTTCTCTTTTTAAGCTGATCCTGCCGTTTTCCAGTTCGTTTCCCGGTCTTGCGAACAAGTAACGGATACCTGAATACATTATGCCGAGCTGTCCTGAGTCACGTATCAGCGAAGACCTTCGCGGTGTTATGGGAAAAGACACTTCAGAAATATCCTCCGCGAAATCCGCATTAATTCTCAGCTCTGTTCCTCCGGGCGAACTAAATGAGTTAAACACAAGGACGGTTCCGCCGGGAAGAACAAAGCGCGCAACGGTGCCGGTTAAAATCATGTATTCAGGATTTACGT
Organism: Treponema sp.; assembly: GCA_009786455.1. Taxonomy (GTDB): domain Bacteria; phylum Spirochaetota; class Spirochaetia; order Treponematales; family Breznakiellaceae; genus WQXQ01. The sequence goes on from WQTD01000004.1 coordinate 70,226, forward strand.
AAAACGCTTCGTCATTGCCGTATAAAGTCAATCCTTTTCCTCTTTCTTCGCTTAATGTGAACTCAAGACCGCCGTAATAAATTCTTATTCCCTCTGAAACAGCCTGTGCATCTGAATCTTCAAAAATTTTAAAGAGCGTTTGTCTGGCCTCATCTATTTTTTCTTCGCCTGAATTATGCCCTCTGATGGTCATCCCGCCTGCGGTTATCGAGAAATTTTTCCTGTCAGCGAATTGAATTATTATTAGTCCGACGAACACAAGAACGTAAAGAAGGGCAAGACCGGCTATTTGTGAAGCGTAGGGTTTTCTCATTAATATTTGCCTTTACTTAAAACCGCCGCGTAACTTGCCGGTTTTTTAATTATTTAATACTATATATTGACATGGTGAAAAATTTCAATAGAAACATCTGTTTAGTGTTCTTTTCCGCGATTTTGCTGTTGCTTGCTCCTTTTCTTTATGCTCAGGACAGCACAGAAGTAATTTTAAACGATGTTATCGCTTTGCTTGCCGGCAGGAATTTTTCTTCGGCGCTGGAATTATTTGATAAACTTGATCCGCAGGTTGCGCAGGATACCGGAATTCAGATTTTACGCGCTTCAATATCAAATTCCGCTGGGAGACCGGCTGAAGCGATCCAAATAGCAAATCGTATTATCGCGCTTGACGGCAATAATACCGATGCATTGATGATTTTGGCTGATTCTGCCGCTTTGCAAAACAGGGAACACGACAGGCGGCGGCTTCTTGAAAGAATAATCAGTATTAGTCCCGCTCACGCCAGAGCGCTGACTGATTTGGGGAATTTAAGTCTTGGGAGCCGTAATCTCCATGTCGCAGCCGGTTATTTTGACAGAGCTCTTGCCGCGGAACCTGAAAACGGGGAAGCTCTTGTAGGACGCGCGGTCATTTACCGGTACGACAGGGAATCCCGAAACTCCGAGCGTCTTTTGAACAGAGCGGCAAGCTTATACCCGGCATGGGCAAGACCTCTCCATGAAAGGGCAAGGCTTTACAGAAGCGCCGGTTTTCATAACGACGCTTTGGAAGACCTTGATTTGGCGCTGGAACTTGAAAACGAAAATTACTGGATTATTACGGACCGCGGACAGGTTCTAATGGATATGGGCAGAAAACAGGAAGCGCTCGCCGCTTTTGCGCGTGCGATTGAAATAGAACCCAACGCTTTTCTTGCCTATGTTTTCAGCGCCGGCATTAAAGACGAGCTCGGAGATTATGCAGGTTCGGAAAAAGATTATGTAAAGCTTGCAGGTATAAGACCTGATTATTATTTTGCATTTGAAGCAATCGGAATCTTCAATATGAAAAATAAAAACTGGGCAAAAGCAAGGGACGCTTTTTTGGACGCATACAAACAGGCGCCTTCTGAACTAACATACGCCATGCTCGCCGCTGTTTGCTGGATGCGTGCGGGCAGGCAAACCGATCCCAAACAATTTATTGCACAGGTTCTGCGCACTGTTCCGCGGGATTCTTTTGAATATGCGATACTCAGACTTTATCACGATCTTTCGGGTGATCTTGATGTGGCTAACAGAATTGAAACCGAAAAAAACGCCGATACAAAGGCGCGCATGATTTTTTATCTGGCGTCCTTTTATGATATCAGAGGCAATACAAATTTGGCAAACCGGTATTATTCGCTTATGCAGGAGCAAAACGCAGCCGTTTCCGTTGAATGGCGGCTGAACGAATGGATACTCGAAGAAAGAAATCTCGGCTTAAAGGTAAATAAGTGAGCGGGAACATTGTAATTGTTAATCTGGGAAGCAGAGAATTTAAACTGATAGGAACCGCTCATGTTTCGCGTGGAAGCATTGACGAAGTAAAAAAAATCATCTGCGATGAGAAACCCGATATGGTTTGCGTCGAACTCGATCAGGGGCGTTTAAGTTCTATAACAAAAAATGATAACTGGGAAAAGCTCGATTTATCAAAAGTTTTTAAGGAAGGAAAGGGTTTTCTTTTAATTGCAAACCTTGTTCTTGCAAGTTTTCAGAAACGTCTTGGAAACGAGCTGGGAGTCAAACCCGGCGAAGAAATGAAAGTCGCTGTTGAAACCGCGCAGGAGCTTGGCATTCCCTACAGTCTTTGCGACCGTGAAGTGCATACGACGCTTCGCCGCGCATGGGCAAAGTGCGGTTTCTGGAGCAAGTCAAAATTGCTCGCTTCGCTTCTGGCAAGCGCTTTTACAAAAGAAAAACTAAGCGAGCAGGAAGTAGAAAAACTCAAGGATAAAAGCGAACTTGACGGAATGATGGGCGAGCTTGCTGATTATCTTCCTGCGGTAAAGACAGTTCTCATTGATGAAAGGGACCGTTATCTTGCTTCTAGGATTTGGACTTCAACTCCGGCTGACATTCCAAAAAAAATAACCGCTGTAGTAGGAGCGGGGCACATGAAGGGAATGATTCTATACCTGGAGAAACTTTACGAAGGAAAGGAAAAAACGGATGTCAGCGAACTTGATGTAATACCGCCGAAGGGTTTTCTCTCCAAAACGGCGGGTTTCATCATTCCTGCAGCGATTATCGCCTTGATCGCTGTCGGGTTTATAGGCAAAGGAGCGGGTGTCGGTTTTGAAATGATCTTGAGATGGGTGCTGTGGAACGGCTCTCTTGCGGCGCTTGGCTCTCTTCTTGCCCTTGCGCATCCGCTTGCAGTTCTTGTATCGTTTCTCGGCGCTCCGTTTGCGACCTTAAATCCTCTTGTCGGCGTCGGGTTATTTTCCGGGCTTGTTCAAATCGCGTTTCGCAAGCCGCGTGTCTGCGATGTTGAAAATATTTCAGAGGACGCAACAAGCGTGAAAGGCGTTTACCGCAACAGAATAACAAAAGCTCTTTTGGTTTTTTTCCTTTCCAGTCTTGGAGGCGCAATCGGGAACTTCATTTCATTTCCGGCGATTGCGGGTCTTTTGGCGGGATAAACTTTATGTTTCCGCCAATTCGGTTTTTTGCCCTGTAATTCTTCCTGCCTGTTCATTCAGCCTGTCTGCGGTTTTGGCTGTATCGTTGTATTTATTTATTGCGCTTGTCAGGTGTTTGCCTACCAGACTGTAGTCGGCGAAAAATTTTGCAAATCTGTCCTGAATTTTTGTTATCTCTCCGAGAATTGTTTTTGTTTCTTTTTCCAGATTAAGCCCCTTTAACCCGTAAACAATAGCCATGAGGTACGCATAGAAACTGTTGGGGGAAACGGGAATAACGCGCTTTTCCTGCGCGTAGTTCAAAAGTTCAAAATCCCTGTTTGTAAAAGAATCGCTTATAATTGTTTCGTAATAAACATTCTCCGCTGGAATATACATGATGGCAAAATCAAATGTACCTTCGGCGGGGTTAATATATTTTGACGCTATTTCATCAATGCGTTTTTTTACGCTGCTTATAAATTCTTTCTTGAATGTTTTTTTATCTTCTTCGTTTCCGGCTTTTATAAATCTCTGGAAACTTTCCAGGGGGAATTTGGAATCGACAGGAACCATGCTTTCTCCCAGTTTTATAACAGCGTCAACTTGCGTGCCGTTTTTAAAACTGTACTTAATTTCATAATTGGATGACGGAAAAAGCTCCTTAAGAAGTTCTTCAAGAAAAAATTCCCCAAGATTTCCCCTTAACTTTGGAGACTGGAGTATATCCTGCAATGAAGAAATGTTTTTTCCAATGTTTTCCATGTTTACCGCGGTTTTTTCAAGAGCGGCAAGTTTGGAATGAATGTCGTTTATCGCGCGGTTAGAGTCGTTAAGCCTCTGGGAAATATTACTTTGGGTAGAGCTTAAATTTTGATTCATGGCGGTCATCATCTGATGAAGCTGTGAGCCGAGCTGGTTCTGCGTGTCCAGTAAAACTTTCTGCTGCGATGTAAGGGAGAGCTGTTGATTTTCAAGTTGTTTTGTCTTTAGTTCATTGATTTCGTTTTTCAAATCCAGAAGCTGCGGAGAGAAATCAGTTTGCTTAACCGAAAAGAGTTTTACAAGGATAAGGATGACAAGCATAAACAAAACCGCAAAGGCACATAATATCAGAATATCCATTTGTTCCTCATCCTGTCACTGGAATCTTTCTATCCGCGCGCCTAGAGAGGAAAGCCTTTCAACAAGATGTTCATAACCCCTTTCAATCTGATAAACGTTGCGTATAACGCTTTTGCCCTCCGCGCACATGGCGGCAATCAGGAGAGCCATTCCGGCGCGCACATCGGGGCTTATAAGTTCGGAGCCGTGCAGTTTTGAAGGTCCGGATATCACAGCGCGGTGCGGATCGCATAACACAATCCGCGCGCCCATGCCGATAAGCTTGTCAACAAAGAACATTCTGGATTCATACATTTTTTCGTGAATTAAAACTGTTCCCTTTATCTGCGTTGCCGTAACAATCGCGATGCTTACAAGATCAGGCGGGAAACCAGGCCAGGGCGCATCGTCTATCTTGGGGATCATTCCTCCAAGATCGTGGTTTACTTCCATGCTCTGGTTTTTCGGCACATGAATAACGGTCCCTTCATGCGCCCAGACAATTCCAAGTTTGCCGAAAGCGATCCTTGCAGGACGCATATCCTGCGCTGACGCGCCTTCAATATGAATATCTCCGCCTGTAACTGCGGCAAGACCTATAAAAGAGCCGACCTCCATAAAGTCCGCGCCAATTTCAAAATCGCAGCCTGAAAGTTTCTTTACTCCGGTAATCGTTAAAATATTTGAACCGACTCCCTCAATCTGCGCCCCCATCTGCATAAGCATTCTGCATAAGTCCTGCACATGGGGTTCGCTTGCGGCGTTAGTCAAAATTGTTCTGCCTTTTGCAAGAACAGCCGCCATTATCGCGTTTTCAGTCGCGGTTACAGAAGCTTCATCAAGAAAAATATCAGTGCCTTTAAGCGACTTCGCCGTGAATGTAAATTTTTCACCGATTTTCACTTTTGAGCCAAGTTCTGTCAGAACCAGAAAATGCGTATCAAGCCTTCGTCTTCCTATAACGTCGCCGCCTGGCGGAGGGAGAACCGCTTTTCCGGCACGCGCAAGAAGCGGACCTGCGAACAATATTGACGCCCTGATTTTTTTTGCCTGTTCATCAGGAATCTCGGATGATTTAATATCTTTTAAATGAAGATTGTAAATATTTTGCTGAAAAGAATTAACTTCTCCGCCGAGCGCCTTGAAAACATCAAGCATCACATGAACGTCTTCAATATCGGGGATGTTGCGGAGGACAACAGGCTCGCCGGTCAAAAGCGCCGCCGCAATGCAGGGAAGAGCGGCGTTTTTGTTTCCGCTCACCCTTATTGTTCCGTTAAGCGGAATCCCGCCGTTAATATGGTACTCGCTCATGTATTGAATGTAACTAAAAAGCCGTCACGCTGTCAATGAAGGCGCTTTTAATCTCCCATTTCATCCAATACCTGCACCGCGCTTGTTGACTGCGTTTGATCTTCACCGTGACGCACAAAGAATAAACTTGCCATTGCAAGCGCAAAGGCAATGCACGCATACAGGAAAAGCGTTTTATAACTGCCGGTTAAGTCGCGGATAAAACCGAATAAAACAGGAGATACAATCTGTGAACTGAAAGAGAAGAAATAATAATATCCGATAAATGTTCCGATTTTTTCCTCGCCGGAAATACGAACAACCATGGGAAGCGAATTAATATTTACAAGAGCCCATGAAAATCCGCCCAAAAAAAGACAGATGCGCGCCGCCCAGGCATCGGCGATAAAAGCCAGCGGCAGGAATAACACTGTAACGCCGGACAGACCAATCAATATTGCTTTGCGTCTTCCTATCCTTGCGCCTATGAAACCTGCGGGAACCGCAAAGGTTAAAAACGTAATTGAAAAAATCGAAAGAGTCATCGCGGCGTCTCCCGCTGTCATGCCAAGAGTGTTTGTCGCGTACAATGTAAAGAATGTTTCTACGGCATTATAACCTGTGAACCATAAAAAAACTCCAAAGAGAATCAACAGAAGACTCTTTTTTTCATCCTTATCAAGTTTTAGTTTGACTGTATTTGTTTTATTTTCCGGTTCATAAGCCTGTTTGGGTTCGCGTACAAAAAGAGCAAGGACGGCAAGTGCGAGCAGCATCATTGCAGAGCTCATTATAAAAGGCAGAGGGAAACCGTTTCCGGTTTTGTTCAGCCAGAAATTAAAGAGAATGCCGCCCAGAAGAAAAGCGAACACGCTGCCGACACCTCCCATTAAGTTTACAATTCCGTTTGCCTGACTGCGAAGCGGTCCGGGTGTAAGGTCGGGCATGAGCGCGACAACAGGGGATCTCCACGCTGACATTACAAATGTGAAAATGATTAACATCACCATTATTGTCCATAAAGTGTTCATGTAGGGAATCAGCGCAAAAGCCGCTGCGCAAACAGGAATGCCAATGAAGATATACGGCATTCTCTTTCCGAAACGGGTGCGGGTTTTATCGCTTAAATTTCCGAACAGGGGCTGAAATATAACGCCGAAGACATTGTCAACTGTCATAACAAGACCGATCAGCATGGTGCTTGAGATAAATCCTTCAAGTATCTGCGGTACGAAAGAATTGTAAACGCTCCATGCGATTGATGATGCAAAAAAGCCGAATGACAATAACAGCGTCACTTTTACATTTAATTTATTCTCCTGCATGACAACCCCTTTATTCATTAATTATTATTTCAGTTAATCCGCTGATAACCCAAAATATAATTATCGCAAATATTTTCAATTTCTGGCAAGAGGCGTAAAGAACGCAGGATTTATATTCGATATTCTACTATTACATTTTCATTTGTTACGGTCAAAAGCAGGAGGTTTTCATGATATATGGTTACATTCGTGTCAGTACAGATAAACAGACAATGGATAATCAGATGTTTGAGATAATGCGTTTTTGTAAATCAGAGAAATTTGAAATTAACAGATGGATCACGGAAAAAATCAGCGGTACAAAGTCAGTTGAAAAAAGACAGCTTGGCAATTTGCTAAAGACAGTTGAAAGCGGAGACATAATAATTTGTTCGGAATTATCGCGTCTTGGAAGATCCTTTTTCATGATAATGTCGATTCTTTCAGCCTGCATGGAGCGCGGAGTTAAAATCTGGACAATCAAGGATAACTACAGATTAGGCGATGATATTCAAAGCAAGGTTCTTGCTTTTGCGTTCGGTCTGTCTGCGGAGATAGAGCGCAATTTGATTTCACAGCGCACAAAAGAAGCGCTTGCCCGTAAAAAAGCCGAAGGAAAAATCCTTGGCAGAAGACCCGGGAAATTAAAAAAAGTGAGATTGACAGGACACGAAAAAGAGATCAGAAAAATGATACGCGAAGGGAAAAATAATGTCGAAATCGGAAAGCGTTTCGGAGTTCACCGGCAGACAGTAAGACATTTTCGCCGTGATCGGCTGACAAAACGGCAATTGAAGAAACTGTTTCCCGAAGATGCTCTGTAACAGGTGATTTTAAGGAAAATATTCCACGCTTTTTTTATTGCTTGATACAAAAAAGCAAATATGAGACAATTTCTCCATGTCCGTTAAAAGAATTTTTGTTATTTTATTGATTTTTTGCATATGTTTTTTATCCGGCTGCAGGAAGAAAACCGCAGCGGAAATCCACGAGATTCCCGTTAATGTTAATGATTTCATTCTTGCAGGTTTGTATGACAGACCAATCGCGAATGAAGCGGCGGTTGAAGCAGCCTTTACTCTGGATTTCAGACCGTTAAAAGCTGAACCTGTAAACGAGGCGGAGATCTTAAGCGCTCAGGCTCTTTCTAGCGTAACATCTTCTTCCGGTTCTGTGACTGGCGGAGGGCTTCGAAAGCTAGCCGATTATAAAACAGAATATTTTGATCCCTTGCAGGATAACGCGCGCATTCAGGCAGTCCGCGCAGCGCAGACCGCCGCGATGCAGACAGGCGTTTCGGCGGCGAATAATGAGCCGTTGACTGTTATCGACTGGGGACCGAGAGGGGATTATTCTTCGGCGATTCAGCGTCCGTCTGTTTATGTAATTTTTTCGCAGCCTATAGTTGCGCTTGCAAGCCTTGGAGAGCAAAGCGCTTCTTCGCCTGTGATAAGCATTAATCCTCCGATTAAAGGAACTTTCCGCTGGTACGGGACGAATTTTTTAAGCTTTGAAGGAGAAGAACCCTGCGCCGCCCAGCAGGAGTACAAAATCACTGTTGCAGCTAACGTATCATCGGTTTACGGAAACAGGCTTTCAGGAGACAGGGTTTTTTCTTTTTTTACCGAGGCTTTAAGCGTCAAAAACGTTATTCCGGGCGAAAGTTTCAGCAAAAACAACAATATGTATTTTGACAATAACAATGTACCGCCGCCCGCCGCAAGGCAGATAAGCCTTGAATTTAATTATCCTGTTCAGGCTGGCGACATCAGCCAGTACATGGAAATTTACACAGGAAATACACAAAAGAGATTCACCTTAAAACAGGAAAACGAATATAAAATAATCGCTGAAATTTCAGATACTGTAGATTTCAATACACAGGTAAGGATTGTTTTAAAACAGGGAGCGAAATCGCGCAGCGGAAGCCGTGGAACAGAATTCGATCAAATTCACAGTTTCAGAACGCCCGGTCCTTTCACTGTAACGTCGCATAACAGATGGCCCGGATACGGAAGGTACACCAATCTTGTCGAAATAAGTTTCAGCCACGCGTTAAATGAGAACGTTACGCGTAACGCCGTAAGCATTGAACCTGCTCTTGTCTTTAGCAGGGATAATATCGAAGTATCAGGAAATACGCTTCGTATTATCAATCTGCCCGTTAAATTTAACGATCGTTTCGCAGTGAAAATATCAACAGCAGCTGAAGATATATTCGGCAGAAAATTATCTGAATCGTATACAGCCAACATTATAATGCCTGAAGAGCCTCCGCCGCAGGGTGAAGTAAATTTTCTTGATTACAGGCGGCATACCATACTGGAAGCGCAGTTTCCTCCGCGTTATCTTTTTGAATACAGAAATATAACGGCAAATTCCGGCTATCAATTAATAAAAAGAAATAATCCGATAATAACCGCCGAATCTGTCTGGTCAAGCGCTTCCAATTTTCAGCTAACTCCAAAGCAGCCAAATCAAAGATATTTTGAAGAAATTGATCTGAAACCCTATCTGAGAGAGCATGGAAAAATGTTCGTAGGGTTTGTCGGTTTCCGCACTGAAATGGAACTGCTTACAAGCGATTGGCAGCGTGACGGCACATACCGCGCAGGGACAAGAAAGATCGAAAGCATGTACAGCATACAGGTGACAGACCTTGGCGTTACTGTGCGTTACGGGATAAATAAAGCTGTTGTTTTGGTTACAAGCCTTTCTACCGGAAAACCAATTGAAGGCGCTGTTGTAAAAATATTGCCGCCTGCTGCAAATAACAGCGGTTTAGATACAATTGTTACATCAAATGCAATTGCAGAAGCCAAAACAAATGGAAACGGTCTTGCGGTGCTGTCTTTTAATCCTGTTATGACAAAACTTCGTTCTCAGACAGAGAACGGCAGCAGCTGGAGAGGGTTTGATGAGCCGTTTGTCATGGTAGAGAATGGAAACGCAGACAAGGTATTATACACTCCCTCTTCGCATAACACATGGGCTTTCGGTTTTGGCTCCGCCATTCCCCAGCGTGCGGTAGAAGTTACTCCTCTTGCCTTTCTGTTTTCGGATCGAGGGCTTTATAAACCCGGAGAAACGCTTACGTTCCGCGGCGTTGACCGTTCAAAGGTTCTTGGAATGTATACGATATACAACGGCGATTACACGATAATTTTTGAGGAAAACACCTACAGACCTGCGCAAATTAAAACAATACACGGAGTGACAACAGAATCAGGAAGCTTCTTCGGGAAAGTTGAAATACCGGATGATTTAACACCCGGCGACTATAGGCTCATTTATAAGAGAGGAGACGGCTCTGATAATGAAATAATCGCGAATATTCCCGTAACGGTCGCTTTTTTTGAGCGCTTGAAATTTCAGGCGTCTCTTTCATCGCCTGCCGCGCCTGTGATAATGGGAGACGACATCAATCTGAACTTACAGGCAAGTTATCTTTCCGGCGGAAGCCTCTCCGGCGCTTCATGGGAATCTGCTTGGTATGAACAGCAGACATCATTCCGTCCGCAGAACGCTGATACGCGAAACTTTATATTCGGTCCCAGCCGCGGATGGGACAGCATGCGTTATATTTCTTCCCAGAGCGGAATATTAAGCGGGCAGGGAACCGCAAGCATCAGCCAGAAAACTGGCGGCAGCAAGATAACAGGATCGCCGTATATTTATCAGGCTGAAGCGAGAGTGACCGATATAAGCAATCAGATGATTTCCGCTTCCCGTTCTGTTATTGCGCACCCGGCTTCTTTTTACATCGGTCTTTACAGGCAGGTCTCAGGTTTTTCCCGTGCAGGTCAGGAAGTCTCTTTTGATTATATTACCGTTAATACATCTGGTGAAAAAACACCGAATAACGCCCTGTTTCTGCAGTCAGGCGAAGGAGCCGGTCAAATCAAGGCTGAGCTTATACGCGAAGAATGGCGGCGCGTTCAGCAAAGGGGAGTGAGCGGCTATATTTATGATGAGTATACTTCGCAAAAAATAACAGACAGCACGCAAACGATCAGTATCAGGAACGGCGGCGGGAAAATCAGCGTAAAGCCGTCGTCCGCAGGCTATCATATATTGCGCGTAACGTCAGCGGACAGGGAAGGAAGAACCGCTCTTACCGAATTTACATTTTACGTAACAGGTTCAGGCGGTTACTGGAACATGAGCAATCCTTCGGAAATAAGACTGACCGCCGATCAGAATGTTTATGAACCGGGCGATACGGCGAAAGTTTTGCTTCAAAGCGCGCTGCCGGAAGGTTATTACCTTATAACGGTGGAGAGGGAAGGGATATACTCCGAAGAGGTCAGGTACTTAAACGAATCGGTTACTGTTCTGGATATTCCAATTGCGCGTAACTATGTGCCTGTCGTTTATGTCGCGGTCTCTTCATATTCGATCCGCTCAGGTCCGCCGACCCATGAATACGGAAGCCCCGATCTTGACAAGCCAAAAGGTTATTTCGGCGTGACGCGGCTGAATATAAATCCGCGCGTACGAGCTTTTTCTGTCAAAGCGGAGAGCGATAAAAAAACCTACCGGCCGGGCGAAGAAGTTACAATGACATTAACCGCGACAAGGGACGGAAAACCTCTTCCCAATGCTGAACTTTCGCTTATGGCGGTTGACAGGGGAGTTCTTGATCTTATAAATTACCATGTTCCCGATCCAATAGAATATTTTTATTCCGAATACCGTTTTCCTCTTTCTGTCGCAGGCGGAGATTCCCGTTCATGGCTGATGGACCCTGTAACCTACAGCGTAAAAAACCTTCAGGGAGGAGACTCCGAAGGCGACAGCAAAATCGAAGAGCGGAAGGATTTTAATCCTACCGCTGTTTTCGAACCAATGCTGATAACGGACGCAAACGGAAAAGTTACGTGCAAATTCAAACTGCCTGATAATCTTACAACATACCGCGTTACTGTCTTTGGAGTGCGCGGAGATCTGTTCGCGCTTAAGGAAAGCGAGATTGCCGCGCAAAACAGGATAAATGTGCGCGAGGTGGTTCCCCGCCGCCTTCGCGAAAGGGATACCGCCGAGGCGGGAGTGCTGATTACAAACCTTGATTCACAGTCTCATACGCTGACAGTCAGTCTCAATGTCGGAAATCCCCTTGCGGCGGACGCTTCAAGCGGGATTCTAAAAATGACAGGCAGCGCTTTTGTTGACGGAAACGCGGAGAGGCGGATAACCGTTAAAAGCGGCGAAAACACAGTTGTTTATTTTGATGTCGCGGGCGTGAAAGAAGGAACAGTGACTTTGAATTTTACGGTAAGGTCCGATATTTTAAACGAAAGGTTAATCCGCGAAATGACAGTTGAACGTCCTTATGTTTTTGAAACTGTTACAACTACAGGCACTGTAACCGCCGCGAACGCAAGTGAAGGAGTGGTTATTCCTTCGTTTGCAGATAACAACGCGGGAAGCCTGACTGTTACTCTTGACGCAACGCGCCTTGCCCTGCTTGACTCGGCGATAAATTATATTTTCCGTTACCCCTACGGCTGTCTTGAACAGCGAACCGCCGCAATTATGCCTCTTGTTGTTTTCGGTGAATACCTTGATGCGCTTAGTCTGAAAAGCGAAGTTTCGAATCCCCGGCGTGTTGTGGAAAATGAAATGCGATCATGGGCGCAAATTCAGCTTTCCAACGGCGGTTTCCCGTACTGGCCTTCAAGCATAAGATCGGATCTTTATGTGAGCCTGCGCGTTGCCCATGTTATAGCGATCGCAAAATCAAAAAACATGAATATTCCTTCTTCCATAAACATCACATCTCTTGTCGCATATTTAAACCGCGAGTATCAGGAAATACAAAAGTGGCAGAACGGTAATTCATCATATAATTATCATAATTATCAGTCCTATCTGCAGAGTTATATACTTTATGTAATGTCCCTGCTCGGAGAGAGGGTTGATCCGTCGCGGTTAGCTGAAATCCTGAGCCGCAGCAATGTTGATCCTTCCGTGCTTGCCTTTGCAGGAATGACTTACATGGAGCTGGGAAGAAGCGGCGATGCGGATAATACCGCACGGCGTTTGCGCAATTTAATCCGCCTGACGGCAAGAGGCGCGGATTTAACAGATCCGCTTGCAGGCAGCCGCAGCAGTTTCTACGGCGGCAATATCGAACAGCTCGCCCTTACCCTGCATTTTTTCGCGCAGCAGTTTCCCGGCGATGACATAAATACGCGCCTTCTTTTTTCGCTTATTGAATTTCAGAGATCAGATTCAGGATGGCAGAACACAGCCGATGTTTTCCGCATTCTTTCTGCTGTAGACGCTCTTATAAAAGCGGAAAATCTTGAAAACATCGACGTCAGGGGGAGCGTTTCACTTGGTTCAGCGGAACTGCTGCAGGGCGCTTTCAGGGGGCTTGGCGCCAAGCCTGTTACGCGCACTTTTGATTTCGGCTCTTCACAAATCGCCGGCATTGCCAGGGATCGCACCCAGACTCTTAACTTTACCCGAAGCGGAAATGGAAACCTTTATTACACAGCGTCGCTGCGTTATGCGATACCGTCGGAGCTTCAGTCCGGCTGCGACGAAGGGATCGGGGTTTTTATGAGCATTTACGATATAGCAACCGGCGAAGAGATAAAGGGATCAGCGCTTAAAAGCGGAAAAACATACCGCGCCAGAGTGAGACTTTCTTCATCCAGGGATCGTACTTACCTTGCCCTGCGCGTTCCTGTGCCTTCCGGAGCTGAAATACTGGATGCCGCTTTTGTAACAACCGCTTCCTACGCCGATATGGGCGGAACAGGCGGAGAAGATGCAGGGTACGGAAACAGTTCATGGATCAGTCATCAGGCGATTATGGATAATGAGGTGCAGTATTTCTGGGATCGTTTTTACAGGGGAGAAAATACGGTTAACTTCCTGTTCCGCACGGCAAGAAGGGGAGTGTATCCGACGCCTCCTGTGCAGGCTGAGTGTATGTACGAGCCTGAAATCTTCGGAAGAACCCGGGGACTTTTATACACGATTGAATAAGGTGACTGTCACCATTATATGAACAAACGGAAATTTTTAATTTTGATGATGGGTGCGGCAGGGCTGCTCGCTGTCTTTTGGCTATTTTTGCGTTTTTCACCGTATCCTGCGCTCAGGCAGTTCCAGCAGCGTGCGAACAGCGTCCGCTATTATGACCGAAATGGAATGTTATTGCAGGTTACTCCCCTTGACGGCGGTCTTCGCCGGGAGACGCCGCAGGAAATCCCCCAATATGTAAAGGATGTTTTTGTATTTTCAGAGGATCGGCGTTTTTACCGCCATCCGGGAGTTGATGTTTTTTCGCTTGTCCGTGCGCTGTTTCAAAATACAAGGCAGCAAAGGAGAGTAAGCGGAGCCAGCACAATTACCATGCAGCTTGCCCGCCTGATTGCAGATAACGCAAGGACGGACGCGCGCCCGCAGGGCCTGGGACAGAAAATTAACGAAACATTTAACGCACTGTGCCTTGAAACGCGGCTTTCCAAGGATAAAATTCTTGAAATGTATCTTTTAAACCTTCCGTTTGGGTTTAACACAGAAGGCGCGGCGTCCGCGGCAAGAACTTTTTTCGCAAGTGAATTAAACATGCTTTCTCCCGTGCAGGTTTTTGCTCTTGCCGTCATTCCGCGCCGTCCCGGCCTGTACAATCCGATTGAAAATCCCCGGAATTGCATTAGTGCAGCTTCCGAACTGCACGGGAGGTTTGCAGCTAATAAAAAATTGAAGAAAGCATGGCCGCTTCTGGCGCAGATAAGACCTGAAGACTGGCAGTTTGTTTCATCATCGGCGCGGCGTTTTAATTATCCGTTTGAACTGCCTCATCTGATACGCGGAATAAACAGCGGGAACAGAAGCGAAGTGCGCCTTACGGTTGATCTTCCCCTGCAAAATTTTCTGGAAGGAGCAATCGCTGGAAATGTTATGCGCTATTATTCTTCCCGCGTTACAAACGGAGCGGCTTTTGTAATCGACAACGAAACGGGAGAAATTCTTGCGTGGGTCGGCAGCGCGGATTTTTTTAACAGGGTGGATGCCGGGCAGATTGACGGAGTGCTGGCGTTAAATCAGCCGGGTAGCAGCATGAAACCTTTTTTGTACGCTATGGCCCTTGAATACGGCTTTAGACCGACAGAAATTATCGCTGACATCCAGATGACCTTCGGCGAAAGTGAAATTTACATTCCAAGGAATTTTAACGAACGTTTTAACGGACCGATGCTCCTGCGCGCGGCTCTTGCTTCAAGCCTGAATATTCCCGCCGTTTACCTTCTCTACAGGCTGGGTGTGCAGAATTACGGAGATTTGCTTTTTTCGCTTGGTTTTGATTCAATTGAAAAATCTTTGGAAGTCGCGGGACTTGGACTTGCTCTCGGGAACGCTCCTGTCAGCCTATTGGAGCTTGTGAGAGCGTTCAGCGTTTTTACACGGGACGGCGTTTATCTTCCCCTGACATGGGAAGCGGATAGTAAAACGCGGGAAGGAATAAATATTTTTTCAGCAGATACCGCGCGGCTTATTCTTTCTTTTTTATCGGATCCGAACGCAAGAGTGCTTGCTTTTGGTTCGGCGAGGAATTTCAGAACAGAGTTTCCCGCGATTTTTAAAACAGGAACGGCAAATCAGTTTCAGAGCATTGTAGCTCTCGGGGCGACAGCAAGATATTCAGCGGGAGTTTGGATGGGGAACTTCACGGGAGAGACCGTTATAGGAAGAACGGGAAGTTCAATACCGGCGGCAATTGTTCGGGATGCGCTTGTTTTTCTGGAAAAGCGGCATGGAAACGCTGTAGATTTTCCCGTTCCGGAAAACTGGAAACCGCAGCGTGTCTGCGCTGTTTCCGGAATGTTTCCGCTGGAAGCGTGCCTCTCTGTGATTGACGAATATGTGCGTCCTGACGAAGGATTAGCGTTATGTGACTGGCACAAAATAATAAACGGAAGAAGTGTTACAGTTTTTCCCGCCGAGTATCAGGCGTGGTTTAACGCCGTTTCAAGGCAGGGCTCGGTTGATTACTCATCGCGCCCGTTGGAAATAATAAATCCCCGAAGCGGTTTTTCATATCTTTCAGGTCCCGGTATCGGTTCCAATGAAGAAATACCGGTTGAAGTTATCGGCGGAACAGAAGATGTATTGTCAGTAACGCATAACGGGAGAATATTTTCTTCGAACCGGCCTTTTGTTTTTTACCTTCCGCGGATAACCGGAGAAAACATTCTTCGCGTTCAGAACGGCGGCGAAGAAGAAACTGTAATTTTCACAGTTGAACGTTGAAAATTTATCATAATATCATTACAATCATCACATGAAAAACATCAGACATTTAATTTTATTTTTAACAGGAGTTATTTTTATTTTGAGTTGTACAAAAACAAACAATGCCCAGGATTTAAATTTGGGCGACGGACTTTTTGCGCGGATTACCACCAACAGGGGGGATATCATAGTGCGTCTGGAATATCAAAAAGCTCCCCTTACAGTCTGTAATTTTGTCGCTCTTGCGGAAGGGAAAATGGATAATACCAAGGGAAGATATTTTTATGACGGTTTAAATTTTCACCGTGTTATTTCCAGAGTAAACGGCGACGGCCAGGATTTCATGATTCAGGGCGGATGTCCGCAGGGAAACGGAAGGGGAGGTCCCGGTTACAATTTCCCCGATGAAATAGACCCAGCGTTAAAACACGACAGACCCGGCATTCTTTCCATGGCGAACGCGGGTCCGGGAACAAACGGCAGCCAGATTTTTATTACAATTGTTCCTACTCCCCATCTTGACGGGAAACATACGGTTTTCGGACAGGTTGTCGCGGGACAAAATATCGTAAACACAACAAGGCAGGGCGATAAAATAGAAAAAATTATCATAATCCGCAATGGGCAGGAAGCTTCCGCTTTTAAAGCCGATCAGGAGAGTTTTGACAGGCTGCGAAGGGATATTGATATGATTAACCTAAGCAAAGCAGAAGCGCAAAAACAAGCGAATATCGACATTATCAATGCGCAGTATCCGAATACAGTCCAGACAGCTTCAGGGATTCGCTATATTGTTCAGCAGCAGGGTTCAGGCGGAAAACCGCCGCGCGGTGCGGCAGTGAAGGTAAATTATAAGGGTATGCTGCTCTCCGGTTTTGTTTTTGACGATTCAAGTTTAAGGGGGGAGCCGATTGAATTCGAGGTCGGAGCGGGAAGGGTTATTCAGGGCTGGGAAGAGACCGTTCTTGACATGCAGACCGGTGAAAAAAGGCTTGTGATTATTCCTCCTGAACTTGCGTACGGAGACCGCGAAGTTGGAAACGGTCTTATTCCGGCTAACAGTTTTCTTGTTTTTGAAATGGAGTTAAAAAGTTTTAGTCAATAGAAGAGTCTTGTCAATATTTATTGATTGTTTTATTATTTGTGTGTGAGCGATGAAAAGCAGGATTCTGATATAACAGGAAGAAAAATTTATTTTCTCTTTCCTACTGCTTCCGTGCAGAATCAAGTTGTCATTGAGCTTGTACAGCAGGAATATGAAGTTTATGTAATAAAAGATTCCAACCGCATGCTGCGTTATATAAAAAAATATCCTGATTCAGCAGTATTTGTTAATATTGATGAAGGAATGGGATATGCCGAATGGGAGAAATGGGTTGCAGGAGTCAATACGTCCTTTCCTGATACGATTATTGGAATTTTTACTTCAAAAAACGATGAGGAATTGCATAAAAAATTTACCGGCGTTCATTGTATAAAATGCGGAGTTACGCTTTTAAAAGTTGACATGACCAAAACCGCAGTCAAAATTGTTGAAATGATGAATGAAATGAATATAAAAGGCAGGCGCAAATATCTCCGCGCTACTTTGGAACGTGAAACAAACGCGAGCATGAATATGCCGTACGGCGGCGATTATTTAAGCGGTACAATCAAGGATATAAGCATTGTCGGTTTTTCCTGTTCATTTGAGACGGAAATTAATTTACCGAAGAATTCCTTTATTAAAGATATACAGATTAAATTACAGTCAGTTCTTTTAAGGGTAGAAGCGATTGTTTTTGGCTCCCGTGAAGAAGAAGGTCAGAGAAAATATGTAATGCTTTTTACGCAGAAGGTTGACACCGAAATGCGTACGAAAATACGCAAGTATATTCAAACCAACCTTCAGGCAAGAATGGACAGCGAAGTAGGTTAAAATACTGTCAGTTTTTTTTACCAGGCAGTTTCAGGTTTTTCAAAGCCGAATAATTTAATGCCCTCACCAGGATATTTTTCCTTTACAGCGTCAACGGCTTTTTTTATGCGCAGCGCCTCTTTTTGTTCGCACCAGATAACAAGCGCGAAGTTTTCTTCCGGCCAGACCGCGTCCCCCATGCGCGGACCAGTGCTGCCGACTCCGTAAATATTTGGAAATTTTGTGTAAAATTTTCCGGCTTCTTCCTTTGCAAGGGCTTCAAGTATATTTTCTTCAACAGACTGATTCGCTATTATTTCAATTCTCAGCATTATCCGCCTCCGTTATTATTGATTCTTTCTCCGCTTCCGCTCTCATATTTTCAATTTCCGCATCTTTTTTTCTGCGGCTCTCGCCTGATGCGATCCTGTCGCGACGCGCCTGCGCTTTTGCCTTGCGCAGATCCGATCTCTTGTTCAGAATAGCGTAAATTGTCGGCATTAGAAATAAGGTCATCAGCGTTCCGACAGTAAGACCGCCAAGAACTGTTTTTCCTATGGGAGCTACAAGCTCGGAACCTTCGCCGGGGAAGAACGCCATAGGCATAAGACCGACAACTGTAGTAAGCGTTGTCATGAGAATGGGACGCAGCCTGTTACCGGCGGCTTCTACGCACGCGTCATGGAGATTGAATCCCCTCTTTCGCAGAAGATTTGTATAATCCACAAGAACGATACCGTTATTTGTAATAACGCCGATCAAAACCAAAAGACCGACGGCGGTAAGCACATTGAAGATTGTATTTGTCGCAAGGTAAATTGCCACAATGCCGATTAATGAAAGCGGTATGGTAAAGATGATGATAAACGGATCGCGGAATGATTCAAATAATGACGCCATAATGCCGAATACAAGGAAAACAGCCACAACACAGATTAGGATGAAACGGGTAAACACCCTTACCATTTCGGTATTGCCACCGCCGTATTCGATTATAACATCGTCTTCAATCGGGATTTCGGATTTGATCAAATTTTCAACATCAGTTTGAAGGACATTAAGCCGCACTCCGGGTTTCGCGCTTGCGGAGACTGTGATGATACGGCTCTGGTTTTCACGCCTGATTGTCAGGGGACCTGTTCCTTCTTCGTATCTGACAAAACTTGAAAGAGGAACGCGGCCTGCCATCTGGCTGTTGATAAAGATATTGTCAAGCGCAGGACGCGTATTGCGATCAGCTTCCGCAAGGATCAATACGACTTCATAGTCCTTGCCGCCATATTTAAATCTTGTTGCGGTAACGCCGTCTACAGCGGCCCTTATTTCATTTCCAATTGTATAAGCGTTAAGACCAAGCGCGTACATTCTTTCGCGGTCAAGAACAAGTTCAATCTGCGGAAGACCGTCAGTAAGGCTTACTGAAGGCTCTGTTACCTGATCGCTTAAATGGTCGCGCATAAGAGCCGCCATTTTTTCCGCTATTGCCTTTCCTTTTACAAGGTCTTCTGTGCGCAGCGTTATACTGATACCTCCGCCTCCCATCATACCCATGCCCATACCCCCGCCGAAGGAGAGCATAACGCCGGGGAACTCGTTAAAGTGCGGACGCAGTATTTCCTTTATATCGTTTGCTGATTCAACGCGCTGATTAAACGGCGGAAGTTCGATTCTTATTGAGCCGGAATTTCCCCCTCCTCCTCCCATGCCCATCATTCCGCCGCCGCCTATATTGATAACAAGGGATTCGTATCCTTTGATTTCCCTTTCAATAATCATCTGGAATTGTTTTAAAACCGCCTCTGTTTCCTGAAGCGTGGTTCCGACAGGGAGAGTCGCGTTAACTGAAACATTATCATCTTCCTGCTGCGGCATAAATTCCCAGCCGACAATCGGAATCATGACAACGCTGGCTACAAAGATTGCGAGCATTACAAGAACAGTAATTAGTTTGTGGCGAAGTATTTTGTCAACAGCGCCCCGGTATTTGTTGTCAAGCCACTTGAAGAAACCGTCAAACTTCGCGTCAATTGCGGCGAGACCTCCCTTCAGGGGTTTTTGTTTTCGCGTAACAAGCGGCAGGTAATGGCTTGCCAGAACGGGAACAAGAAAAAGCGCGGTAAAGAGCGAAATTCCCAGTGATATCGCGATGGTAAAAGCAAGACCGGAAAAAATTTCCCCCGCAAGTTCCAGAAGACCCTGGAACATTATAAGCGGAAGGAATACGCAAAGCGTTGTCAATGTGGAAGCTGTAATCGCAATGGTCATTTCAGATGTTCCGAGTATGGATGAAGTTTTAAGCTTTGCGCCTTTTTCCCTGTAATGATAGATGTTCTCAAGAATTACAATTGAGTTATCAATTAACATACCGATGCCAAGGACAAGACCGGCGAGCGTCATCAGGTTTAAGGTAAGACCTGCAAAGTACATGAGCATCATTGTAATTAATACCGATATCGGAATGCTTAAGCCTATGATGATAGTCGGTTTAATTGATCGAAGGAACAGAAACAAAAAAACAATCGCAAGAACAGCGCCTGATACAGCCGTGTTCGTTACCTGTTTAAGTGAATTTTCTATGATATCCGTTGTATTGTACAGTTCTGAAATTTTTATATCCTGGGGGATTTCCCGTTCCAATCTCTTTAATCTGTCGCGGAGATCCTTCGCCGCCTGTACTGAATTTTTTCCGCTTTGCTTTGACACCGACAGCATAACAGCGGACTGACCGTTTACATAAACAACGCTTGATTCATCGCGGTAGCCTTCAAAAACATCGGCAAGGTCTCTGAGATAAATCTGCCTGGGCATTTCTACGGCGGTGCCCGTAAAGCCGCCTCCCTTGTATGAGATGACCGTATTTTTTATTTCGTCCAACGAACTGAATTCACCCATTGCGGTAAGGATGTATGAGAGGCCGCCCTCTGTTATGCTGCCCACTGATGTCTGCATGTTCTGAACCGCGAGCATCTGTTGAATCTGCGTTATTGTAAGGTTGTAGGCTTCCAGTCTGCTTTGCGGAATTTCAACGCGGATGATTTTTTCCCTTCCACCTGACGTGGAGGCTGTCGCGATTCCGGGAGTCTGTTCAATGCGCGGAATAATCGTGTCTTCTGCGATTTCACGCAGTTCTTCCGGCGTGCGGTTTCCTGTAACCATAAGCCCCATTATCGGGATCATGGAAGGGTCGTACTTGAAAATCATCGGGGCTTCCGTGCCGGTCGGAAGAATACGCCTGACCCTGTCCAGAAAATCGCGGACAGAAAGGGATGCGTCGTCAAGGTTAACCCCGTATGTGAACTGCAGAAGCACAAGACTCGATCCCCTTGATGAAGTGGACGTTATTTTATCAAGACCTGAGACGCTTGAAAGCGCTGCTTCCAGTATGCGCGTAACAGATCTTTCCACTTCTTCAGGTCCGGCGCCTGAGTAGGAGGTAAAGACTGCGATATACGGAGGATTTATCTCGGGATACAGATCGATAGGCAGGTTAACAAGTGAGAAAAAACCAAGCCCGATTAAAAGCGCGAAAATTACAAGTACTGTAGTCGGGCGCGAAACTATTGTTTTTGCAAGCATAAATACCCCTTAAATTGACTGCCGTTCAATAACATTTACCCTTACCCCGTCTTCAAGAAGAGTCTGACCGCGGGCGACTACTTCTTCATCAGGCGAAAGACCGTCCTGAATTTCAAGAATTCCGTCTATAAGGATTCCGGGCACTACATTTCTTTTCTTTACAATTTTATATTCGGGACTTTCAGGATCGTTTTGGACGACGTATACATACTGCTCGCCGAAGCGTGAAAGCATTGCTGTTGACGGAATTCTTACGATGTCTTCCTTCGCTTCAGTTATGATTTTAACCTTTGCGAACATTCCCGGTTTTAATTTTGAACCAGTGTCAGATACATTAATCCGCACTTCCATTGTGCGGGAAGCCAGATCGATTGTAGGAGACAGTTCGCTTATGCTTCCCTGAAAAATATCGCCTGGCCATGCGTCAAGGGTTACAGTGCAGGGAAGATTCAACGCCATTTTGGAAACAAAACGTTCCGCTATATGAAGTTTTATTTCAAGAGCACCGCCTCCTGTAATCCGCGCTAAGGGTACCGCCTGACTTATTGTCATTCCAATCTGCGCGGGGACTGCGACTATTGTTCCGGCGATGGGAGCTGTTACTAAACTCTGTCTGAACGTCATGCCGGGACGGGATGGATCAACTGCCGCTACGGGAGTTCCCCTGTTAACCCATCTGCCGACTGATGTGTATATCTCTACAACCTTGCCTGCTGTATCAGAATATACGTCAATGGTAGAACCTGCGACTATATCTCCTGATAAAGAAATATAATCCTGAATCTGTCCACGGCTTGCAAGGGTGGTGTTTACCGCAAATATCGGACGCGTGATTTCCGGCGGCGCCGCTGTGTTGGGTTTTTCACCTGAACAACTCACTGTTAACAAGATTGTAATTAAACCTGATATTAAAATTCTGCGTCTCCGCGCTTTTGCGTGAATTATTTCGAAAATAATCATTGGTTGCTCCTTCCCGAGAGAGTTCCGAAAGGAACTCCTATTGAATATTCAAGGTCAATGAGACCGTTTACATAATTAAACTGCTGTTCAAGCATTTGGACGCGCGCCTGCTGAAGCGACTGCAGAGAATTTTGAACCTGAAAATAATCCTGTAGTCCTGCCTGATATGCCTGTTCTGTAAGCCGGTATGCCTGTTCGGCTATTCGAACAGTCTGCGCCTGCGCTGCAGTGCTTGTACGAAGCCTTTCCAGACTAAGGACTGTATTATAAACTTCAATTTCAGTTCCGTTGATCATCTGCGATAAACCCAGATTGGCGGTTTTAATCTGATCATCCATATTTTTTATTCCCTGAAAATCGGCGCTGAAAGGAATAAGGCTGTGCAGGCGGAGTCCCAGTGAAATTGTAAGAGAACCTGTATTCATCCAGTTGTCGCCGTTGAACCATGAGTTATCCCACGGACCGACAAGAATAGAATTGTTGTTCCAGCTTAATGTCAGCGACGGGGTGAGTGAATAAACCGTCGCCGTGCGTGCGCTTTCCAGCATCGCGATTGTTTGTTTTAATTCCTTGATCTCAGGTTTTTCCTTTGACGCTCTTGAAATCATTTCTGTTACATCAAGCGGTGCGTACTCTTCGTTATGTGTAATGGGTTCAAGTTCAAAGGGAGTGGTGTAGTCCATGCCGAGGAACATGGCAAACTGCGCCATGGAAAGCTTAAGCCCGTTTTCTGCCTGATCAATTGTCGGACGCATGTTTTCACGGGCGACCTGCGCCTGTAAAAGCGTTAGTTCGGGAGCAAGACCGGCGTTGTAGTTCGCCTGCGCCATCTGCACCTGGCGTTCCACATTCGCGTATGCCGTGCGCAGTAACGCGATGTTTTCCTGCAGGAGCAGCATGTTGTGATAGGATTTTCGAATGTCGCGTTCAAGCTGAGCTTTTATTTTTTCGTATGTTATAAGCCCGCCGTGGTAATCAAGGCTCAGGCGTTTCATGTTTTCAAACATCGCAAAGTTTAAATTCAGGGAAGCCTGTATTGTTCCCGCCAGGCGCCACGGAGAAACGTCTACAGAGTAGGGAGTTACAGCATATAATGTTTCCGCCGGAAGCAGAGGGATTTGCATTGCTGGAGGAAGGCTGCTGTTAAATGTTCCGTATATTGGATTTAATAATGTTGATAAATCAACGCTTGGGACAACCCCTGAAGCCGTAGTCGCGTTGTTATCCTTCATTAAGGAACCTGCGACAGTAACGCTGGGGATAAACTGATTCCACGATAATTCGGAAGCCCTCTTTTTTGTTTCAAGGCTTGTTCTTGACGATTCAAGCCCAAGGTTGCTTTTAATCGCCATCTGCACCGCTTCATCGGGGCTGAGGCGAATGGTCTGCGCATATAATCCCGCAGAAATTATAAAGAAAAGAAGCGGTAATAAAGACGCACATCGTTTTTTTATGTTCATTAAAGGACTCCTTTGCCCGTTTTAATATAATCATTTTTAATCATCGTTTAAAGCCTCCAAGCCCCTGGGTTATATATTTAAAAAGCATTCTTATATCGTTATGCGCCATAGACAAACCTTTTTTGGTTTCTTCCCTGCTTACAAACGGTCTTGTCAGTATATTTATCAACAAAAACAGCATCCAGTAGGAGATTTTTTGTTTTTCTCCTTCTTCCGCGTTTAAAAGGTTTTCAATTTCAACATCTTCAAACAGCCTGAAAATTTCATGGTTTTTATCCGGTTTGCCAAGATCAAGTTTCCGGGTGCGTATCCAGCTTATCGCGACAAGAATTTCCGGGCGCGATCTCATGTAAACCGCAATGGAAAAAATTCCAAGATACAGCTGTTCGGCGCTGTCCGCCGACATATTAATGGCATTATGCGCAAATTCAATTATTCGTCTAAACTCGGTTGTAAAAAGGCGGCGCAGCATATCCTTTTTATTTTTAAAATGCCCGTACAGGCTGCTCTTTGAAAATCCCATGCGTTTGGCTACCATTTCCATGGAAGCGTTCCACGGACCTGCCTCTGCGACAGCTTCCGCGACAGCCCTGAAAAGGGGTTCAGGTTCCGCGCCTGGTTTCATGGCGTTAATTTGTTTTTCCATTTTGTCAAAATCAAGAGCGTCAATCTTCCGGGAAGTAATTTTCAATCCGTGTTTTATCACTTCGTGTATTGATGAAATAATTTCTTTTATTTCATTGTCCGAAGGAATTTCATCAATTAAATTCCTGCTTTTATGAAAATGCATCATAAAAAAAGTAAGGGTGGCAAAAACCAGAGTTATGATCACAGGATTTGTATCATATTTTCTATTGATGATGATATGAAAATTTTCCATATCCACGCCGCGCGTTTTAAGATTCTCGGATAAATATCTGCTGTCAATGTTATGATCATATATGTTAATCAGGGAAAAAATTAAAGCATATTCGTTCCGGGCGAAATAACCGGTTATGCTCTGTATGATGGAAAAAATTCCTTCATCGGTATCTGTGGTTTGCATGGCTTTTTCAAAGCCTGATTTGACAGAAAATGAAAAATCGTCAATAAAATAGTCAGCCATGGCGGAGGTTAACGCTTTTTTATTTTCAAAATGGCGGTATAACGCAGGTTTACTGACACCCAGCGCTTTTGAAAGCTGTGTGAGGCTTGTTTTCCGGTAAAAATTACGACCCCAGACTTTGAAGGCTGCCGTAATAATTTCTGTTTTTGTCAATTCCACCCCTTGTTACCGAACGGTCGTTAACATAACCATAACAATTTTAAACACAAAAAGCAACCATATTAATAAATAAATTTGTTATTATTTGAATTTAAACATATCATAATGAGAGAGGGAGCGAATAAGTGGATTTAAAACTGATTTTTTTAATAATTCTGGGAATTGTTTCAATTGCTTATCTTGTTTCCCTGTATTTTAAATTTTCCATTTACCAGGCTGTTTTAAAGGCAAGCCTTGTACCTCTTGTTTTGGCTGTTTATCTTGTTGCAGCTGATAAAATACTCGTTTTAATAGTTTTAGCTCTCATATTCGGATGGATTGGCGATATTTTCCTTCTAAAGGGAAATAATTTTCGTTTTTTCAGTATCGGTCTTGTCAGTTTTCTGCTGGGGCATATTTGCTACATTATTGCAATGTACGGCTTTATTGAGCAATTTAATGTGACAGTTCTTGTTATAAGCGCCGCTTTGTCGGTAATTTTCGGTCTTACCGCTTTCAGGATTGTTAATCCGGTTAAAATAATGAAAATACCTGTTTTCGCGTATAAAACGATAATACTTGTAATGGTTATTTTCGCGTTACAGATTTTTGTTACCTCAGGCGGCAGATTCGGCATTCTTGTTTTTACAGGCAGCCTTTTATTTTTGGCTTCTGATTCAACTCTTGCCTATGATACATTTAAAAAAAAGACAAAATACGGAAAATATTTTTTAATGTTTACATATATTCTGGCGCAGCTTTTAATCGCTTTAGGTTTCGCGGCGGTTTAGCTTATGAATATTGACGGTTCGCATTACAGAACGATTTGGCTGAAGGAAGGTTCTCCTGATACCGTACAGATTATCAATCAGAAGGCTCTTCCTTTTAAATTTGAAATTCTTGACCTCCGCTCTTTGGAAGATACCGCCAAAGCGATAAAAGATATGTATGTGCGCGGTGCTGGTCTTATTGGAGCTTCCGCGGCTTTCGGCATGTATCTCGCTTTTTTTGGAGCAAAAGAAAATCCTTGTAATAAAGAAAATATTGATAAAGCGGCTCTTTTACTTAAAAATACCCGTCCCACTGCCATCAATCTTTCATGGGCTGTTGACAGAATGGTTTCGTGTCTTTTAAAAAAGGAGGAGATGACGCCCGAACAAAAAAGGGAAGCTGCGCTGAAGCAGGCGCAGGAAATCGCCGATGAAGACGCGGAATCCTGCAGACAGATCGGTCTTCATGGACTTGATATTATTAAACAGATCTCAAAAAAGAAAAAAGGAGAAACTGTAAATATACTGACCCACTGCAACGCAGGATGGCTTGCCTTTGTCGATTACGGCTCAGCGCTTTCTCCGGTTTATGCGGCTTTTGATCAGGGAATAAAAGTTCACCTCTGGGTTGATGAGACTCGTCCGCGCAACCAGGGAGCGTCCCTTACAGCATGGGAACTTGCGCAGCACGGGGTAAGCTGTGATCTAATCCCTGACAACGCGGGAGGGCATCTTATGCAGCGCGGCATGGTTGACCTTGTGATCACAGGAGCGGACAGAGTTACGCGAAACGGAGACGCCGCGAATAAAATCGGCACATACCTGAAAGCAGTGGCGGCAAAAGAGAATGATATTCCTTTTTACATCGCGCTTCCTTCTTCAACTTTTGATTTTAAAATGAAAGACGGAGTTAAGGAGATTCCCATTGAAGAGCGGGATTCCTCTGAAGTAAGGTATGTTGAGGGAAAAAACAGCGAAGGAAAAATTGAAACAGTGCAGATTTGCCCTGACAAAACGACCGCGCGGAACTGGGGCTTTGACGTTACGCCTGCAAAATATATAACTTCTTTTATAAGTGAAAGAGGTATTTGTCAGGCGGATGAAAAAGGGATAATATCCTTATACCCTGAGTTTGGTTAATTTTATATTGGAGGAAGATATGGCAAAGATCGGAATAATCGGCGGAAGCGGACTTGATAATCCTGACATTTTATATAATCCGCATGATGAAATTGTGAAGACGCCTTACGGTGATCCTTCTTCGCCCCTTAAACACGGAGAAATTAGCTTTGTTGGAGTAGTCCTTATTGCGCGCCACGGAAGGGAGCATACAATTCCGCCGACGCAGGTAAATTTCCGCGCCAACATTCATGCGCTTAAAGACGCCGGATGCACTCATATTCTTGCCACCACGGCGGTCGGCTCCCTGCGTGATGAGATAGACAGGGGAGATATGGTAATTATCGATCAGTTTATCGATTTCACAAAACAGAGGAAGATGACTTTCCATGAAAGTTTCCAGCCACACAAACCTGTTCATCAGGTAATGGCTGATCCGTTCGATCAGGATTTGCGCGGTCTTTTGATTGCCGAGTGCCGCAAAAAAGAGCTTTCGTTTCATCCGAATGGAACTGTCATAACAATAGAAGGTCCGCGTTTTTCAACAAGAGCAGAATCGCTTATGTTCCGCAGCTGGGGAGCGGATATCATCAATATGTCAACAGCGACAGAAGCTGTTCTTGCAAACGAAGCGGGTATTCCCTACGCTGCGATAGCGATGAGCACGGATTTTGACTGCTGGAAACCGTATGAAGAGTCAGTAAGCTGGGAAGCAATCGCGAAAATATTTGCAGATAACGCGCAGGATGTCACGGATTTGCTGAAGGGCGTCATTCCCCATATTAATTAAGAGTACCCGACTTTACGGACAGACCTTGCATTTTCCCGCCTGAAGGCTGCGAAAATGCGTTTTTTAAGGTAGTCTGTCTATAATGTGTCCACATTTTAGACAGACTCTAATGTACATCCCCCGATTATACGGACAGCAAATTAAGCCGCAGAATTATTTTGATATGTTACTGGTATAGCATATCCTAAAGATGAGTGTCTACGACACCTGTTAT
>WQTD01000005.1 GCA_009786455.1 Treponema sp.
AGATGAAAGAGATATAAAACCGTCAATGTTTTGCACTTCCTCCGGAACAGAATATTTTTGAAGCAGGGTAGCGGGTTTTTCCATACACGCTTCCCTGCTCTCAACAGGATTAATAAGCCATGATTTTATGCGATTAAAATCTTCATCGCTTATTTTTCCGTAAACAGCGTAAATTTTTGAAGTGTGAATATCCGGCTTTTCTTTTCCTGTGGCAAGGGAAATGCACTGGGCGCAGGAGTCGGCCCTCTGATCGAACTGCCCGGGATGATATTCAACAGCGAAAACATAGGCGCCGCTTAAATCGGGCAGAGTATCGTAAATAATATCAGCAGGAGGTTCGGAAAAAATTGTATTTTTTGAAGTTTCAAAATCATCAATGCTGATGCCTTCGGTAAAATAACGGTTAATTATCCGTACTTTTTCGACGTTTTCAATCTGCAAAGCAAGGCGCAAATCGGAAGCGGCAGACAGAGCTTCCTGCGCGTATTCGCTTTTTTTTTCGACATAAACCTCAAAAACGCTCATTCATGGATTATATTTAATTTTTGACTGCCTATCAACATTCCGCCTGCGAATACCGTAAGCGGAGCGACAAGAATCAAACCAAAGCAGCCGACTAGAGTGTGAATAATCTCTGATGATACCCAGACCATGTTGATGATATTTTCAAGCGGAACTCCCCCGGCGATAAATGTCATTATCATCGATGTGTATTCGGCGGAATAGGCGAGCATCAGCGTGGTTGTCATGGTGCCGGAAGCCTGCCGCGCGACCGTATAACCTGATCTCATAAGATTAAACCGCGTAATGGCGGGATTTTGCTTTTTTATCTCATCCATCGCGGCGGCTACATCCATGGCGAGATCTGTCATCGCTCCGGAAGCGGCAATGAAAATCCCTGAAATAAAAAGATGCGCAAGGTTTAAATGTCCAAAGCCTGTAAAAAGAAGCGCTTCTGTAAAAGGACGCACAGCTCCGTGGATTTTAAACCAAGAAGTAAAAACAAAAGCAAGTATTGATGTTATTAAAATCCCGCCTGCCGCTCCAAGAAAAGCGGACATCGCCCTTCTTGAAAGCCCGCCGACAAGAAACAGGGTAAGGGATGTAATTAAAAGCGTTATTAAAAGCGCGCCGAAAATCGGATTCCAGCCGTGAAGTATCATGGGATAAAGAATTCTTATTAAAGCAGCGGCGGAAAATGTAAATGAGATAAGGATTTTTATTCCCATCCATCCCATTATAAGAATTATTGCCGTGAAAAATACAATTACAAGAAATACAGTTTTCCCGCTGCGGTAATGATCCATAATTTGCACATAACTAATTTGCCCCTCATCATCAAGGTTTACAACAGCAAGGGCAATATCGTTTTTCAGAAATACCTTGTCAATTTCCATTTTTCCCATCAGACTGTTTGACGCCGGATGGATTTCGCCCTTGAAACGTCCCGACAGCACTTGAACGTCAAGCTGCTGGCCTCCCTGCCTGACCGGGCCTATAATCTTTAACATATCGTTATTCACTTCTGTTACGCGCACTCTTACGCGCACGGAATTTGACCGGTAGGCGCTTCCTTCAAATCCTGTCGGAATGAAAAAAATCAATGCGGTTAAAAGGCCGCAGACTGCAATAAAAATAAAATCTTTTTTTGATTCTTTAAAGCCGCCCAGGATTTTAATTATCCTGAGCAGCCGTTTTTCAGGCGTTATGTCATCTGACATTCTCAGTTCACCTTCAGCCTCATCGCGTTTGCAAGCTTGTGAAAAATGTCGGTATTGTCGTAGTAACCGCCGAATATTTCCTGATGTATTCCGCTTGCGAAAGTCGGAACAGGAACGCCTGTGTGCGCGTAACTTGTCCAGCCGATCCCTGCGCTTTGATTCATCACCTGCGTTAATTTAACCGTGAGCGGCTCATAACCGCCGTAAAGAAGGTATTGATCCTCCGCGAAAGAGCGAACCTGCTCGCTTCCCATTGAACGCTGGAACGCGAATTCAATCTGTTCTTTCTGCACAGGCGTAAGAGTATCAAAGTTAATCCCGAATGACTGCCTTATTGCCGGAATAAGGTCTGTAAGTCTTGCGGCGGAAGGAGCTGTTCTTGCTTTATAGGGTTTTAATACTTCTTCATCAAAGGCAACGTATGATCTTGTCTGAAGCGCTACCTTGTCAAAAAAAGTATCGTACTGGGTGCCTGCAAATCCTATTGTCATGCCGCCTGTTTCATGATCGCCTGTTACAACAATTAAAGTTTCATTCGGATGTTTTTTCGCAAAGTCAAGAGCTGTGCGGATGGCGGCGTCAAACGCGAGCACGTCATGAATAACGGCGCCGGCGTCATTTGCATGTCCCGCCCAGTCAATTTTTCCGGCTTCCACCATCATGAAAAAACCATTCGGATTATCCAGAAGCTCAATCCCTTTTCCTGTAAAACCGGCAAGGGAAATTTCTCCTGATTTCCTGTCTATTTCATAAGGCATAGCTTCTGAATCCTGCAGTCTCTCGCTTACCGCTATTACCTTGCCTGCTCCCGGTCTTAATGCGTTAAAACCAGCTCTGGTATCAATATATGTAAATCCGTTTGCTTTTGCGATTTCAACAGCGTCCCTTTGATCGCCGTTTCTGCCTTTTCTCTGGACGATTGCGCCGCCTGCGAAATAATCAAAATCGCTCTGGGCAAGCTGGACAGCGATATCATACATATCGTTACGTGAAGGAACTTTGGAATAAAATGAAGCAGGTGTAGCGTGATTTAGCGTTACTGTTGTAACTATACCGACTTTCATTCCTGCGTCTTTTGCGTATTCCGCAATCGTTTTGAATTTTTGCTTTCTTGCGGTGTCCATGTTGATGACGCCGCTTAATGTCTTGTTTCCGGTTGAAAGCGCTGTTCCGGCTGACGCGGAATCTGTAATAAAGGTTCCCGCGTCATGTGTTGTTGTTAATCCGGCAATCGGAAAACCTGTAAAACCAAGACGGGTAATGTTTATGTCCTTTGAAGAGCGGGCGGTAGAGAAGACCTCTGAGGAAGTGATTTGAGTCATTGCCATACCGTCTCCGATAAAAAGAAATACGTACTTTGCCTGCCCCTCTCCTGTTACGGTATTGACTGCGCTTTTATTTTCAACATTTCCTTTTGCGTATAAAGGTTGAAATACAAACGCAAGAATAAATAAAAAAACAAAAAAATTCTTTTTCATGGAATCCTCCTAAAATAAATAATATTGAGTAAAAACTACCTGAGTTATGTTAGGATTTTATTTATTGAATGTGAATTTTTCTTTAAATTGGACTTATTTGATAATTGAAGTTATCGAACAACTTAGCTACTATGTTTCAAATTTTCTATATGTTTTTTAATCGCCAAAAAACTTTTTTCGCTCATGGAGTGTTCCATTTTACAGGCATCCTGCACGGCTGTCTTTTTGTCTACGCCCAGTAAAACAAGCCAGTCAGAAATCGCTACGTGCCTTTCATACATTGAATCGGCTATTTTTTTGCCTTTTGCTGTCAGGGTAATGCAGCCGTCATTTTCCATATGAATATAGCCTTTGGTGCGGAGGTTTTTCATCGCAACGCTTACGCTTGGTTTACTAAACTCCAGTTCGTTTACTATGTCAATTGAGCGTACCTTATCTGTTTTAAGGCTTAAAATGAGGATAGTTTCAAGGTAATTTTCAGCCGATTCGTGAATTTTCAATATGCTCTCCAACTCAATTATAGAGCTTTTTCCGGCATTCAGTAAAGAAAAATTTTTTCAAAAACCACTTGACAAAATAGTTAGGAAAAGCTAACCTTTAGTTAGATATAACTAACCAAAGGAAACTGACATGACATTAAAAGACCTTGAAATCGGAAAAAGCTGCACCGTGCTGGAAGTGGGAGGCGAGAAGATATTAAGAAGAAGGCTTCTTGAGATGGGCATTACGCCGCGAACCGCCATAACCGTAAAAAAAGCAGCTCCCATGGGAGACCCAATTGAGCTTCTTCTGAGAGGCTACGTACTCTCCCTGCGTCTTTCGGACGCGGAAAAAATCATTATAAAGGAAACAGAAATATGATAATTGCAATAGCAGGAAACCAAAATTGCGGAAAAACCACCCTTTTTAACCATTTAACAGGTTCAAACCAGAAAGTCGGGAATTTTCCAGGCGTTACGATAGAACAAAAATCAGGAATTTTGATAGGACACAAGGATGTTACGATTGTAGACCTTCCCGGTTTTTACTCGCTTTCACCGTACACAAGCGAAGAAATTATCACGCGGGATTTTTTATTTAAACAAAAACCTGACGGGATTATAAATATCGCGGATGCGACCAATATTGAGCGGAATCTTTATCTGACAATGCAGCTGATTGAAATTCAGATTCCGATGATTCTGGCTCTTAACATGATGGATGAAGTTCAGGCAAATAACGGAAGTATCGACATTCAGCAGATGAGGGATACGCTTGGCATTCCTGTCGTTCCGATATCGGCGGCGAAAAAACAGGGTCTTGCCGAGCTTATAGAGCAGATGATTGAAACTGTCCGCCTGCGAAAAAAACCGCAGCGGATAGATTTTTGTTCTGGTGCCGCTCACAGGGCAATACATGCTGTCGCTCACCTAATTGAAGATCATACCCAGAAACAAGGAATCCCCCAGCGTTTCGCCGCGACAAAGCTTGTCGAAGGAGACGAGCTTATTTTGAAAAGCCTTTTACTTGATGATAATGAAAAAGATATGATAGAACACGCGGTCAGGGAGATGGAGGACGAACTCAAAACAGACCGCGAAGCTGCGTTAGCTGACATGAGATACCAGTTTATCGAAGAGGTCTGCGGAAAATGCGTTATTAAGCCAAAGGAGAGCAGGGAGTACAGGCGCAGCGTCAGTTTCGACAGTATATTAACGCATAAAATATGGGCATACCCTGCTTTCCTGGGGATTATGTTTCTGGTTTTTTATCTTACCTTCGGAGTGATAGGAAACCGTTTAAGCTCCCTTATGGAAACCGGTATTGAGCTGTTAAGCGAAATTACAGATACAGCGTTAGCTGCATACGGCCTGAACCCTGTCATTCATTCACTTGTTATTGACGGAATATTCATGGGAGTGGGAGCGGTATTAATGTTCATTCCGCTTATTATCGTTCTTTTTTTCTTTTTATCGATGCTGGAAGATTCCGGGTATATGGCACGGGTTGCCTATGTAATGGACAAGCCGTTAAGAAAAATAGGGCTTTCAGGGAGGAGTTTTGTTCCCATGCTCATGGGTTTCGGGTGTACGGTTCCTGCGATAATGGCGACACGGACTTTGGCAAGCGAGCGCGACAGAAAAATGACAGTGCTTCTGACTCCTTTTATGAGCTGCAGCGCGAAAATACCGATATACGCCATTTTCACAGCCGCTTTTTTCCCCGGAAATCAGGCTTTGGTAATGATCAGTTTATATATTCTGGGAATTGTCTTCGGAATAATATCAGGTTTTATCATGAAAAAAACAATTTTCTCAGGCTCTCCTGTTCCTTTTGTGATGGAACTTCCAAACTACCGTTTTCCTTCGTTTAAAACTGTTTTAATCCTTATGTGGGAGAAAGCGAAAGATTTTATTCAAAGGGCGTTTACAATTATTTTTCTTGCAACGGTAATTATCTGGTTTTTACAGTCGTTTGACATAAGATTAAATTATGTGACAACTGGAACACAGAGCATTCTAGCTTCGGTCGGACGTTTTATAAGCGTAGTATTTTATCCAATAGGTTTTTACGACTGGAGAGTTTCCACAGCCCTTATCACAGGTTTTACGGCGAAAGAAGCAGTCATAAGCACACTGGCAGTACTTACAGGAGCAGGCATGGCGGAACTTGGTAAAACACTGCATTCCTATTTTACGCCGTTAAGCGCGTTCTGCTTTCTTATTTTTACACTGCTTTATACTCCGTGCGCGGCTGCAGTTGCCACTGTTAAACGTGAGCTTGGAAGCGTTAAAGGGACTGTCTTTGTAATAATATACCAAACTTTAATCGCCTGGTTTGCCGCTTTTTTATTTTACAGGATTGGTTTATTATTTCTTTAGATGATCAAAATAAAGATTCCATATTTATTGACAATAATAGCATCAATTTTGCTTCTTGGTATCGGGCATAAAATTGCGGTAAGCGATATTTATGATTTCAGTGTTTTTTCACAGGATACTGCAAGGGCGAGAGTATTGAATATTGTTAATAATATTAATCTTGACGATCATGTCGATGAACCGATGCCTTCATTGGGAAACAGGATTACATTTAACGCTCAAATAACAAGCGGCGCAAGAAAGGGAGAAATTGTAAAAGCAGCGCAGAACAACACGGGTTTTTTAAAGGGAGCGCAGAGGGAAGTTACAGACGGAGCGTCAGTTTTACTTGTTTTTACAAATAACGAGTGGTATTTCAACGGATTTTACAGGTTTAACAAGCTTCTTGCGCTTGGTTTTCTTTTCGTTATCTGCGTTTTATTTTTTGGAGGAAAAAAAGGTTTTAATACTATACTTTCCCTTGCCTTTACTTGTACTGCGATTTTCGCTGTTTTTGTTCCGGCAATTCTTTCAGGTAAAAATATATATGTAATGTCGCTTCTTGTGTGTTCATTTATTACTGTAATGACTCCCCTAATTGTAATTGGTTATAATGAAAAATCCCTTGCTTCAATAGCAGGCTGTGCCGGAGGAGTTTTAATCGCAGGAATTATTTCTCTTGTAATGGATAAAGTATTGCATTTAACAGGCATCGTGGATGAACATTCGCGTTACCTTGTCAATCTTCCGGGAAACCTTCAGTTAAACCTTAACGCGATAATTTTTGCAGGTATTATTATAGGCGCAGTCGGCGCTGTCATGGATGTGTCAATATCCATATCATCGGCATTATGGGAAGTGAAAGAAAAAGCAAAAACAATAAAGTTTAGGGAACTTCTTAATTCCGGTTTTAATATAGGGCGGGATATTATGGGAACAATGGCGGATACTTTAATCCTTGCCTATATCGGCTGTTCATTATCGGTGGTTCTTCTTCTAAGCGTTTTTTCAGGCTCTTTCTTAAATCTTTTTAACAGTGAAATGATCGCTGTAGAAATATTACAGGCTTTGGCAGGCAGTTTCGGTATATTGTTCGCGATGCCTTTAACAGCCTTTTTCTGCTCTGTGATTTACCTGAAAAATACAGAACCTGAAATTTAACAGCTCTATTTTCCTGATTTTTTTGATATAATGAATCATGGGGTCCAAAAAAGAACGAATAGCTCAGCTTGAAAGTTTGATTAAAAAATACCAAAACTCTTACTACAGCGGAGAAGCGGAAATTTCTGACGGAGAATTTGATCTTCTTTGGGATGAATTAACCGCGCTTTTTCCGGAAAGCGAAGTTCTAAAAAAAGTTGGAACAGGAATCGATGTTGACGGTTTTCCGAAGGCAAAGCATTTGATTCCAATGGGAAGCCAGGACAAGGCTTCAAATCCTGATGAATTCCTAGTATGGACAAAAAAACAATCAATAAAAAAATATATCGTTCAGTATAAACTCGACGGAGCCAGCCTGGAGCTCCAGTATGAAAAAGGAATACTTGTCCGCGCCGTAACAAGGGGAGACGGTATCAAGGGCGATGAGATAACAGCTAACGCGCGGCGCATGAGCGGAACAGTGGAAAAACTTAAAGTTCGGTTTACAGGCGGAGTCCGCGGAGAAGTTATAATGACGCATAATGTCTGGAAAAATAAATACAGCGAAAAGGCGAACTGCCGTAATGCCGCCAACGGACTCATGCGCCGCAAAGACGGGCAGGGCTGCGAAGATTTAAACCTAATTGTTTATGACGCAGCCGATGTAACCAATGAAAATTATTTTAAAGATGAAAAGCAAAAAATCATCTGGTTAAAAGAACAGGGATTTGAAACAGCGGAAACAGGAATATTTAAAGATGTTCAGGAAATAATCAACTATCGGAATGAAATTGCAGAAAAAAGGGACAAACTTCCATTTGATATTGATGGGCTTGTTGTAAAAGACATTAACACCGATATTGCCGATCTTCGCAAAGCCCGTCCTGAAAAACAGATTGCCTTTAAATTTGATCTTGAAACAGCTTTCAGTACTTTGCTTAAAATAGAATGGAGCGAATCAGGTGCGACATATACGCCTATCGGCATCGTTGAACCTGTACGTCTTGCAGGAACAACTGTTAAACGTGCGAATCTCAACAATCCCGATATGATACGCTCAATGGGCTTAAAAATCGGTTCAAAAGTATCTGTTGTAAAACGCGGTGAGATTATCCCGAAGATCGAAGGGCTTGCTCCCGGAGAAAACAGCTCCAATACAGAGGAAATCACTTTTCCCTCAAAATGCGAAACGTGCGCAAGCGATCTTGTTGACGCGGGAACAAGGCTCTATTGCCCGAATACGCAGTGTCCAAAACGCCTCCTGCACCGCCTTGAAAAATGGGTGTCCGTTCTTGATATTCGCGAACTTGGAGAAAAATTAATCCGTCAGTTGTTTGAGAAAAAAAGAGTAACATACATTCACGAACTTTATTCACTGACAGCGGAAGAACTCGGCGAATATGAAAGAATGGGGAAACTCTCTGCTGAAAAAGTTATACGCCATATTCAAACAAAGCGCGAACTTTCCCTTCCCGTTTTTATAGCTGGATTTAACCTGGAAGGAATCGCGGAAACCACGATGGAAAAAGTGGCAGACGCAGGTTTTGATACTCTGGAAAAATTACGGAATGCTCCGGCAGGCAATCTCTCTTCAATTCACGGGTTAGGTGATATTACCGCTTCAGTGATTGCCGACGGTTTAATGGAAAGCAGGCAGGAGATGGACGATGTATTAAAAACAGGGATTATTAAAATTACACAGCTGCTTTCTGACGAGGCGCTTCCGCTGCGAGGGCTTTCCTTCTGCTTTACAGGAGAGCTTAAATCCATGAAAAGACCTCAAGCGGAAGAAAAAATAAAATCACTCGGCGCACAGTCAAAATCAACGGTTGTAAAAGGTCTTACATACCTTGTAACAAATGATCCTTCGTCTGGCTCGTCAAAAAATAAAAAAGCCAATGATCTTGGAATTAAAATAATTGACGAAGATGAATTTTTGTCAATTATAAAAACAAATTCAGCGCAGAAAAAAGATATAATGCAGGGAGAATTATTTTAATTTATTGAATTTTCAATCCTGTAATAATTATCCATCTGTTCAAATTTTTCGCGTACTTTCTGCAGCATGTCAAGTTCGCGTTTTATGGTTCTTCCGTAATTAAGTTTGCCGTTTTCGATTCTGAAGGCTTCATCTTCCCAGAACTGGACTTTTTGTAAAGGTATCCATCTGAAGCGCCTGTCATTTGCTTTTTTGGACCAGGCAACAGCTTCATCCCAGTAGTAAAGAGCAGTGCGGAAACACGTTTCTGCAGTTTCAAGGCTTTCAAGATTTTGGTTTTTCCAGGGAGCATTGTAAAAATACGCGTTTCGTTTGTTCCATTTGTTGCCAAGAAACATGTATTGTTCAACAAGTTTAAGATTAATGTGCATGGTAAAGAGATAGCGGTATTTTTCCCACTGTATTTCATCTTCGATAAGGGCAAGAGCGTAAAGAGGATTGGCGAAATCGGCCTTTAACGCTTTTTCCAGCCAGTAAATATTTTCCATGGAGTCGTCAGGATATTGGATCAAGTGAAGATGGAAAAGCCTGTAGTACTGTTCCTTGTATGTGACAAAATACCCGTTAGCAGGCAGAGAAACCGCAAGCATAACAATGAAAATAGCCGTCTTAAAGATCGTTTTCATTATGGTTAAATATCGGCATTTGACCGATTATTCCCCATACCAGATCCGCAACTTCCTGAACGCTTTTTGAAGCATCAACGATTTCAACTCGTCCTTTTTTTCCGTATGCTTCCAGAACAGAGATATATTTTTTGTAGACTTTTTCCTGAAACTCCAACACCTCGTAAATTTCAAGAGAGGAACGGTTTTTCATTCTTTCAACGGCAATTTCCGGTTTTATATCTAGAAAAATGGTTATTTCCGGCAATGGAAAAAAAGAGTTGAGGCTTTCCGGCAATTTATCGCCGCATTCAATCCCCTGATACACAAGGGAAGAAACGACATAACGGTCGCATATTACAAATTCACCGTTTTTTACATGATTTATTATACCGTCCTGTCCGTATAAATGCTCATTACGATCCGCCGCAAAAAGATAACATAATGTCCGGGGATTTATTGTAATTTCATTTTTAAGAGCGCGGCGTATAAGTTCACCTGTTTTTCCGGTTGTTGGTTCGAAGGTAGAAAAATATGGAATTTTTCCGGTATTTTTAATTTTATTTTTTAAAATTGATAATTGCGTAGTAGTTCCGCTGCCGTCTCCGCCTTCCAAAACGGCAAAATTCCGGGTTAATTCCATGGTAATGTCGATAAAGTAACATAAATGTAAAAAAACATCAATTCGGGAAAGATAGAATTGATAAATGAACATTATATTTTGAGACTTTTTGCCCAAAAAAGTGTTATAATTTATGGAAAGTAAATAAAATCAAGGGAAATTAGTGCCAATTTTTACGGGAAAAAACAGAAAAAAGGGAATTCCTCATTTATTATATGTAAAAATTCTGATTTTAAGCATTATAACTGTTATTTCCGGGTTTGCTTTAATGCCTGTCCAGAATTTTCTCAGTATGGCAATAGCGAGTATTCGTGTAAACATAATAGAAAGACTGGAAACAGTCACAGGTTTGGAAATCAGCTATTCATCTATACGCCCATCATTTTTATCGTCATTTGATATAAGAAATCTGCAATTCAGGAACAGCAGCGCTGAAATCCTTTCGATACCGCGCGCCAGAGTATATTATTCAATTCGTGAAATAATTATCAATAAAAAAATTATTATAAATTCCATTCAGATAGACAGACCTGTGCTGGACATTAACATGGAAAGGGACAGGGAATTTATTGACAGTTTGAGAAACTTTTCCAGCGGTCAAAACGAAAAGAAAATTCTTGCGCAAATATCGGAATTTCTTCCGGTTAACGGAGATTACAGAATTCGAAGATGCAGGATAAATTTTTCAGGCGGCGAAAATACCGTAAATCTCACCGGTATGAATGTAAATCTCAGGGTGGATAAAGACGGCTTTCTTTTTGGCGCAAGGACAGATGCGCAGTCCGTTCTTGCGCAACTGGCAGACAGAAGCTTTGCAATCAACAGCGAAATTGCGGTTAATGGTAATTATTCAATCAACAATGATGAGATCAGAGCGGAAATTGTTTTTTTAAAATTCGCTTTTTCACAGATGGAAGACAAGAATCAAAAACCTCTTTTTACAATGAATCCGTTTTCCATGGGTTTTTATTTTATAAATAACAGTTTCAACATAAGATCGCAGGAAGCAAACAAGGACGGTTATTTTCATTTCAGCCTTGATACGTTACAGCATGGAATTATTGCCCAGATAAACATGAATAATTTTAATCCTGTTTCAATTGCCAATTTTTCTGATCACCTGAAGAATGTTCTCGTTTGGGCTGACAGGGAGGCAACAGGCAGTTTGTCGCTTATGTATAATTACAGCGGAGAACTTGATTACAGGATCAAACTGCAAAGCGGTATTTTGGCAGGGTATGCAAATGATCCGCTTTCCCTTACAGATTCCATTTATATAAGCGCATACGGCGATAAAAATCAAATAAATATCGAAGATATGAGATTAAATATTCCCGCCAATACAGCGCTGGATGTTAAATTTAATGGTAATTTCAATTATTCAGGAAGAGTGGGATTAAAACCATTAAGTCCGCAGGGCGTCCTTTCAGTTGAGCGCTTTACCTTTACAGGCGCTGAAAGCGTAAACGGTGTATTTAATTTATCATCGTACGGAAGGAACATTGAAATATCAAGTGAAAATATTTCTGTTGGAACGCATTCATTAAAAAAAATTGACGTCTCCCTGTATCCAATGCAAAAAGAAACAGCTGTTTCTGTTTCCGGCTTGTCATCAGATAACGGGAGGATATACCTTGATGCTGTTTTAAACAATAATCCAGGACAGATTGAAGCTTCACTTATTCTGGATTCTTTTTCTGTTTTTAACATAGCCGAATCAATCCGGCCTTTTTATAATTTTTTTAAACTGCCGCCCCTTGTCTTCTCGCGTAATATGACACTTGACGGAGAGATATTCTTCTCGTCCAATTTTTCCGATTTCGCGTATAACGCACCAAACATAACTATAAAGGACGATAAAACAATCGCTTTGCTTTCTTTTTCGGGGACGGACAGCAGATTTTCACTGACAGAAGGAACCTTTTACATTAATAACGACACATTGTTCATATACGCGAATGCTGATACATCGGATCCGATGGATCTTGATTTTTCCCTGCGTGCAAATTACCTTGACGTATCTTGGAATATTGACGGCCAGATACTAGACAGAACAACTTTGGTAGTCCGCGATCCGCTGGGTCTCCACGCATACGGAAACATTTCGAGTAACGGAGCGGTATCAGGTTATATTGAAGGCGTAAATTACCCGTTCCCGGCGAAGACACATCCTGCATATGTTGATTTTTTTATCGGTCTTCGCTATAACGCAAGGGATTTCTGGTCTTTGGATATTGACAATTTCACTGTCAGGAATTTACATTCAAATAACGGGTTTATAAGTTTATCATTTTTGGGAAATGCAGATCAAAAAGGCGCTGTCATAAACAATATTCTTTTTAGCGACGATATCGGAAAATTGACAGGAACCACTGATTTTTCATGGAAAAATGATTTTTCAAGTCTCGGTTTTATTTTTAACATGACGGACAGCCGTGAAAACGGGGAATTCTGTCTTCTGCAGGGAGAAACAGTAGGCGGACATTTCAACATAAAAGGAAATATTTCCAATGTACGTATTGACCGTTTTGTGGGCGGAAGAGGTCCTATGCTTGCAAGCGCCGATGCGCAGATAAACTGGAATTCCGCAGATTCGTTTAATGCGGTTATCGGTCTTTCTTCCTTCAACGCAAAATTGCAAAAAAACGAAATTCATTCATCCATGGATATGGTAATCACCGACAGCGATCTTTATATACAAAATTTAAATCTGAATTATGCAAATATAGAAACTTTTTTTCCTGAATTTTATGTTAACACCCGGGAAGGCACAGGAAGGATAAGCGCCGATATAAGCGGTTATGCCGGAAATAGAGCGTTAAATGCAGATATGCATATTAACGCAATTTTTGAAAAAATAGATTCCTGGCTGAATATCAAAAATGCCTTTAATTCATTTGACGGAACATTACAGTTTAATAATTTTGTTTTCGGAAGCATAAACAGGGAAAATGTTCTTTTTACATTCTCCGGAAATGATGATTTGATTTCATTCTCCGACAGAATGACTGATATGATAAGGCTTGAAATGGACAGAGAGGGAAATTTCTTTTTAAGCCTTTCAGATCCCGCGCCTGTAAGGGGTTCTTTCGCTGGAGTATTTAAAAAAGGGCATATTGACGCTTATTGCAATAATTATTTTATAGACCTTGATTCGCTTTGGAACATAGCAATGCCTCCAATCAAAGATTTTAATATCACAGGCGGATTTGTAAGCGGGAAAATGAATTTTAAAGGTCCGTTCTGGAATCCGGAATTCAGCGGAACAGGAACTGCGGCAAGCGTAAATATGAATGTTCCCAATTATGTAAGCGAAGATATAAGGTCAGTTCCTTTTCAAATAACGGCTCAGGGTTATGAAATGACATTTGGTCCCGTTATTATATCATCGGGAACAGGAAGCGCAACTGTAAACGGCTGGTTTGGTTTTGAAAACTGGGTCCCGAGAAATATTGGGTTGAATATAAATATCCCCGGTGAAACATCAATACCGTACAATATTAAAATTGCCAGTTTTCATGCAGACGGAAACACATCGGGAAAGTTAAACTTGAATCTGGATACAAATAATAATTTCCTTGAAATTACAGGCGCTCTTGTTATGAACAATACCGAAATGAATGTTAACATGGATGAAATTTCATCAAGAGCGGAAAGTGAATTTGGAGACGAAAAAAAACTAAATGTAGTTGCGGCATTAACCATAACTACAGGCTCAATGGTTGAATTCTTCTGGCCGAATAAACACAGTCCGATCTTGCGTGCAAATCCGGAAATGGGAACCACATTTAAAATTTCTTCAGAAACTGAATCAGGACATTATTCACTGGTAAGCGATATAAAAATTCGTACAGGCGAACTGTTTTATTTTGACAGAAATTTCTTTATAAGACAGGGAACCA
Source organism: Treponema sp. (assembly GCA_009786455.1). Classification (GTDB taxonomy): domain Bacteria; phylum Spirochaetota; class Spirochaetia; order Treponematales; family Breznakiellaceae; genus WQXQ01. Next base: position 14,308 of record WQTD01000005.1, read on the forward strand.
TGACTTTCAGGGAAGATGAGCTTAAATTTGATCCGATGATCAGCGCAAGAGCGGAAATTCGCGATCAATCAGATACAGGTCCTGTTACGATTTCGCTAATAATTGACAATCAACCGCTGCGAAGCTTTGTGCCCCGTTTTGAATCGTCTCCGGGTCTGACGCAGCTTGAAATATATTCCATTCTGGGACAGAATTTCAACAATATTCAGGATGGCAATAATGATACGACGCAGCGTTTCCTGTTGGCTTCTTCCGCCGATATTTTTACCCAATTTTTCGCTAATTCTGAAGTTTTATCGCAAATTCTTTATTTCAGACAGATAGAACGAAGCTTGAGAAAGTTCCTGAATTTAGATATGCTCAGTATAAGAACCAGACTTATACAAAATGCGGTTGTGTCAACGAGTTCAGCAATGTTTAACCTCTCCCCGATTGACAGGATTGGCAGTGTCGGTAACTATATTGATAATACAACTGTTTTTATAGGTAAGTACGTTGGGCAGGATATGTTTGTCCAGAGCACAGTCAAGCTTAAATATGATGAAAACAGTGTTTTATTTGGCGGATTAAAGATTGAACCTGATTTCGGAATAGAATTACAAAGTCCCTTTGTCAATATAAGATGGGCTTTTTTCCCTTACCACCCTGAAAACTGGTGGATAAACGATAATTCAGTTACTCTTTTCTGGAGTAAATCGTTTTAATTAAAAACGAATTTTGGAGTTTTGATGAAGTTAAGAGTAATTGCGTTTATCATGTTCACCATAACAGTTTTTACCTTATTTTCGCAGGAAGAAGATGACTGGTATATGGGAAAGCCGATAAGAAACATTACTTTTTCCGGATTAAAAAACATTGCGCACAGCGAACTTGAAGCTCTGATCCAACCGTACACCGGCATCGAATTTAATGAAATAATTTTCTGGGAAATTCAGGGAAAACTGTACGCTCTGGAGTATTTTGATAGAATAGAACCGTCCGTTAACCCTGCTAATGCGGAAGGCAGTGAAGTAGCGTTAATATTTAACGTAATTGAAAGACCTGTAATAGGCAGAATTAATTTTTCCGGAAATTCAGGTCTGCGAAACAGGGATCTTCAGGATATTATAAGTTCCAGGGTAAGCGATATATTAAATCAGGTAAAAATCCGCAATGACATTCAGGTTATTGTCAGCAAATACCTTGAAAGAGGTTACCCGAATGTAACAGTCAATGCTGAAGAAGCGCAGGCAAGGGACGGCAGTATAATTTTAACCTTCCGTATCAATGAAATGGAAAGAATCTCAATTTCCAGAGTTGATTTCCAGGGGAACTCAAGGTTTTCCGCCAACACATTAAGAAGCCAGTTGTCTCTTAAAGCAAAATCACTTATCAATGACGGAGCTTTTCAGGAAGCGAAATTGATTCTGGACAGGGAAACCCTTGCAAGTTATTATCATGATCGGGGCTACATAAACGCGGTAGTAAGAGACGTTACGCGCACATATGAAGCCGGCGATAAAGGCGGAACAAACCTGATACTTACCTTCATGATTGAAGAAGGAAGTGAATTCAGGTTCGGCGGCATAAAATTTGAAGGCAACAGCATTTTTACATCCGAGCAGCTGCAAAAACTTGTAACTTCAAGAACCGGCGACGTTGTTAATATATCAAAAATTGAAAGTGATTTTCAAAGCATCAATGATCTGTATTTTGAAAGCGGATATATTTTTAATTCAATCAACAGAACGCACGAAATAGATCCTCAGACAAATACATTGTCATTTACAGTCAGCATAGTTGAAAGAAACAGGGCATACATCGAAAGCATAACTGTCCGCGGCAATGAAAAAACAAAGACCGACGTCATCCTGAGGGAAATTCCGATGGAACCGGGCGATGTTTTTTCAAGAACAAAAATACTTGATGCCATGAGAAATCTCTATAACCTGCAGTATTTCACCATTGTCATGCCCGATACCCTTCCGGGAAGCGCCGAGAACCTTATGGATTTGGTTTTTACCGTGGAAGAGCAAATGACAACAGATTTACAGTTAGGTCTTACTTTTTCAGGCAATGCTGACCCTGACGCGCTTCCTGTGTCGGGATTATTTGAATTTACGGATCGTAACCTTGCAGGCAGCGGAAATGAGCTTGGGGTAAAATTAAACTCATCTATCGTTGATTCCACAACTCTGGCTGTCAATTATTTGCACAGATGGATAATGGGTCTTCCTCTTTCACTGGGGATTGATCTCACAGCTGATTTTATAAGGCGTCAGGCGCCGATGGCAAATCAGAACTGGTGGTTTAACGGAGATGAAGCGTATGCCTTCCCTGACGGTTATAACTCATACGAAAATTTTGAAGCAAACAATAAAGTCATTCCGAGTGAATACTTAATGAAATATGACGAATGGTATTTATCATTGGGTTTATCATCCGGATACAGATGGCCAACATTATTTGGAAATTTTGGTCTGAGCGGAGGAATCAGATTTGGGATATTAAGAAACAGTTATAATGAAATATACAGGCCTTTCGATCCTGTGTTAAGAGCCGGAAATGATAAATGGACTCCAAAAAACTCATTATGGACATCCGCGTCTCTGGATCAGCGCGATATTTATTATGATCCTTCAAACGGCTATTATGCTCTTGAACGTTTGGGACTATACGGATTTTTCGGAAACGAGCTTGAGCATTACGTCAGAAGCGACACCAAACTTCAGTATTTTCATACTTTATTTGATATTCCGGTATTCAGAAACTGGAATTTTAAAAGCGTTCTTGCCGTTCATGCCGGACTTTCTTTAATATTCGGACAACCGGGCCGGGGTGATCCAAAAGTATCAAAATCCAATCAGCTTGCAGTAGACGGTATGTTTACGGGAAGAGGATGGAGCGAAAAGTACAGCGAAAAGGGACTTTTACTTCTGGACAGCTGGGTAGAAATGCGATTCCCGCTTGTACGCGGCATTCTTGCGTTTGATTTATTCTTTGACATGGCTGGAATTGAAACTGAACAGGGACTGTATTTTGAAAAAGATAATTTTACAATTAACAATCTTCTTTTCAGTTTTGGAGGCGGTTTAAGGCTGGCATTACCTCAATTTCCGATTCGCTTAAGCGTTGCAAAACGATTCTCATTCAAGGACGGAGAATTCCAATGGGAACCTGGTTCTCTTTTCGGCGATCAAAATAATCCTGCAAAAGGCATTGATATAATTTTCTCATTTGTTTTATCATATTAGGAGTTATTATGTTAAAAAAAATTTTTGTTATCTTATTCTTATTTGTTTCATGTTTCGCATATTCGCAGCAGCTGACGCGGTTTGCGGTGGTGGATTTATCAAAAGTATATGTCGCGTTTTTCCGCGATTCGCGCCCTGTAAGGGAATTTGAAGAACGCAGCGCAAGAGTTCAAAACGAAGTTGACAGACGCACAAGGGAAATACTGGAACTTCGGGGAAGGCATTCGGAAGCGGTGCTGCGGGGTGATCAAACAGAAGCCAACAGGCTGGAAGGGCAGATATACAGAATGTCAGAAGCGTTAGGGGATTATTATCAAACGCAGACAGCTATTTTGGAAGAACAAAAAAGACGGCTGACGCAGTCAGGAGCATTTCTGGATCAGGTGAACGATGAAATAAGATATATCGCCGAGAGCGAAGGCTACAGCGCTGTTTTGAACCTTAGCGACAATAAAGGAATAATATGGTTCAGCCCGACAGTCGATATAACCGAGAGATTAATACAGAATTTACGGAATAAATCTGGAAGATAGAGGACATGGATAGCTTTCGTACAAGTCCCATGCTCGACCAGTACAGGCGAATAAAAAAAGAGCAGGAAGGAAATATTCTTTTCTTCCGTCTTGGCGACTTTTACGAAATGTTTGCAGATGACGCTGTAGAAGTTTCTTCCCTTTTAAATCTTACCCTTACAAGCCGGAACGGACTTCCCATGTGCGGCGTTCCGTACCATGCCGCAAAAAATTATCTTGCGCGTCTTTTAAAGCTCGGGAAAAAAGTCGCTGTCTGTGAGCAGCTCACGTCTCCGGGCAGGCAAAAAGTTATTGAACGCGACGTAGTAGAAATAATAACCCCCGGAACAACGGTAGATGAGGATTTTCTTGACAAGGGAAGCTCGAATTATCTGTGCTGTCTTGCAGCAGATTCAAAAGAAAAAAAACTGTCGTTTTCCTATATTGATTTGTCTACAGGCGAATTCTTCGCGACAAGTTTTACCGTCAATAGGGAAGAATTGCTGCGTCAGGAACTTGAACGGCTTTCGATAAGGGAAATGCTGATACAGGAATCTCTTCTTGCGGAAGATAAAAAAATCGCAAGCGCAGTTTTTGATCGAAGCGGCATGGTTTTAAACCGGTGGGCGGACTGGCTGTTTGACAGGCAGCAGGCAAAAGAAAGGCTGGAAAAGCAGTTCGGTCTTGCTAATTTAAAAAGTTTCGGTCTTGATGGAACAAGCGCGGAAATAATATCAGCCGGAGCTCTCCTTGACTACCTTGATACAACTTCCAAAAGTATGCTCATTCATATAAGGACGCTTAAGGTTTATAAGGAAAGCGAATACCTTGGCATTGATGAATCAAGCCAGCGTAATCTTGAACTTTTGGCTAACCAAAGAGACGGGGACGTTCGTTTTTCTCTTCTTGAAACAATGGATGAAACCAAATGCGCGATGGGAAGAAGGCTTTTAAAAAGACGCATACTTCATCCCTTGCGCGATATTAAAAAAATTAACGCCCGCCTTGATATGGTAGAAGAGCTGTACCGCGATCAGGAACGGCTTGGCAGGATTAGGGAAATTCTGGCTAAAACTCCCGATCTTGAACGTCTTTGTTCCCGCCTTGCAATGGATAAAGCGCACGGCAGGGATATGCTTGCAATAAAAAATTCACTTACGGCGTATAAATCGCTTTGCTCCCTCATCACCGATAAAATGCATTTTGAAAGCGAAGATAATTTTAAAAATACCGGTATTCTTGAAAGCATGAGAGATTTGCTTGAAAGAGGAATTACAGACGAACCTTCTGTTCTTTTAAACGAAGGCAATTTAATCAAGGATGGATTTAATGAGGAACTGGATTCCTTAAAATTGCTGAAAGAAAAGGGAAGGCAGTTCCTTGAGGAGTATCTTGAAGAAGAAAAAAATAAAACGGGGATCACAAATCTGAAAATACGTTATAACCGCCTTATAGGTTATTTCTTTGAAGTTACCAAAGCCCATCTGACAAGGGTTCCTGCGCATTTTATACGGAGGCAGGGTATTGCAGGCGGAGAACGTTATACTACAGATCGTCTGGCATCTCTCGAATCTGACATTAACGGCGCTTCTGATAAATTGACAGAGCTTGAAAAAAAACTTTTTCTTTATATCCGCGATGAAGTAAAGAAAGCCCTTTATGAGCTTTCATGCGCCGGCTGCCGTTTTTCTGAAGTTGACGCCGCACAATCGCTTGCAAAATCAGCGTCTATCAGAAGCTGGACGCGCCCTGCGCTGAATGACAGTTGTAATCTTGAAATACGCGAAGGACGTCACCCTGTAGTTGAATCTCATCTGAGCCGCGGCGAGTATATACCAAACGATATAATTCTTAAAAATGACGATATTTCCTTTGCAATGATTACAGGACCCAACATGGCGGGAAAATCCACATATTTACGCAGCGCGGCTCTTATAACAATAATGGCGCAGGTCGGCAGCTTTGTACCCGCAACGGATGCGACAATCGGTATTTGCGATCGTATTTACTGCAGGGTCGGAGCCTCCGATAACCTTGCACGCGGAGAGTCTACTTTCCTTGTAGAAATGAACGAGACCGCTTTCATCATGAACACCGCAACGGAAAGAAGCCTTGTAATCATGGATGAAGTGGGCAGGGGAACAGGCATAAATGACGGGCTCTCGATTGCCTGGGCGGTAAGCGAAGAGCTTTTAAACAGGATTGGATGCAGAACGCTCTTTGCGACGCACTTTCATGAACTTTCGCTGTTATCGCACAAGCGCCTTGCAAATCGCTCGATGGAAGTCCTTGAAAAAGACGGGAAAATTATTTTCCTGCGAAAAATAAAAGAGGGTCCTGCAGCAGAATCCTACGGCATTCATGTCGCGCAGCTTGCAGGACTTTCTGAACTTGTATTAAACAGGGCATGGCAGATAATGGATGTTTTAAGAAAGCGCGATGCCGGTTTATTTGAAACTTTTCAGGATGAGAATATTTTCAAGGTTAATGTTAACTGCGAAGAAAAACAAGTTAACATTAAATCAGATTTATTTCCATTAATAAAGATTGACCGGCAAAGCGGGGTAATAGAAAAATATATTCATGATGTAAATCCTGAAGAATTAACCCCGCTTGAAGCCTTAAACCTTATTTGCCAATGGAAAAAATTAATTTCTTCCGTATCATTTCACGGCAAACAAATAAAAGAGAGTAAAATAAAAAAGAAAAACGAAGGTCTTTCACTTTTTGATTAAAAAGTTATTCAGAAACTTAAGCTTCCAGACAGATCTAATCATAAAACAAACAAAGGCAATAAACCTTTTCGGCTCCGTTTTCCTTTAACACCGAAGAGCATATTTCAAGGGTTGAACCTGTTGTAATTACATCATCAATTATCAGGGCGGTCTTCGGGGATTTTTTACTTGAATATATCCTGCCTTTAAGGTTTTCAATACGGTCTGTCCTGTTTAACATTTTTTGAATTTTGGATTTTTTCCGCTTCAGGCAGTTACTTACAAATAAATCGCTTTTTGAATTTTTCTTTAATTTTTTTACAAGGTAATCAACTTGATCCCATCCTTTTTCTCTTATCTTTCCGGGACGTACAGGAACAGGTACTAAAGATGCGTTTATTAGTTCCGGCTCATTTAATACAGCTGAAATTTTCTCCGTAAAGAGATTTGCAAGCGCTAAATTCCTGTGGAATTTAAATTCTGTCAGTAATTTACGGTATTTTCCCGAATACGGAAAGAATACCCAAATTTTTTCATAGGAATGTTCTCTTGTATTCCGGCAGAGAATACATATTTCAATCTCTGATACAAGAGGCTTGCCGCATTTAATACATCTGTCTTTTTCTTCAGTCAGTAACGGTTTTAAACATTGTTCACATAAACCGAAATGTACTTCAGAAGCGTTAAGCAATGAACCGCCGCAAATTGCGCATGGGCGCGGGAAAAGGAAATTTTTCCACAAAAGAAACATATTATTCATGCCTATATATGGCATACAGATGAAATATGCTTTACAAAAAAGAGAAAATTTTAATCAAGGTTGTTCCAAAACTTCAGTCTTTGGAACAGCTCTGACGCTTTTTGGGTTATCCTGCTTTTTTGGTTTCCGGTATCACTAAATTAAGGAAAATGCCAACGACTGTAGCAAGGGCAATGCCTGCCAGTTCAAACTGAAGATCTCCTGTTATGTTAAATGCCAGCCTTCCGCCGCCGATCCCTATGACAAGAATTACAGATGTAATAATTAAATTGCGCTTATCTTTAAAATCAACGCCGCTTTCAACAATTGTTCTAAGACCGCTTGACGCGATTATTCCAAAGAGCAGAATGGACACTCCGCCCAGAACAGGAGTCGGAATTGTTTGAATTATCGCTCCGAATTTTGTGAAGAATGAAAGAAGAACGGCAATTACAGCGGCTCCGCCGATAACCCAAACTGAATAAACGCGGGTTATTGCCATTACGCCTACATTCTCACTGTATGTAGTATTGGGAGGTCCGCCCCAAATTGCCGCCCAGGCAGAAGCAAGACCATCGCCTGTAAGAGTTCTGTGAAGACCGGGGTCTTTATAAAAATCCTGCCCGACTATTTTACTTGTTACTACCATGTCGCCCAAGTGTTCGCAGATTGTTGCAAGAGAAACAATTACGAAAATTAAAATTGGTATGATGCTGAAACTTGGAACATGAAATACAGGAAGACCTATCCATGCGGCATCTTTTACTATCTGGAAGTCAATAATTGCGTACGCCGGAATAAAAATTCCCATGACAAGAGTGAAAATATATCCTGAAAAAAGTCCTATCAGGATTGGAATTGCGCTGAAAAAACCTTTTAGAAAAATATTGGCAATTATTGTAATGCCAAGGGTTACTGCCGCAATGGAAAGGAAAACAAGGCTGTAACTGCCGTTTCCGTCCAACATTGCCATATTCATTGCGGTAGGAGCCAGAAAAAGCCCGATTACTACGATAACAGAACCGATAACAACAGGAGGTAAAACCCTGTCAAGCCATCCGGTGCCTGAAAAACGAATTATCTGGGCGATAATGCAATAAAATAAACCTGCCGCTATTGCGCCGCCAAGCGCATAAGAAAGACCGTGGCTTGCTGTAACCGCTATTAAGGGCGCGATAAAACTAAATGAAGAGCCAAGAAAGGCGGGAACCTTAGCTTTTGTACAGAGTATAAAAAGCATTGTACCTGTACCGGCTGTAAAAAGCGCTGTAGCAGGGTTTAATCCCGTTAAAAGAGGAACAAGAATTGTCGCTCCGAACATGGCGAAAACATGCTGGAAAGAAAGGGGTATCCAGTGCCCCAAGGCCGGTCTGTCCTGCGGCTGCAGAATATCGTTTTGAATCATTTAAATACCTCCGTTTTTATCAGTATGCAGTAAAAATGAAAAAAATATAAGAGATTAAAAATATTTAAAAACCTGCCATGGGATTAAAAAATCTGCTTCCGTTTTTAAAAGTAATATAAATACCAGCGGTAAAAATCAGGATGCCAACGGCAATGGAAATAATGTCAGTTTTTGAAAATGATTTTCCGGAGTACCACGTCCTTTTTTTATTTTTACCGAAACCGCGCAATTCCATAGCCCTGCTTATTACATCAATATGCTCCAGTGATGAAAAAATCAAAGGCATCAGGAGCGGAACGGTTCTTTTTATTCGTTTTAACAATGACGCCTTGCCGGAAAGTTCAAGACCTCTGGCTTGTTGTGACTGATAAATTGCTTCAAAATCCCGCTGTACATCCGGAATATAACGCAGTGTAAGGCTTACGGCGAATGCCGCGGTATACGGAACGCCGATTTTATTAAGGGAAGATGCAAACTCGCTTGGGTGGGTAGTAACCATTAAAATTATTGCGGGAGGAATAATCGTCAAGTATTTGAGGAATATATTGAATTCATAAAATAACTGTTCAAAGGTCAATGTAAATCTTCCGTAACCTTCAAAAATAACATTTCTTGTTTTATATATAATAACTCCCTGTTCAGGAGAAAAGAGATATATTGCCGCAAGATTTAAAACAAGAAACAGAGACATTAATTTAAAAATAAATGAAACGTCAGAATAACGTATTTTTGAAAGACCGAAAAAGATAAAACCCAAAACAGAAAGAAAAACAAGTATTGGAGTATAAAAACTGACCATGACAAGCACAGACCACAGGAGGAAGATAATTAATTTTGCCGCCCCTGTAAGCGAATGAACAGGAGATTTTATTCCGATGTAGGATAACATTCTGTATTTTGTCATTTAACGTTTTTTTCCTGTTCTCTTTTTTTACGGTCGTATGCAATATACCTGCCGACAAACCCCTGCGGATCATTTAAACCGGCTTTCATCGCAAGCTCATACAGGCTTGTTTTCTTGAGGCTTGCTCTTTTTGTTATATCTTCATCTGTTAAGACAAGATAAGGCTCCCTGTCTGCAACGCAGCTTCCGTCGGAAAGAACAACAGTCCTTGTTGTATATTCAAGCATCAGATGCATATCGTGCGTAATCAATAAAAGGGAAAGTCCCAAATCCCTGTTTAGACCAAGCAGGAATTCCATGAACTCGGTATAATGCCTGTAATCCTGACCCGCTGTCGGCTCGTCAAGGATTATAAAAGAGGGACGCAGGACAATTATAGAAGCGATAGTCAGTCTCTTTTTTTGCCCGTAGCTTAGGGCGTTTACAGGCCAGTTTCGAAAAGGATAAAGACCGCATACGGAAAGAGCTTCGTTTGTTCTTTCTCTTATTTCGTTTTCCGTAAACCTGCGGTTTTTCAAACCAAAAGCAATTTCATCAAAGATCATGGGAAATGAAATCATTTGATTGGGATTTTGCATAACAAAAGCTATTTTTTCCGCCCTTTCCATGATGGAAAATTCGTTTAAATTCAATCCCTTAAAAAAAAACGAACCTTTATCGGGTTTTAAAAATCCGCAGATACATTTTGCAAGAGTGGATTTTCCCGAACCGTTCTTTCCTACGAGCGCGGCGCATTCTCCCTGCGCTACAGAAAAGGAAACGCCTTTTAAAACTTCTTCACCGTGCTGCGAATAACGAAAATGCAGATCGCGCACATCAAGGCAGGTGTTAAACCCGCTCTGCGCCTGAATCGCATCATTATTTTTACTGTCCCATTCAAGGAGAAAACGATGATTAAAAATGATATTATCGATATGCTGAGGATTCATCTCAGGCTTAATTTCAAGACCTGCATATTTGAGCGCGCTGATATATAAAGGTTCACGTATGCCTGTTTTTATCAAAATATCAGAAGAAAGAAGATCAGAGGGTTTAAAAATTGAAATGATTCTTCCTTTGTCCATTACTACAACCCGATCAACAGACCGGTGCAATACATCTTCCAGCCTGTGTTCTACAATCAGTATTGTTTTTCCTTCTTTTCTGTGTATCTGATCAATAAGTTCAACGGCTTCTTTACCGGTAGCCGGATCTAGATTGGCAAGTGGTTCATCGAAAAGAAGTAAGTCAACATTGTCAACAAGGATTCCCGCCATGGAAATACGCTGTTTCTGTCCGCCTGAAAGATCATGCGGACTTTTGTCAAGATGAGAGTTCATATCAACAAGAGAAGCGGCTTCAAATGTACGGCTGTGCATTTCCTGTACAGAAACGCAGTCGTTTTCAAGAGCGAATGCAATATCTTCCGCAGCGCTCAAACCTACAAACTGACCGTCAGTATCCTGCAGAACTGTCCCCGCTATCTTGGAAATTTCAAATATATCAAGCTCGGCTATATTCTTTCCTGACAATGAAACTTCACCCGTTATTTCGCCTTTAAACGCATGGGGAATTATTCCGTTAATGCAATGGATTAAAGTGGACTTACCGCAGCCTGAAGGGCCGAGAATTAAAATTTTTTCACCTTGAAAGATATCAAGGTTAATGTTGAATAATGTGGGTTCGTTTTGTGATCTGTACCGGAAAGAAAAGTTTTTAAACGAAAGAAGCAGGTTTTTTCCTTCCGGATACAGAGAATGCAAATTGTTATTCGGCTTTTAAACTGCCGGCCTTTGTTCTTGTTTTTGAATATCCGAATGCCAAAAGGCTTCCAAGAATTAATACAATAACAATGTTTGACGCCGCGGCAACCAACCCCTGAAGATATACCTTATCTGCGGGTTCAGCGTAAATAAGGATATCAAGAGTAGGAGCGATAGCCGCCCAAACCAAAAGATTTGCGCCAATTTGAACGCCGTTAAAAAGCAAACATTGTTTAAGACCAAAACCACCTTCTTCGATTTTGTAGCGTTTCCAGAAAAAACCTACTGCCAATCCGAACAGAGCGGAGCCGATAACCCATGTCCACCAGACACCCCAGCCCCAGGTTAAATCGGTTAAGGTATGACCGATAAAACCAATCAGGAAGCCTGCAATCGGACCGAATACAGCGGCGAAAAACGCCAAAATAGCGATACCCAAATTTAAATTAACATTGGGAATTCCGGTTGGAATAGCTACAAAGCGCATTAATACAAACATGAGAGCCGCTCCGATACCAATGGCTACAACCATTTTTACAGATATAATTTTTTTGCTCATTTTTTCATCTCCTTATTAGCATGATAAATAATGATCATATAATTTTGGGAAAATTTCAACTGTATAATAACAGGTTTTTTTTATGATATATTTTGCCAATGCAATATGATTTCATATTAAAAAACGGTAATCTTGTTACTCCCAATGACACCTATATTGCCGACATAGCTGTAAAAGACGGAAAAATCGCTTTTACAGGAAAAATTGGAGCCTGCGATACCGCCTGCGATTTATTTGACGCATCTTCATTGCACGTTCTTCCAGGTGTAATTGACGCGCACGTTCATTTCCGCGATCCAGGACTTACAGAAAAAGAAGACTTCCAAACAGGCAGCATCGCGGCGGCTTTCGGCGGCATTACAATGATAGCGGATATGCCCAACACAATACCTGCAACATCAACTGCGGATTATTTTAATGATAAAATTTCCATCGCAAAGGAGAAATCATATATCGATTTCGCTCTTTTTGCCTTACTGACAAACGAAAATATTGAAGAAATGGAAAATTTGAAGAAAGCTGGCGCTCTTGGATTCAAGGTTTTTTATGGAACATCAACAGGCGATATTGCATGTCCTTCGCATCCTGTTCTTGTGCAGCAGTTAAAAATGGCTTCAAGTCTCGGTATGCGGACAGGCTTTCATTGTGAAACAAACGATATAAATTCCAGTTTTACAGGTATCGCAAAAAAAGAAACAGATTCCCCCGACGGTTTTTGGCTGGATTACGCAAGACCTGTTATTTCAGAATCTCAGGCTATTTCAAATGTAATACGCTGTGCGGCGCAAACGGGGGCTGATGTTCATATTCATCATTTAACATCCTGTGAAGGCGTTTTTCTTGTATCAGAAGCAAAAGAAAAGGGGATAAAAGTAACATCAGAAACCTGCCCTCACTATCTTTTGTTTGACAATGAAGTTACGCACAAGGTATACCCTCCAATCAGGGACAACAGCCACCGCCTGGAACTTTGGGAAGCGGTAAAGAACGGAACAATAGACATGATTGCAAGCGATCACGCTCCGCATACCTCTGCTGAAAAATCCCTTCCGTTATGGGAAATGCCGGCAGGGCTTTGCGGAGTAGAAACTCTCGTACCGATTTTTTTAAACGAAGTTAACAGGGGAAACCTCTCAATCAACGATTTTGTCCGTTTAACAAGCGAGTCTCCTGCAAAAATATGGAATATTTTCCCGCGTAAAGGAAACCTGCTTCCCGGCGCGGATGCGGATTTTACATTGGTTGACCTGAAAAAAAAGCATGTTATTGACGCTGAAAGACTTCATTCAAAAAGCGGGACATCGCCTTTTGACGGAATGCAGGTACAGGGAGCTGTCACAGCTACAATAGTCAGGGGAAAATTTATAATGAGAGAAGGCGAGCTTACAGGCGACAGGGGATACGGCATTATGATTAAACCGGATATCCCCGTTTAAAAGATTTTATTTTAACCCGGAACGTTAATTGTAGTCAGCATACGGTTCAATACTAAAAGCGGATCTTCATATGTTTCAAACCTGAAACGCATTTCATAGCCTTTGTCAGAAACTATGCGAACGGTTTTATTTAAACAGTCATGCAGCTCGCTTGTGCCGAGATCCGGAAAATATTTTGGTTTACGTGGAATCAGTGTAAGCTGACTGCCGTTTCTGCGCAGATCTCCGATTCTAGGCGGAATCGGCACAAGGAATATAAGGAAATCGGAATTTTCGCCGCCGATAGAAAGACTGTAACCAGATTTTAATGAATGTATATTACGTTTACCGATCGCTGTATTCTGATCTTCAACAAAGAGGTTAAGTAGCAATGGTCCGTTGGGATTAATGACAACTGATTTTGCATTGTCGCTTTTTAACGGGCGGTCAGCGTACGGAGTGGTTCTCTGTTTTGTCTGAACGGCAGCGTATTTTGCAAGGTCATTGCTGTGATCGGCAAACCTGGATTTGTCGGTCTCAGCGCTTGTTGATGCGGCGGATGCCATAACACGGTTTGGACCTGAGCGGAGCCTGCGCGTTAAAAGGTATATGATAAGGGCAAGCAGTAATAATATGCCGATTATTATTCCGATAATCACGGGAAGGTTTGTTGTAACGGAAGAGCTATTTATCCTGCTGGATTGTGTTCCGGTTGTCCCTGTCGTTCCAGTTGTGTCTGCAGTACTGGTTGTTCCGATTGTTTCTGAAGTACCGGCAATTTGTGCAGTTCCGGTAGTGTCCATGATACTCATTGTGCCGGTATCTGTAGTTGTATCAGCAATCCAAATTGTGCCTGCATCGGAAGTTACCGATGTTCCTGCAGTTTCGGTAGTATCCACGATCCCTGTTGTACCGGTACTCGCAGTACCAGTAGTTCCGGCAGTATCCGTGATTCCTGTCGCGGCAGTTGCGGTTCCGGCAGTATTTGTGATCCCTGTTCCCGTGGCAGCGCCTGTGGTCCAGGCAGCGCCCGCTGTGACGGCGGTACCTGTTGTTCGGACAGTTGTTCCTACAGCTCCGGTTCTGCGTCCTGAGGAGGGGAGGTTAGTCAATGCCTGTCCGGGAGTCACCTGTATAAAATCCAAAGTGGTATTTGAGCCAAGCCTTTGTTTTGACGAATTGATTAAATTTGTTGACTCGGAATTGCCAGTGCTTACAACCACTATTTTTTTTGGACGGACAGGCAGGGCTCTTACATACTGCTCTGTAAAAGTAAGAGCTGGTCCCAGATTACTGCCGCTTTCAACAGGATATTGCAGAAGCATGCGCCCGACTATCGTTTCAACATCACCCTGACTTGTAATACGGCGGGCGACGTCAATTCTTGGGTTCTCGGAAAAAGGTATCAAATGAAAAGTATCGCCTACGCGGAGAAACTCGGAAAGGAAACTGCCTGTGATGTAGTTATTTACATTGTCGTATGACGAACTCATGCCTGAAGAGGAATTCAGCACAAGTATAAGATCAATCAGGTCTGTATTTTGACTGAAAATGTTAATTTGAGAGCATATTAAAAGTAAAATAATTAAAAATATTTTCTTCATAAAAACCCCTTCACAAAGAGTTAAATTTCCGCCGATTGAATATTCTCTACCAGATAAGAAATTTTCTCCTCATTGATGAAAAAATCAAAACTTTCACCAGCTGTTTTATTCAGTATAGCACCTCCGAACGGGGAAAGATAGGAAATAATATTATCATTTGGATTGGATTCCCATGGTCCCAGAATTGTATATTCTTCCTGCTGTCCTGATGTTTGATTTTTAAGGATTACTTTTGTGCCGAATGATACCCTTGAAGTATTTACATTCTTGGGATCAAACAGCTGCGCTCTTTCAATATCTTCCTTGAGCTTGGCTGCCTGTGAATTTAACTGCTCCTGTTTTTCCTTGGCAGCCTTGTATTCGGCATTTTCACGCAAGTCGCCGAGAGACAGGGCATATTCAATCTCCTTGGAATTGGCGGGAACTTCAACATCCATGATGCGGCCAAGCTGTTTCTTTTTCTCTTCATACATTGTAAATGTAACCCATAATGCCCTTGAAACTTTCTTTTCCGCGTCACCGAAGAATTTAAAATCCGGCTTTCTTTCCAGTATTCTTTTACGCAAATTTAATTTATCCTGCGGATCCAAATCATGAACGTCATCAATAAAGGTAAAAACCCTGATAATGGCGTCTTCATCGGAATTATCAAGAAATGCCGCAAGATCGCTGTCCTTAAAAAGGACATTATAAACAAGTTTGTTGATTTTACGGTTTTCTACCGTGTTTTTATTATTTTCTATATCCCGGTATGTAATATCCAGAATATGAATAAGGACAATCAGCTGTTTTTCCGTGCTGATGTCAGCCTTTTTAAACCAGTCGGTTTTTCTTGCGTTTTTATACAGCCAGACAACCGCTTCCCTTGCTTCGCGGAAGTTTTCAAAACAATCATTGCACATAACAGACAGCTTATACGGCATGCCGGCTTCTTCAAGCTGTTCTGTTATCGAAACAATCTGCGATATCGGAAAAAGTTTTACATAAATATCAGGCCATTCGCTGATGTAAAGTTTTATATTGGCGAGAAATTCAGTTTTAAGTTTCGCGTCTTTAATATTCTTAAAGATAACGGAAACGTCCTTGATATTGGCAAAAATATCTGTAAAACTGACATTCAAAAACGATTTAACATGCTGGTAATTTTTATTTGCGGAGATTTCATTCAGTATAAGATATGATGAAACCATGTGATCCGGCTGTGATGACCGGAGGGAATCTGTAAAATACGCGCACATTTCCATAAAATTTTCTGAATCGGGCGCCGTTTTCTTGTTATTTACATAATCGCGGACAGCTGTTACGCGATCATAAAAATTTTTCTGGGCGCTGAATTCATTATAAAGTTTTTCCGTTACGCTGATCGGTCTGTCCCTGACGGTGTAAAGATCGCTGTTATCGGGGCTTATTCCAAATTCAGGATTTGTTTTTAAAATTTCCCTCGCTTTTGAATTCCATGTTGTCCACTCTCCGGAGGAGAGCAGGGCAGGGAAGAGCTCCGCCTTTATTCTTTTCATGTCGCAGAGGTTGGAAAAACTCTTTATTACAGTTTTAAGAGTCCATACAATATTTTCATCTTTATCCTTGATCTTGTCCCTCAATTCTTCTTTTTTCTTTGTCGCCTTTAAAACCCAGATGTGATCTTTTGACAATGTTTGAAGCGCATCAACCGCCATCTTTAATGACATTGAATGACCTCTTTTTTTGGAAAAATCAATTGTAATATCATCACCCTTTATAACGGCGATGCGCCCCACTCCCCATGTTCTGTGGTAGACGAAATTCCCCTTGTCAAAAGCGATGTGTTTTTCAAAGTCGGATATCGCCTGATGAACGTCCCTGTAATTCGTTGACAGGTTGGAAATGCGTATATATTCCTCAAGCTGGCTGTGGGATGCGTATTTTTTTCTGTAGCATTCGATTAACTCCTTGCGTCCGTGAACATCCTTCTCATCGTATTCAAGGATGATTTTCAGAATGTTAACCGCAATATTAATGTCAATATCCTTGTATTTCGCGTAAAGCTCGTTTAAAAGAGTTACTGCTTTGTCTTCGCTTATATGCTTTGCAATTTTCTTTTGAATATGTAAAAAGAAATCTATGTCTTCAATATCCAAAACCAGAAGCTTTTCCCATATCTCCCTTACATTGGAAAAATTTCCTTTACCTATAAAACGGTGAAGCGATTTCTTGAAATACTCTATCGCTTCTTCGGTGTTTTTTGTTTTTTCATAATGTTCGGCAATTGATTTGGCGATATCGGCTTCCTCAAAATCAACTTTGACAAGCCTCTCCCAAATTCCAAGGATTTTTTCCTCTTCATTTTCATTTTTATAACAGTCAGCAAGGGTTCGAAGAGCAAATTTTGATTCGCCGTGATCAAGTATCCGCTCGCAGAGATATTTGACAATACTCCATTTATTGTTATCAAGAAAAATTGATACAAGATTTACCATCGCGGAATCATCGATAATCTGGCGCGACAGCGCGATCATACCCGAAAGATAAAGCGCTATAATGCTGTTTCTGGTATGCGAAAGATGTTCATCGCAGTTTTTCTTCAGTTCATCAATACATTTTTCTTTGCGCGCATTCTTGAGGATAACATCTAGTTCCTTAAACTGACCGGTTGAATAATTACCAAGTGTCGCCCTTGTCCACTTTTCTTCATTCAGCGTTTCCTGCAGATTCTTCAGGAGAGTCTGGGAAACTGTTGACTGAACGGTTTCTGAAGAAACTTCCTGTGATTCCGATGTTGTAGTTTCAGCATCATTCATTACTTTTCACTCCTAATTTTACCCGGTGTATTTCCTGTAAATATCCGGATCGGTAACTTTTATTTTTAGCAAGGTTTCTTCGATCAAAGAATTATCCTCATGATTTATTTCATAATGATCTATCAGCCAGAAATAATGATTCAAAAGACGGGGTTTCAGTAAATCCCGCCTTGCCGGGTTGGCTTCATATTCGGTTTCCAGCGAAAAAATTGATTGTTTGAGCCTGCCCGCCTCCATTTGTTTTAATTCGCGCTTGACGGAAAAAACACCCCACAGATAACCGTAAACTGGTATCCACTCGCAAACCTGCGCTCCTTTGTAACCAAGTGCAGAAACCTCATTGATTAGCTTGATGATGAGAGCCGACTCCATGGATTGCATTTCAACCCTGGACGGGTCCAGAAAAAACGCTTCCCTGAACAGGGCTTTTGCCGTTTTTGTCTGGGCTAAAAGCGCGTTAATATCCGCTACCTCGGCGAGAATTTCCGCATCATCTCTTTTGATTCGGGCGGCCTGTTCAAGATATTTGAGAGCTTCGTCATAATTGCCAATTCCCTTGTAACAGCGGCCTGTAAGGAGCAAAAGACCCGCATCGGTTGAATGACTGCCGAGTAAACCCTCAAAAAAAAACAGGGCTCTTGAATAAACAAAAAAACGAACAGAGTACTGGCACTGATCGTATACATTATCAAGTTGTTCAAGAAAAACATTATATTGCTTTAAGAGCGTAATAAAGAGGCTGCCTTTTTCAAAAGGGTTTTTTATATCATCAATCCTCCTGGTATGTTCAAGCCACCAATTAACGCATTTAAGCGCATGCTTGATTTCTTCGTTATCAAATTCCAAATCCAGAGCCTGTTCCATCAATATGCATGCAGTTCCCATGTCAGAAGCTTTCAGTTTATCATATGCATTTTTCAATAAAAGCGCAGCCTGACCATTTTCCATTGTTTCATGTCAGTATAACATTTTTTGGAGGTTTGACAATAGTGCAGGCAGGAAGTATGATTACAAAAATGGGCAAATTTACAATATCACCCTCCATTTTATCCGCAGATTTCTGTAATTTCGCAAAGGCCATTTCACAAATAGAAGTTTCAGGGGCTCCGTGGCTTCACATGGACGTAATGGACGGCTTGTTTGTGCCGAATTTGACATTCGGATCAACTCTTGTTAAGGCAATCAGAAAGCAAACTAAATTATTCCTCGATGTTCATTTAATGATTATGCAGCCGTCCCGTTATTTACAGCGTTTTGCCGATGCCGGAGCAGATGCCATTACAATTCATTATGAAGCTGAAACACACACACATAAATTTCTTGCAGAAATCAGGCAGCTTGGTTTAAAAGCAGGAATTGCCGTTGTTCCGTCCACTCCTGTATCAGCGCTGGAAGATGTTTTGCCTTTTATTGATTTGGCTTTGATAATGACTGTTGATCCCGGTTTCGGCGGGCAAAAATTAATTGGGCAGTGTTTGGAAAAAATAAGGAAACTTGCAAAAATGAGAAAAGAAGNCCGCCTTGACTTTAAAATCTCTGTTGACGGCGGCATAAATGAAGAAACCGCTCCTGATGTAAAAAAGGCGGGCGCTGACGTGCTTGTAATAGGTTCCGCTTTTTTTAACAGCAGTGATCAAAAAAAGCTGATAAATAACTTGTGCACATAATAGTTTTTATTGAAGCTGTTCAGAAAATTCAGTTTCTGAATAACTATATTGGCATTTAACGCCGAAAATCAGTATAATAATATTAATAACTCTACCGGAGGCGCTTCCAATGGCAGTTAATACTCCTGGAAAAGTCATGATTTGGTCATTTCTCCTTATAACTATATTTTTTTTACCGGAAATTTCCTGTGCGCAGGAAAGCGAACAGATCTTTTTACGAAGATATAACAGCGGAACGCAGTTATACCAGTCGGAGCGCTGGTATGAAGCTGCAATTGAATTCCGGCGGGCGCAGGAAACCGCCGCGGATATTGATAACTGGTCGCGGGCTCTTTACTGGGTAATTTTAAGCGAACTTGCATACTCCGATTACGGCTCCGCTTTAAGAGATATGGATGAACTTGAAAGAAGATCCCCTGCGTCTGTTTATTCAAGAGATATGGTCTACCACCGGGGAAGAGTGTATTTTAATCAGGGGTATTTTGAAGACGCGATCGTTTTATTCAGGCGTTATCTGGATTCTGTTTTTGATATAGATCGTGAAACTGAAGATCGGAGAGCGGCGGCTTTTTTCTGGATGGGNGAATGTCTTTTTTCAACTGGATATTTTGACGAAGCGGTCAGATACTATACATGGGTAATTGAAAAGTATCCTGAAAGCCCCAAACGGGAAATTTCAACATACAGAATTGATATCATCAAACAAAAGAAAATTGAAAATGAGCTATTGGCTCTTTTACAGTGGAGTCATGAAGAATCGCTGCGGACAAGTGAAGATTACAGACGTCAAATCAGGGCGTATGAATATACATTGAATCAATATCAAAGACAAATCGGAGATATTGGCTCTTCTGATTACATGGAGGCAATCCCGCAGGAGGATTACAGCGTTACAACAGACAACTGGCAGAATATCTATCAAAGACTGCTTGAAAGAGCCAGACAGATGGACGCCGAACTTGAACATATGATTAACGAGCACTACAGCGGAGGTTTCTGGTGATTTTTCGAAGGAGCTTGACAATATTGATACTCCTTTTTTTTAATTTTATCAATCTTTGTGCTTTTGAATATTCAAACGGAAATATTAAATTATACATTAATGAAAAAACTGGAAACTTTTCTCTTTACTATCTTGATAATCCCGATACCTTAAGTTATGTGCCATTATTCAATGCAGCTGAACCAAGGGCAAGCTATTTATCGGTTAGTCTGGATGGGCGTGTTTACAAACTGGGGCAGTCAAACACCTTCCGTACAAGGCTGGAAAGTGAAAGTGAAAATCCTGTAGTTACTTATGAATCAATGAATTTAACAATAACAAAATCATTTACGCCTGTAAAAACATCAAGTTCGCAGGAAGTAAACGGAGTGAAGATCGCAATAACAATTACAAATACAGGCGGCAAAACAGTATCCGCAGGACTGAGAATGCTTCTTGATACTCATTTGGGAGAGGGAAAAAACGATAATCACTTTGTTACTGACAGACAAACAATTACAAGAGAAACACTTTTAGACGGAACGTCAGGCGAATTGTTCTGGGTTTCCAAAAATCAAAACTTCTCATTGATGGGATCCCTTATTGATCCTCTCAATGGAAACGCGAAAGCTCCTGATAACGTGCATTTTGCCAACTGGCGAAGGCTTTACAATGTTCCGTGGACATTATCGTATGTTTCAAACAGATCCATGGATAATAGGCCGTATTCCATACAGGATTCTGCTGTTTGTTATTTTTATAATCCGGCGCAGCTTGATGCAGGGGAGTCGTTTGTCTATGCAATTATTCTTTCAACAGAAGATTATCAAGGGTACGGATTGGCGTCTTCTGACGGCAGAGAAGTTCAAGCCTACGCCGGTACTGACGAATTCACATATACCTTGACTACATCTGATAGCAACGATGATTTAAAAATGATGTTAATGCTGCAGGAAACCCTGAAAAAATTCATTGCCGGCGAAATTTATCTTGATGCACAGGATCTTGATGAAATTGAAAGAACTATTAACGGACTTAGATGATTAAAAAAGATCCTGTTTTGAGCAAAGCCGCTTTACTTGCGAAAAAAAAAGATTACGACGGCGCGCTGACGATTTTGAAAACCGCAGAAGAAGATTATTCCGGTTCCTTTAAATTTTATTATCTATATGCTGTTATCTGCCTTCATTGCGGAAGTTATCTTGAAGCACATGAATTTTTCAATTTGGCAAGAAAAATAAAAATAAAGGATACAGGTACATGGCTTGGTTTTGCGGTTCTGAATTTAAGACGCATGAATACAAGCCAGGCTGTCAATTATTATCTTGAAGTTCTGGAAATGGACAGTTCAAACCGAACCGCCAAAAAAGCCCTTGATGTTATACGCAAACATTCATCCCAGGAATCGCTTACCGAGTGGCTTACTCCCGGCCGGCTTGAAAAATTCTTCCCGGAAATTCCTTCTCCCGGAATTACAGCCAAAACCGTCTTAAATTTTTCTCTTGTCTGCGTATTGGGATTGGTTGCAGTTTTTTGGATACTTGTCGCGCTGCGTGTTTTACCCAGTCCTGTAAAAAAACCTGACATTCGCGGCGTTTCTGAATTTATTCTTACTGGGCAGGAACGTTCGCAACCGGTTGAGACAGGAGGTTCTTACAGGTACATTTTAACAAGGGATCAGTCAATTTCCCTTTACGAAAGGGCTTTGGCGCTTTTTACTTCATACCGTGACGAAGCCGCCAGAATAAATGTAAACAGACTCCTTGAATCAAACGCGTCAGAAGATATAAAAAACAAGGGACGTCTTTTATTTTTATATATGGAAGTTCCGGGTTTTGATAATTTCAACAGAAACGATAATCCTTCAATTTCGGATGTAATAGCCGAACCTTTTCTTTACAGGGATGTCCATGTTATCTGGAGAGGCATGGCGACTAACATAGAGATAACAGACGAATTTACAGGATTTGAGTTTCTTGTCGGTTATGATACGCGCAGAACCCTGGAAGGAATTATTCCTGTAAAATTCAAAAGCCCCCTCTCCATAAATCCTGACCGCCCGCTTGAAGTGCTCGGAAGAATAAAACTTGTCTCTTCATACTCAGAAGTTGAACTGGAAGGAATTGCCGTGTATCAGTCTGGCAGGCTGGAATAACAGCTATATTTCCTTTGTGTCCAGTAAAATTGTAACAGGTCCGTCATTGGTATAAGTTACTTTCATGTTTGCCTGAAATACTCCGCTTTCGCAGTTAATTCCGTTTTTTGAAATCCTATTTTTGAAATACTCATAAAGTTTTTCCGCTTTTTCTGGCGCAGCCGCCGCGTTCCATGACGGTCTTCTGCCTTTTTTTGCGTCGGCAAGCAGGGTAAACTGCGAAACAACGAGTACACTCGCTTCGGCTCCTCCGGAAATAATGTCTTTTAGCGACAGATTCATTTTCCCCTGATCATCATCAAAAATTCGCAAGTTAACAATTTTTTCGGAAAGCCAGTCCGCGTCATTTTCTTCGTCATTATGTGCAACGCCAAGATAAACCAAAAGCCCGTTATTAACCTCTCCTTTAACGCTGCCGTCTACTGTCACATTTGCGTTAATAACTCTTTGTATAACAGCTTTCAATTTTTTGCCATGCGGGAAACTATTTTAATTCAAGATAAGCTGACGCATTAAAAGGCTGCATTAACTTACTCATCGATTCGTGGTTAATAATCGCTTTAATTATTTGAGAAGCAAGTTCAGCCGATTGAACGATTTCAAGCCCCGGAATATTCTGTTCATAAACTGAACAGCAGACAGTATCTGTTACAATCAATTTGTTTAATAAGCCTTCTTTTACAAGAGATTCCAGCCTGGAAACTGCAGGAGGAGAAAAAACCGCATGCACAGAAATAACGTTTATCTCTTTTGGTTTGAACGGCGCAAGCGCGCGAATCAGCGTATCTATTGAACATGCCGTGTCTATCATATCGTCTACAATCCAGAGGCTTTTGCCTTCAACAGGTTCAGCGGAAAGAATATTGATTGATTCGACTGTATTTCTTTTTGAATAATCCCGCTGTTTATGGGCTACAACAAGCTGCGCGCCGAATGAATTGGCAAATACCCGCGCCAGTTTTTCTCCGCCTGCATCCACTGAACAAAAAGCCCAGTTGTTTTTCACGTCCTGTTCAAGATTTTCCTTTGTTTTAATATAATTGTCGCATAGATGTTTCTTTAAAAGCATAAGAGCGGGAATATCGTCAATGGCGCAGACCGCAGGGTCGAGCATGGTTTTTGATTTATCAGAATGAAGCTGAAAAGTGATAATATGCCGCGCTCCCAGACAGGAAAGCGTTTTCAAATGAACCCACAAACCAACTGAACTTCTGCGGGTTGTTCGATCTGATCTTGAACAGGAAATAAACGGCTCAAAAATTAAAATCCTGTTTGCCTGACTGCGTATCAATGCGTCTACCGCATGATATAATTCGATTTTTGCCTGTTCAACATAAATACCTTCCTTGTTGCGCGCACTTGACGAAAAAAGAATAACGTCCTTTCCGCGGATTGAGGAATTAACAAAAACCTCCATTTCATTGTCAGCAAAAATATCTGTATTTAAAAGATCAAGCCCGTTTATTTGATTTGCCATTTTTGAAAAACTTAAATATTTTGAAAGATATTCAATTACGTTAGAAGCGTAGTTACGCATTGAACGTGTAGCGCAGACCACAAACGGATTCATATTTGTAAGTATCCTTATTATTCATCAAAAATCAAGATTAATTGGGCTTGTTCCAAAAACTGAAGTTTTTATACAGCCCCAATTTTTAATTGCAACGGATTTGAACAAGCTGAAACATACTAAACAAATATGTAGTATTCTATGGACTAAAAGTAAAAAATGTGTTAAAATCCATTAATCATGTAAAGCATATTCCATCTGCGCGCCATTTATAGGGGAGGAGATAATTATGGCAAAGTCAAATGAAACAGAAAAGACCAGGGTCAACCCTAACGCATCAAGCGAGGAAAAAGCAAAGGCTCTGGAAGCGGCAAGGCTTCAGATTGAAAAGCAATTTGGCGCCGGATCATTAATTAAGCTGGGATCTCATAACGCGGCAGCCGGTATAGAAGTGGTGCCTTCGGGATCAATCCTTCTTGATGAAGCTCTTGGAATCGGCGGATACCCGCGCGGACGAATCATAGAGATATTCGGTCCTGAATCTTCAGGAAAAACCACTCTTGCACTTCACGCGATTGCAGAAGCGCAAAAACTCGGCGGAAACGCAGCTTTTGTTGACGCAGAGCATGCCCTTGATCCTGTTTACGCAAGAAATTTGGGGGTTAACATAGACGATCTTTGGGTTTCTCAACCTGATAACGGAGAGCAGGCAATGGAAATCACGGAGAGCCTTGTGCGTTCGGGGGCTGTCGATGTAATAGTGGTAGATTCAGTTGCGGCACTTACTCCCCAATCAGAGATTGAAGGTGAGATGGGTGACGCCCAGATGGGAGCGCAGGCGCGCCTTATGAGTCAAGCTCTACGCAAGCTGACGGCAACCATCGGTAAATCGCATACTATCCTTATATTCATCAATCAAATCAGAATGAAAATCGGCGTATTTTTTGGCAATCCTGAAACTACTACAGGCGGCAATGCCCTGAAATTTTATTCTTCTATCCGTCTTGAAGTGCGAAAAACTGAAACAATCGAAGTAAGCAAAGACGCGGATGCGATTGGCAACAGGGTGCGCGTTAAAGTGGTGAAGAACAAGGTGGCTCCTCCTTTCCGCCGCACAGAGCTTGAACTCATGTTCGGGAAGGGAATTTCGGCTACAGGAAGCCTTCTTGACTGCGCTGTCAAGTACGATATTATCAAGAAAAGCGGCGCATGGTATTCCTACAATGATGAAAAAATCGGGCAGGGAAGGGAAAACTGCCGTGAGTACCTTGAACAAAACCCCGCCTTTTTGAAAGAACTGGATGTTAAATTAAGAGCGCAGATTTTCCCAGGCAGGGAATTCCCCCAGCAGAAAGTATCTGATCAGAAAACATCGGAACAAAAACCGGCAAAGGTAAAACCTGCAAAGGACGAAAAGATCGAAGTACAGAATTAAAAAATCAAAATTTTTCACGCAGAAACGCAGAGATCACAGAGTAATTTGAAATATAACAGTTTTTACCTCTGTGCCAACTCTGTGTTCATTGCGTGAATTTCATTCGATTTTTGATTAAAGACAAACGTTATTATTTTTGCTATAATCGCTTAGATGGAAGCAGTACAGGAAACGCATAATTTCAAACTCAGCGAATTTGAAGGACCTCTGGATCTTCTGCTTTACATGATCCGTAAAAACGAGATTAACATTTATGATATTCCAATCGCCCAAATAACAGAGCAGTACATTGAATATCTTCGCTATCTTGAATCCCTTGATCTTGATGATATTACCGCATTTAACGCGATGGCTGCGACTTTGCTTTATATAAAAAGCCGCACCCTTCTGCCTGTCGAAATGGACGATGATGACGCTGAAGACCCAAGAGCTCATCTTGTCGAGAGGCTTATTGAATATCAGAAATATAAAAAACTTTCCGGGCTCATGGAAGAAAAGGAAAAAGAAAACGAGTGGGTAATTGAACGGCGCCGGCTGCAGCAACATCTTCCGTTTGCCGAAGATGACATGTGGGAAAAAGTTGATATATGGGATCTTGTAAAAACTTTTTCAAATTTAACCGTCAACATCCCGGCTGAAAGAATTATCGATCTTTATGAAGAAGTCTCGGTTAACGAAAAAACAACTTTACTTAACGAGTTTCTGGAAACCCGCGGCGAATGCAGGTTTACCGATTTAATCAAGCGCACCGGCGCGCTGGAAATTGTCTGCGCCTTTCTCGCAGTGCTTGAAGCCGCAAAATTACGTCTGATTGTTTTATTTCAAAACCGGCTTTTCAGCGATATTTTAATTCGGCCGAATATATCACTGGAGTAGCATGTGAACAACAATGAACTTGAAAAAGAGACAGCGCTTGTTGAGGCGATTCTTTATCTTGAGTCCGATCCAATTGATGAAGGCGCAATTGCAAGAATCAGCGGTATTTCAAAGGATGCAGTTAAGGCCGCTTTGGAAAAATTAAACAAACGTTATGCCTCAGGCGGCTGCGGTCTTGAATTATCGTATATCGGCGGAGGAGTTATGATTTCCGCTAAACGTGACTATTGGGAATGCCTTAAAGAGCGATATGGGAAAAAAAACGAGGGAAAAATATCGCGCGCTGCGATGGAAACGCTTGCGATTGTCGCGTATTCACAGCCTGTTACAAGAGCGGAAATCGAAAAAATCAGAGGCGTTTCAGCGGATAACATGATTCGCCTGCTTCTGGAAAAAGAGCTTGTACGTGAAACCGGAAAGAAGGAAATCCCCGGACGTCCTGTCATGTACGGCACTACAAAAGAATTCCTGAAAGTTTTCGGGCTTAATTCAATTTCCGAACTGCCGAAACTGAGCGAAGCTGATCTGGAAAAATTCGAACTTGAAGGGGAAAAATATTAGGCTGCAGGTTTATCTTTCACATGCCGGTATTGCTTCAAGAAGAGCCGCAGAGGGAATAATCGCAAGCGGCAGGGTTTCTGTAAACGGAGTTATTGTAACCTCACAGGGAAGCAAAGTAGAAGAAGAGGATGTCATTCTTCTTGATGGAAAACCTGTATTACCCGAAAAATGCCTTCTTTACTTTGCCTTGAATAAACCGCCTGGTTTTATCTGTTCTTCAAACGATCCGCAGGGGCGTCCTTTAGCCAGAGAGCTTCTGCCGTCTACGATAACTGAAAGGCTTTACAATGTAGGGAGACTGGATTTTTTATCATGCGGACTGATTTTTTTTACAAACGACGGGGAATTCGCTAACCGTCTTGGACATCCGTCTTCTGAACTGGAAAAGGAATATATGGTGGAAGCGTCGGGAGCTATTCCCGATACTGCCATTGAAGCATTTAATGCCGGAATTACCATCGAAGGTATCCATTACAAAGCAAAAATCGCTCAAAGAACCGGATGGAAAAGCATGAAAATCATTCTCATCGAGGGCAAAAACCGTGAAATACGCCGTGTTTTTTCTCATTTTCATTTACATCCTGTTTTATTAAAAAGAGTTCGTATCGGTTCTGTTCTGCTTGGCAATCTAGCCGAGGGAATGTCAAGACCGCTGACAGAAGCGGAACTTACGGAGATGAAATAAGGAGAACCCCATGATAATAGCGATTGACGGACCTGCCGGCTCCGGAAAAAGCACTATTGCCAAAATGACGGCGGAAAAACTTAAAGACGCAAACGGGAAGGAATATGTCTATATAAATTCCGGAAATCTTTACCGTGCAATCACTCTTGGATGTCTTAAGGCGAAAATTGATATTTCAGACGGCGGGAAAGTATTGGAATATGTTAAAAATACAAGTATCTCATACCAAAAAAATCAGGTTTTTCTTAACGGCGAAGATGTTACGAACCTGCTTCACACAGATGAAATAGATAAATACTCTGCACCGCTTTCTGCAATCGTTCCTGTAAGGCATATTGTTAATGATTTAATACGATTCCTTTCAAAGAATCTTAATATAGTGGTGGAGGGCAGGGATATGACCACTGTTGTTTTTCCTGATACGCCCTACCGTTTTTATCTGGATGCATCTGTAGAAACAAGGGCAAAAAGACGTTATTGTCAGGGAGTTTCTAACCTGAGTCTTGAAGAAATAAAAAACGCTATACTTGAACGCGATCATATAGACAGCAACAAGATAGAAGGCAGCCTGAAAATTGAAAAAGGCGTCCATTATTTGGATACATCGGACTTGACCATTATTCAAGTTTATGAGAAATTGATAGAAAGAATAGACCAAATGTAAGGAAAACAAAAAAAATGGCAGGAAAGGAAGTGGCATCGGGAACCTCTAATGAGCGTACAAAAAACGCTGCAGGTTCCCCTCCGGACACTAGTCCGGTAAAAGAGAAAGATGGAGAAAACATTCAGACTCAGCTACAGGAGGAGTATCTAAAGTCGCTGGAACAGCTTGAAGAAGGTCAGCTTCTTGAAGGTAAAGTAGTTCAAGTTACGCAGGATCAAGTATTCGTCGACGTTGGATATAAATCAGAAGGTAAAATTCCGTTATCCGAGTTTTCCGAAGTTCCAAATATAGGTGATTTAGTCCCTGTTATCCTTATCACGAAGGAAAATAAACACGGCGAGGTTATCGTTTCCAAGCAAAAAGCCGATGCAAAACTTTTCTGGAAAAATCTCCGTCAGGCTTTTACAGATAAGCGTTCCGTCGAAGGTACTGTAGAAAAACAGGTTAAAGGCGGTTTTGACGTTCATCTTGGAACGGGCGTACATGCGTTCCTTCCTGTAAGTCAGGCGGATGTGCAAAAAATTGATAAACCTGAAAAAATTCTGGGTAAGAAATTAAATTTTTATGTTGAGAGGCTTTATTCGGACGGAAAAATCAACATCGTTGTAAACAGAAGAAAGTGCATGGAAGATGATCTTGAAAAAAGAAGAAGCGATTTCTTTACCAACACGCCTATTGGCAGCGACGTAACAGGAATTGTTAAAAGTTTCACTTCATTCGGCGCTTTTATTGATCTCGGCGGTTTTGATGGTCTTCTCCATATCAACGATATGAGCTGGGGACATGTTACGCGCCCAAAAGATTTTGTAAAAAAAGGCCAGGAGATAAAATTAAAAGTTATTCGTATAGACAGCGATGAAAAGCGAATCAATCTTTCGCTCAAGCATTACACCGATGATCCATGGGTTCATTTTGAAGAAAAGTATCATGTTAACGATGTAGTAAAAGGTAAAGTTACAAAACTTACCGACTTCGGCGCTTTTATTGAACTTGAAGAAGGAATTGAAGGACTTGCCCATATTTCAGAATTCTCATGGGTAAAGAAAATTCAAAAACCCCAGGATCTTTTAAAACCAAATGACGCGGTTGAATGTATGATTTTAGGTTATGATCTTCAGGCGGGCAGGGTGTCTTTGGGGCTTAAACAGGTAAAAGACAATCCATGGGAAACCATTAATGAAAAATACCCCGTAGGGAAAAGGATTATACGGAAAATTGTTAAAGTTACGAATGCGGGAGCTTTCATCGAACTGGAAGATGGTATAGACGGATTTTTACATATTGATGATATATCATGGACAAGAAAATCAAAAAACCAAAGCGGACTTTCCACCGGAAACGAAGTTGAAGTTGTTGTTATCTCGGTTGATGCTGAAAACCGCAATATCAAACTGGGTGTTAAGCAGCTTTCTGAAGATCCGTGGAAGGATTTCCAGGATAATTATAAACCCGGTTCTTCAGTAGAAGGCGAAGTAACCTCAAAAACCGATTTTGGAATCTTCCTGAAGGTTCCCGGCGGAATTGAAGGTTTAATTCATAAAACAAATCTTGTTGAAAACCGCGAAGAAGACCCTGATGCTGCTCTCGGCAGGTACAAGGTCGGTGATAAATTAAAGGCAGTTGTTCTTGAAATACAAAGCGATAAACAAAAAACTGCTTTTTCAATACGGGATTATCAGAAGAAGGTGCAGCGGGATGAACTTTCCCGTTACATGGCCAAAGAGGAGACGTCGGATTCAACATATACTCTTGGTGCTGTTTTTAAACCTAAAAACACTGATGACACCCAGTAAAAATAAAAAGATAATGGACTTGTGTAGACGGCTATGCTGTCAAAAATAATTACGAAAAGTAAAGTTATTCTTGATATTCTTGATACTGTCGAGAGGGCCGCAAAAACCGATTCTTCTGTTTTGCTTTTGGGAGAGAGCGGAGTGGGAAAGGAGCTTTTTGCCCAAAAACTCCATTACAGCAGCCAGCGTGAAGCATTTCCGTTTATAAAAGTGAACTGCGCAGCCCTACCCGAAGGTTTACTTGAAAGTGAACTTTTTGGGCATATTAAAGGCGCTTTTACAAACGCAATCTCAAACAGGCAGGGCAGGTTTGAACTTGCCGATAAAGGGACAATATTTCTTGACGAAATAGGCGATTTACCTTTATTTTTACAGGCAAAAATTTTGCGGGTAATACAGGAAAAAAAATTTGAAAAAGTAGGGTCAGAGGACACAATTACTGTGGATGTGCGTATAATTGCGGCTACAAACAAGGATCTTCTGGATTTGATCGGGAAATCGCTTTTCAGGGAAGATCTGTATTACAGGCTCAATGTCCTTCCGATTGTTATTCCGCCGCTTCGCAAGCGTCCTGAAGATATTTTTGAACTGGCGCGGTTTTTCCTGAACAAATACATGAAAGAGACAAATAAAAATTTTGCAGGTTTTTCCAAAGAAGCCCTTGATACTCTTGTTTCTCATTCCTGGCCCGGTAATGTGCGTGAACTGCAAAATTGTATAGAAAGGGCGTGCGTAATCAGTAGAAACAAGTATATAGAACCTGAGGATTTATTTACAAAACCTCCCGGTATTGATTTTATTACAGAATCTAAATATAAAGACCGTAATTTAAAAACGGCTGTTAATGCTTTTAAAGCGTATTACATACGCAAGGCCCTGGAAGAAAATAACTGGAATCAAACAGAAACTTCAAGAGCTCTTGCGATACAACGCACATATTTGTCAAGATTAATCAAGGAACTGAACATTGAGCAAAATCCGTAAATAAGTTAGAATTAAACCAGATTTAATCAGGTTGTTTTAAAGGAGTAATTAAGCTGATGCAGAACGAAAATAAAGATTTAACCGTAGGTGAAAAAATAATTTTATTTGTACAGAAAAATAAAAAGGGTATTTTAATATCAACCGGAGCTTTTGTTTTCCTTTTGGCTGCCCTGATTATATTTCTTTCGCTGCAGGATGTATTTCATAACAGGGCGATTGCGGAAGCAGATGACTTAAACCGCAGATACGATGATATGAGATACCAGATAACCGAGGATTTTAAATCATCTGAATTGGATACATTACTTTCTGATCTGGAAAAATTCGGGACAAGAAAGAGCGGATATCCCGGAAGCAAGGCATGGTCGATAATCGCGCAGATACATTCAGCAAGAAAAGACTGGTCTAAATCCAAAGAAGCATGGTTAAACGCCGCCCAAAAAGGGAATAATACTTATCTGGGTCCTATTTCCCTTTTTAATGCTGCCGCAGCCGCCGAAGAGCAGGGCAATATCGAACAGGCTATAGAACTTTTGCAAAAATGCATATCACATCAATTTGAGTTTCCTGCCGCAGCCCGCGCTCAATTTTCCATAGGAAGGTTATATGAAAAACAGAGTAATTATACTGCCGCAGTTGAAGCATACCGCTTTGTACTGATCGATTGGCAGGACATACCCATCTGGCAGCATCTAGCAAGAAGCAGAATAACAGTTATTGAAATGAGATGATTACAAGAAAAATCATTTTTTTTCTGTGTTTAATTCCTCTTTCCGTTTTTTTCCTTACCTGCGGAATAGAGGAATATTATTATCTCCCGCAGGTAAATGAAGGCGATATTACGCTGATTTTAAATACGGAAGCTATAATTGACCTTCCGCCCATTCCTGATATATATTATTTTGCGTCCGGCTACATCATTTTTTACCGCATTTATATCAGCACAGAGTATGTAACATCGTCAACTGCGATGAATCAAATCAGTTCAGCATTAGTGTCCGATTACAACGCGTTTTCCCAGTTCACAAATCCGGCGAACACATCATCTATTATTTCATTGAATACATTCAGGAACAGGAATTATTTTGAACTTGAATTTTACGGAGGAGAAATAGCAAGTATTTTGCCGAAAACCGGAGGGACTCTTTATATCCGATTTCCGGTTGTTACAGGCGGTTATCCTATTGTGACAATTGACGATGGTCAGGAAATCCAGCTTCGCCGTTCCAGAAAACTGATATCACCTCAGCCCATAGAAAATCTCTCATTTCAAAATACATACGAACTTCGCCTGCCGGAAAACTCAAACATTAATATCAACGCCGATGTGGCAGGGCATCAGGACGGGCAATACGCTTATGTATCAATGTATATTGCCGCGATTGGCACAAATCCTTCCAATTTCACGCCTGTATACAGTAAGCCAACACATATCGGCGTTTTTATTCTCCCTGAAGCATGATAATTCTTTTTCTTTAACCAAAAAAACGTGGATTTTTTACTAATCATAATGTATATTCTGTCTACTAATGTTTCCCGTATAAAAACCTGTAGGCGTCAAAATAAGATATCCATTCTGTTTGAGCGTCGGTTTTGATATTTCGCGCAAGTACTTCCTTTCTTTTTAAATGGAATAAAGCGGCTCTTTTATCAGAATAATTTTTAAATTGCTCCTGTCTGTATAATTTTTCATTTTCAGAGTTTACATAATCAATTTTTTTTTCAGAATTTTGATATGCAAATCCCCATAACAAAGATGATAATGAATGTTTCTTAATTCCTGTATGGATATAAAAACATTCAGCATTTTTTATTGAAATACCTTGCGGAAAACAATAATTCATCTTTTCAAGAAAATACGAAGGATTAATATCTTCATTAAAATCAATTGACGCGTATTCGCAATCTGCGCTAACGCCAGTTGACAATGTAGACGCGAATTCCATTTTTGTCAGCGGATTATAACCCTTTGTAAATTTGACTGGTATACCGCCTCGCCTGAATGCTGAAGAAAAAATCTCAATTAAACTTAAATGGCCGTGATAAACCGCACTATTGATTTTTTCAAAATTGAAAAGGATTCTGAAAATCCCAGGATCGCTTTTTTCTTTAATTATGTTAACGGGTTTTATATCATGGTTAACAATTGTTAATTCATTCTTAATTACTGATATATTTTTGCCGCAAATCCCGCATTTTCTGCATTTTTCATGACATTTATTCGTTAATGCGCATTTTCCAGATTTTTTGAATTCATCTTCAAAAAAATTTTTATCTATACATGAATCAATATTTTTCCACGATAATTTATTTTTTTCATCTGAAATTTCACTGATAAACGAACTATTCTCATTTATTATATTTTGCCATATATCCCTGTTAATAAATTCATCCCATGCATCAAGTCTGCTCCCTTCTTTGTAGGCTTTTTCAAAATAATAACCGGCTCTTTCATCACCTGTGCTCAGCAATCCTTCAATCCTGGAAATAAGCTGATTAGAAAAACTTATCTTATGTCCAAGCGGTTTTAGCTTACTACGTATGTAGTCAATTTTTTTTGAAGCTTCCAAACTGTCAATCTGGGATGTCCGCTGGTATGGCGTATGAGGCTTTGGAATAAAAATGCCGATGCTGATGTTAAAGACAAGACGTGTCCTTCTTCCAACATCAATTATGAAATCAACTATTTCCTCTTCTTCATTTAATGCTGCCGACGGCGGAAGACCTATCATGAAATAAAACTTGGCGCTTTTCCAGCCCCTTTTTTTTGCTTCTTCAAGAATAGCAGTCACAGATTCCCGTGTTACTTCTTTATTAATTGCCTTTTGCCACATGTTATCAGGTGTTTCAACCGCAAAAGTGAGAGAGCTTTTTCTTGTAACTGAAATTTTTTCTATAAGCTCCAGTGAAAAACCGGAAACTTTAAGCGAGGGCATCTGGAAAGAGACATTATGCAAAGTAAATTGATTATTTAAATCATTTACAAGTTCATTAATGCCGTTATAATCTCCTGAAGAAAGAGAGGATAAACTTATTTCATGCCAGCCTCCCTTTGTGACAAGTTCATTTACCTGGGATATAACCGCTTCCCTGTTTTTCTGCCTCATTGGTCTGTACCAGAAACCTGCATGGCAAAAACGGCAGCCGTTGGGACAGCCGCGCATAATTTCAGCCATTCCGTGATGTTGAATTATTTTCATGCTTGGCAGGGGAAATATATCTGCCAGTGCATCGGTGGCAAAGCCTGAGTATACAGCGCGTACCGCTTTTTCCTTTCCGTATGTCCACATATTGGGATGATTTTTTATTTTTTCAAGAATGACTGCTCTGCCCTGCTTTTTTATTTTCAATTCGGCAAGTTCTTCCGCTAAATCAAAAAATCCTTCTTCAGCTTCTCCAATCCAGAAAGCGTCGATAAATGGCGAGTAAGGAAGCGGATTGGAAATCGCAGGTCCGCCTGCAATCACAACAGGATGCTCCTCTGTTCTGTCTGTGCAGCGAAGCGGAATGGAAGAAACATCAAGCATTAAAAAAACGCCGCCAAGTCCAAGCTCATAACCTATAGTAAACATCAGCATATCAAGGCAGCCAAGGGCAATTCCTGTGTCAAGACCGTAAAGAGGAATTCTCTTTTCGCGTAATAGTTTTTCATAATCGGGAGCCGGAGCGAAACAGCGATCACAGGAAATATTTTCCATACGGTTAAGCCGGTTGTAAAGAATCTTCAGCGCATGATTAGCCATCCCGATTTCATAAAGATCCGGAAAAGCAATCAAGGTTTGAAAAACTGCCTCTTTGTCTGAAAGTATGCCGTATTCGCCGCCGGTATAACGTCCGGGTTTATCAACATTTAAAAGAAGTCCGCCGAATTCCGAAACAGGATCAATATACATCACCTGCGTTTTATTTATCAACGATCGTACCTTCTTACATAAATGCTCATAATAAGACCGACTCCGATCATTGCAGATATTAAGGCGGAACCGCCGTATGACATGAATAAAAGCGGAATGCCCGTTATAGGCATAATTCCCATTGTCATTCCGACATTGATAATAAAATGAAAACTGAACATGCCAAGAAACCCTGCGCAAATATATTTAGCGAACGGATCTACCGTCGTTTTCATTGTAAACAGAATACGGATTAAAATAATCAGAAAGAGCGTAAAGACCGCAAATCCTCCCAAAAAACCAACCTCTTCAGAGAAAATTGAAAAAATAAAATCGGTACTTTGTTCCGGCAGAAACTGATAATGACTTTGCGTCCCCTGTAAATAACCTCTGCCTGTAAGCCCTCCCGCTCCAATGGCTGTCACTGATTGAATAATATTCCAGCCTGCGCCTCTTGGATCTACATTTGGATCAAGAAAAACAATAAGACGCATCAGCTGATAATTTTTAAGTACAAGACGAGCAGCATATGAAGATAAAATCGAAAGCACGCTGACAGAGGAGGCGTAACAAGCCCAGTAAAAGTATCTCTTCTTGTATTTTCTGTATCCAAAAAACGCAACTGCCGTAATAAACAGAAGAAACAATGAAACAATAATAACTACTCTCCGGTTTACAAGAACCGCAAGAATTGGAATTGATTTTTGTAAAATATATGTTTGCCATAATGGCAAAAAAAGAAAAATTCCTGTACAAACGATACATGAAACCATAAACGCGATATAGCGCATTGAAACTCCGGCCAAAAATGTCATTGTCAGCAGTATAGCCACAAATACAAGCGCTGTTCCGAGATCAGGCTGAAGAAGAACTATACCCATCGGTAAAAAAACAATAACACAGCTTGTCGTAAAACGTGAAAAAGAATTTCTGTTGTGATCCGTATCAGAGAGATAACGCGCAAGAAGAATGATAACTGTTATTTTTACAATTTCCGACATTTGTATTCCGACAGAACCTATTCGAAGCCAGCGGGCTGCTGAATAAACAGCTCTGCCGAAAATTAATGTATAAACAAGGGGTAAAAGGGAAATTAAATAAACATAAAGAGAGATGCCGTACAGCCTTCGGTAACTTATCATTGAAATGGTAATTGCAATAACAAGACCCAAAGAAGCCCAAATAATCTGCCGAAAGTACTCATTTGATATTTGAACTCCTTCATGAGTTATTCCTGAAGAATAAATAAATAAAATACCCAAAACAAGCAGGATTAATACCGGAATTAAAATAAAAAAATCAATTTTAAATAAATCATTATATTTCATTCAACCCGTCCCTGTACCGGCATAAGGTACTGGAAGCCAAGAGCGCGTACTGCCGTATCGTAATCCTGCTTTGCAAAATGTCCCTGAAAAATAATTGCGGATGCATAAGGCGCCCACCATTCCCATGTATTGACCGCTTCCACAATTATTGACAGCACGATCATCTCGTCAGGATTTGTGCTGTTATACGGAGCGTAGGCGGTAAACCATGAATGCCAGCGATCTGTAAAACCGGCTTCTCCTGTACCGGTTTTTCCCGCAATTTCAACTGTTCTGATATTCATCGGATATACTGCTGTACCTTCCCTTATTACGGCTCTCATATCCTGCCGTACACCTGCAAAAACTTCAGGGCTTATGCTGCTCTCATGAAGTAATTCCGGAATGACGAAACTTTCTATTACATTTGTGTTAGGATCGCGCACTTCTTTAAGAATATGAGGCTTAAAAACTTTTCCGTTATTCACAACCATGCAAACCATATTCGCCATTTGAATGGGAGTGACAAGAGTATATCCCTGCCCTATCGACGTGTTCATGGTATCGCCTCCTGCCCATCTTTCATGGAAGCGGCGTTCTTTCCATTGCGGCGTAGGAATAAATCCTGGAATCTCTCCGGGAAGATCGACGCCTGTAATTTCACCGTAACCGTATTCAATAGCATAGGAGACTATTCTTTCAATCCCCAGATAATCCCTCCCTATTGTCCAGTAAAAAATGTTGCATGACTGCGCTATGCCGCCTCTTAAATTCAACCTGCCATGACCGGTTTTAATATGACAGTTCCAGTCACGATTGCCGTAATTGATGACCCCGCGGCACAGAATCGTTTGATCTCCGGGGAACACATTCTCAGATAAAACACCCGTTGTCATTATAATTTTGAATGTCGATGCCGGAGGGTAATTTGACTGAATTGTGCGGTTTATAAGCGGTTTGTTGGGATCGTCTATAAGCGCACGGTAATCGGAAGGAAGTCTTTCTGTAAAAATATTCGGATCGTACCAGGGATAAGAAACCATGGCAAGAATTTCACCTGTTGAAGGACGTATAACAAGAGCGGAGCCTATCCTCGGTCCCAATGCTTTTTCTACAAGAGTCTGCAGGTCCAGATCGATTGTCAGAATTAAATTTTTTCCCATTTCAGGAGGCTGGCGTATAACATTTTCACGTCCGGTTATATGCCTGCCTCTTGAATCAACAGTTCTTGTTTCCCATCCCTGTCTGCCCCGCAAGAGCTCATCATACTGTCTTTCTATTCCTGCTTTGCCGATAACGTCTCCCTGCTGATAACCAAGGTTGTATAAAGTTGTAAGTTCATCGCGGGTTATGTCGCCAACATAGCCAATTACATGGGAAAGACTTCCCAGATCACTGTAATTGCGTATGAATTTACTTTGCCACGAAACGCCCGGTAGTTCATTTTTTCTCTCGGCAAGCGAGGCTATGACCGAAAACGATACATTTGATGCAATTTCCAAAGGCTGGTAAAGCTGGATATACTGGCTTGGAAGTTTATCTCTGATTTCATTGGGAGAAATACCGAGTATCGGCGATATAGTTTCAATTACTCCGTCCATTTTTCCGCGCGGAACTTCTGCGGGTGTTATGCTCACGCCGAAGGAATCCCTGTTAATTGCAAGCGCTCTTGTTCTATTACGATCAAAGATTTCTCCCCTTTGCGTGGGAATGGAGTAAGTACGTCTTGAAATATCCTGTGCGCGAGTAAGATATATTTCCCCCGATAATATCTGCATTCCAAAAAGCCTGATGCTGTAAATAGTGAAAATAAAAATTAAAATTATTCTTAAA
Source organism: Treponema sp. (assembly GCA_009786455.1). GTDB lineage: Bacteria > Spirochaetota > Spirochaetia > Treponematales > Breznakiellaceae > WQXQ01. The sequence continues at coordinate 52,257 of WQTD01000005.1, forward strand.
ACATTTATCCGCAATCCTTGATCTGTAAACATTGAATTAACTCCTTCCTGCAGAAAGAGGTTTTATCTGTTTTAAGATTAGGAATAAAAGCGGCGCACTCAGGCAGTTAAGTCCGATTTCAATCCATAAGAAAAATGATGTAAATGAATAAGACGGTACAGACGAACCGAAAAAAATATGAAGTAACATAATAATTACTGATTTTATTATTGTTGCTGTTGCGCACAGAATCACGGGCATAAAAAACGTATCAAGGAAAAGGGTTCCCTTAAATATTCCCGCAAGCGCGCCTATTAATGTTCTGACAAGACAGTTTAATCCAAGCGGAGACGCGGAAAGAAAATCAAGGAACAATCCCGACAGAAAACCTGAAATTTGTCCGCTCATCGTTCCGTTAATATAAGCGGAATAAACCAGAATGCATAATGCGAGATCCGGAATAACATTAAAAAAGGCGATTTGTGAAATGACTGTTGACTGCAGAAGCCCTGCCAGTATGCATAATATTACTGTCAGAATAATACATCTAATCATGATTAAAATCCTGAAATATTTCAGATTTAATATATTGATATTCTTCACTTTCTTTATCATCAGCCGCTTCGGCTTCTATTACAAAAACATATTCAAGCCTTGAAAAATCAATAATCGGTATAACATCAACATACAGTGTATTTTCATATTCAGGAACATTAATGCCGCTGACGCGCCCTATATTTATATCTGCGGGAATTATTCCCCCCATACCGCTTGAAATAATTATATCGCCGATATTGATTTCATTTCTTGCGCGTTTGGGAATAAAACGCATTAACAGGGATGTTTCTGAACTTCCCTGCCCTTCCACAATTCCTTCATAACGGGAAACGGATAGGCGAGAAGAAACCTGCGAGTTGATGTCAAAAACCGGCATTACAAGGCTTTCAAATATGCCGGTTTGTATTACTTTTCCGACAAGCGCATGAATACCGTCCTGCCATGCGACAACAGCCATGTTATTCGAAATTCCTGAATAACTGCCTTTGTTTATTACCAAAGCGGAAAAAAGATTATTTGGATCCCGTCCGGAAATTTTTGCAGGTATATGCCTGTAGCGCATGGTTCTTGAAAAATCAAGCTGCTGTCTGAGTCTGATATTTTCCTGGTATATTTCAACATTGCTGCGTTGAATTTCCTCGAAACGTTCAAGCTGGCTGATTAAAAGCGTGTGTTGTTTTCTTAATTCCGTCAGTTCGCTTACAGAAAGTATTGTCCTTGATATAAAAGAAGTTACCTCGTTTATTCCTCCCCTAACCCCAAAGAAAATCGATAAACCTGAATTTTTTGCATTAATAATAAAACTTGTACTTGAAAACATAAGCAATAAAACAGATACCAAAACCAGAGAAGAAAAAACATAAACAGTTGAATTTATTTGCTTAGCCGGCGATTTTCCGCTCTTCTTTCGCGAAAATGCGCCGAAAATTCTCTTGCGCATGTTTTAGCCGTTTAATCTGTCATAAATGCTTTGCGATAAATCTGCGCCTTTCATATATTCAAAATATTTGCCTGCTCCAAGAGCAACGCAATTTTCCGGTTGATCGGCAATTATGGCTGGAACTCCTGTTTCCTTTGCAATAAGCTTGTCCAGTCCTTTTAAAAGAGAACCACCTCCTGTCATAACAATTCCGCGATCAACTATGTCAGCTGCAAGTTCAGGCGGCGTTTTGCCGAAAGTTACTTTTATTTCATCTACTATTGCGGTTATCGGATCTTTTAGCGCTTCACGAACCTCAATTGAATCAATTTCCAGTTTGCGCGGAAGTCCTGTTATAGCATCATTTCCCTTTACTTCCATTTTTTCAATTACTTTATCAGGGGTTGCATTCCCAATTTCTATTTTGAGTTTCTCCGCCATTTGTTCGCCTATGACAAGGTTGTGTACGCTTTTAACATGTTTTATAATTGACTCATCAAACTCATCTCCGCCAATGCGTATGGCATTTGTTACTACCATTCCTCCGAGTGAGATAACAGAGATTTCGGTCGTACCTCCGCCAATATCGCAAATCATGTGTCCTGCAGGCTCTCTGATGGGAATATCCGCTCCAATAGCTGCGGCGAGGCTTTCCTCTATAATAATTACTTCTCTTGCGCCTGATTTATACGCGCTTTCTTCAACAGCGCGCCGCTCTACTTCGGTTATACAGGAGGGAACTCCTATTACCATTCTTGGCTTTATAAAACGATAACGGGGAAAAACCCTGTAAATAAAATAACGAATCATTTTTTCTGTTGATTCAATGTCTGCAATTACTCCGTCGCGCATCGGTCTTATCGCGATAATATTTTCAGGGGTTTTCCAGAGCATTCTCTTTGCATCGGTGCCTACCGCTACAATTCTTTTTGTGCCGCGCTCAACTGCTACAACGGAAGGCTCATTTAAAACTATTCCCCTGCCTTTTATATAAATAAGAGTATTACAAGTACCCAAATCAATGCCAAAATCCGATGACATACTGCCAAACATATTCTCCCCTCCGTTAAATATTCAACCTTACTCTTGCGTTTGAATGAGCCGGATTTAACCTGTATGCAAGCCTCCATTCGGCTCTTGCTCTTGTTGTATTACCCTGTAAATTATACAATTCGCCAAGTTGATAATGAACTTCGGCATTTTCTCCGAAATCAGCCAGTGTTATGAAATACTGAGCTTCTGCGTTTTCATAGTCGCCTGTTAATTTGCAAATTTCAGCTAACAGAAGGCGTGCGGTGACAATTGAATTTGAATCCGGTGAAATTTCAATACACCTTTTTAAATACCCTGTTGCCGTATCGTATTCTTCCATTGCCATATATGAACGCGCTATGGACAGCAGCAGCGCATCCGACGGCTCAGCACCTGAAGTAAAGGCTTTTGAAAACGAGGCAACACTGTTTCTGTAATCGCCGAAAGCTGCATACGCAAGCCCAAGATATTCAGGTATGTCAGGCGCTGCAAAACCAGCGTTATCCGACATTAACAAATATTTAACCGCCAGGTCAGAATATTCATTGCCTTTATATCCATAGGCTTTTCCAAGGACATAATAAATACGTCCGTCACCGGAAGATTCTTTTTTTATTAACGCCTTTCTTAATGAAAAAATGCATTCATCAATGAAAGAAAGCATATTTTGGCTGTTAATCTGGGAAATCCCAAGCTGAAAAGCGGAAAAGCCGTTAATTGTAAGAAGGAAATTGTCAGTTGGTTTTTGAAAAAGCGCATCCTTGCTTGAAATAAACGCCTGTTCATATTCACCGGAATTCCATAAACGCAGTATTTCACGTTTTTCATTGTTAATCCCGCTTTTTATCCTGGAAATAATGATTATTGACGCTGTTGTTGCCAAAATAATTACTAAAACAGCGACCAGAGTATGAAATCCTTTGAGTATAAATACTTTACGTCCGCGGTGCGGCTTGTATTTGTGATTATGCATTTCTGGCTTAAAATACTATAGAAAAAAAAGTTAAGTGTCAATAATTATAAAATTTAATAAAAATACGATGAACCATAAGCCGGGTTCTGTATTAAAAAAGTTTAAACCCTTTTAATTTGGAGTTTCACACAGTAAAACTCCAGTGAAGTTATCCAATTTTGAGACCTTCACTGCTGCCATCTGTCTTAAAGAACCGTTTCCGGCGCTTTTTTGCAGTCTACCCGCGTTAAATCCGGCGGGCAGCCGGGTGCGAATGGAAAAACCATTCATAACGCTGTTTGACTTTGCTCCTGATGAGGCTTGCCGTATCCCGGTTGATTAAATAACCGGAATTTTTACGTCATTGTTACCAATGACGAAGCGGGCTCTTACTCCGCTATTTCACCCTTACCTTACCTGACCGTTTAAAATGTTAATAACCAATATAGTTTTAGTTTGTATTAACATTTTAAACGGTCAGGTAAGACGGTATACTTTCTGTTGCGCTGTCTGTTCTGAGCATCCAAACGCGCTGCGTTTTAACACCCAGACCCGGGGATTACCCGGCATCATGCCCTGCGGAGCCCGGACTTTCCTCCTGATCGCTTAAAATAATTTTAACGGTCAAGCGGCAGCCTGGTTCATCGTTTACTCACTCTTCATATTCAATGTTTACTTTCTCTTCCTCGTCTTCTTCCTCGTTTTCGTCTTCATCATTATCATCTTCGTCCATTTCGTCAAGATCGGAAAGAGAACCCGTATCCTCGGTGTTGAAGAAATCTTCTTCTCCTTCAATTGATTCCTCATAGAATAGAATTCGTGAACAATAAGGACAGAAAATAAAATCTTCTCCAATGCGCACCTCATTTGCAAACTGAACAGGTAAAATCATATGGCAGCCCATGCATACATTTCCCTTGATGGCGACAATGCCAATACCCATTTTATTCTTGATGATTCTTTCAAATTTAAAAACAACTTCGGTATCAAGATTCTCTGTTAATTTATCTTCTTTTTTGCGAAGAGTTTCTATCTGTTTTTGTTTGTCACTAATTTCCGCTTCAATTTTTTTTCTGCGTTCTTCAAGCTCCTTTTCCTGCTGTTCAATAAGCGCAGTTTGCTGTTTTATCTGCTCATCAAGCTCAAAAAGAATTCTTTCCCTGTTTTGAAGGTCTTTTCTGTATTGCTGTTCTTTTTCTGATGCATCGCGTATTTCCTTGTCCAGAGCTTCGTATTCTCTTTGAGTACTGACAACATCCATGTTTTTTTCGGACTTTTCCCTTGTAATTTCAGCTTCAGCAAGCCTGTTTTTTAACTCAATTTCTTCTGATTTTATTTTTTCGTATTCCTGATTTTTCTCGATAAAAGTCCTTTTTATCCTGTTTAGAAGTTCTTCCTGAGTTCCCAAAAGTTTTGGAATCTCCTGAATTTCCTTTTCAAGACCGATCTTTTCATAAATAATATCCTGTAAAGAACGCAGTTTATTCAAATCATTTTCAGTAACCATACTCCCTCCTTAATGATCAAGATAATCTTTAAGCCTGCGGCTTCTCTTTGGATGCCGCAGACGGCGCAGCGCTTTTGCCTCTATCTGTCTTATTCTTTCACGCGTTACGTTAAAATACAATCCAACTTCTTCTAGAGTAAGCGAGTAACCGTCATCAAGACCAAAACGCATTTTTAAAACTTCCTGTTCACGAGCAGGAAGCGTGGACAGCACCCCTCCGAGCTGTTCCTGCAAGACTTTAAAAGCGGTTTGATTTGCCGGATTTTCCACATCTTTATCTTCAATAAAATCTCCAAGAAGCGAATCTTCTTCTTCTCCAATCGGCGTTTCAAGGCTTATAGGTTCGCGCGCTACATTCTTGACCGATTTTACCCTGATTGCGGTCCAGCCGAGTTTTTCTGCAATTTCCTCATCAGTCGGCTCGCGTCCGAGCGTTTGTAACAGTTGTCTTGATTCCCGTACAACCTTGTTAATTTGTTCAATCATGTGAACAGGTACCCGGATAGTGCGCGCCTGATCGGAAATTGACCTTGTTATGGCTTGTCTTATCCACCACGTGGCGTAAGTTGAAAATTTAAAACCTTTCTGGTATTCAAATTTTTCTACGGCTTTTATAAGACCAATGTTTCCTTCCTGCACAAGATCAAAAAAGTGAAGGCCCCTGTTTGTATATTTTTTTGCAATCGATACAACAAGGCGTAAATTCGCCCTGATAAGCTTGTCTTTGGCGTTTTTCATGAGAATTCTGCCGTGAAAAATTTCACTCGCCATCTGATTTATATTTTCAATCGGCTCTTCAAATTCCGCTTCAAGGGATCGCATTTTCTTTTGCGTTACCTGAATAAGTTTAATTTTTTCTTTTATTTCTTCCGATGAAAGCCCAAGTTCATCTTCAAGTTTTTCCCGTTCATCCTTGATTGTTAAAAAGCGTCCCAATGTGCGAAGTTCTCTCGGGGAAGTTACTTTAAGGTGTTTTTCAAGTCTTTCCTGCTCCTTTATGTACCGTTTTATTTTCCTTGATGCCTGGATAAATTTATCAGAGAATACCTGGATTTCATCAGGATGAATCTGTGTATTTCTGACGGTTTTCATGATTCGTTTTCTGATGACCGTACATTCTTTATCTTCAAGATAATCCATGTCCTTTGAGATAAGCTGTTTTTTTAATTCCATATAATTTTTAAGATCTGACTGAATCGTACGCAAAGTTTCCCTGTAAAACTGGTTTAACCTGCGGTATTCAGTCATGTGCTCTGTAATTTCTTTCTTTGTCAGATTTAATTCCCTCATGTCCTTTTTGGAGAAAGCTTTCTGCGCAATCTGGTAGAATTCAGGTATAATCATTCCCGATTTTTTAATAACGGTTTTAATAATGTTTTCACCTTCTTCCATCTGCTTTGAAAGCTCAATCTCCTGCTCTGCGGTTAATAGATGCTCCCTTCCTATTTCACGCAGGTATAATCTGATTGGATCGTCAACTAACGAAGAATCTTTATCGCTTGCGGCGGTTGATTTCTTCTTGGTGTTTTCCGGTCCTTTTTGAGGTTCATTTTCATCCTCTTCAGCTTCAATAAGCTGAACATTATGCGCTTCAAGAAGCGCGAGCACCTGTTCAATTCTGTCAGAGTTTGTTATATGTTCGGGCAGGAAATCAGACAACTCTTCGTAAGAAAGCGTTTTCTTTGTTTTTGCATATTCAAGAAGCTTGATAATGGCAGGGTCGGAAATTGATTGATCCATGGAAATTGTATCTGCGGAAGAAATTACATTTTCTACAATGTCAGCTTCCGGCTGTTTTCTTATGTTAATTTTTTGTTTTGGTTTTTTGCTGAAGTACTTTCCAAGAGGCGATACTTTTTTAATTTTTAAATTGTTAATGAATTGCAACATCGTTTTCCTTAAACACTCCTTATTTGAATATCTATCTTTTTTTTTTCTTCCAGCAGATCATTGATATTTTCATTTAATAAATCGTCATCGCCGCTTCTTTCGATTTGACGAATTTCCGCGCCTATTTCTGTCAGCCTTTTCCGAAGCTTGTTTTTCTTTATTTCCCTTATTCCATCCTCCATCAATTTATTCGAAGTCAAACCTCCCCTGAACTCAGGTGAATCCCCGTTGTTAATAATGAAATCCTTAAGCGATTCTCTTTTAATCCTGGATAAAAGGGAATCCATACCCGTCTCGCCGTATTGAAAACATTCTTCCAATGCGATAAAAAGTTCTTTCGCATACTGATCATGAATTTCATTTATTTCCAGAGCTGCGCGAAACTCAGGATAAATTTCCATATTTACCGCTACTGCGGTAAGCAGCACGAGTTCGGCGTTTCTGCGAATTGGACTTTCATTAAAACCTGCCTGCTTCCCGTTATCTGAAAATCGTGATGAATAACCTTCCTTTTTCCAGTTTATATAATCCTTTTGAACCGAATTACGATCTGTTCGTATGGAATCCGCTGCTTTATAGATACAATCATTACGTTCTACTTCAGAATCCAACGCTTCAAAATACGGAAATAAAAATTCCGCTGCGCGGTTTTTGCTGCCCCCGGATCCAAATTTTGAAAGACCGAGGGAAATCAGATATTCAAAGTCATTTATAGTATAATTTAATATCTTTTTCAATATCTGTGAGCCAAATTCTTTTAAAATATCCGCTGGATCCTTGAAATTGTCATTATTTTTATCTCCTGTTTCCATTTTTAAAGCTTCAGTCTGATTTACAAGAAGGCAGGAAAGACCGTTTCTTTTGCATGTAAGAATTGCTTTATAAGCAGCCTGTTTCCCGGCTTCATCATTATCAAGAATTAATATTATTTTTTCGACCCAGCGGTTTAAAAACCGGGCTTGATCATCTGTAAAAGCAGTTCCAAGCGGTGCTACAGAGTTGGCAACCCCTGCCTGATGAAGCGCAATTACATCCATGTACCCCTCAGCCAGAAAAACTCTTTTTGTTTTTCTCATTTCAGGTTTTGCCAAATCAAGCGCAAAGAGAGTCTGCCCTTTTTTATATATCTCAGTTTCAGGTGAATTGATGTATTTTGGAGGTTCATTGCCGTCGTTTTGAACTGCGCTTGGCAGCGTTCTGCCGCCAAAAGCGACTGTTTTTCCCTGTCTGTCTGTTATTGGAAACATCAGCCTGCCTGTAAAAAGCGGGATTGTTTTATATTTTGCGGAAAAAAGACCCGACCTAACAAGAAACTCGTCTGAATAACCTTTTTGCTTCAGGAATTTATGCAGGAAATCCCTGTTTACAGGGGAAAAACCGAGTCTAAAAATGTTAATTATTTCTTTAGTAATTCCCCTGTCTCCAAGGTATTTCAAAGCATCCTGCCCTTCAGGTTTTTCCAGCAGAAAGTGAGTAAAAGTTACTGCCGTTCTTTTATATAATTCATAAAGTTCTTCCTTTACGGTAATATTTTCATTATTTTCTTCTTCACTCACGATTCCTTCTTCATAAATAATCTGGATACCTATTTTTTTCGCAAGATTTTTAATCGCTTCAGGATAGGATATATTTTCCATTTCCATAACAAAACTGATAATACTGCCGCCTTTGTTACAGCCAAAACAGTGGTACATTTTTAAATCAGGATCAACTTTGAAAGAAGGGGTTTTCTCCTGTCCTCCGGCATGAAAAGGGCATCTTCCCCACCAGCGTCCGCTTTTTTTTTCAAGACGGATATAATCTCCAGCGACAGCGATTGCGTCAAGACGGTTGTTTACTTCCTGTATGGTTACTTTGGAAATTAAAGCCATATTTTCACGCTTATGACTGGCTTTTTGTAAATAGCTGACCGGCTTTTATATGTTCATCCAGTGTTTTTGAAAAATAATGTTTACCGCTATTCCTGTCATTTAAACGGAAATAGAAAAACTCGCTTTTTTCCGGAAAAAAAACTGCACGTAACGCAACGGCTCCGGGTGCAGAAATTGGACCAGGAGGCAGACCCGCCCTTATGTAAGTATTGTACGGATCGCGGATTTCAAGGTCCTGATTATAAATGACAGACGGGTGAGGTTTACCCTGAATCTCTGTAATAATATACTCAACTGTCGCGCATGACTGAAGAGCCATATTGATGCGAAGACGGTTGTAAAAAACTCCAGCCATAAGCGGTGCTTCATCGTAAATCCGGTATTCGCGCTCCACAATTGAGGCAAGTATCACCTTATCGTTAAGTTCCCGCGAACTTATGTTAACCGCCAAAGGTTCGATGTTAACGATTCTTTTATAGAAATTATCCGCCATTGTACTGACAACTTTCTTTGCCGGAAAACCTGCAGGAAATAAATATGTATCAGGAAAAAGATAACCTTCCATCGAAGAAGCGTCAGGAATGCGGTATTCATTAATAATTTGAGGATCTCTAGCGCTGACAAGAAAATCCTCCGCTGAACAGATATCCGCCTCTTCAAGTATTTTTGCAATTTTACTGAGCGTTACACCCTCCGGAATTGTGACTTTATAAAGAATTTGTTTTCCCGAAACCAAAAGACTATGAACAGCGAGCATATTTACAGGTATTTCAATTTTATAAGTTCCGTTTTTAATATGTTCTTTATTTACGCGGCAAAGAAGATTCCACAGGTATCTGTTTTTTATAAGCCCTGCCCTCTCAAGCCGCATTCCGGCTGACTGGGAACTCTCTCCCCTGCGTATATCAACAAGATACGCGCCGTCTTCCGTTTTCCTTACACCGTCTATTTCATCTGCAATCTGCGGCATTTTATCAGGATGTAAAGGAGAATTAAAATAAATTATTACGCCTGTAAGAACCACAAATACCGTAATTGTGAAGGCAAAAAGAACGGCGATTATCTTTATTATTTTGTTAATGATATTTGTTTTTTTATTGCCGGGCAATGAGTTCCCCTGTCAGATAATAATTTCCAGGCCTTCGTAAGCCAGAGTTATCTCGATTCCCTTGAAATTCATTCTTTCAAGATACCACCTTGCAGATTGTAAAATACCGTAAAGTTTACTGTCATCATATGCAGGATCATGATGAAACATTACCATATGTTTTATTTTCCAGTTAGCTGCAAAGTCTACAGCCAGGCTGAATGCGCTGTGTCCCCAATTGTATTTGTCAACTGCTTCGCCCAATGTATATTGGCAGTCAATTATAATCAAATCCGCATCCCTGAAAAAAGCTGTGTTCTCACCGTTATCGGTAAAATCACCTGAAGTAAGTTCTGTATCTGTAGCGTAAATTATCCTCTTTCCGTTTTCATTTACGCAAAATGAATATGAATCCCCTGGATGATTCATTTTTTTGAAACTGATGGTACATCCGGCAATTTTTATCTCTTTTTCCAGTAAATGATAGCTTTTTTTCGCTCCCATTATGCCCATATGAACAGGAAAATACGGCTGAACCATCTGCCCGCTAAGGATACTTTCCAAACCGGAAAAAGGCGAATAAAAATCAACATTTACTGAAGGATTGTAACATTGGGGGAAAAAAGGAAGCCCCTGTATATGATCCCAGTGAAAATGAGAAAGAAATATGTGAAAATTCGAAGCTTTCTTTTTTTCATTTAACTGCGCAACGCCAAGTTCTCTTATTCCTGAACCGCAGTCAAAAACAATACAATCTTTAGGATCATCAAAAGTTACGCTTATACAGGGACTGTTTCCTCCTACCGTTCCGAAAAGCCAGGGAGGAAGCCCTGCCAGAAATTTTTCACGGCTTTCGGCGTCAATAATATCTTCGGGCGTAACCTGTTCCAGAATGGCGGAAATTTTGCTTTTAACGCGTCCGGGAGACGCCGGAGAAGGAATTGAACCGCGTACACCCCAAAAATGGATTTTCATTTTAATCCCCTTTGCCTGTTTATAATCGTTTCAGAGTTACGCATCTGGATATATTCATCTATTGATTTTCCCGAATGTATTTCGCCGTAATTCATTCCTGGACNCCCGGAAGCCGCCATATTCCAGGCAGCTCGCGAAGAAACAACGGAATCCCAGAAAGGAAATGTTTTGCATTGTAAAGGACGCTGGATGTAAACAATACAGCCGCGATCCCATAATATGCAATCCTTATTCGGTTTTTCCCTCAGCGAAAGCACATCCTTCCCGTTCTTATCTTTAATCCAACGGCAATACATATCAATAAAATTGTTTCTGTTCATTTTCATCTCTGATGTCAGCTTATCCAAATCACTTTCGGAAAGAAACACGAAACCTGCATCATAACGGCAGCATGTAGAACAGCGTTTACACGTAAATTTTAAACCTGAGTCATAAAAAGACATACCGGATAGGGGTTTTATACCACATCTTGTGATATTTTTCAAGAGAGCATTAAAAGGGGTTTATTCCACTTGTTCCAAAAACTGTTTCGCTTCGGCATTATGCGGATCAAGCCTCAGCACTGTCAGCCAGTCCCTTCCGGCTCTTGTATTGTCGTTCCTGCCCAAGTATGCCTTGGCGCGGATAATAAACGCGCTGATATTATTTTTGTCAATATTAATCGCTTTTGAACAGTCATCAATTGCCTTTGCCATATCGCCTTTTTCATAATATGATCTGGCGCGGATTGTATAAGTAACTGCGGAGTTGGGATCGCGTATCAATACCTGGGAACAGTTAAGAATCGCGTTGTCATAATCTCCGCTTACAAGACATTCCAGACCTTTTTTAAAATATTCAAGTGCATAATAATTATAGCTTTCCTGAGCGTCTACATGAGAAAAACCGGTAAATACAATTAATAAAAAACCGAATAAACCCTTTTTAACATTCATTGTTAATTAACCTCTCAATTCTTCAATTTTTCCTATACTGTCAAAGCCGGTAAAATCATAATCAACTTCGGCAAGTGTCAGAATTGCGAATGTCAATACTTCAACTCCATGGTGAAGATGACCTCCAAAAGCGTTTTCTGTATCTGAGTGGACAATATGCGCATGAACGCGTCCTTCAATAACAAAACCTGTAATACTTACAATGTCTGATGCTTTTTGACCTTTTACAAAATCATTCCTCGGCGGATTTATCGTTGTGCCTACAACATGAAAATGATGACTTACTGCCGATCCTATACCGTTAATAATGACAGCATTTTTGATATTATGCAATTTTGCGGTTTCTTCAAGAGAAGCCAGAATATCGTCCCCAGGGTTAAGGCGTATAAATATCAAATTTTTAATAGATGTTCGTTCAGTCAGCATTTATAACTCATTCGACAGTATCGTCAAGCGGCATTCCAAGGTCAATATATAATTGCTTCCTCGATTTTTTATCAGCGCTTGCCTCCTGCCACGCGTATTTTGCGACGTCTTTTGCTATTTTACGGGGAACTATAATAACTCCGTCTCCGTCGCCGACAACCACGTCTCCAGGGTAAACAGCAACGCCTCCGATAGCAATTGGAATATCTTTCTCAATAAACCGGATTCTTGCCTGATCCATCGGCTGGGATATGAACCTCGACCAGACATGTATCTTCTGAAGGATTACTTCGTCGGTATCGCGTATTCCTCCGCCGTTTGTTAAAAAACCGACAGCGCCTGCCTTCTTGCAGTGAAGCGTGTTATTTGAACCCAAAAGCCCCACATCAATGCCGGCAACATCAAGACAGATAAAATCACCGATTTGTATGTCTTTACTCCAAGGATCATTGCAGATTTCCGTATAATACATGTTGACCCATTTTCTGTATTCATCGGGCGGAAGAGCCGGAACAGGTCCCTCATAGGGAATATAACGGGCTGTTCTGGCTACACCGATAACGCTTGTTTCAGGACGAAAAAGCGGACGAATTGAATAATCCACAGAACCATAATGGTGATACCCCATCCAATCCATTCCGTCACGTACGTCCGTTACTCTAAGTTTGGTAAATAATTTTATTAAATCCTGATTTTCTTTATTATCCATAATTAAAATACTACCATTATATTAATAAAAAAACCAGTTTTAAAAAAGTTACTTAAGGATTTCCCAAAAATTCAGTTTTTGGGAAAAGTTCACTTGACTAATGTTTTATATACGGCTAAATTTTGAAAATCCGGGGATATAGCTCAGTTGGTAGAGCGATTGGTTCGCAATCAATAGGCCTGGGGTTCGAATCCCCATATCTCCAATATGAAAACTGGATACCTGTATCTTCCTTTAATCTACGCCACTTTAAACCGTTATATAAAAATCGATGTAAAACAGTTTTATGTAATTAGAAATATCAATTTTACATTACCTGAACAAGCCAGCCCTTTGTATCAGGCAGCTTACCGTATTGAATACCTTTAAGAATATCACGTATCTCAGAAGTAAATTCGCCGATTTTTCCTTCGTTGAACAGCGTTTTTTTACCCTTGTATGTGAGTGATGAAAGCGGCGTAGCTCCCGCGGCAGTTCCGGTTACAAAACATTCTCTTGTTTGATCTAAAGCTTCATCAATTGTTATTTTTCGTTCGCATACATTAACGCCTTTGTCATGTGCAAGTTCAATGACGCTTTCCCTTGTGATACCAGGAAGTATTGTATCGCCAAGTTCGGGGGTAACAAGTTCTCCTGATTTAAGATAAAAAAATATGTTACAGGATGATCCTTCCTCGATATATTTACGGCATGCTGCATCAAGGAATATACATTCCATATAGCCTTCTCTTATCGCTTCAGATTTTGCAAGAGCTGACATCACATAATTTGAACATGCTTTTATCCAGCCGGTCCCGTTCGGAGTTGCACGTATTCGTTCTGAAACAACCGCGCTTGAATTTTCTGAAGTAAAATACGCGCTTACAGGAGTGTTAATCACATATACCCACGGCTCATGAGACAGATTTACTCCAATGCCGCCTTCTGACATTGTAAAAGGTCTTATATAAACCGAAGAGGCTGTCATAAAGGAATCTTTTTCCCATTCGTCCATATATGAAAGTTTAAATCCAAGCGCCGCGTTTCTTTTTACGGTTTGAATACACGCTTCCATAAATTCCTTTTCAGGGAACGGCGGCATGTAAAGCCCTTTCATGGAACGTGCAAAACGCGCCGCGTTTTTATCAGGACGGAACAGAGCGAAGCCTCCGTTTTTTTGAGGAAGCGCTTTTAATCCTTCAAAACAGGAAAGACCGTACTGGGTTGTATAACTTACAAGGGGCATGTCATCGTAGAAATTGCGGGAATTCTGTAATTCTTCGCGTTCATTTTCACTCATCGCCTGTTCTTCTTCAGGTGTTTTATGCGGTTTTTCTATATNCCCGCCGCTCCATTTGTTGCCGGAAAACTTTGAACGGTATGTTATCGGATAGGTATTTAACGCAAATGCCATATAAACTCCTTATGTTAACACTACAATTTTTTATATAATTTAATCAATAATAAATACTAAGCTATTCTATTTTTGTTTCAATGGAGTTATCCTGAAACTTCAGTTTCTGGGCAGCTTCCTTATTGATATTTTTTTTGGGTTTTTGTTTTTTCAAATTCATTATTTTTTTTCGTAATTTTTCGGCTAAATAAAAAATGTAATAAAAAGCCGGTTTGACAGGATAATCCCAAGCGCCTGTGCGGTGAATTATTTTTCCTCCGAAACCTGTTTTAAAACGGTATAATCCCGCCATTGGATGGTTGGGATCATCGTCAGGAGGAATGCCGAAAAGATCGTAGTAAAGACACCCCGCTTTTTTGGCGTCCTGTATCGCTTTCCACTGAAGTGCATACGCCGCCATGAAATTTCGTTTTTTATTCGAGGAAGCTCCGTAAAGATAGGTCGCTGTTTTTTCCCGTAACAGCACGACAATTGCAGCAAGATAATCGTCTTCATGACTTGCAATATATAAACGCAAATTTAAATCGCCGAAAATTTCAAAAAGCGCTTTATAATAATCAATGCTGTGAACCGCTATTCCGTCTCTGAGAGCGGTTTCTTTTAATAATTTATAAAATGTTTCTATATCCCGGCTGCAGTTTACCTTAACATTTTTTTTCCCTGAAAGGGATATATTATATCGCCATTTTTGTTTCATATTGTTAAGGATTTCTTCGCATGAAGGATCAATATTGATAATAACCGTATCAGGCGGCTGAACCGATGCAGAAGCGCGTCTGAGGGTAGTTTCTATATGTAAAGCGTCTTCTTTTTCATTAATGAGCCAGGGAGGCTCAAAGCGGATAAAAACATTGTCAGGCATTATTAAAGGTTTTAATTTTAACGCTAATTCTTCCAGCGCTTCAGTTCTGAATTCGGCGGGAAAATTTTCAGGAAGCTCCGGTCCCCACGGAATATATGTAAATGAAAATCGAGGTACTATACAGCGGTAAAGCGTCAATAAGGGAGTAACGCCGTAACCTTCCCACTCGATTAAAAAAGCAAATGGTTTCCAGCCAAAACGGGATTTAAATTCCGCCCATTGCTGGGATTGAAGAAAAGATTCTGTCTTTTTGCATACACCGGGATCATTACAGGTTATTTTTTTAATATACTCCATTATTCCTAATGAACTTCGCCGTCAGAAATAACTTTTGTCCGCAGAGGTTTTCCGTTAAGGCATAATCTTTTCCCGCAGCAGAACACTTCATTTTCTTTTACAGTTATAGGGAATGAAAAAAAAGTATCGATATCTATTTCTGAAGGAGCATCAGACGCTTCTTCTCCCTCAGGTAAAAGTCTTGTTCCTGTCGGGCAATCAAGCGCATCCAGTACTTCAACGCGCTGGATCGCTTCTCCGTCTGGTCCAACTCCCATATTGTCTCCTGCCGCAAGAAGCATCCCTTTAGATTCAATTCCCCGAAGCCTGGCTGGTTTTAAATTGTACGCAATAATAATTTTTTTCCCTGTCAGTTCTTCCTCAGTATAAAAAGGCACAATACCTGATACAATCTGCCTCTCTTCGCGGATTCCTGTAAGACCGGCGCCGGTTTCAAGCTGTTCAATGTAGAGCTTATCCGCTTTTGGATGCCTCTCGACTTTTTCAATTTTAGCCACACGCAAATCAACAACTGAAGAAAATGAAGGTTTTATTTCCTGTCTTTCTTTTTGGCTTCCTGAATATTTTTCCCGCAGAGCTTCGACAAAATCATCTTCAAGTTTCGCAAACAAAACCTCGCTTGTTATCTGCACGTCCTTTAAACTTTCAGGTTTCCCGATATTGCTCCAATTTAAATCCTCTCCGGGTTTTAATCCGAAAAATGAAGCGATCTTTTCCGCTGTCCGGGGAAGGTATGGTTCAATTAATACGGACAAATCCCTGACAATGCAGGCAAGATCGTGGATTACAGAAGCGGCTTTTTCCTTATCTTCATTGCGTAACTTCCATGGCTGCGCGTCCTGAAAGTACTTGTTCGCAAGTGAGGATAATTCAAAGACCTCTCTGAGAGCGTCCCGAAGTTCTGCCCTGTCTAGTTTGGAAGCAATTGAAACTTCAATCTTTCTCACCTGATCCCATAACGCGCTGTCGCTTTTTCCGTTAGGAATTCTGCCGTCATAATAGCGCGTAATGAATGTAAGTGTTCTGTTTACAAGGTTTCCCAAATTTCCTATAAGTTCGCCGTTTACTTTTTCCTGAAAATCCTTCCACGTAAACATGGAGTCTGATTTTTCAGGCCGGTTATAAAAAATATAAAAACGCCATACGTCAGCGGGGATTTTAGTTTCCATCGCGTCAGTGCCGAAAACCCCTATGCCTCTTGATTTGGAAAATTTACCATTTTCATAATTAAGATATTCAGAGCTTGACATGTGATGAAGCATTGTCCAGTTATCAGAGCTGCCCAAAAGACTCGACGGGAATATGACGGTATGAAAAGGAATGTTGTCTTTTCCGATAAACTGAAACAGTTCAATTTCTTCAGGACGCTTCCACCAGTAATTTGTAAAATCCTGCCATGTTTTAAACTGCGGAACGTTTTTTCCCGCGGGGGCTTTTTTTTCTCCCTTTAAAATATCTTCTCCGAGGGTTCCCGTTATGGAAATATACCCGATGGGAGCGTCAAACCAAACATAAAAAACTTTTTTTTCATAACCATCGCAAGGCACGGGAATTCCCCATTTTAAATCCCTTGTTATTGCGCGTTCTTTTAATCCGTCGCGAATCCATGCCTGTGTCATCTGCACAGCGTTATTTGACCAAAAACCTTTTATGGAAGCGGATTTTATCCATGTTTCAAGTTTATCCTTGATTCCCGGAAGGTCGATGTAAAGATGATTTGTTTTCTGAAGCGCAGGCATTTCCCCGCAGGCGGAACATTGCGGCTCTTTTAAATCGGTAGGATCCAAAAGTTTTCCGCATGCTTCGCATTGATCTCCCCTTGCTTCCGGCGAACCGCAAACAGGGCAGTTTCCGCGTATATATCTGTCCGCAAGGAATCTTTCGCACCTGGAACAATAAAACTGCTCGATTGTTTTTTCGATTATAAATCCCGCTTTTTCAAGTTTAAGAAAAATATCCTGTGTTACTTCGGTTTGAATTGGAGTGGAAGTACGTCCGAATTTATCAAAAGCGATATTAAACCAGCTGTAAATATCCTTATGAATTGTATGATAACGATCGCAGAGTTCTTTTGGAGAAATGCCTTCTTCCGCCGCTTTATTTTCAGTTGCTGTGCCGTATTCATCCGTACCGCAAACATAGAGCGTCTCATAGCCGTATAACCTGCAAAAACGCGCAAAGGCGTCCGCAGAAAGAACCTGAATTAAATTCCCAAGATGAGGAACATTGTTCACATACGGCAAAGCTGAAGTAATTAAACGCCTTTTCATGCTGATTATTTTACATAAAAATAAATTTAACTTCAATATGCCGTAACAGAGTTGTCAGGAAACTTCAGTCTTTGAACAAGTTCCGTATTGAAATAAAAAAAAACAGGGAACATAATTACGCGCATTTTAATGCGTGAATTTCAGGCTGAAATCATTTGTCCATGTTTTGCCGCTTTCAAGAGAGACAGAAAAAAGAGGCATTATCCTGCTTGATTGGTAATAACCTTCCTTTATGACCGGAATTATACAGCCTGAAAATTGATTTACCGACGCAAGCATGATTTGAACTTCATTTTTAACATCCAGAATTTTCAGGTTTCCCGTGTTTGTAATTTGTTTTTCAATCTGTGTATCGTTTCCGCTGCTGTCAGTAATCAAGAAACGTACATTTTTTTCTCCTGTATCAGCAAAAGAGAAAAATATTTCCGGAAGAAAACAAAAATCATATTTTTCTTTGCCGGTATTTTTCAGGTTATATGAAACATTAATCGTGTTTTTTTTAAGCATGTAACATTTTATTACTTCAATATTTCCAAAAAATGCTTCCGATCCTGAAGCAGGTAATTTAAAAAAGACCTTGCCTTTTTTATCCTGCTGAAAAGATTCAAAATATTCATTTGTTAAAAACCGCGAATACCTTGGATATTTTTTTTCAATTTCCTCAATTTTTACCTGAGACGGCAGTATTACGTCAGAAAATGCCTTTCTCTTTCTGCAGAATTCCTTATCATGCGTATTGATGCTTCCGCAATCAAGGTAATTCCATTCCTTTGGCATGTAGTCAAGTTCATATATTCCGGCTCCCTTTAACTGTATATAACAATTTATGATTTCATTCTGAATTAAATATTCCGGCATGGCGTCAAAATCAAAATCATACTGGATGACAGAGGTGATGTTTTTTAATTTATCTGTTGATATTTTTTCCGCGCGCAATATGGAACTGTACGCTGACTTCCGAAGCTTGTTATCCACCTGCCCGATACCGGGAGTAAATAAAATTGAATCCTGGGACTTCCACAGTTCCTCTCTTGCGTTTTCTTTTCTTGATTTATCGCCCTTAAGCTGGTTTATTAAAACATTTGTAAATATCATTTTTGAATAAATACCGCCGGCTTCACAGTGTTCTATGATAAAACGCCGCGGCATGTAGCCGCAAAGGGATGAAGAATCCTGAAAGCATATTTTTTGATATTTTTTATTATTTTTGATAATCTTTCCAGGCAATACTGTTTCCACAATATTATCAGAAAGCGATATTTCCTCAAAGAAACGATTCCATGCCGTATTTGGAGCCTCGTTGACAGAAGAAAAAATTTTATCAGGGAATATGCTTATTATTTTATTTTTTATGGTTTTTTGTTCTTCATCAAATTTTTTTTTAATATCGATAAAAACATCAGAAAATTTTTTTTCAGCCAGTTCATTTTCAACAGACATGAATACGGGAAAAACCACAATGTTTTTTCCCTGATCTTCTGTTATATACGGAATATAAATATTCTCATCCGTTATGCCAGCCTGAAAAAACTGATTCTGTGAAAGAAATGTGTACTGCATATCGCTTGATGAAAGAAATGAAGACATGTGCTGTTCCCACGCCATATGCGGAATCCAGCAGCCCAAGGGACGCTTGCCGAAGTGTTTTCTGATAAATGTTGTTAAAAGTTCTATCTGCCCAATTCTGTCCTGCGGCGGAATAATGGGAAATACAGGATCGTAAAAACCTCCGCTTAATATTTCTGCCTGTTTTCTTGAAACAATATCTTCAATAAGCATAAAAAATTCCGGGTGCGTCCTTTCAATCCATTGAAACAAGACTCCTGAATAATGCAGGACAGCCTGCACTTTTGGATTTTTGTAAAGACTGGTGATAAAGGGAAGAACCTTTTTTTTATATACTGACTCAAATTCGCTTTCATCTGCGCCTGCCGGAACATGAGCATGTGTACCCAGAATCACGCTGATTTTATCCTCTTTTTTCACCTAATGCCTATCATCCTTAATACCAGCGTGCATGAAACCGAAAAAACAAGCGATAATAAACCCATGCTAATTAGGATCATGGGGTTTCCGCGCAGAAAAGCGGGAATTATTTCCAGAAAAGCCTGTCTTCTTATTTCTCTCAATATAAGAACAATCAGCATTATTCCAAGAACAAATCCCAATGAAATAATAAAGGTTTGAAAAAAACTGTTTGATATATTCAGACATAAAAAAACCGAAACAGCTGTGATGCCTCCCGGAAAGCAAACAAAACTTTCCTTTCCGATGTCTTTTTTTATTATGAAACGTATGAATAGTAAATGAAAAGCTTCATAAACCATGTAGCTTACCGGAAACACAAGTATGTAAATAAATAAACCCGCTGATATGTGAATAAATATTTTTGAGAACAATATCCATAAAATATTAACAGAAAAAAATATAATTCCCAGTCCAATTAACGTAGATATTTTTTTGCATTTCTTTGACTCATCGGTTCCTTTTATCCCAAGGCCGCATTGAAGCATTAAATTCATGTAAAATGCCGAGATTGTAAACAATAATACTGTAATTATCGCATTCATTGTCTATCTCCCGTAAAATCCTGAATTTTTCATATATTGATAAATCCCTGTTAAATAACCAATCAGTATCAGAGCGCCGGCTGAGGAAACGAATATTTCCACCGGAATAAAGGAATTTTTACTAAAATCAATTATTAGGATCATTCCCCTGTAAGTTCCGGGAAATGAGAGCGTGAAGTAAGCCAACGGCTCCCTTATCACAGAAAATGTTATCAATAATCCTGATAAAATAGCTGCAATGGAAACGGTATCAGTCAAACATTCAAAAATATCCAGGTTGTATTTTTCGTTCACCGGGAACACTTCTTCCATAACAGGGGAACTTGCGCAAAAAAGCGGGACAAGCATTAAAAGTAAAAACACCTCAAGCGCGGCAAAAGGGCATATAAGATAAAATAAAAAAAGATAAATACTTCCCCAAAAAGAGGCAATGCAGGTTAAAATTGCATTCCTTCCTGATTTTGGTAAAAATTTTGAATTTAAATTCAAAAGATAAGAAAATGACAGTGATGTAAGAGCGTATACCCAGAATAAACTTGCGGACACCATAACAGCCCATGAAAGACGGGCGGAAGCCATTATTAAAATGCCGACTCCGGTTAATCCGCCGAGCGGTGAAAGAGAACCCCAAAAATGATTTTGTCTGCTTACACTCATTCTTTCCTTTTCTAATTCATCTCTATTTTTTTTATATATATCTGCAGAATATTGTCAGGAATATTCTTAAACACCGAAAGGGCATGCTCGCTCATTGGGATTATTTCCCTTACTTCTCCGTTATGCGATACAACCGCTCCGAGCGGAAGTAAAATGCCATCCTGAAAAACCGTAAAAACAAATATTTTATCCGTTGAATTGTTGATTGAAAACCAGTAACCCATTATGCCGGATTTTACAGTGTTTTTTAATGTATACTCCGTTACGCGCCTTGAATCATCCCTGTAATAAAATACATTGTTCACTGTCCGCATTAATTGTTTTCTCTGCAGACCGTTTGATGAAATAAAAATCAAACTTATTAGCAGCAATAAAGCGGTTATCCAGCCAAGTAATATCAATTTTTCCTTAAAATCATAATCTTTTATCACAGGATGCTCTCCTGGAACTTATTATGATTTTTATACGAGAAAAACAGTTTTTCTTCCAAAAAACGGATGACAGGCGTAAAACAGTTCATTAAAGCCACTGCAATTAAACATCCGAAAAATTCACCGCAAATATAACGGAAAAACCATGAAAAAACAGCAGCAAGGACCACTGCTAAAATAATTCCGTATTTTAACTTGGCGCTGCTTGCAGGTTCTGCGGCAATTATAAAAGCGGTTGCAATGGTACCTCCGGAAAAAAATCCGTATAATAAATCACCGTCGCCGAAAACTCCGGTTAAATCACCTGCTAATCGGATTAAAAAACCGTAAACGGCAAGGAAAACAAGAGGTATCCAACCCCTGTTTATTCCAATTGCGGTAATTATAATTGTTCCCATCAAAAGGGAAAAAAGCCCTCTGTCTGCAATTATGCCGGGACTGTTACTGAACAAAAGATCAATATAACCTGAAGGCATCTGCACATCCAAGAAGGAAAAAAAAGAATGGTTAAGAATTTCTGTTATACTATTGTCAAGAGCGCTTAAATTAGACGTTTTATTCATTTCCGTTACAGCATACTCGCTGCCGGCAAGAGCTTTTGAAAAAGCGGACGGCCATGAAAAGCGCACAAAAAACCAGCCTCCGAGAGCCGGGTTAAGCCAGTTCGAGCCAAGTCCGCCGAAACTGTACTTGACAACCGTAATTGCAAAAATAACCCCGCAGACCGCAAAGAACGGATGAATTAAATTGGGAAAGAGAAGCGTCAATATAAAGGCTGTTGCCGCGGCGCTTCCGTCTTTTATTTTTGAAAATTTAAACTCTTTCCATGTTAAAAGTAATTCTGTTAACACGGCGAAAAATAACATGATAAAAGCGAGTATCATAGAGCGGCCGCTGTCATTTAACGATGATTGCAAAACGCAAAGAAACGCGCATCCGCATATAAACCACATCCTTGTTGTGCTGGGAATTGAAATATTTATCTGAGGTTTATAGGGAAATACCCTCCTGTGCTCAGGCACTGCTCGCCTCGTCGTCAACATAGGATGTTTTTAATAAAGGCAGCGAAGAGGGGCATACAAGTTTACAGCAGCCGCAGCCGTAACAGCCTGTAGTTTCTGCATTGTCAATCTCAAAGGCTCTGATCCTTTTATGGATATTCTGCGGATCAAGACCGACAGGACAGACAGCTCTGCATTGATAACAGTTGATGCAGGGCTGCTGATCATGAAATGCGGCCTGCGATTTTGACATTGCAACTATCGCATAACATGTTTTACCTACAGGTTCGTCGATATACATAACTTCTTTTCCTGATAAAGGAGAGCCTGTTATTATACGGTGCGGTTTCTCCCTGAAGCCTCCGCACTGTTCAACAAGTTCGCTGATTCTGGTTCCAATCCTGACTTTCATTATTGCGGGGCGCTTTACAGCCCCTCCACCGACTGCAACATAACGTTCCAAAACAGGTTTTTTATGCGCAACCGCGTCATAAGCGGCAACAAGAACGGCAGGTCCCAGTATTAAAAAGGATCCAAGGTTTAAGTTTTCTTTTTTTTCATATTTTCTTAACGCAAGTTCAAGTTCTCTTCTGCTTCGCTGAGGATAACGGCATCCTGTCAAAACCATTGCTGAAGGAATATTAAGTTTCCCCGCTTCCGCAAGGAGTGTCTGTCCCAGTTCTTTTTCAGGATGTGATACCGCAATCAGAATCTGGGCAACTTTAAAACAGGCATTTGCGACAATTGATGCACCCTGAATTACAGCGCTAAGTCTCTCTTTGCACAGCGCGTAATCCGCCACAAGCCACGGGTCGTCAAAAACGCAGCGGATGACAAGAGTGAGTTTCTCGCTCCCTCTCCTTGCGCCGGTTATCATGTCAGATAAAGGTCTTTCAAGATTTTCTGTCTCTACAATGCCGTAATCGGAGATTATCCTTTGAAGATCATAACCGCTCAATCCTGTCCACGGGAAAAATTCTTCCCTTCTGCCGAGTTTATCAAAAGCTCCTTCAAGCTTGATTATCATTGCTTCGTTTACATAACCGTCCCTGTCTTTCCATGAAGTTTTGCGCGTAACTCTGCCGGGAACTGTTGAATGAATGTTAACAGCGCCGGGACCTGCCGCTCTTCCTATCAGCATTCCCTCGCGGACAATTTCGCCGACAGTAATTACAGGGTAAACCCTTCTTTTCTCGTCTCCCATTGAAATGACAGAGATTGAGGGAAGAAACGCTTTTACCGCTGTCCCTTTGGGAGGCGCTGAAGGATCACTGAAAATGAGACCGCCGCGCGGAAACGAATATACTCTCATAACACAAGCGCTCTTTCGGATGTGGTATAAACAGACATATTAAATGTCTATATTTAAACAAAATAGAAAACGACAGCTATTAAAATACCCAATAATGCGCCGACAATCATTTCAAGCGGAGTATGTCCCTGGATTTCCTTTACCAAATGAAAAACAATATCAGTTTTTTCCATTACCTGTTTTCCAAGATTATTAATCGCTTTAGCCTGCAGACCTGCAGCCCTTCTTACTCCCATCGAATCGCGAAGCACTACCATGGCAAGAACAAGACTGAATATGAAAAAATTTGACGCGATGCCTTCTTTGATTCCTGTTGATGTTGCAAGAGCGCATACAATGGCTGAATGACTTGAAGGCATCCCGCCTGTGCGCCATATCATCGTTTCAACCGCTTCCTGCGTGCTTTTAGTTTTGCTTGTGATCAAATAAATAATCATTTTTAAAACTTGTGCAACGCATAAACTGGTAATGGTTGACAGGAAAATTATGTTCTCAAACAGGGATTTTATAGCTGCTGTCATTATTAAATGATCAATTAATAATCAATTATTGTCAAGGGAGCCGGCGTTTATTTAATATTTAAATTCGCTTTCTCCGATGAACTCCCGCAGAATACTGGTTCCCGGTACATACTGGGGTGGAATCGGTGTAAAATTTTCAAGGAAAGACAGTAACCTTGCAGCTTCTGAATATTCAATTGCATTTGGTTTTACAGCGCGCAGCAGAGGATCGGCGTAATATTTTAAAACTGAAAGTTCATAATCCAGCGCCGAATTAAATGCAGTATCAGAGCTGTTTTGGAAAGGGAAAATATGCTTTCTTTCTCCTGCCTGTACTTTCGGCCACATTTTTATTGTCCCCGCCGCTTTCATCCCCCTGAACTGGGCGTCTCGCACCATACGACGTAAAAGTCTGTTGTCGCTTGTAGGAATACGGTTGTGATCGTCAAGATTAAGCTGGGTCAGTGCCGAAACGTAAATTTTGAATTTTGTCTTGCGATCAATGGTGTAAGTAAGAGCGTCATTAAGACCATGAATGCCTTCCACAATTAAAATGTTTTTTTCTTCAAGCCGGATTTTTTTCCCACCTGTTTCCCTGCGCTCGCCACATTTAAAATCATAAACAGGAAGAGTGATTTCCCCGCCGCGGTACAGGGTTTGAAGCTGTTCATTCAGAAACGGAATGTCCAGCGCTTCAAGACATTCATAATCAGGTTCTCCATTTTCATCTTTTGGGGTGTTGGAAGTTCCCCTGTAATAATCGTCAAGACTGACGGCAATTGGATTATGTCCCAATACCATAAGTTCAATTGAAAGTTTTTTTGCGCTTGTCGTTTTTCCCGAACTTGACGGACCCGCGATCAGAACCATTCTTATCTTGTCCTTTTTCTCATGTATCATATTTGCGATATCCGACATTTTGCGCGTCTGATGAGCTTCTGCGATCCTTATGTAATCCCTGATTTTCCTTTCCGCTATAAGAGAATTCAATTCACCTACAACGCGCACGCCTACATTGCGTCCCCATTTTTTATAATCATTGTATACCTTAAAAATTTGCGGCTCGTCAGTAAAGGGATCTAGCTTATCTCTCTTTCCTATACCCGGAAAATGAAGAAGAAATCCTTCCTGATACGGAATAAGTTCAAAAGAGCGCAAAAGCCCTGTTCTCCCAAGAAGTGGCTGAATATATATATCCATATATCCCATACATTCATTTACTTTGATATACGAAGAGCTGCGCTGTTCAAGCAAAAGCGCAGTATCGGTTTGAACCTTTTTTTTGAATAATTGCAAAGCTTCATCATATGCAAGGTATTTAAATGTAACAGGCAGATCATCTTTTATTATCTGCTTCATTTCCGCATCAAGTTTTTTTATATCGCTGTCTTTTGGTTTTTCTCCGGAACTTAAAGTATAGTAATAGCTGTTCCCCAGCGAATGACCTACATAAACTCCGTTATCAGGAAAAACCTTCTGCGCCGCAATCGCAAGAACAAAAGAAAGCGTTCGTCTGTAGATCATGACCCCGTCAGGCGAATCAAGCAGGATCGGTTCCAGCGAAGCGTTTACAAGAAGCGAGGTTCCCATCGGGCGAATCTCATTGTTCTCCCTTACCGCCGCAATCTTTTCCCCCGGAATATCGAAATACTGCGTAAGAGTAGACGCTTTTGTACCGTACTCGCACTCTACTGTTTTATTACCCTGAAAATTAATTTTAATAATGCTCATAACGCCATCATAACATGATTTTATTTTAATTGGCTATCCGTTGAATTTTTCAATTAATTCATCTATTTCGTCAAATTCGCTGTGCAGAATATGAAATGTAATATTACTAAGGAGATTATTTATTTTGCCCGACCAAATTTTCTTCTTCAGATCGTACAGCGCAGCTTTTGCCGTATTTTTTTCAAAATTTTTACAGGCTGATTTAATTATTTCAAGTTTTTCCTTTAAATATACAATATCTTCTTCCGATAAATTTTCTTTTTTTTCTTCAGTGTGTTTTACTTTTATAATAACTGATTTAAGCGCGTTTATAAATGCCGGCGTTTCATTTAGGATTAAATCTGTATCGCGTTTGTTACCAGCTTCTTCAAGCATGGATGCGGCAGATGACAATCCTGTTTCTCCAATATTTGCAAGAGCGCTTTTTATTCCATGAACAGAGGTAATATACAAATCAATATCATTATCGTAATTGATATTTTCAAGCTCATGGACTGTTTTTTCAGCATCATGCAGAAAAAACTTTTCTATATCTGAATTTGATGAAACACTTTCCGGCAGCATCCTTTTTTCTGCAGGAATTTTCCGCGCTTCTTCCACAACCTCAGGCGGTTTTCTGCTTCTGATAAAATCGTTTAAAATCTGATTGAGTTCGCGCGAGTCAATCGGTTTGGAAAGAAAACTGTCAAAACCGTTTTGTAAAAACATAGTCGCTCTGCCGATAAGGGCGTTTGCGGTCAGCGCCACAATTGGAAGCGTATAACCCATACTGCGTATTATTTTTACAGCTTCAATTCCGTCCATTTTCGGCATCATATGATCCATAAAAATTATGTCATAGGATTTTCCGTTTTTAATTTTATCTATGGCTTCAAAACCGCTTGAAGCTGTATCAATGTTTAAACCGTATGAAACCATCATTCCCTTCGCAACATAGATATTTGACTCTACATCATCCACTATGAGAACGCTGCCGTAAGGCATATATTCGCGCAGGAATTGAATCTTTTTCAGTATCGCATTGCTCTGGAAGTTAAATTTTTTAAGTCTTTCAACAAGTATTTTCCCGCACACCTCAGAACCTGCCCGCTTCTGCGGAATGTTTACTGAAAACACAGAGCCGCTGCCTGGGACGCTCTTCACTGATATCCCGCCGTTCATTAAATTAACAAGGCGTTTGGTAATATTCATGCCAAGACCTGCGCCGATTATTGTACGGTTTACATCAAGGTTAAAACGCGTATATTCCTCGAACAGCCTTTCAATTTGCTCCTCTGTCATTCCCTGCCCTGTGTCGCTTACGCTTATAACAAGTGTTACGTCTTCTCCTCCGTCTGATTCGACAGAAATTGAAAATTCGATTTTTCCTTCTTCAGTATATTTAAAGGCGTTTGAAAGGATGTTATTCAAAATCTGTTTAATGCGAAGCTCATCGCCGTAAAGCTCCAAAGGCAAATTCTCGTCAATCTGCAGAATAAATTCTATCGGCTTACTGTCATAACGCAGGCGGTTAATCTGCGTTGTATCATTTATTAGGCTTGGAAGATCATATTTAACGGACATTATTTCAAGTTTTCCGGATTCGATTTTTGACAGATCAAGTATGTCGTTTATGATATTGAGAAGTAAATCACCCGATTCATAAATCTTCTCAAACGCTTCGCCGACATCGCTTGTATAATTTTCTTTTTGCAGCTGAATTTCAGCGATGCCTAAAATTGCGTTCATGGGAGTGCGGATTTCATGGCTCATATGCGAAAGGAATATGCTCTTTGAAATATTGCTTTTTTCAGCCTGCTCTTTTGCGGTCTCAAGCTGTTCTGTCATATCGTTGCGAATAACAGTATTCGCCATCATCCTGCTTGCGGAGCGAAGAATTAAAAGTTCGCTTTCTTTAAACAGCCATTTTTTATTGCAATGATCAAAACCGACAAAACCCCAGAACCTGTCATGTAAAAAGACAGGAACAACCAGAAGAGATACTATATTCCTGTATAAAAGTATCGTCTGATCCGCTTCAACCATATCGCTTACCAGAGAGTTAATGCAATTTCCTTTTGTAAGAGTGTTATTCCAGTCCGGATGATCCTTGAGATCAATATCGGGAGCGAGACATCCGCTTTTTTTCCGCGATTTGAAACTGCCGTGTTCCCACTCGTACCACAGTGAAAAAAGCACTCCGTAATCATCGCTATTGTTAATCCATATACATATACGATCCACGCCGACAGCTTCCGCCATGACACACATCGCTATACGGATTGTTTCATCAAAGTGATCTATATCGGCCTGCTGGTTTTCAGCGGGTTCAAGCAAAATGGAAGAAACATGGCTTACCGTATTCAAGAGCCTGTTCTGCCTGTTGATCTTCACTATCATTTTTTTATTTTTCAGAAGCAGCCGGATCTGAAAAACCAAAAATATTATCAGAATTGCAGCAAATATTGACATGTAAATTAAACGTTCTGAAGCAGCTTTTTTGGAATAATCGTAAACACGGTTAGTCCAGCTTGTCGCGATTTTTTCCATGTTAATGTTGTTCTGCGCTTTATTGATAATTGAACAAAGAATAACTTCGTTTTTATTTAAACCCAAAAACGAACCTCCGGTTGAATTATCAAAAGAAATATTAATTTTATAACCGGCTTTTTCCCTGAAATGCGTCTGGTATAGAAGTATGTTGTCTGTCGTTATGTAGAGATCTATCTCATCTTTTTCAAGAGCGTCGAGAGCTTCATTTCTTGAGCTGTAACTTTTATGATTACTGCTGTTGGGAGCTATTTGAAAATATATTTCACTGGCGGCAGTTTCATTGACATATCCGACTGTCGCCCTTGAAACCTGATAAACCTTCAAATCAGGATAATCCGCTTTCGATAAAAAGACATAATTGGAAATAAAATAAGGAGAGTCCGGCCATAAAAATTCTTCCGAACGCGAGCTGGTAAAAATCATTTCAGCATCCAAAGCAGCCTGTCCGCTCTTAACCATATTTTGAATTTCCGAAAGCTGCGTGTTCTTGTCTGTTATGTTTTCAAATTCAATGCCGGACATAAGAGAGATTTCTTTCAGGATATCAGGCGCGACTCCCTGGAATTTTTCCTGGGTCGCATCGTAAAAACAAAGAGGGTAATTATCGCTTTCCATCGCTACAGGCACCTTCGCTCTGCGGTTTTTCAAATCGTCAATATACGCCGTTTCCTCAGGCGTCAGTGAACTTTCAAATAAAAATTGCACATACTCATTTTCGCCATGCGTATAAAGATTATGAAGCGTATCTATTCCGTCTGTTTCAAGATATTTATTTAAAACGGAAATAACCGGCTCAAACCGCGGATTGGCTGTTACAAGGCAAACCGGCGAATAAACAAAGGGGAGAATATTCAGTCTGATTATTTTTCCGTAATTATTAAAATCATATTCTGAAGGTATGCTTGCAATAACTGCGTCAACCTCTCCTTCCAATAACATACCCGCAGCTTGTTTTATATTGTCAGCCAATACGGTTTTGAATGTCAGATTATGGAAAATATTTCTTATAAGCTGTTCAGTCAATGAACCTTTTATAAAGCCGATTTCAAGCCCGTTAAGATCATTTGTTGTCCTGATGTCTGCGCCGCCTTCTTTTACATATACCGACACCGCTCTCTCTGTTATAAGGGATGCTGTTAAATACCCCTGTCCTTCCGGCGCCGGCGCGCTTAGAAAATCTATTTCCAGATTATTAATTCCGTTTAACAGTTCATCCCAGCTGTATACCTCCAGCAGAAACGGTATACTAAACAAGTCGGATAAATGCCGCGCAAGCAAAGTATTAAAACCGGAATAAGAACCGTTCGGACGTATAAAAGCTTCGGTTGACGACAGTACGCCCAAAGAAAAAACTTTCTCTGCGGATTTTAAGGCTTCTATGTCCGCGATTTCCTTCGCTGTAACGCCCGGAATGTCACGGAAGGATCTTAAAACATACGGCTCGCTTTTTGGTTTTTTTATATTAAAAATTCCGTTGTTGCAGCCTGTGCAGATAACCAATATAAAAACAAAAATAACAGCAGTATAATATATACGCTTTAATGACATAGATGTTTCTCTATCAAATCGAGTTTTAAGGCACGGAGTTTTTCTGTCGCAGAAACTTTATAAATATGCGGATTTAAAAGCCTTTTATAAGTCGAATCAATACTGTCAAGATTTGAGGAAACATTTTCTCTAATTTCAGCTAACGACGGCTGATTGCAGATTAACTTGCCGTTTTCCGTTCTTTTTTTCAGAAGGGAATCAACTTCACCTTCGATTGTATGGTCAAAATGCCTGTAGTCCGCTGATGGATGCCAGAAACGGCATGACTGCCCTTTTTTAGGAATTTCCTCCTCTTCAAGACCAAGAACGTCGGCAACCGCGAACCCTTCCTTATCTTTTATACGCCAAACCTGTTTTATTCCTGGGTTTGTTGTTTTTTCAAGATTATCTGAAAGTTTCATAACAGCACCGTTATCTTTCTTTCCTGGAAGCTGAGAAAGTTTATACACGCCCGTTAATGAGGCGTCTTTGGCTCCTGTTACAAGTTTTGTGCCGACTCCCCAACTATCAACAGGAGCTTTTTCCTTTACGAGCGTTTCAATTATGTGTTCGTCAAGATCATTTGAAACTGTGATATACGCGTTTTTAAGTCCCGCTTCGTCAAGTAATTTTCTTACTTCAACTGACAAATACTGAATATCTCCCGAATCAAGACGCACGCCGAAATTCTTTCCCTGTAGAGCCATTTTTTTTCCGACTTTAACCGCGTTTAGAATTCCGCTTTTTAAAGTGTCATATGTGTCGATAAGGAAAATCGCCCTGTCAGGGAATATTTCCGCGTATCTGGAAAAGGCGTCTTCTTCCCTGTCAAAAGACATAACCCATGAATGAGCCATTGTACCCATTACAGGTATGTTGTAAATTTTACCAGCGAGAGTATTGCTTGTTCCGCAGGCGCCGCCTATAAAGGCGGCTCTTGACGCTGATATTGAACCGTCTGGTCCCTGAGCGCGGCGGAGACCGAACTCCATCACCTTCCCCTTTCCGCAGGAAAGCCAGATACGGCAGGTTTTTGTCGCAATCAAACTTTGAAAATTGATAATGTTAAGGAGCATTCCCTCGATTATCTGACATTCAATAAGGCTGCCTTCCACCCTTATTAAGGGTTCATTCGGAAAAACAACCGTTCCTTCATCCATTGCCCAAAGGGTACCTTTAAAACAAAAAGTTTTAAGATAATCGGTGAAATCTTCGTCAAAAACACCGAGACTTTTCAGGTAAGCTATATCATCATCGTTAAATGAAAAATTTTTAAGTTTTTCCAGCAGAATTTCAAGCCCCGCGAATATCGAATAACCGCCGCTAAAAGGCTGCCGGCGGAAAAACATTTCAAAGACCGCTTTTTCATGAGGATCTCTCCTCCAGTAACCCTGCGCCATTGTTAAGGAATAAAAATCTGTAAAAAGAGCTGAAATTTCTGACATATATTACCCAAATTTCCGGTTAATAATTCATAAAATTAATGAAAAATACCAGTTATTATTATAATAATGCATCAAGGAGCATTTGTGAAGAAGAAAATTGAATTCCTTCTCTTTTCATTGCCGAAACAGCCTTTTCTTCGGAGCCTTCCGGGTACCCAACCGCGCGAACAGCGTCGCTTGCGATAATTGTATTAAAACCCTCTCTTTTACAGTCCATCGCGCTGTAAAAAACGCAGTAATCGGTAGCAATCCCTCCTATAACGACAGTTTTCATATCTAAAGCGCGAAGAAAACCGTCAAGACCTGTCGCAGTCTTTCTGTCATTTTCAAAAAAAGCGGAATAGGAATCAAGTTCCCTGCGGAAGCCTTTGCGGATAACAACCGAAACAGGTTTTAAATCAAGATCATTGTGAAAATCAGCGCCGGATGTTCCCTGTACGCAATGATTTGGCCAGAGCGCCTGTCCTTTTACAAGAGGAGTATCAATAATATCGTTGGGATTTTTCCCGTTATGCGAAGAAGCGAAAGAAATATGGTCTTCTGGATGCCAGTCCTGGGTGGCGGCAGCGCGTCCTCCTTTTGAAACAAGAGCACGGGAAAGATCGTTTAAAGGAGCGGCTACTTCATCACCCTTGTTTACAGCTAAAGCTCCGCCCGGACAGAAGTCATTTTGAACGTCGATAATCAAAAGGAGCGTTTTTTTTGCGTTTATTTTCATAATTATTCTGTAAAAACGCCGATTTTCCTGAATTTCTGATAGCGTTTTTCCGGAAGAGCGTTATAGTCCTCTTTCGTCAGATTATTTACAGTTTCTTCCAGCCACATGGAAATATTTTTCGCTGTTAGAGCTACGTCTTTTGCAGCCCCGCCTTCAGGTTCTTCGATGATTTTATCACAGACTCCGAAATTCAAAAGGTCTTCTGCGGTGATTTTCATTAGTTCCGCCGCTTCCCTTTCGCGCGATCCGTCTTTCCAAAGTATGGACGCAAAACCTTTAGGCGAGATAACCGAATAAAGAGCGTTTTCAAGCATTGCCAATTTGTCGCAGACGCCGAGAGCAAGCGCTCCGCCTGAGCCTCCCTCTCCGAGAACAATGGAAATTACAGGAGTTTTTAACATCATAAACTCGTGCAGGTTACGTGCAATTGCCTCTCCCTGACCTCTTTCTTCCGCTCCGACCCCGCAGTAAGCGCCCGGAGTATCAATAAAGAGGACAACAGGGCGGCGGAATTTTTCAGCCTGTTTTGCAAGGCGAAGCGTTTTTCTGTATCCTTCGGGATGAGGCATTGAGAAATTTATTTTCTGCAGGCCTTCAATATCTTTCGCCCTTACCTGCGAAATCACCGTAACAGGAATTCCGTTTAAAAGACATATACCGCTTATAATCGCAGGATCATCGCTGTAATATCTGTCGCCGTGGAATTCAATAAAATCCTTAAAAACAAGAGGTATGTAGTCACGAATAACAGGCCGCCCGAGGTTTTTTAAAAGATCGAGTTTCTGCTGCATGTTTAACAATTGTTTCATCACTGTCCTCCTTTGTAACCGTGCATGGAAATGATCTTTGCGATCATCTCAGGCATTTGCCGGCGGTGGTAAACCGCGTCAACAAATCCGTGCTCATGAACAAATTCGGATGTTTGAAACCTTTCCGGAAGCACCGCGCCGATTGTATCCTGAATAACGCGCTTTCCTGCAAATCCGAGGGTAACTCCCGGTTCCGCGAGGATTATATCCCCCAACATGGCAAAGGACGCTGTTACGCCGCCTGTCGTTGGGTCTGTGATAACGGAAATATAAAGNTGCCCCGCGTTAGTGTGACGCGCAACAGCGCCTGAAGTTTTTGCCATCTGCATAAGGGAAATAATCCCCTCCTGCATCCGCGCACCGCCTGAAGCTGAAAATATTACAACAGGTAGTTCATTGGCTGTCGCATATTCAATGGCGCGCGTTATTTTTTCCCCTACCACGCTTCCCATACTTGCCATCATGAAGCGGCTGTCCATGATACCGATAACGCAGGAGAAGCCCTTTATTTTACATTTTCCCGTAACAACCGCTTCACCGGTTTCGCAGGTCTTCATTAATTCCTGAATTTTTTCTTCATATCCGGGAAATCCAATCGGATTTCCGGATCTGAGATTTGAATCGAGCTCGAAAAATGAACCTTCATCCGCTGTGACACCCAGACGCTGCTGCCATCCAATCCTCGAATGATTACCGCATGAATCACAGACCCAAAGAGGATCCGTTATGGGTTTTTGACAATTTGAACATATTAAATTTGACATACAGGTAATTTAGACAAAATCAAAATTTTTGTCAAGAAATGAATAAGAATTTAATTAGAATTGTTCAGAAACTTCATTTTTAATAATTTCTAGATTGAAACAGAAAAAAAAGGAGCTGTTCGCAAACAGCCCCTCTTGTAAATTATGTATAACACCTATTTTGGTTATACACCATCTTCCCATTTTATTGTAAGATCGCCTGAACTGCTAGTTGTCTTTGACGCTACATTCACAGCAGCAACAACAGTATCACTGTCCTTAACGGTCTCCTTATTGAAAATTTTTACTTCCAAAGATATCGTTTTCTCTTCGGTAAAGTTATCCAGTTTATTATTTCCTTTTATCCATAAAGGAATCTCTGCTTTACCGTCTTTTATTTTAACTGCAGTATAAGTTTTTTCTGTAAAGTCGAAATCATCGGCAGCAATTAATCCCTTTTCTTCACCTGTTATCGAAATAATGGCAACAACAAATTTTCCGTTATGTGCAGTTGGTATATCGGTAATTGTTAATTTCCCTGTATTATCTGCAGGATCAGAACACGCTGTCATTGTAAAAGTTAAAATCATGGCTGTTACAAGCAATCCAAAAATTTTCATTAAATTTTTCATAAAAACTCCTTTTCCAAGTTATCGGTATATACCTGCTGAAAAAGCAGACATATATCTAGTATAATAAAAAATATACCTCATGGTTACTGGAATTTTTATTGTTTCTGATAATCTTGTTGACTTTTATTAATATTTTTGCAATAAATAATCGACTGATGTCTTATCAGCCGTCTTAGCTCAGCTGGCAGAGCACTTGACTTGTAATCATGAGGTCTTCGGTTCGATTCCGAAAGACGGCTTATATCCTAAAATGAAAAATATACCCTTGCGAGGGGAGGGACTTGAACCCTCATGCCAATGGCACCAGATCCTAAGTCTGGCGTGTCTGCCAATTCCACCACTCTCGCATAACAAATTAAATGTATTGCTCCCGTATAGGTTTGTCAATTGACCAAAATCCCGCGTTTTGTTACAATTTCCGCGTTGCAGGACCGCTAGCTCAGCTGGTAGAGCAGCAGACTCTTAATCTGCGGGTCGCAAGTTCGATCCTTGCGCGGTTCAGTCTGTCAAAACGAAGAAAAAGAGGGAAATTGTGGCTTTTAAAAAAGAAATTAAATATCTTGATAAATCAAACATCAATCTGATAATCACTGTTCCAAAAGATGATGTGCATAAACAGTATCAGGATATGCTCAGTGATTATATAAAAGACATCCAACTGCCGGGGTTCCGGAAAGGAAAAGTGCCGAAAGAGGTATTTGAACGCAAATACGCAGATGCTTTAAAGCAGGACGCGCTCAGCCGTATCATCGAATCAACATTGCAGGAAGTTCTTCAGGATGAAAACCTCCCCAGAAACGAAAAACCGCTTCCCTACGCTACTCCGGAACTCCAGGGAGAGCCGAAATTTGAATTTGAGCAGGACCTTCAGTTCTCGGTTGTTTACGATGTCCTTCCTGAAGTTAAAATCGGTTCATGGAAGGGAATAAAAGCCGAATATTCTTACGCTGAAGTGGAAGAAACTGACATTGAAAGGGAGCTTGAAGCGATCAGGGAACGCAATGCCATTGTCATGGACAAAGACGACAGCGCGCAGGCAGCCAAAAATGACGTAGTAACAATCAATTATCTGGTCATGGAAGAAGACGGCGTTACAGAGTCAAAAATAAAACGTGATGATTTTGTTTTCACTCTCGGTTCCAACACCAACCTCTACCAGTTTGATGATGAAATAACGGGAATGAAAAAGAGCGAAACAAAGGAATTCGAGAAAAAGTTTGAGGAAGGTTTCTTTGAACCCTCGCTTTGCGGCAAATCAAGAAAAGTACGCATAACGCTCACGTCCCTTAAAGAAAAAAAGCTCCCCGATCTTGACGACGATTTGGCGCAGGACGTTGATGAAAAATACAAGACGTTGGAAGATTTAAAAAATAACATTAAAGACAGACTTATAAAAAATCTT
The DNA here is from genome assembly GCA_009786455.1 of Treponema sp. Classification (GTDB taxonomy): domain Bacteria; phylum Spirochaetota; class Spirochaetia; order Treponematales; family Breznakiellaceae; genus WQXQ01. The sequence continues at coordinate 87,929 of WQTD01000005.1, forward strand.
GAAAAAAATCTCCGCGACGTTAAAACAGGCGAACTTTTAAAAATAATAATGGAAAATACTCCGGTTGTGATACCCGAATCCATGATCAAAGCCGAAGTAGACGGGCGCATTCGCCGTATGGCTCAATACTACAATGTAGACGCCGATTCAATGATGCAAATAATGAGTCTTGATGACAAAAGACAGAATGAATGGCGGGAAACGGCAGTGAAAGCCCTTCATTCGCGTTTAATCATCGAAACATTGATGGAAGAGCAGAAAATCGAAGCGACCAGTGAGGATATTGAAAAGGAATTTGAGTCGATTGCAAGCGCAAACAATGCTGAAGTTGAGGAAATCAGGAAACATTATAACGAACAGGCGCTTTTATACCTGAAAGAAGACATCAAGGAGAAGAAGATTACCGATATTCTGCTGGCGGAAAACACATTAATACCCGGCAAAAAGGAGAATTATCTGGATTTCATGCCGGATAATGGTTAAATTATATATAATGAGTACAAAAATGAGCAATTTGGTTCCAATAGTTGTAGAACAGACCGGAATGGGAGAAAGGTCTTATGATATATTTTCCCGTCTTTTAAAAGACAGAATTGTGTTTCTTGACGGCGACATAAACGATATTTCCGCTGATATGGTTGTTGCGCAGCTTTTATTCCTTGACGGACAGGATACAGAGAAAGATATCAATCTCTATATCAATTCTCCTGGCGGCTCCGTAACGGCAGGTCTTGCCATTTACGACACTATTCAACACGTTAAATCTAATGTACAGACGATCTGTCTTGGGCAGGCCGCCAGTATGGCTGCCCTCATTCTAACGGCGGGAACAGCTGGAAAGCGAATGGTGCTTCCATCTTCACGTGTGCTAATCCACCAGCCATGGGGCGGAGCCCAGGGACAAGCGAGGGACATCGGTATTCAATCAAGAGAAATAATCCGTTTGAAAAAAATGACGATTCAATATTTCGCGCTTCATACCGGTAAAACAACAGACCAAATTGCTCAGGATATGGAAAGAGATCTTTATATGTCGGCGCAGGATGCTGTCGAATACGGCGTAGCCGATTCTGTATTAACGAGGGAAAAAAATGGCAAAACTTCGTAATGGACCGGAAGCTTTTGAACGAATCTGTTCATTCTGCGGAAAAAGCGCGGATATGGCGCGCCGTCTTATAGCCGGCCCCAATGACGTATTTATTTGCGATGACTGCATAGAAGTCTGCCGTAAAATTCTTAACGAAGAGGATCATGAACTTGCAAATAGCTTTACAGGTGATATTCCCACTCCCCATGAAATAAAAAAATATTTAGACCTTTTTATCATAGGTCAGGACAACGCGAAAAAAGCGCTCTCGGTTGCGGTTTACAATCACTACAAAAGAATCGCAAATCCAACGCGCGAAAAAGAAAACGATGATGTCGAAATTGAAAAATCAAACGTCCTTTTGATAGGACCTACAGGAACAGGAAAAACGCTGCTTGCAAAAATACTTGCAAAAAAACTGAAAGTTCCCTTTGCCATAGTGGACGCGACAACGCTTACAGAAGCCGGTTATGTCGGAGAGGATGTTGAAAACATACTGCTTAAACTGATCCAGAATGCGGGCGGAAACATTGCCGCAGCCGAAAGGGGAATTGTTTATATTGACGAGATCGATAAAATCGCCCGCAAAGGTGAAAACGTCTCAATCACGCGCGATGTTTCAGGCGAAGGCGTTCAACAGGCTCTTTTAAAAATAATCGAGGGAACAATCGCTTCCGTTCCGCCCCAGGGAGGAAGAAAACATCCCAATCAGGAACTGATCAGAATCGACACCACCAACATTCTTTTTATCTGCGGCGGCGCTTTTGTGGGACTTGAAAAACTTATTTCGCGCAGGGTTGTTCAAAATCCGCTCGGTTTCGGTTCCTCCGCGTCAAGCGGGGAAAAGACCTTAAAAGAACTGTACGATTCGATTCATCCCGACGATTTAATTCAGTTCGGCATGATCCCTGAATTTATCGGACGTCTTCCGATCACTGTCGGTCTTGAAGAATTGAAGCGCGACGATCTAAAACGGATTATTACCGAGCCGCGCAATGCCATTGTAAGGCAGTATCAGGCATCCATGGCTTATGACAATGTCAAGCTTGAGTTTACAGAGAAGGCTGTTGACGCTATCGCCGATATGGCAATCAAACAGAAAACAGGAGCGCGCGGGTTACGCGCCATTGTAGAAAAACTGATGACTGACATCATGTTTGACATCCCTTCAATTGAAGGCAGCAAGCATGTCATCATAACAGGCGATACGGTGGAGAAATCACAGCCGCCGCAGATTTTATTTCTGCAAAAAAGCGCATAACAGATCATTGATGTATCCATGAAAAAAAAGGGCGATTCAGGCAAAAATTTCGGCTCTTTTCTATCGGGTATAATCGGAAAAAATCTCCTGTCCCATGAATATAATGCAGACGGCGAAGAAATCACAGCGGAAGAATTTCCCCTTCTTCCGCTCCGCGACCTTGTTTTATTTCCTGATACCGTAATTTCCATTTTTATAAAATCAGCCTCCGATATAGCGGCTCTTGAAGAGGGGCAAAACAGGGAGAACCGTCTTTTTACAGCCTGTTTAAAAAAAACAGACAATTTTTTTTCTTCAGGCGAAACATACGAAACCGGCACTGTTATAAGAATCATCAACAAGCTTAAGCTTCCCGACAACACATACCGTGCCGTTATTCAATGCGAATACAGAGCCTCAATTTTATCAAGCGCAAACAGGGATAATTTCCATATAGTTAAAGTGAGGCCGCTTAAAACAACAGGCTTAAGCGAACCCTTAAACGCCGATGACCTCGCCCTTATGCGGAGCATTCAAAAATCATTTGTTCAATACGCGGATTTTTCAAGAAAGGTAACAGGCGATACGCTTACAGCCGTAGAAAAAACTGAAAATCCCGAACGGCTGGCAAATCTTGTTTGTAACGCGGCAGGACTGAAATCAGAAAAAAAACTGGAGCTTTTAAGGCATACCGATTCAAGAGAAAGGCTTCTTGCGATTCTTGAAACGCTTGAAAAAGAAAATGAAATTTACAACATTCAGAAAAACATTACGGGAAAAGTCAGAAGCAAGATGGACAGGCGCCATCGCGAGTATGTTTTAAACGAGCAGCTGCGTGAAATTAACAAGGAACTCGGCAAAGACAAGATTGAAGATGAGTACGCAATACTTGAGCAGCGCATCGCAGAAAAAAAACCTCCCGCTGAAGTTATTGAAAAAACAGAAAAAGAGATTAAAAGATTGCGGAAACTTCAGAGCTTGTCTCCCGAAGCGGGTGTTTTACGGGGATACCTTGAATGGATAGCAGATCTTCCGTGGAATAATTATTCGGACGACTCAGTTGATCTGGGCGAAGCTGAAAAAATACTTGATGAAGATCACTTTGGAATGAAAATGGCAAAAGACCGTATTATTGAGTTTATCGCGGTCAGGGAACTTCTAAAGAATGAAGAGTTGATAATCAGTAATGAAAAAATTGAGACTGCTTTGAAAGCAGAAAATAAAAACAACGAACCTCAGCCGCCCGCTCCATGCCCACCGTCTTCCGCTCCCCACTCTATTAAAGGTCCCATTCTCTGTTTTGTTGGACCTCCCGGAACGGGAAAAACAAGTCTTGGCAAGTCTGTCGCCCGCGCTCTGGGGCGAAGCTTTGTGCGTATCTCACTCGGCGGAGTTCGTGATGAAGCGGAGATCAGGGGACACCGTAAAACCTATGTGGGCGCGCTTCCGGGAAAAATAATCCAGTCCATGCGCAAAGCGGGAAATATCAACCCTGTTTTTCTGCTGGACGAAATTGACAAGCTTTCAAGCGATTTCCGCGGAGACCCTGCTTCCGCCCTACTTGAGGTTTTGGATCCTGAGCAGAATTCAACGTTTGTTGATCATTACCTTGAGGTTCAGTATGACCTTTCCAAAGTGATGTTTATAACGACAGCCAACTCGCTTCATACAATCCCCTACCCGCTTTTGGACCGCATGGAAATTATCGAGGTTCCCGGATACGGAGAAAATGAAAAATTAAGCATTGCAAGGCAGTTTTTAATTCCAAAAGAGCTTAAAAATAACGGGCTTTCATCGGCAAAAATCAAATTTACAGATGACGCCGTAAAAACTGTTATACGTCATTTTACAATGGAATCGGGAGTAAGAAACCTTGAAAGGGAAACAGCCCGCTGTATAAGGCGCATTGCGCGTAACGCGGTCAATAACGGCTACGGAAAAGACAAACCAATATCATCATATAAAAAAACAATAACGCCTTTGAATCTGGAAAAATTACTTGGGAAGAAAAAATATAAGAGAGACCTTGTGTACAGGGAAGCCCGTACCGGCGTATCATACGGACTTGCCTGGACGGAAACAGGCGGAACGATCATGCCTGTTGAAACCCTGCGCTATGACGGAGGCGGCGAGCTTTTAATTACAGGAAACCTCGGCGATGTTATGAAAGAAAGCGCCCGTATCGCTCTTTCGTATTTAAGAAGCGCAAGCGATAAATACAATTTTACTTTAAAGGATATTTCAAAATCCGATTTTCATGTTCATGTACCCGAAGGCGCGATCCCGAAAGACGGACCTTCCGCCGGTATTACGCTTGCCGCTTCCTTGCTCTCTACCCTTTGTAAGGTTCCTCCTCTTCCCTGCATTGCAATGACAGGGGAACTCACCCTTACAGGAAGAGTTCTTCCGATAGGCGGCTTAAAGGAGAAACTTCTTGCTGCAATCAGAAACGGGATGGAAAAAGTTCTCCTTCCGCGCGATAATGAGGCGGACTGGCACGAACTGGACAAGGATATTCGCTCCTCTATTCAGATTGAATTTACAGAGACCGCTTCCGATGTATTCGCTCTTTTATTCCCGCCGGAGATTCTACAAAAGCGTAATTGTCAGCCAGACATACATAGCGACAAGCAAAAGAAAAAATAGCGTTACGCCGGCTTTCACAGGCAGATGCGCGAAATTAAAACTCAGTTTTGTTCCGAATCTCGCTTCCACTATTACGGCAGGATCATCGGGATTGCAGTAAAACATTCCCAACAGCCAGTATTTATCGTCTCCGCGTCCCTTTGTTTTAGCAGATACCGTACTTTCTGTATTTATATCATTAATCCCATCCATATCAATTTTTACCCTGCAGCCGCCCTGCCCTGTTTTAACAGTAACAACCATAATGGGAATTATGGCAAGAAGCGATAAAACAATGACGCACCAGAGCGGGAATTTTCTGTTTGCCAAAGACCATACCGCCGCCTCGGGAAACAGGCATAAAAACAGAGTCATTGTTATTAAGATGATTATCACCAATGTTAGAAATCCAATTGCATGCCCCATACGGGCGCGGTAAACCCTGTGCTGCGCGAATGAAAGACGAGGATTATTCGGATCAAGCTGCAGTTTTGCCTTTTCAATGCTGACGCCGACCAGAAACATCAATACAAGTAATCCCAGATTAAAAAGCGGCATTTGCATGACAGCCATCCATGATTTATTTACCCATCTGTCAGGTTCCATATTGTAATTAAAATGAACCGGAATAGTGTCAGCTAACGCCGGATACCTGGCGGCAGCGGCGGCAAAGGTAAACAGCATAATTATAAAACCTGCAATATACCACCCAAACGGAAGCGCTGATAAATCCCCTCTTGAATGGCTGGAATTTGTTTCTGCGAATAAAATATTATAAACCGCCCATCCTTTTTCTTCCTTTAGGCGCACTGCTTTTTTCCAGCCTGGTATAAAAGCCGCAAGAAAAACGGGAAGGATTAAAAGAGGCAGGTAAAGCGAAGCGAGCAATGTCCTGCCGCGAAAAAATATAAATTGAATTATGCAAATGATAAGCAGTATCGCAATTCCTGCAAAACAGGATGTAATGTAACTTTTTTTTATTTTTACAGCTTCCGGGCTGGATGATTCTTCGGGTGGTATTTTAACTCCGAACAGATATGATTTTCTTGTTAAATACGGGACAATCATGTATAAACCTGCGCACAGCGCAAATACCGACAGGTTTGTAATGAATAAAATAATATTTTCGTCCATATTTAAATTCCTTCTTTGCTGACAGCCAATGCGTTTTTATATTCCCTTCCGCAAAGCGCGATATACTCTTTTTCGCTTAATTTATGACAGACTGCTTCAGCGGCGTTAAGCAGCAATTTTCCCGAAAGCATTGAAGTAAACTCAGAAGTGCTTTTCTGGGTTTGCGCTACAACAGCTCCCTTCCGCCTGTCCATTACGATATAACCTTCGTCGCAGAGCATCGTGTACCCCTTATTGACGGTATGAAAGTTAATCCCAAGGTCTGCGGCAAGACGGCGCACAGAGGGCAAAGCCTCACCCGGCAATAACTTTTTTGAAGCTATTCCAATCACTACCTGATCCCGAAGCTGCTCATAAATCGGTGAATGGCTGAGAGTGTTAATTTCAATAATCACATTGTCTCCTCTAGCTGTTCTATATCTAATATAACAATTAAAAAATATTTGTCAAATATTTTTTTAAAGTAATTGACAATAATTTATCAATATGATATTATAATGATATCTTTATAATATTAGGAGAATTTTTATGAATGAAGCTGTAAATCCTCAATACGAGGAAATTAAAATAAAAACTACAAGCGGCATGTTTGTTTTGATTGTAAATTCATTATTTGTCCTTGCAGGTACAACTGCCTTTGTTTACGGTATTTTACTTTTAGAAAGCGGCGGTGACTTTTTAACAGGTTTGATAATCCTGTTAGCCGGTTCATTAATTGGTTTTGTTATCTGCCCGCTGTTGTATATCGGTCTTAAAATAATAAAACCAAATGAAGCATTGGTGCTTACCCTGTTTGGCAAGTATGTGGGAACTATAAAAAAAGAAGGATTTTATTACGTTAACCCTTTCTGTATCGGGGTTAACCCCACTCAAAGCACAACTACCCAATCACAGACATTATCCCAGACTGTTACAGCGCTTAGCGACGGAGTAAACATTAATGTAAAAACCGGAGGGAAAAAAATATCATTAAAAACCTCCACTCTTAACAACGACAAACAGAAAGTAAACGATCTGCTTGGAAACCCTGTAATGATAGGAATTGTCGTAATCTGGAAAGTTGTAAACACAGCTAAAGCGGTATTCAATGTTGACAACTACAAGGAATTTTTATCTATCCAGTGCGACTCCGCTCTTCGTAATATTGTCCGCCTTTATCCTTACGACGCTTACGGAAGCGGCGCATCAGAAGATGCGAGCGAAAAATC
>WQTD01000006.1 GCA_009786455.1 Treponema sp.
TCATGCCTTGTACGGCAAACAGGCTGCATGGGGCTGTGTCATTCTGAACCTACTGTAGAAATTGTCGCTCCCGGAATGCCGCCTGTTATATACGGAAATGTGAATGCCGATGTTGCAAAGGAAATCATTCAAAAGCATATAATCGGCAAGGAACTTATAGGCGGCTACATTTTGGATCGTCCCGCCGCAGATATTGTAAATAATTAAAAGGGAGATAAAGATGGCGTATAACCATTACATACTGGTATGCAGCGGCACTGCCTGCGAATCAAACAAAGGCATTGAACTTTTTAATCAGTTAAATGCCGAAGCTGACAGGCAGGGCGTTAAGGATCAGGTGCAAATTGTCAAAACCGGTTGTTTCGGTTTTTGTGAAAAAGGACCGATTGTAAAAGTTCTGCCCGAGGATTCCTTTTATGTTGAGGTAAAACCTGACGACGCGAAGGAAATTATCGCCGAGCAGATTGTTAAGGGGCGTGAAGTAAAAAGGCTTCTCTATAATGAAGGCGATGTTCAAAAACAGTCTTTGGTAGTGGAGGACATTCCATTCTATCAAAAACAGGTGCGCATAGTACTGCGCAACTGCGGCGTTATCGATCCTGAAAGCATAGACGAATATATCGCGCGTGAAGGATATTCCGGTCTTGAAAAAGTTCTTTTTGAATGGACGCAGGAACAGCTTATCGAAGAGATGAAAATCTCCGGTATGCGCGGAAGGGGTGGAGCGGGTTTCCCCACATGGTTAAAGTGGGATTTAGCGCGCAAGGCGCAGGGTGATCAGAAATACGTTATCTGCAATGCCGACGAAGGCGATCCGGGAGCGTACATGGATCGCTCCACCATAGAAGGCGATCCTCACTCGATTATCGAGGGCATGATCACAGCAGGAAAGGCAATCGGTTCCAATCAGGGTTTTGTGTACATCCGCGCCGAGTATCCTCTTGCCATTGAACGTCTGAAAATCGCTCTTGCACAGGCGCGCGAGTACGGTCTTCTCGGAAAAAATATTCTCGGTTCAGGCTTTGATTTTGATGTTGAAATACGCCTGGGAGCGGGCGCGTTTGTCTGCGGCGAAGAAACCGCTCTTATTAAATCGGTGGAAGGCAACAGGGGAATGCCTGTTCCCAAACCGCCGTTCCCCGCCAATAAAGGCTTGTGGCAGAAACCCACGATTATCAACAATGTTGAAACGCTCGCCAATGTTCCTGTAATCACAGCCAAAGGCGGCGCGTGGCTTGCCAAAATCGGAACCGAAAAATCCAAGGGAACAAAGGTTTTCGCTCTTACAGGAAAGGTAAAGAACTCCGGTCTTATAGAAGTCCCGATGGGCGCGACATTACGCGACATTGTTTTTGACATCGGCGGCGGCATTAAAGGCGGAAAGAAATTCAAGGGAGTTCAGACAGGCGGTCCTTCGGGAGGCATCCTTACCGAAAAATCGTTAGATGTGCCGATAGATTTTGAATCCCTTATGGCTAACGGCTCCATGATGGGTTCAGGCGGCATGATCGTAATGGACGAAGACGACTGTGTAGTTGACGTATCCCGTTTCTACATGGAATTTTGCGTTGAGGAAAGCTGCGGCAAATGTTCTCCATGCCGTATCGGCACCACCCAAATCCTCAAGCTTCTGGAAAAAATCGCGGAAGGCAGAGGAGATGACGAAGACCTTAAGAAACTTGAAGACATCGGCAACGCGATGACAAGAGCTTCGCTCTGTATGCTCGGCTGCACTGCGGCGAACCCCGTTATGTCAACGATTAAAAATTTCAAGGATGAGTATATTGAACATATTCATGATAAAAAATGCCGTTCAGGTAAATGCAAAAAACTTATCAGTTTTAAGATTGACTCTCCGAAATGTATCGGCTGCGGCGTGTGCGCGAAAAAATGTCCTTCAAACTGTATAAAACCCGAAGACGCCTCAAAATATCCGGACAAGAAAAAACCGCCTTTATTCATCGATCAGGCTGAGTGCGTCAAGTGCGGCGAATGTCAGAAAGCTTGCAAATTCAACGCGGTTATAAAGGCTTAAGGGGTAAGTAATGAAACTTCGTTTCATTTTCGATTATAAAGTGCGGTTATACAGCCGCACGATTAAGTGAGGTTAAAAATGATTAACATAACGATAAACGGTAAACAACTGGAAGTAGAGCAGGGGACAACGATTCTTGACGCCGCAAAAATGGTGAACATAAAAATTCCGACGCTCTGTTACAATCCCGATCTTTCGCCCTGGGCGAGCTGCGGTCTTTGCATTGTCCGTATGGCAGGTTCTGCGAAAATGGTGCGCGCCTGTATTACGGCGTGTGAGCCTAACATGAATATTATCACCCATGATCCGGAAATTATTTCAGTGCGGCGCACCGTTCTTGAACTGATCCTTTCCAATCATCCCGACGACTGTCTGCAGTGTCCGCGCAATCATTCCTGCGAGCTTCAGGATCTCGCTTCTGATTTCGGTCTTCGCGACGCGCCTTATAAAAAAGTTTTGAATAACATCCCGGTTGATGATTCCAATCCCGCGATTGTGCTTTGTCCGGAAAAATGCATCCGCTGCGGCAGGTGCGTAAAGGTTTGTCAGGAAGTTCAGAATGTCTGGGCTTTGGAATTCCTCGGACGCGGCATCAAGGGAAAGATCGCAAGCGCGGCTGACGCTCCGTTGGGAGAGAGCCCCTGTATCAAGTGCGGACAGTGCGCCGCGCACTGCCCTGTGGGAGCGATTTACGAGCGCGACGATACCGCGAAGGTGTGGAGCGCGCTTCAGAATCAGGACATTCATCCTGTAGTGCAGATAGCTCCCGCTGTCCGCGTTGCGTTAGCTGAAGAGTTCGGACTACCTCCGGGAACTGTCTTTACAAAGAAAATTTACGCGGCGCTCCGCCGTCTTGGGTTTAAAACGGTTTTTGATACTAACTTTTCCGCCGACCTTACCATAATGGAAGAAGGCTCGGAGCTTGTGAAACGCCTGAACGAAAAGGGAAGCGCGATTCCACTGATCACTTCATGCTGTCCTGCGTGGGTAGATTATCTTGAAAAATACTATTCAGACATGATTCCGAATTTCTCTACCGCCAAATCGCCCCAGCAGATGATGGGCGCGATGATAAAAGCCTACTGGGCAGGGAAAGCCGAAGTTGATCCGTCAAAGGTGTATTCAGTTTCGGTAATGCCCTGTACCGCAAAGAAATGGGAAATAAAACGCAACGACGACATGAAAAGCGCAGGCAGCGGCTATGATGTTGATATCGTTATCACAACAAGGGAACTTGCCCGCATGATCAAACAGGCAGGTATCGAAATTCTCAAACTTGACGATGAAGAAGCGGACAGTCCTCTTGGACCGTACACAGGAGCGGGGACAATATTCGGCGTAACAGGCGGTGTAATGGAAGCTGCTGTACGCAGCGCGTACTATCTTGTCACCAAAAAGGAACTCTCCGATGTAAACTTCAAGCCCGTACGCGGACTGGAAGGCGTTAAGGAGGGGGAAGTGGATTTTGGAAACGGAACCAAGATACGCATCGCGGTCGCTCACCAGATGGGTAACATAGCCGCCGTACTGGATAAAATCCGCGCGGCTAAAGACGCCGGGAAGGAACCGCCGTACCACTTTGTAGAAGTAATGGCATGCCGCGGCGGTTGTATAGCCGGCGGAGGCCAGCCTTACGGCGCGACCGATGAAATCCGTAAACAAAGGACCGTCGGAATTTACAGCGATGATGAAAAGTCGAAATACAGATGTTCGCATCAAAATCCTTTCATCAGTCAGGTTTATAAGGAATTCCTTGGAGAACCTGGGGGTCACAAGGCGCATCAGCTTCTGCATACAAAGTATGTAGAAAGACCGTTATATATTAAATAAGAGGAGTTATTATGGACAAGTTTTTCAGGATCACAGAAAACGGCTCCAATGTTCGTACAGAAATTCTGGCAGGTTTTACAACATTTTTCACGATGGCTTACATCATGTTTGTCAATCCAAGCATTCTTTCAGAAACCGGAATGAGCTGGAACGGTGTTTTTGTCGCTACCATTCTTGCCGCAGCTTTGGGAACTTTGATTATGGGTTTAGTTGCAAAAGTTCCTTATGCGGTTGCTCCCGGTATGGGACTTAACGCCTTCTTTACCTTTTCCGTTTGTTTTGGACTTGGCTTTAAATGGCAGGAAGCTATGGCGATGGTTTTTATCTGCGGTATTTTAAATATAATTATCACTGTAACAAAACTAAGAAAAGCGATTATATTATCAATACCTAAATCCCTGCAGCTTGCAATCGGCGGCGGCATCGGGCTTTTTATCGCGTATATCGGTTTTAAAAACGCAGGTTTTATCAATTTCGGGGCTACGCTTGCGGGGTTTACTCCCGGCGCAGACGCTGTTCCTGCGCTCAGCCACTTTGATACAACGGGTCCTGTTCTTGCGCTTATAGGTCTTACGCTTACTGTAATTCTAATGATACTCAAGGTAAAAGGCGCGATGCTTATCAGTATTTTCGCCGCTACAATTATCGGAATCCCCATGGGAATTACCCAAATCCCCGACAAGCTGTTTGATATGTCGATGCTTTCCGATTTCAGCAAAGTATCATTTGCATTCTTCGACGATGTAGGTTTTTCAAGCCTTTTTTCAGACGGCAGGGCTGTAATGGTATTGATTACCATTTTTGCTTTCAGCCTGACAGATACATTCGATACAATAGGAACATTTATCGGCACAGGACGCAAGTCGGGTATCTTTGATGAAAATGATGAAAGGGCGCTTCTTGAATCAAAAGGTTTTAAATCCAAAATGGATAAAGCGCTTTTCGCTGACTCAACCGCCACTTCTATCGGCGCGCTGTTCGGCACTTCAAACACAACAACATATATTGAAAGCGCGGCGGGTATCAGTGAAGGCGGACGTACAGGTTTTACCTCGGTAATTGTCGCTCTTCTTTTCCTTATATGCCTGCCGTTTGTCGCCCTGTTCGGCATGGTTCCATCGCAGGCAACAGCGCCGATACTGATTATTGTCGGCGTACTGATGGCTGAATCATTTGCCGAAATCCGCTGGAAGAAACTTGATGAAGCGATTCCTGCATTCTTTACCGTTACAGTCATGACATTTGCGTATAACATTTCCTATGGTATCGCCGCAGGGTTTATTTTTTATATCGTTATCAAAATCTGCAAAAAAGAGTTGAGGGATCTTCATACTATTTTGCTGGGAGCGGCGGCTCTGTTCCTGTTGTACTTTGTTTTAATGGCATTGCATCAAATCGGCTAAAAATTTAAAAAAGGACTGAACCACAGAGTTCGTGAAACTCTGTGGTTATTTTTTTATGACTAATGAAAAAATACTTGGTTACATTGATCACACATTGCTGAAGGCAGTCTCTTCATGGCAGGAAATAAAAACGCTTTGCGATGAAGCGGTCAAATTTAAAACCGCTTCCGTATGTATCCCCCCATGTTATGTAAAACCTGTCAGCAACGAATACGGCGGTTTAAATATCTGTACGGTTATCGGTTTTCCTCTTGGTTACAGCATCACTGCCGTTAAGGTTCTTGAAGCCGAACGCGCGGTATTAAGCGGCGCGAATGAGATCGATATGGTGATCAATATCACAGATGTAAAAAACGGTAATTTTGATTATACACTTGATGAAATAAAACTTGTCAAAAAAGCCTGCGGCGGCAGAATACTCAAGGTAATTATCGAAACCTGTTATCTCACGGAAGAAGAAAAAATCCGCATGTGCGCTGTTATTACGCAGGCGAAGGCGGACTATATAAAAACGTCAACAGGTTTCGGAACTGTGGGCGCAACACTGGCGGATATTGAGCTTTTTAAAAAACACATCGGTCACGGTATAAAGATAAAAGCCGCAGGCGGCGTAAAAACGCGCGAAGACATTGAAGCGTTTATTACAGCCGGAGCTTCCCGTATCGGCACAAGCTCGGCTGTAAAACTCTTGACCGGCGGTTCTGCGGATAATTATTAATTTTAAGGAGAATGGATATGAAAAAAATGTTTTTTCTTTTATTTACGCTGTTTATCATTTCGGGAATTTGTTTTGCTTCGGATCCGCTGGAAGGTTTCTGGCTGAGCATTGATGATAAAACAGGCAATGTTACTGCCGGATGGAAAATATATCAGGAGAACGATATGTTGTACGGATATATGCTGTCTTTTTCCGATAAAACAGACGGGAATCTTGCCAAAAGATGCAAGGAAAGTTATCCCGGTTTTCCGGCTGCTGGAAAAGTCAATCAGATGACTTTAACCGGAACGCCTTTTATCTTCGGTCTTAAAAGGCACGCCGCAGGCGACTGGAGGGACGGGAGTGTAATTGATCCCGCAGACGGCAGAATGTACGGCTGCAGAATAACATTCCATGTTTCAGGAACCAAATCCGGCAGAAGAACTTTTGATACCGATACCCTTGAAATGCGCGGTTCAATCGGTCCGTTTGGTCGCAGCCAGTTCTGGCAAAGAACTGATGAGAAAACCGCAGGTTCACTGTAAAAAAGAGTCTGTCTTTAAAGCAATATAATTGACGCGCTTTACATGACAGACCCTATGGCGTTTCTTTAATTGTTTTCTTTTACAATCTCGATTTTTATACCGTCGTTCTGATCCGGCTCTTCTTTCGGCGGGATTGAAACGCGCAGAATTCCGCTTTTGTAAACAGCTTTCACTTTTTCCTGAGCGTATTTATCAAGAGGTACAAAATATTTTTGTTTCTCGATGTCCTTCAGTTTAAGGCGTCGTTTAAAATAGCGGACATTTTCATCAGATTGATACTTTACAGGGTTATCATCGGAATTATCAGTTCTGATCTTTGCGGAAAAAACCATATAGTCACCCTGGAATGAAAGGCTGATGTCCTTTTCATCAAAACCCGCAAGAGCGAATTCAAAGACAAGGGTTTTGTCGGTTGTCATTAAAACATTCATGGGCGGGTATGAATAGCTTGGGTAATAATCGGTGTTTTCATCAAAAAATTGCTTGTGGAAACGAAACGGTCCGCCGTTAAATCCAGGCTCATTGGGAGGAGGCGGAGGATTACAATTATTAAAATTGCGGTTAAACCGGTCGTTAAAAACCTGGGCTGTTTCGAAGATCTCATCGAAAATGCTTCCCAGATCCAGAAAATTTCTTTGTCCTTTCATAAAAGACTCCCCGCAGGAACGCTTTTGCGCTTCCTGTCAATTTAAATTAAGAACCCCCGTACGGGCGATCCCTGAGAGGTAAACCCCTAAAGATTGACTCATGAGAGCATAACGCCTCTCAAATAAATGATACGAAAGCATTTGTAGAAAGTCAAATAAATTCGGTTAACAATAACTCGTTTTTTTCCCATCACACGGAGACACTGCGGTACAGCGGTTTTTGGAGCCTTCACAGGAATTCGCAGTCTTTCAATAAAAGTGGTGCCTGTTACCAATATTAAAGATATTGTTTACGAAGTTCATCAAGAGATTGCTTAATAACGTTAAAAACTGAACTAGTCGCTTTTTGAGTGTATTCATTAATAAATGAAGTCATTTCATCGTTAGGTTTTTCCATAGGTCTTAAGAATTCATAAGGTTTTACTTGTAAAGAATTTGCCAGATTTATTAGGGTATCGGATGAAAGCCAGCGTTTACCTGTCTCAATATCGCTAATAAAATTTGGTGAAATATCCAGCATTTCTGCCAATTTTGCCTGTGAATACCTCTTATTAACCCGATATCGCTTTAAATTTTCACCTAAAACAGCTCTTAAATCGCTTTCAGTCATAAAAAATAGTAACTAATATATTAAGTATATAATCGCTTACAGCGATAATTTATTTTGCATTTGAAGTATATATTGAAAATATGTTCAATATATTGAGCTTGTTCTAAAACCTCAGTTTTTAGAACAGCCTCTATTGTTAAAAGGAAATTGTTGGGAGTTTTTATGAAAAAGAAAATTTTAATTATTGCTTTTGTTTTTTTTGCGCTTTTTGCGGCTGGAATATATGCGCAAAATATTTCTTTGCGTGAAGGTTACTACCAGACGCAGGGATCAGCGGATCACGTTTATATTACCTCAAACTGTGAAATTTCAAGTCAGGGAAATTCACCTGAAAACGGATTTCTGCGCAAAGCGGGTTCTTACGGGGTTATGGCATGGGCTGGTTTACCTAACCCGGATAATATCATTTACGGCGGAACAGCAAACATTGCCGGCGATGAGTTTCGGATTAATATCCAAAGACTTCACGCCAGGAATGTTGAAGCTGTTGGACTTACAGGTATTATTTTTCAGGGAACTTTTATTTTCTGGAATATTGTAAATAATGAAACATTTTTGGATGTTGCCGGTAATAGATGGGTATGGCGGCGGCAGAGATAAATTTTATTAAATGGAGTTTGAAATGAAAAAGAAAATAGTTATTTCTGTTGTATTTATATTGCTAGCACAGATTATTTTTGCGGAATTAAACAATCCACAAGAATTGGCTTTTGTTGAAGCATTTGTACAATCAGATTTACCAGCAATGGAACAAATATTGAAAGAAAACCAAAATCAAATGGATTTATCAGCTTTGTTATATACTGTTATTTATGGTTTTAATAGCTTGAATACGAACAAAAGGTTAGTAGTTGATATTATTCAAATGTTTACAAGAACAAGAGTTAACTTCAATAAAAAACCTTCCTATAATTATTATAGATCATATCTAGGAGATATTGAATCTAGGGATGTGCAAAAATTTGATGGGTATCCATTGGAAATAGCCATTGATAGAAATCTAGGTGTACAAGCAATTAAGGTTCTTTTAGAATCTGGTGCTGATATGTATTTGGCTGAAGGATTTATATTTCCACTTAGTGATGAACAAATTGCAATTGCTAAATTATTTATTGAAAATGGTTATAATGTAAATAGAATTCAAAGAACATATGAAGTTGTTTTACAAATAGCTGCGAGAAGAGGTTCATTTGGGATTGTTAAATTATTAATTGAATCTGGAGCAATGGTAAACTGGAGGCATAATAATTATCATAAAACAGCTGCAGAGCAGGCTTACGATGGAGGTTACATCGACATTTACAATTATCTAAAACAAAACGGTGCTGTATGGTCTCCTCCTAATCAAGTTGCCAGCACTCAGCCGTCTCAACAATCAAGATCGACATATAATGATGATTATTCTCCGCCGCCTTCATCATCAAGCAGTAATTCTTCTTCATCCAGTTCAAGCGCTTCAAGCCGTAATACTGCCAGGGATGTTGTGGACACTATCCAACGTGCGTTTGAAGCGCCGATTGAAAATGGCAGATACAGAGTTTCCGGCAGAACAGAAGAAATTACTTTTGCAGGAATTGCCAAAAGCGGTAATGTATCTTTTAAAGATTCTTCGGGAACAACTCATAGAGGCACATATTCAATTGACGGAAACAGGCTTACGATAAATGTCATGAGTCGTTCATTTTTTTATGATGTAACCAGCGAAACATCATTTTCCGGAAATGGAGAGTCATGGTTTCGGGTTGGATTTTAAAAATTATAATAAACATTATTCACGGAGCCTGTATGGGAATTAGTAGATTTTCATAATGGCAGTAAAGAAATACGTGTTTTACGGGNATTAATAGTGATTAATGCGCCTTTTTCTATATCTATAGAGAGTGATTTTATTGCATTTATCACAATATCGCCGATTTTTTCAGGGTTAAGAATATCGATTCTTGTTTGTATTATACTTGGTTTTTTTCCATGAGTAATGGATAAAATATAACCAAAATCAAGATCGTTTGTCATTATTGTAAAGTCATTTATTTTCGCATAATTTATTATTTCTGAATCGATAGCATCCGCAGAACCAATAGATGACCAGTGTACCGCTTCTATTTCATTTTTAATGAAAAATTCAACCCACTTCGGTGATAAGTTCATGTCAACCAGGATTTTCATGCTTCTGCGAGAGCAACCTCGCGCCATTGCGATAAAGCGGCAGCGTACCGTAATGCCTGCATGATATCGTCCTGTTCAAGATAAGGATAATCAGAAAGAATATTATCAATACTAACCCCTGCGCCGATTTGTCCGACAATCATGCCAACTGTTACCCGCATATTACGAATACAGGGTTTACCTCCCATGACAGCGGGATTTTGGGTTATTCGATCAAATGTTTCATCATACATATTTATCAAGATAATATTTTGTAACGTCATATGTCAAGATTTTTTATCAATCCTCTGCGTCCTGGCGTGAGTCAATTCTTATCAACCGTTAACCATCAACCCTCACGGCGCTTGCACAGCAACTCGCACTCTTTCAATTGATGTCGCTTTACCGCCCTGTGCGAGTTTCAGGTACACTCCCTGCAGTTGAGGAGAGTCCCATGCGTCTTTTGTCCAGTCGGGGATGCCTGTGAGGTATTCCTGAATGCGGGAATTAACATCGCAGCCGCCGACAGATTCCATCGATCCTGTTCTGCCTGCGTCGCTGATGAACGCAGTTCCGCCGGCTGAGATTTTTTCATCGGCGGTTTGAACTCTTGTGTGCGAACCTATTACAGCCGAGCAATGGCTATCGGCGGCGTAAAAGAGCGTCATTTTTTCCGCGGTTGCTTGCGCGTGAAAATCAACAATTATATAGGGAGTTTGTTTTCTTAGTTTTTCAAGGATTGGAGCAAGAGCGGTAAATGGGCTGTTGGCATTAATCCGCGAAAAACCATTTTGACCCATCAACACAGTAACAGCTATTCTTTTATCTCCTGCCCTGAAAACCTTTGAGCCGATACCGGGAGAGCCGTGGTTAAGATTTTCCGGCCGCAGTATAAACGGCATTTTTTCAATATTTTCTGTAAGGTCCTTTTTGTAAAAACAACATTCGCCGAGAGTGATTGTGTCTGCACCGAGCTTCTGGATATAAGCGGCATGACTGCGTCCAAGTCCGTTTCCTCCTGTTGCACCGTCTCCGCAGACAATAAGAAAATCCCATGGATGGCTGCTTTTTAATTCAGCAAGAGCTTTTTTTAATGAATAGATTCCGGCTTTGCCGACCAGCTCCGCTACATAAAGCACTCTCATTTAGGATATTCACCCTGATAATTTAAAGTATTCAGCCCGGAAAGCGCTTTCTCAAATTCAGCTGCCGCGCGGAAATCACCGAGCTCCCTGCATGTATCGCGCAGGTTATATAATGCGTCATAATATTGCGGGAACAGTTGAATCGATTTTTCAAAACAATTGCGGGCTTCATGGAAATTATTCATGTTAAAATATAAAACGCCGAGGTTGTTCCATGTTTTGGGATCAATATCACTTTTCGATATTGCTGACAGATAACATTCTTCGGCAAGTTTAAATTCATTTTTTTCATAATAGATTAAACCCATGGACTGCCAGGATTCCGCGATGTTTTCGTTTATGATCAGCGAATGCCGGAAGCTTTCAATAGCTTCATTGTATTCGCCTGTTTTTTGCTGAGCAATGCCCAAATTCAGCCAAAGAAGAGGATTCTCCGGTTCAATGCCAATCGCTTTTTGAAAAAGGGGAATTGCTTCAAAAGGGCGGTTCGCTTCTGTTAATGCAATGCCTGAATTGTTTAATTTGGCTGCGGTATCCATTAATAATCAATATTAGTATAATCTGAAATTACCTGTCAAACAATTAAAATCATCTGTTTTACCTCTGTTATTTCATTCATGTATGGGTTATAATATCAATAATGATTCATGAAATGGAAAGGCGAAAGTGAAAGACATTAGTGAATTTAACAGCGGAATGACCGAGTTTGAATTCTTTTCATTCCTGTACGAAAAAATAGTATCAAAAGATATAATGACATTCTCAGCCCTTAAAGAGCATTTGGCGCCGGCATTAAAGGAGAAGTGGACGCATCCTGTTGTAATCAGGGCTTTTCAGCTTATGAAGCGCCAGAATTGGGGTTTTTTTTCCAACATTGGCCACAATACCCACAAGAGACTCTGGAAAGAAATGGTAATCGCAGACAAGGATTTTCCTGAAGCCGGCGATTTAAAGAAAACGCTTCAAATTTCAAACCTTTATGTTGCGATGCTTGATGTGCACGGTTATACAAAGTTCTGCATGGAATCAAGAAAAAATCTTTCAATGATGCATACGCTGGACTGGGCTATTGAAAATGAAATAAAACGCATTTCAACACAATGCGGAGTAATCAGCCAGAGGGAACGCGGAGATGAAATGGTTGTTGTCGCCGCAAGCGCCACAGACGCTTTAATGGCAACCCTTTGCATTATTGATTATTTTTGTAAAACTGATGTTGTAAAAGATCCTACTATTCCCACAAAACGCACCGGAAACGCGGAAACACTGCCGATTTTCAAGATAACAGGCGGTATAACGGGCGGAAATACGCAAAGCCCGCTGATCATTACGGAAAGAGGCAACCTTGCGGGTTTCCTTCTTAATTCAGGAGCCAGGCTTCAGACAAGGGCAAATGAGCTTTCTCCGAAAGAATCGAGGGTCATGATCGCAAAAACAGTCATGATGAATTATGAAAAAGAAAATTCTTCAAACGCCTGTGTTCTTTCGCTGAAGGATTCAATTTATTTTTTTGACACAGGTCACATTGAATTCAAGGGAGTGATGATCCCGACATGCGAAGTTGTTTTTGAAAAAAATGAACGTTACAAGGAAAAATTCGCAGAGGAAATGAGCAAGCTTATGGCTTCCACCCGCGATAATCTCTGGGAACAGCGGATATTTCAGGATTTAATTGAACTTCTTTCAAAGGTTGCGTATTCAATGCCCAGGTTTAACATAACGCCCGCAAAGCCGATTAACGGTATACAGGTTGTCATAAATGATTCTTACGTGCAAATTTGCCGCAGCGCGTACCGGGCGTATTGCGTAGATGAGGACTATTATACTGCGGTTGATCTTCTAAACAGGCTGATTGAAGTAAGCGAACAAATACCGTTATTTGACAGGCTTGTTCTTGATTATTTAAGAGGCGTTACTGTAAAATATTCGCTTCTTCTTTCATACTACGAAAAGCAAATTGACAAGGAAGTTGAAGAAAAAGCCTCTCAAGTTTTCCACGGCGATTATTATAAAGCCTGGCAGGCTGCAAAAAACGCCAAACAAATTTATGAAAAACTTAAAACGATGGGACGCAAGAGCAAGGATTTAACCAAGAAAAAGAATCTCTGGCTTGGCATGCTTTCGCAGAACAAGGAACAGATGGAGTTCACTCTATACTCCGGCAAGAAATAAATTTAATTTCTCCCTTTCATGAAAATCATCAATAAAAGAGCGGCAACAAGGGAAAGACCCGCGCCGAAGAAGAAAGGAACTGCCGCGCCGAAATTTGTCCACAGTATTCCAGCAATGACACTTGCCGGAAGCAGCGCAATCCCCGCGACTGTAGAGTGAAGCCCCAGCATTGTTCCCTTTAAATCAGGCGGCGCGATCTCGGCGACAAAGGCGCGCTCTACGCCCGTTATCATTGCGGTGTAAACACCGTAGAGCGCAAACACCGCTATCATCGCCGGTTTTGACGCGGCAAGGGCAAAGCCGAAGTAACAAAGAGCGAAGGCAAAATAACCCGGCACAAGCAGATTTTTTCTGCCTATTTTATCAGATAATTTTCCGAAAGGCACTGATAAAAGAGCGGCAACCAGATGAAAAATCATAAAAAGTAAAATTACATTTAATTCGCTGAAACCGGTGTCGCTTGCCTTCAATATCATAAAAGCCTTTGATGAATTTCCCAATGTAAAAATAAAAACAACAAGAAGGTAAAATTTTAATTGATTATCAATTTTATTAATATTTTTCCAGAACGGTTCTTTTTCTTTTTCGATTCTTTCATGTTTTTTTTCATTGATAAAAATAAACATGACAAGTCCTAGCGCAGCGGGAATCATCGAAAGCGTAAACAGATGTTTGTAATTGTAAACGCCGCCGGCTCCCCTCATTATTAAATAAATTATCAATATACCAAGAGCGGCGCCGCACATATCAAGCGCTTTGTGAATGCCGAAAGCTTTCCCCATGCTGTCTTTTCCCGCGCTTTCGGCGACAAGAACGTCACGGGGGGATGTGCGTATTCCCTTGCCAAGCCTGTCAATAACCCTCGCTCCGAGTATTCCAATCCATGAACCGGCGAACAAAAGCGCGAATTTATAAAAGAGTCCGGCTGCGTAACCCCAGAAGGCAAGCAGTTTCTTCTTTTGAAATCTGTCCGTTAAGTATCCGCTGTAGACTTTCAAAAGACTTGCAAGGCTTTCGGCTATCCCTTCAATAATGCCGACAAGAACATGAGTCGCGCTGAATGCGCCGACAAGATATAGAGGAATTAACGGATAAACCATTTCTGTGCTTAAATCCGTAAAAAAACTGATTAGTCCAAGAAGAAAAATGTTTCGCATCTCTACAGATATTAGGTTTTTAACCTGAATTTTTCAAGATTTCATTAATCATTTTAAATTTCCGATAAAATATTATGATGGAAAAGAGCGGATTTTTCCTGCTTTTATTTTTCTCTGTATTATTTTTTTCCTCCGCTCAAAGCGAGCAGGGAAATCATCCCTATGTAATCCGCGGCGAAGTATTAGTCGATTTAGAGCCGATTTACGCCGGTCATGTTGACAGTGAATACCCGCTTGATATGCGGACAGCCGGCAGGCGCGCTCTTGAAGAAGCTGCAATGTTTTATTCGGGGATGATTTACGGCTGGTCATTCAGTTATATTCCCGGAGAGAGGGTAAGGCAGATAGAAGAAAATTTTGAAATTTTTCCTATCGGAACAATTCAATTCGGCGATTCGGGATTGATGGTTACTGATACTGAAGTTACTGACATGCGCCTGAGAGTGTGGACAGATTATCACATGAGCGATATGCAGCAGCGCCGCTTTCAGATGTGGACCGCAGGAATGACAAGAAACGCTCAGGGGGTTGGATATTCGCCGCCTCAAATTGATGAATATCCCGGCTGGCTTATCCATAAAAAATCTGCGCTGGAAGACGCCGCAAGGTCAGCGCTGCGCGCAATGCTTCGCGGCAGCGAGAGAAACCGCCCGAAGGAAGTAACAGGTTTTATAAGCCTCTCTTCATTTCCCAGATTTTTTATTGACAGCGGACGCTGGGCTGCCTCCGCCCGTTTCAGGGTGCAGATCACCGAAGTTATTCCGTTCGTTTCGTTTTAATAAGTCTTGCGCCATCCCCTTTATTATGCGAAAATGATCGCAATATGGATAAAATATTAGATATATTACGAATAGGTATTTTTTATGATGGGTATTATTTTTACAAAGTCAGCAATTACTACAAATACGAACATGAAAAAAGATCAAGAATAAGCCTTAGCGGTCTTCATGATTTTATCAGAAACGAAATCGCGACCCTTACAAAAACCGATATACGCCAATGCCGCATAATTGACGCTCATTATTTTAAAGGGAGATCCTCCGCAAAGGAACTTGGCGAAAAGGTGCAAAGCGAGCGCGTTTTTGAAGACATTCTCATGCGGGAAAATATTGTCAGTCATTATCTGCCTCTTCGTTTCGGGGACAACAACACTGTTCAGGAAAAGGGAATTGATGTGTGGCTTGCGCTGGAAGCGTATGAGCTTGCAATTTATAAACACTTTGACATTCTTGTTCTTGTTGCAGGCGACGGAGATTATGTTCCCCTTGTCAGAAAACTTCATACAGTTGGTACGCAGGTTATGCTTATATGCTGGGATTTTTCGTATCATAATGAAAACGGGGACATAGTTGAAACAAAGACATCGCGCCAGCTTCAGGAAGAAGTGTTTTTTCCTGTTTTTATGCATCAGAAAATTGAACAAAACGACAGCGATATAATAAAAGAGCTGTTTGTTACGGAAAAATATTATGAAAAAACTCCCCCTGTGAATTTTAAAGCAGATAACATAGCAGATAACGCGGAAGACAATGAAGAGTTTATATCATCAATTTTCAGCATTAATCCAAACGGTTTTGGCTTTATCAAGGACGAGGAACGCAACAATATCTTTTTTCACTACAGCAGAGTAACAAACTGTGAATTCCATGAAATGAAATTCGGAATGAAGGTAAAATATACTGTCGAGGAAGACGAAGAGCGAAGCAAGAAAGACGGAGCTCCCCGTTACCGCGCCATCAAAGTTACGGTTATTGACTGATTGGACTTGTTCGGTAGCTCTTTTGTTTCTATCCCAATTCTACAGAGCGGCGCCATGCGGCTTCTACCGCTTTTATGACAGCGCCGCGGAACGCACTGTCTTCCAGAACGGCAACTCCCGCTATTGTAGTTCCTCCGGGAGAAGTTACCATGTCTTTTAGTTCACCAGGATGTTTTTCCGTATTCTGAACCATAGCCGCAGAGCCAAGAACTGTCTGGGCGGCATAACGCAGGGCTTTGTCTCTCGGAAGTCCCGCTCTCACGCCTCCGTCCGCCAGAGCTTCGATGAACATATAAACAAACGCAGGTCCCGATCCGGAAAGACCTGTTGCGGCGTCAAGATAACGTTCTTCAATTATATCGACAATGCCCGCTCCTCCAAGAATTTTTTCAAGCTCTGCGGTTTTATCCGCCGTAACTTCCGGTGAAAAAGCGACAGCAATCAATCCCTTGCCGATAAGAGCCGGCATATTGGGCATCATTCTCGCCACAGGAAGCATTGCGCTGACAGCCGTCTGTATTTTTTTTACCGGCCAGCCTGCCGCCATGGAAACGACAACAGGAGGAGAGCCGGAATCAATTCTTTGTTTAACGGTTTCTGCGATTTCAGACAGCACCTGCGGCAGAATCTGCGGTTTAACGGCGAGAAAAATAAAATCGCCTTTCTTTACAGCTTCTGTATTGGATTTGATTACCTGCGCTTTTAATGAATCCGCTGCTGAACGCGCTTTATCAATATCCGCGTCTGTAAAAAAAATTTCCGTATCAACAGCGGCGCTTGAAGCGCCTTTCATTAGCGCATAACCCATATTACCGCTTCCAATACTGACCAATACACTCATGCCGATCTCCTTAATGAGTTTTAAAATCGATTAATTCCGAATAACTCTAATCTATTCCCGCGGCTTTGCGGAACCGTTTTACTGTGGCGGCGGCAATGGGACGCGCCTTTTGTGCTCCCTGCTCAAGTATTTTATCAAGAGCGGGAATATCCGCCATGATAGCGTCGTATTTTTCGCGCATTGGAGTGAGACGGCGGTTTACCGCCCCGAATAGCTCTTCTTTTGCTTCTCCCCAGCCCATTCCTCCGGCGCGGTAACGCTCTGCAAGTTTATCCTGCTCATTTCTTTCCGCAAACAATTTGTAAAGACCGAAAATCTGGCTTGTGTCAGGATCCTTAGGCTCTTCCACAGACTGGGAATTTGTTGTTATGCGCATAACTGTTTTTCGCAGGGTTTTTTCCGGCGCGAAAAGCGGGATGACATTGTTGTAACTCTTGCTCATCTTTCGCCCGTCAAGTCCCGGCACTACAGCGACGTTTTCCTGTATGCCGGCCTGGGGAATTTTTAAAACCTGTTGTTTGTAATTTGCATTTACAGACTGCGCGATATCCTGCGCCATTTCAATATGCTGCATTTGATCAAGTCCGACAGGTACAATATCAGAATCAAAAATTATAATATCGGCGGCCATTAAAATCGGGTATGTAAAAAGCCCCATATTGATTCCGGCATCCATATCGTCGCCTTTTTCAATATTTTTATGGGATGCGTCCTTGTAGGCGTGAGCGCGATTCATAAGTCCCTTTGATGTGAATGCCATGATCATTGTTGTCAGCTCAAAAACTTCCTGTATGGAACTTTGTCTGTAGAAAATGACTTTTTCCGGATCAAGACCGGATGCAAGCCAGCCTGCGGCTACATGTCTTATGGCGGAAGCAAGCTCTTTTGGATCTTTTACCGAGTTAAGCGCGTGATAATCGGCGATAAAATAACGCGCATCATATTCTTTGGCAAGTTCGAGCGCGGGTTTAATCGCTCCGAAATAATTGCCGATGTGCAGATCGCCTGTCGGTTTTATGCCTGTCAGTGATATTTTCTTCATAAAGACAATGTATCGGCTTATCAAAATTGTGTAAAGTAAGTTAATCTGCGCTTAAAAAACAGCGTTTATACGATGCCTAAAATTATTTCTATACTCACATATTAACATTTATTGTAATATTAATCAGTGAAGATAAAAATCCCTGATATGATAATAATACTTGCTGTTTCAGGATTCACTTTTTTTTCCGCGTATAC
This sequence comes from Treponema sp., assembly GCA_009786455.1. GTDB lineage: Bacteria > Spirochaetota > Spirochaetia > Treponematales > Breznakiellaceae > WQXQ01. Next base: position 18,226 of record WQTD01000006.1, read on the forward strand.
AGCGTTTTTCAATAAGCAAAGTTCGTCTCAGGTTTTGATAAAAGGGCAGAACAGCCAGTGGATTTTTCCTGTTGATGCCGGGGAAACTGTCGCCGTCTCGGGACCTTTGGGCGATACGATTGTCCGCATACAGGACAACAGGACATGGGTGGAATCTTCACCGTGTAAAAATCAAAACTGCGTCGCTTCAGGTTTTATTAAGAGACAGGGACAATGGGCGGCATGCCTGCCGAATAATGTCCTTCTTGTCATAAACGGAACAAAGGATGATGATGTCGATACTGTCGCATGGTAATGACGATTACATTGCGCGTAACAGTAATGCCGTTGCAGGCAATAACATTGCTCTGCTTGCGGCTTTTTGTTTTTTTCTTTCTGCTGTTGAATACATGATCCCGAAACCCCTGCCGTTTTTAAGACTCGGACTTGCCAATCTTCCGCTGATGCTGGCGCTGGATATTTTTTATTTCCGTAATTTTTTGATTTTGGTCTTCTTGAAAATAATCGGGCAGGCGCTGATAACGGGAACTCTTTTTTCCTATGTTTTTTTATTTTCCCTGGCAGGAACCCTGTTTTCTGCGCTGTTTATGCGGTTTTTACGCAGAACATTTAAACAAAAAATTTCTTTTTTGGGAATAGGAACAGCAGGCGCTTTTTTTTATAACGCGGCTCAGCTTTTAATTGCCTGGTTTTTTATTTTTGATGAAAACGTGCGTTACATTGCGCCTGTTTTTTTGGCAGCGGGGCTTGTTACAGGTATTGTCTTTGGAATTTTCTGCGAAATGTTTTCCAGGAGATCGAAGTGGTATCAAAATATTTTAAAAGAGAGCGGGAAAAATGGAAAGAAGTAAAATTTACGAGGATTTTTTCAGCGCAAAATCCCTTTTTATTACGGGCTTTCTGATCATGCCGGCTTTGCTTTTCAATCCCATTACAAAACACAGGGTAATTTTATTCATATTTTTTTTCCTTTTGGCATGGCTTTCCGGGAAAAAACCAAATATTCTTTTGACATTATCGGTAATAACAGGGATTATCTTTTTCAATCTGCTCATACCCTATGGACGCGTTCTTTTTTCCATCGGTCCTTTTAAAATAACATCGGGCGCGCTGGAAGCGGGAATACACAGGGCGGCGACCTTTGAGGCGCTTGTAATGCTGTCAAAAGTTTTTATCAGACAGGACCTTAAACTGCCCGGCGCTTTCGGCAAACTGCTGGGGGATTCGCTTTTTATTTTTTCTGCGCTGACAAGCAGGAAATATCACATAACAGGCAAAAACCTTATATGTGAAATTGACAATTTGATGCTCGAATTAAGCGGGAAAGAAATTTGCGTTCCTTCTTTACAGGAGCGAAAAACAAAACCGGCAGGGCATTTAATTCTTGCAGTTGTTGTTTTAATATCATGGCTTGTTTTATCATTAAACGGTTAATATAATTAAAATTATGCTGATTATAAGTTACGATGCAATCGGAGACAGTGAGTTTGAAAAATTATCAGGTTATCCCGTATTTGCTTCTTTTTTAAAACAATCCGCTGTGTTCCGCGATGTAAGTACTGTTTTTTTAAGCAATACATATCCTGTTCATACTTCTGTCGTTACTGGAGCACTGCCTGAAGTACACGGCGTTACGTCAAATACTGCCGCTTTTCCTTCTGCCGATCCCCTCTGGAACTGCAATGAAGAAATAATAAAAGCAAAAACAATCTGGCAGCTTGCGTCAGAAAAAGGTTTGAAAACCGCCGCTGTTTTATGGCCTGTAACAGCCTTTTCTAAAACAATAAATTATAATGTTCCGGAAGTAAGGGCAAGACCGGGAAAAAACCAGGTGCTGACAAGTCTGAAGGCAGGAAGCGCGTTTTTGCAGCTTAAACTGTTTTTACGCCACCGCGCTTTACTGAATGGAATCAAACAGCCTAATCTTGATAATTTTTCCGCTGCCTGTATGGCTGATATTCTTCGTGAAAAAAAGCCGGATATTTGTCTTGTTCATTTAACCGCTTATGACGCTATTTGTCATGACAGCGGGCCCCGAAGCGAAGCGCTGGAAACGGCTTACCTTGCAATGGATAAAAACCTTGAGATCCTCCTTGACGCCTACAGCGACGGTGATATCATTCTTTTTTCAGATCACAGTCAGGTTAATGTACATACAGTTCTTGATCCGAATGCTGAGCTTGTAAAAGCAGGATTGATGAATAAAAACGGCGGCGTGTATTTTCCCGGCGAAAGCGGCTGTTTTTTTGAATTATGCGGAGGAGCGGCGTTTTTTCACGCAGGGAAGCTGAACGCGGATCAAATAGGTGAGGTTAAATTAAATACAGGGCGAGGCGAAGGGTTTTGCAGGTTTTTAACTCCCGCCGAAATGCGTGAATCGGGGCTTGGAGGAGCGGCTTTCGGTTTTTGCGCAAAAGAAGGTTTTTGTTATGAATTTTCCGGGACAGAAAAAAAAGGAAATCACGGCTATCCTCTTGACATGTCCTGCTATACAGTTTTTTACATGGTAAAGGGATGCGGGCTTGAGTCCGGAAAAGTAACGAAAGGCGGAAGTCTCCTTGATATAGCTCCCCTTGTAATCAGGCATTTAGGACTTTAATCAGCAAGTATAAAAGATTTATCAGTTAATGTAAAATTGACTCCTGCCGTTACGCGCACAGTGCTGTCGTCAAATACAAATACCGCTTCAGTTTCAGGAAGGGACTCGGCGAGCGTCCTTCCTTTTTCGTATCCCGATACAAAGACTGCCGTCGATAAAGCGTCCGCGTCCATTGAAACAGGCGTTATAACCGTTACAGAAACAAGACCGTTTTCGGCAGGATACCCGCATGAAGGATCAAAGAGATGATGATATTTTTTTCCGTCTTTTTCGAAATAACGTTCATAAACGCCGGATGTTACCACACTTTGATTACGCCGATTTGATATGTTTAAAATTCCGATGTATTCGCCGCGATTTGTATTCGGTTTTTGAACGCCCACTCTCCACGGGCTTCTGTCTTTTTTTTCTCCGTGTAAAATAATATTTCCGCCAAGATCAATTATCGCGCCTTTAACACCCGCGTTTTTAATAATTAACGTCGCTTCATCGGCGGCATACCCCTTTGCGATTCCTCCCAAATCAAGAGCCATACCGTTGTTTTTTAGGAAAACGCTTTTTTCCTGCGCGTTCATCTCGATATCCTGCCAATTTATGAGAAGCAGCGCTTCTTCAATCTCTTTCCGGGACGGAAGGCGCGGATTATCGCCTGTTATTCCCCAAAGAGACACAAGAGGTCCAACGGAAGGATCGAAGGCGCCGTCTGAAATTTGCGCGTAATGGATTGCGCTTTCAATAACCTTGAAAACATCTTCATGAACATTTACAGGAGAAATTCCCGCGGCGGCGTTTATCCTGCTGATATCGGAAGTTTCTATATTCACGCTCATAAGGTTTTCCATTTCGCGGATTCTGTTAAATATTTTATTGTAAGTATTGCTGTCCGCTTTATCAAAAAGCGTAACAGTGCAGACAGTTCCCATAGCGAACTCTGAACGGAAAGCCTCAGTTTGCGTACAGGAAGAAAAAACGACAAAAAATATCACACAGAGGAAAATAGTTAATTTAAATTCTCCGTGCCGCCGTGCCGCTGTGCGTTGAATTTTCGTGGAATTGTTAAAGTCCAAAGCGCTCTGAGAGTTCTTTTAAGTGGCTGCCGATAAAAAACACGCAGTATGTTGTCAGAATAATGCCGATTGTGATTCCCGCCGGAAGCAAAAAGGAAATACCTGTTTCATTTGCTATCTTTTTAAAATCAAACCCGAAAAAGGCGGTTCCCAGCGAAACAAGGATTATTAAACCTGTTATAACCCAGCCTCTTGTTGAAAGACCTCCCGGGACGGCTGTAATTTCCATATCTTCTTCGGCTGCGATTTTCATCATTATGGAATCTTCAAGATCGGGTGATAAATAAAATAACTCTCTTCGTAAAATATTTCTTGCTTCTTCAAGGCGTTTAACCTCACCTGCGCAGTTTTCGCAGAAAAAGGTATGTATCCAAACCTGTATTTGATCGAATAACGGCATGGAATCCTGCGGGTCATGTTTGTTTCCCGAATATTCATAAATTAAATCCATTGTCTTTAAACAATTCATCATGAACTCCTGTTTATTCATCCGACAATATTTTAAGTTTGTCTCTTAACAATGTCTTCGCCCTGAATACATGAGATTTAACAGTGTTAACCGGTATGCCGGTAATTGTTTCAATCTCCTGATACGAACGGTCAAAAAAGAAAAATAAATCAACGCAAATACCATAACGCTGAGGCAGTTCCTTTACTGCCGCGTTAACAGCGTCTCTAGCCGTTTTCCGAAGCATAAGCCGCTCCGGAGTTTCTCCGTTGCAGATCAGCTTGTTCATGTCTTCTTCGGCAAGGCTGTGGTATTCCTTCCTCCTGTTCACTTCGTTAATCGCTGTGTTATACGCAATTCTGTACAGCCATGTTGAAAAACGGCTTCTTCCTTCAAAACCGCCCAGGTTACGGTATGTTTTTAAAAAAACATCCTGCGTAAAATCGGAAGCGTCCTCGCTGTTGCTGAAAAAACTCAATCCCATTGCATAAACCGCTTTTTCATGCCGCCTGACAAGCAGCCTGAAAAGATCCTTTTGCCCTGTAATAATCTGACCTACGATAATTTCATCGTTAAGATCAGACTCTATTTTTACTTCCTCCCCGGCGTCAGCCATTTCGTTTTTCGCTGCGCTTTATCAAATAATACGTAATAAATCCGATACCCATCGACAACGGTATAATCCCGCCCAAAAGACCGTAGGAAGCTCCTTCAATAATTGAAAGTAAAACTGTTAATGCTGTGCCTACAGTGCTTAACAGTAAACCTGACAGCAGGCTGAAAGGAAGCAGGTTAAACTCCTGTTTTTTATACTGCCCTGCCTGAATTAAGAGCGTTTTCTGCCTGTGATTCCACAAAAGGTAGAAAAAAATGACTGTGCAGCCCATTACAATTCCAACAATGGGAATTATCGCAATTATAACCTGGGCAGCTGATGATATTCCTTCCATTTTCAAACTCCTGAGTGTATTGTATGCCTTTACTTTCACTCAGTCTATATTTGGACACCATGAAATTTCCAGCGGTTGCGGACGATTATAAACCCGCATCCAGTATCATCATGTCGCTGAAGTAAAGAGCTTCGATATTGCCTAGACGCAGGGCATTGTTATAAAGCAGGAGAATTTCGGATTTGGCTTTTTCTTCATCAATTTGATTTACGCGTACGGCAGGAAGCGATGAAAAATAATTTGATGCGATTGATTTTAAGTCGTCTGTTTTTGCGGCAAGTTCTTCAGTGAAGGCTGTATCATTGTGATAATACGGGAACGCGATTGACAGGATTAATGTTGATTGATTTGAAAGCGGGATTCTCAAGCGTCCCAACCCTGAGAAAACGCGGATATCCTCGTTATATGCCTGCACTGTCTGACCGGTGTCTGATGTTTTACCGAGCTGTAAAAGCGGCTTTGCGTCATCAGAACGCGCTATGCCAAAGATGGTGCCTATTACCAGCAGCAAAATTAATGCGCCTGTTATGGAGAGCAGGGTAATATGGAGAATTCGTACGAATTTCGGATTTAATGTAATTGGAAATTTCACGTGTTCATGGTAGCGCAAATCGGGAAAAATGTCAGCATTCGGGCAGAATCGTAACTAATTGAACATTGTGTGCCTATTATCAATGGAATTTTTTATGTTGATTCATTTATGTATTGTAATATCAAAAAACCTCACTTAATTACGTTATTTTCCTGTTCTTTCAGCACTTTAATTATTTTGATAACAAGACGCTGGTTTTCGGGGCTAAGTTTTTCGGCTGCTTCGACTATTTGCCGAATTTCAAGCGGCAGCGGCGTTTTTTTTTTACAAGGTTTCCCTTCATTGCCAGTTACCAAATATTCAACAGAAACCCCCAGAGCTTGGGCGATTTTTACAGCTGTTTCTGCATTAGGAAGGGCATTATGGGTATTTAAGTAATTATCCAGCGTATGTTTTTTTATCCCTGTTTTTAAAGATAATTCCTTAACCATAATCCCCGAATAAATTAATTCAGATTTAAAATTTTCCTTAAATCCCATCAAATTTCAGACTAATTAAAAAAGAATAATAAGTTGTTGACAATATTCTTATTCAATGTTAAATATTTATATTATTCTGAAAAGAATAATATAAATAAAATATGTAAAATTACATAATTAAGGGTTTTATGCGAATTTGGTTTTTGTTATATTTTATGCTTTTTATGATTAATTTCATATTTTCTCAATCTTTAAATGAGGCTCAAACAGCTGCTAATGACGCTGCCAGAAGATTGGAAGAAGCTTTTGAAGGTAAATATGGCTTATCAGGGTATTCCCAAAACAACGCCTCCATACAGGTAACCAGAGGAGGAAGGCAGCCTGCCTGGGTTACAGATCCATATTCGGCTTATTCAAGAAATCATTACATAGCGGCAGTTGGTTTTGCTTCAACCCGCACGGAAGCGGAAAAAAAGGCTTTTGCCGCTCTTGTCTCGTATTTTGGTCAATCGATAAAGGCGGATATGGAAATTGCTGTTATTTATTCAGAGGCAGTTTCAAATGACGTTGTTATTTTTTCGGAGAATACTCGCGTACGCGATACAATCGTAACCGCTGCTTCTCTTGATACGCTTATTGGAGCTGAAATCGGCAGTATCTGGGACGATGGACGCGGAACAATAAATGTCCTTGCTTATATGGAGAAATCAAAAACTGTTTCCATTTATACGGATTTAACAATAATCAATAACAGTAACATAGAGCTTCTTACTTCCGTGAGTACGTCTGAAAAAAATTCATTTAACGGATATGCCCGTTATAAACTTGCCGCTTTGATTGCCGGTGTTAACGCTGATTATGCAAATATAGTATCGCTTTCCGGCGGCTCAACAGCATCATTGAATTTAATCAGCGCTGATAAATTAAATCTGGAAATACAACAAATCATACGCGGTATTTCAGTAGGTTTTAATGTTTCCGGAGATAACAATAACCGCGTCAGAGACACTTTTGCTAAGGTTTTAAATAATAAAGGATTACGGACACAGGGCAGCAACACTCCGTATGTTCTGGACATTGATATAAATATGGCAGAAGCAGTTTTTCCCAATAACGCATTTAAATTCTGCCGTTTTACGATTAATGCAAATTTGATTTAAAGAGAGACCGGTTCTGTTGTCCTTCCGTTCAGCATTACTGACAGGGAAGGACATACAACATACGAAGAAGCTAAAAACAGATCATATCTAAAGATGGAAAGAATTATTTCCGAGAGTTATCCGAAATTGTTCAGCGAATATCTTGCGGCTTTAGTGCCGTGGTAATCAATACAAAACTGTTTTCGTATGAGAACAGAAATTTTTTCAGGAGTTTAAAATGAAAAAGACTCTTTTTATAACAATCTGTTTAGTGACAGCTTTGATAATGTCATGCGCTTCCAGTAAATCAAGCGTAAACACATCGACGCGTCAGATGAACAGCCGAATACCTCAATCCATAAGAGATACAGCGACGAATGTTCCTGAGGACGCTCTTATCGGTATCGGAACAGCGCGTATGGCTTCATTAAGCCAGTCACGCACGATTTCCGCTACAAGAGCGCGCGCTGAACTTTCACGCCAGATGGATACAATCGTACGCGATATGGTACGCGATTATACAGCGGGCAGTGAAGTGGATCATTCAGCTTCTCTTTCATTTCAGGAAAATATTACCATAACGCTTTCACAGTCAAGACTTCAGGGTTCTTCGATTGTTGCTGAAGATGAAGATAAAGACGGAAATTACTGGACAGCTATTATGCTCAGTAAAAGCAGTGTTGTTAATGAAATAAATCAGGCGGTATCCACAGCTAAATTACGGGTTCCTGCAATGGCTTCCTTCGACGCAGAAAGAAGAATGAATGATGCTTTTGATAAATTTTTGAATAATAACCAGCTTGGTTATTCGGATAAGGATTAAATATCATGAAATTTGGTTTAGTTGTTTTATTGGCTTTATTTATATCCTTTTCAGTTTATGGAGGCGGAAAAAAAGAAGCGGCAGCGCCTGCTGCCCAGCAGCGCCAGGTAGACAGCAGAGTTCCTCAATTTGTAAGGGATGCAATAAGGAATGTGCCGGAAGATGCTTTAATTGGAATTGGTACGGCAAGATCGGCGTCTCTTAGTCAATCACGGACAGTTGCCGGAACAAGAGCCCGCGCTGAAATTTCCCGCCAGTTGGATACATTTATCAAAGATATGATCCGTGATTATACAGCAGGCAGCGAAGTGGATCATTCAGCGGCTCTTTCATTTCAGGAAAATATTACTGTAGCAATCTCTCAGTCAAGACTTAGAGGCGCTTCTATTGCAAACGAAGATCTTGATGAAAAAGACAACTACTGGGTAGTGGTTATGATGAGTCTGAACGGAGCTGTCAATGAAATAAATCAGGCTGTATCTGCAGCAAAACTGGTTGTTCCTGCTTTTGCATCATTTGACGCGGAAGAGCGTATGAATGAAGCGTTTATGAAATACTCCTGGTCTGAGATAGGATTTGCAGGTGATTAACTTGCATCTTAAGACAGGATAAAAATTGATTTTATCCTGTCTTTCTTAACAATTATATGAAAACTTTAACTGTTTTAACATTAATTTTTATCTTTTCAGGTTCAGCCGCCTGCATGGAATTTTCCATGCAGGAACAATATAATACCGACCGCTGGTTTATGCTGCCTTCAGACAACAAACTGATTGTCATAGGCATATCAAACCCAATGATTAAAAGACAGGATGAAATTATATCAGCCAAAGAAGACGCCGCAAGGAAAATAGCAATGTTTTTCGGCGTACACGGAACAGTTGAAGTAACAAACAGTATCGGTTCTAATATTCTTGATTATTCGCACGAATCAAATATTAGTTTGTCTTATGATTCTGATTATGAAAGTTTTATAGATAAATTAAAATATGATCCCAAGGATATATTAATAACAGCCGAAGCTGTTTTTATCAGGTTTTGGTTTGATGCGGATATTGACGGAATTAATTATACTGCTGATACCGGCGTAAACCGTCCGGCATGGACCAGAAATCAGGATTTACCGGATATTCCCGGTTACGTGACGTCAGTAGGATTTGCGCGTAATCAGCGCAGGCTGAAAGATACAATTTTCAAATCAACTGAAGATGCCATTACAAGAATGATAGCTGATCTTCACACCGTTATTAATACAAAAGAAATTTCAATTGCAGGAAAAAATTCATCCAGTTACATTCATACCAAGAGCGAAGGTAATATAAATAATTTTCATGTTATTGAGTTATGGATAGATCCAGATACACGTTTTGTCTATACGCTTGCGGTTGCGAGAAAGGGAATTTAAATGCGTAAAATATATTTTTTCTTTGGAATCTTGTTTTTCTCGCAGACTATTTTTCTTTCCGGGCAGTCTTTTGGACAAATTGAAAGTTATTTTTCCGAAATGGACAGAATTTTTAATGAAATGGAATATACTCCTTCACCGGAGGAAGAGTATTATCTTGGAAGAGCTGTAGCGGCGAATATTCTGGCGTCTTATAAATTGTATACAGAAAAACCTGAACAACAGATATATTTAAATATGATCTACCAAACTTTAGTTATAAATTCATCTTATCCGTTTTTGTATAACGGTTATTTTGTAATGATTCTTGATAATCCTGAATTTAACGCTTTTGCGACTCCGGGCGGTCATGTTTTTTTAACAAGAGGGCTTGTAGAAGCCGCTCCTTCAGAAGACGCGCTGGCAGGAATTATAGCTCATGAACTAGCGCATATTATGCTCAGGCACGGTATAAAAATCATTAATGATATGAAAATAACAACAGAAATTGATTTAACGACTCAAATGGCGGCATCTTTTTCAGGAAATAAAAACAAACAAATTTCTGTTTTCAGAGATTCTGTAAATGATGTATTTTTCAGCATAACAAAGAGCGGGTATTCAATACCCCAGGAATATGAAGCGGATAATAAAGCCGCCGAACTTATGGTCATGGCAGGTTATAATCCGGGTGAATTTTTAGAAATGTTAAAAATACTGCAAAGGATTCAAAAAAATAAAAATGGAGGATTTAATGATACGCATCCTTCACCGGCGCAGCGTATAGCAAATTTAGAGAAGCAAATACACAGGTATAAAGAAACTATCGTTAATAACAACAGAAAAGAGCGTTTTAACAATGTTATGGGATATGATCATGAATAAAAAAATTTTAATTTTTTTCATAATAGTTTTTCTGACGTTCTCTTTATTGGGTTGCAAAAGTACAGGAAAAAGTCGAAATGATACAACACCGCAGGTTCTAAAGACCCCAACAGGGGATGATATCAACAAAATGGAACTTACTATTGTAGCTCCAAATGCAAGAGGACTTAATGAAAATGAAAATTATCTTCCTACGCTGGTACAAGGAGAATTTGTCAGCAATTTTACAGGTTATTCTGTAATTTCTGTGCGGGATCGTGAACGTCTTGATGATCAATACGCTGAACTTTTATCCGGTTATTATGATGATAGCGCTGATGAAAGTCTTGGGCGGTTAATTCCAACAAGTCATTTAATGGGAGGTAATATTACAAAGACTGCTACAGGATACGCCCTTCAAATGTTTATAACCAGAAAATCAGATAAAATGACAATAGCTTCTTATTCAGGAACATTCACTTTTGTTGAACTTGATAATCTTACAGGAGTACGGCGTGCCTCACTGGCTTTATTTGAGAGATTGGGCGTACCAGTTACCTCACAGACAAGAAATGAACTTTCCAAAGCAGCAACGGATAACCATGTCAATGCACAAACAACTCTTGCAAGAGGTATTACAGCCGAAAGACAAGGAACAGTAGAAGCTCTTAACTATTATAATCAGGCAGCTATTTATGATCCTACTTTACTGGAAGCTGCAAATCGTCTATCAAGATTGAACACAAATGTTTCAAGCGGGAATCTTGGTGAAGCAATACGTAACGATATTGCAGACCGTAGGAATTGGGTTGCGCTTCTTACTGAAACAGAACAATATTTTGACAGTTTTCACCGCTCGCAATCAATGCCTTATACATTATTCTATCTTAATGACATAAAGCGGGGAACAACAAACTATCAGAACGAAACAGTAACACTTAGTACAGAAACATATCTATACAGCAGTGGAGTTTGGTCGCTTTCCATCGAACGCACTTTACAGGCTATATATGACGGTTTAAGAGCTACAGGAAAAGCAAGTACTTGGGAGCTGAGTAATTGGCCTCAGCGCGGTGTTACCAATTTAAATGCCTTTGCAGAAAAACGCGATAATTTTTCTGTTGTATTTGAACTTGTGAACAGCCAGAATAAAGTAATCGGCAGGCAAACCTTGCAAGCAGGAGGTTCCTGGAGTTTGAACTGGAGCGGCCGACCAAGTGTTAATCTTTCCTCGGCAGACAGGAGAACTATAAATTTCCAGAATGTAGACGTAAAAGAAATAACTGATAACTTGACTATACGTATTGCAACTGTAAATGGAATTGACGGAGAAACTGCCGCAAGGAGCGGGGTTTTACAGATACGCCCTATTACAAAAGCAGAAGTTGACAGGAATGATAGATTCAGATATTCAAAAGGCGAGATACAAGGTTTTGCAAATTATACTACCAATGCAGGAAGAACTGATATTCCGAGTGTTATATGGGGTGATCCCGTCCTTTCAATCAGGCAGGAAGCATTCAAAAATACCGGAGTAACAATTTTAACCCTTCCAAACAGCATTACTGTAATTAATGAGAAATTATTAAGTAATACCGGATTAACCGGCGTAATCATTCCTAACAGCGTTACTGTAATTGGTAATAATGCATTTAGTAATAACTCATTAACAAATGTTTCCATTCCCAATAGTGTTGTATCAATTGGCGATGAAGCATTCAGTAATAACCCAATTAACAATTTAAATATAGGTAATAATGTTACTTCTATCGGTGCCAGAGCATTTCAAAACAATAACTTAACCAGTGTAACTTTACCGGAAAGCGTTACTGTTATTGGAGAAGCAGCCTTTCAAAAACACAGTACTTCTGAAGTACCAGGAGTAATAAAAAATATTAATATAGGTGCTAATGTTATTTTACCATCGAATACATTCCGTATTTCCTGGAGATACTATAATGAAGGAAATCTTTATGAAGGTGAAAGAAACGGTACATTTAATCAATTTTATACTACCAATAACAAAAAAGCCGGTACATATAATTTAATTTCTAGTGCTAATTTTATTGCTAGCGACAATTCAATCTGGTTTTATGGAGATAACGAAACAGCGAAGAAAAAAAATACAATTAATAAAACAATTTTTTGGGCTTCAAGTATAACCGCAATGGCAGCCTTTTTCGGAGTATTATATTTACTTCGGGATAAACCTGTTGAAGGTCCGGTTTATTAATATGAAAATTTCGTCGTTGGCGAAAATTGCAATATTTTTTTTGGAGATTTTTTATGAAAGATAGAAAAACATTTTTGATTTTTCTGATTTGTATTTTTAGTTTGGGATTAATAGTCTCTTGCGATAATTCGGAAGATCAAATATTTATTGTTGAAGGCGATGACAGCGCTAACACAACCGGTAATAAAAAAGGAATAATTGTCTTTTCAAATAATTCCAGTTATAACGAAGACGCTATCGTAACAGTCGATCTTGTCAGATTTTTCAGTTTTGACGGCAGTGATAGTGAAACAATAATTATTACATGTAAAGTGACCGCTGGTAAGACCATTACATATAAAGAAATACCGCTTAATTATACATATTTTATAAAAGTAACTGATTCAACAGGGAAAAAATATAATTCTGGCAAAGGGAAAGCTGCTCAGGGAAATGTATACAGATTCTCTTATGACGGAGGTTATATATCAAGTCCTTGGTGGTGGAATTAGAATTTTTATAAGAAAAATTAATTAGGGGGAAATAAAAGGTAAAGTAAAAAGATTAATTTCTAATGATTATCCTTTTGTATTGGAAATGGTGAGGTGTTTTGTAATGGGTGTTGTGTCATGTAAAATACGTTAAGTGCCATATATCCTAAGATATGTTGACATTAAAAAAAGAATAGAGTAAAATAAATATAGTTATTTGTTAAGGAGGTTATATGAAAAAAGGTATAATTTTAACGATTTTATTAGTGAGTGTACTTTCAATAAGTTTTCCCCAGACTGGTGACACTTACTCAGTTAGTAATGTATCTACATGGATAGAAGCTGTAAATGGTGTAAGGAGTGGAGGTAATAATAGAGAGTACACGATTATTGTTACTGCTAATGTTTCTGTACCACCGAGCTCTGAGAATACATTTGGTTCTGTTACTGGCATAAAAATAAACATGGAAGGTAATGGTAGTCTTTCCCCATCTAACAACGGTGTATTACTGATAATTGGTACAGACCAAACAATTGTAGCTAAAAATGTTTCATTACGAGGTCGTTCTAATAATGGTTCCTTTTCAGTAGTTAGAGTTATGAATGGAAGTATGTTCCAAATGGAAGGCAATGCTTCTATAACAGGTAATAGCATAGACGGTGTCGGCGGTGGTGTTTTGGTTGAGGGGGGTACTTTCATTATGAAGGATGATGCCTCGGTATCGAGCAATGTTACTAACAACGGCAATGGTGGCGGAGTGCATGTTAGCAGTGGGACTTTAATCATGCAAGACAACGCCACAGTGTCGAGAAATACTGCTACCGGCTATTATTCTGGAGGTCAGTGGCGGAGAGCTGGTGGTGGACAAGGTGGCGGTGTGTATAGTAATGGTACATTTACTATGCATGGGAATGCCTCAGTGTCAGGTAATACCGTTACTATTAATAGTAGAAGTGATGGTTGGGGTACTGCTAGATGCAACGGTGGCGGCGTATTCAATCAAGGTACTTTCAATATGCATGATAATTCTACAGTTACAGGAAATACAAGCAGCGCAATAGATGGTTATGGAGGAGGTGGTGGAATATATAACGGAGGAACCCTCACTATGCAAAATAGTGCTACGGTAACTAATAATAAAAGTATTTCCAACAATAGTGGTTACTTTGGTGGTGCTGGAGGAGGAGGTGTGTATAATGATGGAGGCACTTTCACTATAAAAGAAAGTGCCTCAGTATTTGAAAATAATGCTAGTTTTAATGGAGGTGGGATATATAACAGAGGTATATTAAATATGAGAAATAATGCCTCAGTTTCTAATAATACTTGTGGTATCGATAATTCTGGAGGTGGTGGCGTGTTTGTTTACAGTGGTACTTTTACCATGTATGAAAGTACTTTAGTATCAGGCAATATCGCTAATTTGGGTGGTGGAGTATATATAAATGGTGATTCTTTATACAGAAATAGAGGAACCTTCATCATGCAGGACAATGCTATAATTTCTGGTAACATTGCCAACATTAGTGGTGGTGGGGTGTATATAAATAGTAGCGAAAACTTTATTGGTACTTTCAATATGCAGGGAAGTGCAATAATATCAAATAATAATGCTACATATTACGGAGGCGGTGTTTTTAGCAACGGGACTTTCGCAAAAAGTGGCGGAATCATCTATGGTGATGATGCAGAGCAAACCCAAATAAATACTGTTATTAGTAAATTTGGTCATGCTATTTATGAACCAAAGAATGGTGGTTGGAGAAATGCTAGTGCTGGATCAACAATGAATACCGATTCATACGGATTCTGGCTTAATGATGGCGATATTGTTAGATTTCTTTTTTCGGAAACTGTTTCTGAAAGTACATGGAGAAGATCAAACTTTAACAACACTCTAACTCTTACACATAACATGATAAAATCCAGTAGCAGTAATAATCTTTGGGTTCTTCAGAGCATTTCTGGCAACGCATACACATTCAGGCGAAGTAATGCAACAAATATGCTTACAATTACTATCAGATTTGAAAATAATAATCTTGTAATTAGCGGTGATAGTGGTAGTGGTCAAGACAATTGGAATGGCACTTGGGCTAGACGATAAAAATATAGAGTACGGACAAACGGCATATAACAAACAATAACTGCTACGCCGCCTGTTCGGCGGCTTGGGTTAAATAGAGTGTTTTGCGCAATAATATTGTTTTGTAATTGACAAGATTAGATAAATATACTGTATAGTATGGAAAAATAATAGTCAAACGGACTTTAAACGTAAAGGGATATGTATGTTAGACTTTGTAAAAAGATCTTTTCGGAATGGTATTGAAGTAATTCTTTGGATTAATCTTATTTTATCTACAATCATTGGAGGATTTGCTGGTTATTATATTGGCCAATTGATTAATTATCGGAATGCTGGTGGATATACCTTTTTAGGAGTTTTAATTGGTTTAATCATTGGGCTTTTAATGGACATTGTTGGTGGAGGATTTATTGTAACAATAATTTGTATTGAAAGAAATATAAAAATGCAAAATCAATTACAAAAAAAATTATTAATACATTTTGGAATATCTGAAAAAATTATTGATAATATTATTGAAACTGATGAGTCAAGAGAAAAAACAGAAGAAGTAAATAATACCATATCTGTTGATGAAAAATTGTTGAATAATAAAATAAAAATAAAAAGAATTAAAAATGATTCTGGTTCCGCCATACCAATTGAAATAATTATTGATGGAAAAAACCCATTAGAGTTATTACATGATGATGAAAAAATACTTGATATAGTAAATGGAAATCATTTAATAGTAGCATGTTATTATGGAGATGAAGTAAAAGCTGAATTTGTAATAAATAATGATTCAAAAATAATAAATATTTTTACTTCTCCAAAATTGAATATAAAAATGAATAAATGAAAAAATTACTTAGCTTAACAAAAGGTAACTTCTTCGTCGCCTTTCGGCGGCTCGGCTTCCGTAAAACACCGTTCGGGCTTAGCCATCTGCGATGTTTTGTTCCAGTACATTTTTGCTGTTGCTGAAATTACTTCGTAATTCCTTAATTGCAACAGCAAATACGTCAGTTACCTAGAACGTTAAGTGCAATTATATTGAAATTTAATAAAATACTTGACTTAAAAATTGTAAAAAAGCATAATAAAATAAAGTGGAATGAATATTATTGGAGGTAATTAAAATGATAATTATTCAAATTTTTGGTTGGATCTTATTTGTGGTGTTTCCTGTAATCTTTTTTATTATATTAAAAACAGGAAAACTGAGAAGTTCGGATAAAATAGAAAAAGTAAAATCAATTGCTTGTTTTGTTTTGATGGGCATCTTTGCTTTAGGAGTAATATCAAGCCTTTTATCGCTTTTAATGCAGCTTTTCTGGTTCAGGCTTCCTACTTTTTTATGGCAGTTTTTATCTTTGTGGGGTTTACGTCCTGATATTGTCTATACAAAATTTTCGCTTTTTGGTTGGTTCCATCCATTTAACGATAATTTATTTAATCTCCTTTTTTCAGGTGGCATGATTTTCGTTTATGTCGCAATGTCAGGTTTATTAAGAAAAGGAGGGAATTATTTTTTAATGAATGAAAATCAAGTCGTGTCAAAAGTTGATTCCCCTAATAATCTTGACAACTCAAATAAAATTGAATCAAAATATTATGGAGGAGTTTTACCTATTTTCCTATTTTGTATTTGGGCTCCTTTTCTTTTGGTATTTTCACTTGGTTTAGCAACTCCATTTATTATATGTACAGTAATAAGATGGATTTGCAATAATTCCAACATTGATGGAAAAAAGTACGGATTCAAAGGAACAGCAATGGGTTTATTTGGTCGTTGGATATTATGGTATATTCTAACTATTATAACTATTGGTATTTATGGTTTTTGGTCAACAAGAAACCAGATCAGGTGGGTTGTTGAGAATATAGAAATGATTGATTAACAATTTATTACAATAGTTGGTTTTTTGATTATTCTAAATGTTAAATCAGAGTGGGATATTTATGGAAAGACGTATTGACAAACATATTTTTATAATCATTGGAACCTTTTTCTTTGGTTATTTTGGTGTAGATAGATTTTTAAGAGGTCAAATTGGATTTGGTATTTTAAAAATTCTAATTGATTGGCTTGCTATTTGGGCAATAATTGATTTAATAATTGCATTAACAAAGTACGGTCAACATAAGGAAGAATTTGTGTTTGTTGATGGGAAATGGGCATAATATTTCTTAAAAATATAAAAGCAAAAAACCAGCACTTAACAAACAAATATTTAAGGAGTTTATATGAAAAACAAGAAAGTGATTTTGGGAACTATCTTAATGGTAATATTTATTCTAATGTTATTACCATATACGGGATGCACTGGTAATAAAAAAGACGGATCTTCGAGTGGTAAGGCAGTTTTCAGCCAGAAAGCTGACCCCGAAGATGATTTTACAGCAGAACCAATTGATGGAGGGAAGGGAGTAGCGATTACAGGATATGTGGGCTCAAAATGGGAAATCAATATTCCTTCAACAATACGGAATTTACCTGTTACACATATTGGAAGTGGAGCATTTAAAAATTTGATCAGTGTAATCATACCGAACAGTGTTACCCATATTAGGGATAAGGCATTTGCCGGAAACCAACTGACCAGCGTAACCATACCAAACAGTGTTACCCACATTGGGGATAGTGCATTTGCCGGAAACCAACTGACCAGTGTAACCATCCCGAACAGCGTTATACATATCGAGAGAGGGGCATTTGATTTATATACCAAAATAATAAGGCAGTAAATATTTAAAATGAATATTTTTTATATTAAAAAAATGGCAATCTTACACAATCTACCGTTCGTGGAAGCTTGTTGTTTAATTAAAATTGGATTGTAAAAGCGTCCATAAATATAAAAAATTATGAGGAGACTAAAGTGAACAAAAAGTTAATGAGAATGACCGTACTGATTATATTTCTATTAACGATACAATTTATCTACGGGCAGAATATTGAGATGGTATTTATATCCGGCGGCGTTTTTACAATGGGAAGTCCCGGAAATGAGGTAAATCGCAATAGTGATGAATTCCAGCGACAGATAACATTAGGACCTTTTTTTATTGGGAAATATACTGTAACACAGGCTGAATATGAAAGAATAATGGGAAAAAGCCCAAGCCGTTTTAAAAAGGAAGGAGACAATTTACCCGTAGAAAATGTCACATGGTTTGACGCTATAGAGTTCTGTAATAAACTTAGCGAGCTTGAAAAGTTAACGCCTGTATATGCAATAACAGGAACAGGTAATGAGAGGACAGTTTCATGGAATCGAAATGCAAATGGATTTCGTTTACCTACTGAAGCGGAGTGGGAATACTCATGCCGCGCGGGAACAAATACAGCATTTAATACAGGAAATAATGTTGGAACTTATGAGGCAAATTATGACGGTAAATCCCCGTACAATAATAATGCCGCCGGAGCTTATATACGAAAGACAGTGCCTGTAGGAAGTTATCAAGCCAATGAGTGGGGTTTATATGACATGCACGGAAATGTTTGGGAGTGGTGCTGGGACTGGTATGGCAATTACGCAGCAGGAGCTCAGACAAATCCCATAGGACCGGCTTCAGGAACATACCGTGTATTGCGCGGAGGATCATGGTTTGACGGCGGAAGAAATCTCCGGTCAGCGGCGCGGTTCAATTATTACCCCGGCAACAGAAATTATTTTTTTAGTTTTCGCATTGCCAGATCATGAGTTTTACTGTACCAAAGTAAAATGATTATAAAGTTACAAATAACAGGAGAAAAAGGAAATGAAAATTTCTGAAAAAATAAATGAAATGGGTGAATCTGTAAAATCAAAAACAAATCAATTTGTTTTTGATTCAAAAGCAGGGGATTTTTTAAAAGCTATGAAAAATCGAATGGGTATAGGTTCGCCGGAACGAAATGCTACAGATACTTACGAGCGTGAATTGGCTATTGTTCCCGATTGTATCAGCGCTAACGAGAATGAGATAGCGGTTAAGCAGTATAACATCGCCGTTATGCGAAACCTGCTGAAATTCGAACGCGCGGAAGGACGCATGCAGGTTACGAATAAACGAATTATTTTCCGCGCTGCAGGCCGTTCAGTCGGCGGCAGAACCACATTACAGCATGAGTTTGCCGTTAATGAAATTGCGGGAATTGAAGCGAGAAATAATTATAAATTCAGCTTTATGTATTTTATATTTGCATTGTTAATTATTGGTTTGGCTTTTTTTATTATTTGTTTTTGGCCGTTTACCGGAATATTATCTCCAATAGACTCGCAATCCGTTCGTATTTCTGGTATTTTATATCCTAAACATGTGGAAAAAGCATATTCAGAAGAAAGAGCAGCAATTTCCAGAACAAGGCAAGCCGGAACAAATATTACTGAAGCTGCGGAAAGAATAAAACAAGCGTATGAAAAAGAAGAAGCAGCAGGTCTAAACGTAAGAAATGGCATTGAAAAAACAAGAAGAGTTCTATATGACTATGATTGGTATGACAGGCCGCTATACAGGAATGAAACATACCGGGACAGAACACCGGCAGGTTTAATGGAAGCTCAAAATGCATTGGATTCTGCTATAGACGCAAGAGAGTATGCAGAAGCAGAAGAACAAAGATTTATCGCGGAACTGGAAATCGCTAAAGAAAATGAAGCAAACACGATTAGAAATAGGGAAGATATTGTTGCAAGATGGAGAGCATTAATGACCATATTTGGTTTTGTGTTAGGTATCATATGTTTAATTCCATTTTTTATATTTTATAAAAAATTCGGTCTTAAACTTTTTTTTCTTAACTTTAGTATTTTTGGGTTTTCTTTGGCATTGGCAGCGTCAGGAAGCAGGTTTTTTCTTATACTTTTTTATATTTCATGTATTACAGCAATTATTTGTATCTTCCTGTATTGCTTCAGACCAAATCTGATAATCAGTATAAAAAACAAAGGCGGAGAAAAAGCTGCAGTTGATATTCGCAGAGATACATTGTTCACAAAAAACAGAGAAATAGGGACAGGATTTATGGAAGTATTTCCTACAGAAGAAACCGAAGGCGCAATTCGTGAAATCGGCGCAATGATCGGAGATATTCAAAAACTGGGTGATTTAGGTCTGGGGAAATGGGCAAAAAAGTAATATTCGGTGTTATACCTACGCCGCTTCTTTAATTCTGTTCTAACTGCTTTTTAATTAATGTAATTATGTTTCCCCCTCTCCTCCAGCGCGAGTTTTACGCAGGCGCGCACTGCGCGGGCGGCGTCTTCGGTAATTCCGCAGCGCTCCGCCATTTCTGACACACCGGCAGCGGCGATGTTTTCCATGTTTTCGTATGCCTTCATAATGGTAAGCGCGCGTTTTGGTCCGATGCCTTCTACAGATTCCAGTATTGGAAAGAACAGGTCTTTGGAACGCAGCTTCTGGTTTAAACCGGTAGCAAAACGGTGGCACTCATCGCGGACATGCTGCAGGACTTTTAAAGCTTCCGACTGACGCGAAAGAACAATGGGTTTTCCCGCTTCAGGCAGCCATATCTCTTCTTCGCGCTTTGCAAGACCGGCAAGTCCGCAGTCAGTGCCGAGATCGTCCAACACTCCTTTTGCGGCGTTGACCTGTCCAATTCCGCCGTCAACCAAAATCAAATCGGGAAGATCCGTTCCTTCGCGGATTAAACGGGAATAACGGCGTTTAACGGCTTCGCGCATGGCGGCAAAATCGTCAACTTTTCCGATTACACTTTTCAATTTAAAATACCGGTAATTTTTTTTATCCGGAATTCCGTTTTTAAAAGAGATCAAGGAAGCGACAGGATGTTTTCCGTCAAGGTGAGAGATGTCAAAACCTTCAATGCGCTCAGGTCTTGCGTCAAGGTTTAGAACTTTCGCAAGTTCATCAAGAGCGGGTCCTGCTCCTCTTTCCTTCAGACGTTTACGGATGTCCTCAGCGGCATTTTGATGCGTCATCGCAAGAATTGCCGTGTGGTGTTTTTCAGCCGGCGTTAAAAGTTCGGGGGTATAATTAAATTTTTCCCTAAACCAATTTGAAAGTATTTTCTGAATTTCCTCACAGAGGTGCGAAGGTAATAAATCCTTATTATATTCTGCCTCTGTGCTCTCTGTGTCTGGGCATTCCGAAGGAATGCCATGTCTCCGTCCAATTATATTTTGAATAAAAATTTTTAACGGAGGAGGTCTTGCAGAATCATAATATGAAGTGATAAAGACTTCCAAGGATTCTCTTTCATCGGATGCTGACCTTGTACGGTAAAGATCCCTTCCTGTCATTTTTCCGCCGCGCATGGAAAAAACCGTAAATGTTGCAAGCACTCCTTCCGCAGCCCAGGCAATGTAATCCCTGTCTTCAGGATTAAGATCTTCAACAAAACTTTCTTCGCCTGCAAGGTTTTCTATCGCTTTGATCGTGTTGCGCAGTTCTGCCGCTTTTTCAAATTGAAGCTCTCTTGCTTTTTCATGCATTCGGGAAGTCAGGTCAATTATTAAACTGTCTGTCTCTCCTGATAAAAGTTTTATAACCCTCTGCACATGAAGATTGTAATTTTCAATATTGATTTTTCCGCAGCACGGAGCCAAACATCGGTTTATGTGATAGTACATGCACGGACCGTTCTTTTTTAGTCTCTTGCATTTTCGCAAGGGGAAGATTTTATCAATTAATTCCATCATTGTATTTACAGCCTGAACATTGGGGAAAGGCCCGAAATAAAGGCTGTTGTCCTGTATGATCCGGCGGGTCCGGAAAATACGGGGGAAATCTTCATGCGTTACGCGAACAACCGGGTATGATTTCCCGTCTTTAAGATTGATGTTATATTTTGGGGAGTGCTGTTTTATCAGGGTGTTTTCAAGAAGAAGAGCTTCGTACTCGCTTGATACAATAATGTTCTCAATGCTGTTTACGCGCTTCATCAAAGTAGCGGTTTTAATGTCTTTTTCTCCGGAAAAATAGGATTTCAGCCTGTTTTTCAGGGATTTTGCCTTGCCTACATAGATTATTAGCCCTTCTTCATCCTTCATTATGTAGACACCAGGCTCTGACGGAGCGTCCATGACGGAAGCTTTCAGGTTTTCAATTGATTTTTCTGAATTTATTTTGTTTTCCATATCATTTTTTGCCGATATTATAGAGGAAAACCATGAAAAGAAGTTTAATTTTCATATTCACATTATATATCTTTATATTTGTTTCAGTCAGCGTTTTTGCTTTTGATAAAGAGAAGACCATTATATTGGGAGGCAGTTCAGGCTGGAAGAGCGCATTGAATCTTTCCGAAATCACTGAAGCGGCGTCTTTAAGGCAAAATTCTGTTTTAGTCCTTTCTTCAGCGCCTGTCAGCGGATATTCGGCGGCAAAAGGGGTTATGGGGAATTTTTCCGCTTTAAATGAACCTGTGCTTGACATGTCAATTTCTTTTGATGAAAAAAGCGCAGGCTTATATAAAGACATTACCGGCAATTACAGAGTTACAGCTTCACCGGAAACAGAAGCCGCTGACAGACGTTATTCAAGATCGGGAGCAGGAGCCGCGCTTTTTAACGGCGGCGGTCTTGTTAAAATTGAACCTAACAGCAGAAGAGCGCTCTTTGCTCCGGGAAATTACATCGGCGATTTTACCGTTGAGTTCTGGCTGTATCCCTTAAATCTTGAAAACGGCGAAGTGATTTTATCATGGAACGATACGAGGAATTTAAACGGAAAATATTTACCTCAAAAAATTGATTGTATCGCTGAAAAAAACAGGCTCAAGTGGTCATTTATCAATTTCTTCTCCAATGTCAATATTGAATTTACCGGTAATTATCCTGTGGTTCCGAAAACATGGACACATCATCTTGTTCGTTATGACGCTGTTACAGGGATGATCGAATATATTGTAAACGGAACGATCGAATCGATTGTTTATACAGGCGGTCGTGAAAAAAGCGGATCGTCTTATCCTGTTACAGGTTCCGCGGGAGTTTTCCTCCTCTGTGAACGTTTTACGGGTTTAATTGATGAATTTAAAGTACACAGCGTTTTTGCAGGCCGCTCCGCAATACAAAAATTCCCTTCAGCCGGCAGACTACAGACCGGGTTAATTGATTTGGGATATAACCAAAGCGTCATAAAAAAGATTGATGCAAGCGGCGGCAAAACAAACGGGGTAAACAGCGAATACCGTGAAAACGGAAGATTCCGTTTTTCTGACGACGCGGAAATGAGTTTTTTTGTCAGGTCTGCCGATAATCCCTATCTTATTGATACAAGACCGTGGCAGGGTTTTACGCCGGGCGCAGGAATTTCCGGCATTCAGGGACGTTATGTGCAAATAGCGGCGGATTTTTATCCTTCTGCGGACGGCGAGACAAGCCCGTATCTTGAGCAGCTTCGTCTGGTTTACGCGCCCAAAGAACCTCCAATGCCGCCCAGAAATTTAACGGCAGTGGCGGTTGACGGCGGCGTGCTGCTTCGCTGGAAGTCAAGCCCAAGCGTCGAAACGTCGGGATATCTTGTTTATTACAGCCCTGTAAGGGGAGAACTTTTCGGGAACGAGGCTATACATGGCGCTTCGCCTATCGACGCCGGAAACACAAACAGTTTGTTTATAGACGGATTAAAAAACGGAACTCTTTATTATTTCAGGGTTGCTTCCTATGACAGGACGGCGGCGGATGATAGTATTAGTGATTTTTCCGCTGAAGTAACGGCAAGACCCCTTGCCGGATTGCTGTTATCGGGTATTCAGGATTACAATATCTCTGAATACTAGCATTCCCGAACAAGGACTGGAACTCTCCGTTATGAAACAGAATGAATACAGCAATAAAATAGAATCGTTTATTAATGAAATACCAAGTCTTCCTGTATCCGCCGGAAAAGTCATGGAAGTGTGCAATAACCGCAATGTCAATCCATCTGATCTTAATAAAGTAATTGAGCTTGATCCTGTTTTAACAGGAAAGCTCCTGAAACTGATAAACTCGGCTTATTACGGACTTGGAACGCATGTTACTTCCCTTATTAAAGCAATTACCATGCTTGGAATAAATACCGTTAAAAATCTCGCTTTATCAACTGCGATTCTGGGAACTTTGCCGAAGAACAGGATTCTTGACGGGCTTAACATGGAAGGGTATTGGCGTCATTGCCTTAGCGTCGGCGTAACGTCAAAACTGATGGCTGAAATGCAGGGAGTTGATCGCAAATATCATCAGGAATATTTTACGGCAGGTCTGTTACACGACATCGGGAAGATAGCGCTGAACGCAGTATTGTCAGAGGATTATATGCTTACAGTCGCCTCTGCGGATCGCGAGCATAAACAAATCTATACTCTGGAAAATGACAGCCTGGGAATAAACCACTGCGATGCCGGCATCATGATTTCCAACGCGTGGAAACTTGACAGCCCTGTATCCGATGTGATTCTCTGGCATCACTCAGTGAAAGAATATTACGGAGAATTTCTTCATATATTGTATAATGTTGCCGTCGCCGATTATTTTTCCATCATTTATGAAATTGGTTTTGCCGGCAGCAGGTATCCTGTAAAACCGGAAAAAAATGTTTGGGAAGCTATCGGCGTCAATGATAATTCCTTTGAAGAAATAAAAGACAAGGTTTTTCTGGAAATAGAAAAAGCAAAAATATTTTTGAAAATTTAACTGTAGTCTCTCCGCAGAGCCGGTTACTTTACGGACAGTTTTTGCATTTTCTCGCCTGACGGTTATGAAAAAACGAATTAAAGAAACTTATAATTTTTATAATTCTGTACGGTTTCTTTTCCTGAAAGGTCTTGTTACTTTTCATTTCCCTGTTATATAATATTTCATGCTTTCGGTGCGTTTCTGGGGGGTGCGCGGTTCAATTCCGTGTCCGGGAAAAGATACAGTTATTTACGGCGGAAATACCGCCTGTCTTGAAATAAGAGCGGACGAAAGACTGCTGATAATTGATCTGGGCACAGGTATACGTCCGTTAGGTGACTGGCTCAAGGATAATGACTTAAAAAAATACGGAAAAATCAAAGCGGATATATTTGTGACCCATACCCATTGGGATCATATTCTTGGATTTCCCATGTTCACTCCTGTTTATATTCCGGGAACGGAATTGCGCATAACAGGTCCTGTGTCTTTTGAGAATGAAAGTCTTGAATCCATTATAGAAGCCCAGCTTTCATACAGATACTGGCCTGTCCGCGCCGATGAACTTGCCTCGTGCATTGAATACAGACAAATCAAGGAAACGACCGTCGATCTTGGCGGCGGTCTTGCCGTTACAGGTAAGTATGTCAATCATCCTGTTTTATGCATGGGTTACCGTTTTGATTACCAGGGGAAATCAATCACCGCTGTTATCGATCATGAACCTTTTTATAATCTCTTTAATTTAAAACCTGATGATCCCGGTTATGACAAAAACGCAGTCAGGGAAGGTGAAATCGCCGCTGCAGAAGAAAATGAAAAAATTGATAATTTTATAAAGGGTACAGATATTTTAATTCATGACGCTCAATATACGGAAGAAGAATATACCCGCCACATCGGCTGGGGGCACGCTTCTTTTGATCATGCAATTGAAACTAAAAACCGCTGTTCTGCCAAAAAACTTGTGTTCTTTCATCACGATCCGATTCACACAGACAGCCAATTGGAACAACTGGAAAATATATATTCACAGTCCGGTAAACTGACTGATATTATAATGGCGAAAGAAGGTCTTATTTTAAAGGCATAATGTCCTGTTAAATACCAATGAAACTCATTTTGCCGGGTTGGTAACCGGCTGGACAGGGGGAAGTCATGGATATTGATACTGTTAAGGCAAGATCGTTTTGTGAAAAATTGTTTCAGGCATATGGTTTTACTGATGAAGAGAGCAAAATAATTACGGATGTCCTCATAAAAGCGGATCTATACGGGATTGAATCTCACGGCATTCACAGGCTTGTCCGTTATCACGATGAAATTAAATCCTGTCAGGTTGATGTGAACGCAAAGATGGATATTGTTCATGGATCTCCAATTACCGCCTGTCTTGACGGGAATAAGGCAATGGGGCAGCTTGTCGGCAGACAGGCAATGAAGGTAGCGATTCAAAAAGCCGGCAGTGTCGGCTGCGGAATGGTGTCCGTTCGTAATTCAAATCATTTTGGTATAGCCGGGTATTACTCGGAAATGGCAGCCGCTGAAGACTTCATAGGGATCGCAATGACAAATACCGAAGCGATTTGCGTTCCCACTTTCGGCTCCGAGGCGATGACAGGTACAAACGCGATAGCTCTTGCCATGCCTGCCGATCCCTGCACTTTTTCCTACGATGCGGCAACAACTGTTGTCCCCCGCGGAAAACTGGAAGTTTACAGTAAAAATAACAAACCGCTTCCGGATTTATGGGCTCTTGATAAAAACGGCAGACCCTGTACAGACGCCGCTGCGGTTATTAACAATATTATTCACAAAGCCGGAGGAGGAATCGCTCCTCTCGGCGGCACCGGTATTTTACACGGCGGGCATAAGGGATACGGTCTCTCCGTTATTGTCGATATGTTCTGCGCAGTAATGTCAGGCGGGCTTACGTCAAATTATGTGAACAGACAGCCGGAGCATACCGGCATCTGTCATTTTTTTATGGCGATTGATTACGGAGCTTTCGGCGATAAAACCGCCATCCGGGCAGGCATGTCAAAATTCCTCCAGGAACTGCGGGACAGCAAAAAAGCCGAAGGGCAGAGCCGCATCTACACGCACGGAGAAAGAGAAGCGGAGCTGATGGCGCAGCGTGAAAAAGGTCAGATACCCGTAAATGAAAAAACACTCGAAGAAATGAAAGACATCGCCGGCGAACTTGGAGTTGAGTTTAATCTTTAACCTATTTCTTTTTTTAATTCCTCGGCTTTATCGGTTTTTTCCCAGGGAAATTCTGATCTGCCGAAATGGCCGTATGAAGCGGTTTTCAGGTAAATAGGCTTTTGCAGATCCAAGGTCTTTATAATCCCGGCAGGACTTAAATCGAAAACCTTGTTCACTGCTTTTTCAATCTGCTCTTCGCTGACCTTTGAGGTTCCGAAAGTGTCTACCAAAATTGATACGGGGAAAGGCACTCCGATTGCATAGGCAAGCTGTATTTCGCACCTTTCGGCGAGTTTAGCCGCTATGATATTTTTGGCGACATAACGCGCCGCATAAGCTGCCGATCTGTCAACCTTGGTCGGGTCTTTTCCGGAAAACGCTCCGCCGCCATGTCTGCCCATGCCGCCGTAGGTGTCCACGATAATTTTGCGCCCTGTTAGTCCTGTGTCGCCGAACGGACCGCCGACTACAAAGCGGCCTGTCGGGTTTATGTAGTATTTGGTTTTTTTATCCAGCATACCTGTCGGTTCCAGTACAGGGTTAATGATTTTTTCAATTATGGATGTTTCAATTTCCTTGTAAGTTATGTCAGGATCATGCTGATGAGAGACGACAACAGTGTCGATGCGAATTGGCTTGCCGTCTTCATATTCAACAGTTACCTGACTCTTGGAATCGGGGCGCAGCCATTTTAAAGTTTTATTTTTTCTTAATTTAGAAGCCTGAATCAGGACTTTATGCGCCAGCATAATCGGCATCGGCATAAGTTCTTTTGTTTCATTGCACGCGTAGCCGAACATCATTCCCTGATCGCCTGCTCCCTGCTGACCTTTAAATTTTTTCAGTCCTGTGCCTGAAACACCCTGTGAAATATCGGGAGACTGGCTGTGTATCATATCAAGCACAGCCATGGAATTGCAGTCCAGTCCGTAGGCAGGATCGGTATATCCTATCTCCCGCGCCATCTCTCTTACCAGACTATGGAAATCCACAAATGTTTTTGTGGTTATTTCTCCGCCTATCAGCACAAGAGAAGTGGATGCGAATGTTTCGCACGCGACCCTGCTTTGCGGGTCATCTTTAATGCATGCGTCCAGAATCGCGTCGGATACCTGATCGCAGAGTTTATCGGGATGACCTTCGCCAACCGATTCTGATGTGAAAAAATACCGTCCTTTTGCTTTGTCTGTGTTTTTCATAATCCATCCTTTTTTTATTTATATTTTGGAAACATACGTCCATTATTTCGCGTGGTTTCGAATATTTACAGCGGCTTTGTGCCGTTCTCGCTGATCCTCAATATCCGCAATTCGCGGGAAGAAACTGTTTATGGCTCTTCTGGCTGTTGAATCGTTCATGTTTACCCTGAGCGCCGGAATGATAAACTGCTGCCGGGGCAGAATTTTATCGGGATCAATGACCACCTCGTTTACCATCATAATAAGAGGGTACAGAGAACCATCAAGATAAATCCGCCTTGCGATATATGACAGTGTGTCCCCCTCTACTACTATATAAAAAGTTGATCCGTCCAGAATTATATCACTTGAGTAACGCCCGGTTAATCCGGTCGGAGTGCCGAATGTATCTGTCACATAAGCAGATGCCGCATTATTACCCGCTCCGTAAGCGTTTGCTGCATTATTGCCCGCTCCGTAAGCGCCTGCCGCATTTACGCCTGACCCGTAAGCGTTTGTTGCATTAGCGCTTGATCCATAAACGCCTGTTCCATATGCGGCAGTAGCTGAAGTATCAGTCATTGTCGTTGTTGTTTGCGTGCCGCCCGGCGATGCGGCGGACGGGGTTGCTGTTGATATTGCCGGTAATTGCGTATTTACACCTGAAGATGTCTGCGGAGTTGCGGCGACTGAAGCGGCTGGCTTGGGATTGCTTTTACAGGATACTGACAGAGAGACAATTAACACTATAACAATGTATATAATTGTTTTTCTCATCATATTTCTCCTGAACGCGGATCGTTCATTGTATCATGTTAATCAAGTCAGATAAAGGCATTTAAGTTATAAATATAATAGTTTACCGTTTTTAAAATTGGCACTATAATGGCTGTATCTGTAGTATGAGGAGGGGGTGGATATGCAAAAACCGGCAACTGATAA
The DNA here is from genome assembly GCA_009786455.1 of Treponema sp. GTDB lineage: Bacteria > Spirochaetota > Spirochaetia > Treponematales > Breznakiellaceae > WQXQ01. The sequence goes on from WQTD01000006.1 coordinate 47,246, forward strand.
ACGGTTGATTGGAGTGGTAATTCCGGTTGGAGCCCTTCGGAGCAGCAGCGGGATGGGAGTGGGGGAATTTCCCGATCTTGTAAATTTTGCACAGGTTTGCAAGAAAATGAAGCTGGGGCTTATACAGATTCTGCCTGTTAATGATACAGGGTCAGAAAGTTCACCGTATTTCAGCCTCACAGCGTTTGGTCTTCATCCGCTGTATCTAAGAATCGAAGACCTTGATGAGTTCATGACAGCGGACGCGTCCATAAAGAAACGTATAAAGGATGCAAGGGAAAAATTTGACAAGAATGTCCGTTTTTCGCATTATCTTGTACTCAAGGAAAAACTGGAAATCACCCAGGAGATTTTTAATTCACATAAAACCGAAATAATTAAAAGCGCGGAAAGCGGCAAACTATCAAAATGGATAAAAAATAATCAGTGGGTCAGGCAATACGCGGTATACCGGAGGTTAAAAGAAGCGAACGGCGGAAAATCATGGAAGGAGTGGGAGGCTTTTAATTCTGTAATTGCTTCCGATATTGACGCTTTATGGAACAACAAAAAACTCCTTGATCAGCACATTTTCTGGGTTTGGCTGCAGGAAGCGCTGGATGCCCAGTTTTCCAAAGCCGCAGAGGAGATCGCAAAAGCCGGTATCATCCTTGAAGGCGATCTTCCCATTTTAATGAATGACGACAGCTGCGATGTGTGGGCTAATCCCGATATTTTCATCCAGGACCTGTCCGCCGGCGCACCGCCTGATATGTACAGTCCTGATGGTCAGAATTGGGGTTTCCCCATTTATAACTGGGAAGCTCAGGAAAAAAACAATTATTTATGGTGGCGGGAAAGACTGCGGACAGCGGAAAAATATTACAGCGCTTATCGTATTGATCACGTTTTGGGTTTTTTCAGGATTTGGGCGAGTTCCCGCCGCGATTATTCATCAACTTTGGGACATTTTGTTCCATACACGCCGGTTACTTTAGGTGATTTAAAAAAACTCGGATTTGATAAAGGTAAAATTCGCTGGTCATCGCGTCCCCATATTCCTACGGGAGAAGTATATGACGCGCTTCGCAGTAACTGGAAAAGCGCTTTTACCGAAGAAGAAATCTCGGCGGCTGCAGAAAAAATATTTTCCAAAATACTTGTCAGAATAGAAAATGAAGAACTGTGGCTTTTTAACAGGAAGATCAAGGGAGAGAAAGATATTGAAAAAGCGGGAATACATCCTGCAAGCCTTGGTTATCTGTATAAAAAATGGAAGGACAGGCTTTTTTTGGAATATGAAAAGGGAAAGTTTTTTCCTGTCTGGTATTACAGGGATTCATGGGCGTACAGAACGTTATCTGACGGGGAAAAAAGCAGTCTTGAGGAGCTGTTTGCAAAACGCAGCAAAAAATCAGAAAAAATATGGGCACAACAAGGATTGAAACTTCTTTCTGTCCTGGCTGAATCTTCTGATATGCTTCCGTGTGCAGAGGATCTCGGTGCAGTTCCCGCCTGTGTTCCAAAGGTGCTTTCCAAATTGAAAATCCTCGGGCTGCGTGTAATACGCTGGTTCCGTCACTGGGACAGGGAAGGGCAGCCCTATATTCCGTTTGATGAATACCCGCAGTTGAGTGTCTGTACTCCGGCAGTACATGACAGCTCTACAGTTCGCCAGTGGTGGGAGAGTGAAGCTGATCAGAGACAGTTCTCAGGATTTATCGGAGTTCCTTCGCTGCCTTCAAAATATAATCCCGGCAGTGCGAAAATTATTCTTTCCAAAGCCGCTTCGGCACGTTCGCGTTTCCGCGTTTTCCAGATACAGGATCTTCTGCATCTTTCAAACAAGTGGTATACAAAAGATCCGGCGCAGGAAAGGATAAACGTACCGGGCTCTGTAAATGATTTCAACTGGACATACAGACTCCCTGCGGAGATTGATGAGATTGCCAAAGATAAGGATTTGATAACAGCAGTCAGGGAATTGAGCAGGATAAGTCCCGTCAGGAAAAAACGTTAAATAAAATTTTATCCGGTGGTTTTCCAACTAATCAAATTTTTGTATAATCAGTGAGCGGAGGGGAAATGTCGGATCAATATGTTTACAATTACGATGAAAATATTAAAGTTCTGCCTGTATGGGCGGAGGAGCTTGCTGATAAATATCGTTCCAAAACGTCAAATTTATATATTTTACACGGAAATATAAGGGACTTCCTTCCGCATGAAAGAAAAGAAGGGGAGTTTACATTTAAAAGGATACAGGATTATATATCCGAGATTTTATTCGGCAGGGAAAAAATTATCGCATATTATGATCGTTCCAGGGGTATCACATTTTGCGAGCCGCATATGGAGCAAAATTATCTTGCAGCCGCTCCCAATCTGGCGGTAAGCTCCGATATTGATAAAAGCGATTTTCTTTCAAGCGATCCGGAAAAAAGTTTCCCATACCTGGAAAAATATTTTTTATCGCAGATATCGGAAGAAAAAAGAATAAAGGGACGCAAGGTTTTAATAATTGATTTCGCCGAAAGCATAGTTCCCGCCGGCGAGCTAACCCGTCTTTCCGATACCAATACTTTCTGCACGGTGACATTCGCAAGATGGGCAACCGATCCAATTTTCAGTTACGGGGATATTTCCATAATTCTGCTGACTGAAAATCTCGCGGATATTTCTTCACGGCTTACAGGCTCCCCCTGGACAGTGAAAATAAATGTTCCGTTTCCGGATACAAAAATCAGGGAAACTTATTTGTATTCCAGGGAAAAAGCCGGGAAACTGCTTTTGGAACACGGGCTTACTCCCGAAAGGCTCGCTCCCATTACATCGGGTCTTAATCTTATGAATTTGAATCTTCTTGCTTCCGACAGTTTTTACAATAAAAAACCAATATCACTTGAATCAATGAGACAAAAGAAAAAGGAAATTATCGAAAACGGCGCCGCGGGGCTTTTGGAATTTATGGAAACTTCCTACGATCTTTCGCATGTTTCGGGGCATGATTTTGTAAAAAAGCGTTTTAAAAACGCGGCAAAGGCAATCAAGAAAGGCAGGCAGGATGTTCTGCCGATGGGTTATTTAATTGCAGGTCCTGTAGGAACCGGTAAAAGTTTTATGGTTAACGCTTTTGCCGGTGAAATCGGAATTCCCATGGTAAAATTCCGTAACTTCCGCACAAAGTGGCAAGGAGAAACAGAGTCGAATCTAGAACGGGTCTTAAATCTTCTTGTGGCGATGTCTCCTGTCGGAGTAATGATTGATGAAGCTGACGCTTTTCTCGGCGATCGCAATAATCAGGGCGACTCCGGCACCAGTAACAGGGTATTTGCGCAGATTGCTTCGTTTATGGGAAACACCGAGTACCGCGGGAAGATCATCTGGTTTTTGATTACATGCCGCCCCGATTTGATACCGATTGACCTTAAACGACAGGGACGCGCCGAAGAGCATCTTGCTCTTTTTTATCCTGAGACAAAAAAGGACAGGGAAGATCTTTTTAATACGCTTGTCCGCAAGCTTGATTTGGATATCCGTAATTTTTCAATTTCGGATCTCTTTAAAAAATACGATCACGAGTATTCCGGCGCGGATTTGGAAGCCGTCCTTGTGCGGGCAAAGCTTCTTGCGGCGATGGCTGACCGTATTTTTATAAAACGCGAAGACATGGAAGAAGCGATGAGCGATTTTATTCCGTCAGCGAATACGCATGAAGTGGAATTGCAAAACCTTGTCGCAGTTCTTGAATGCACTTCCAAGGAAATGATCCCTTCGCGTTTCCAGAAGCTGCCCCGCAGTAAAATAATAAGCGAAATTCAGGAATTAAAGGCTCTTTTGGGAGAGCGGTAGACCCATACCAAATAACGCGAAATCGTATTTTACCGGGTCTTCAGGGCAGAGCTCCCTTAATTTTTCTGTCAACTCAATAACCGCTTTTTTGTCATTGGACTTACGCGTTAAAAGACCGAGGGATCTCGCTGTACGCGCGACATGAACATCAAGAGGAATAAAAAGAGCCGAAGGTTTTATGCTTTTCCAAAGCCCAAGATCAACGGGTCCTCCGCGCACAAGCCAGCGAAGAGCGAGATTGAATCTCTTGCATGCAGAGCCGTTTTTACCTTCTGTTCCGGGATTGGAAATATGTTTGGAATATCTGCCGCTGTTCGCCTTCGCCATTTCTTCGCGGAAGAGGGCGATGCTGTCCCACAGACAGGGACGGGAAGCGAACAATTTTTCAAGGTTTCCGTATTTCGCATAACAATGGCTAAATCCCCGGCAGAAGTATTTTAAATCGTTCTCAAAAAAAGTGCGGTGGATGTTGCCTTTCTCCAGGTTTCTGTAGCCGCCCGATTTCACATAACGCCAGGGGCTTTCTCCCGTTAGCGCGAACATTTTTTCGGCAGAGCGCAGTATCATATCGCGCCTGCCCCATGCAATGACCGCGGACAGGAAAGCGGCAATCTCAATATCTTCGCGTTTTTTAAAGCGGCGCGGAAACTGAACAGGATCAAATGCGATAAAATCCGGTGTACAGGTTTTTTTATACCATAAATCAAGATCGCGAATAATTTGGAGCTTCATGGGTTATTGTTATGTCGTGCGGATGGCTTTCTCGAAGACCGGCTGCTGTTATCTTTACATATTTTTTATAATTTTTCAGTTCCTCAATACTGGAGCAGCCGCAATATCCCATTCCTTTGCGTAAGCCTGCAATAAGCTGGCTCATGTAGGTTCGAAGTTCACCCTTGTACGGAACGCGACCTTCTATTCCTTCAGGAACAGGTTCTTCATCCTTGCTTATCTGATAGCGATCTCCGGCGCCGTCCGCGAGGGCTCCCATGCTGCCCATTCCGCGGTATTCCTTGTAAATTCTGCCGTCGTAGATAATTTCGCTTCCAGGCGATTCGCTGAGACCGGCGAAAAGATTGCCGATCATGACAACGTCGGCTCCCGCTCCGATGGCTTTTGTAATATCTCCTGAAAATTTTATTCCGCCGTCGGCAATAAGCGGGATTTTCGCTTTTAACGCCTCTTCAGCGCAGTCAAGAACCGCGGTAAATTGCGGCACTCCGATTCCGGCGACGATGCGAGTAGTACAGATTGATCCCGGTCCGATACCGACTTTTACAGCGTCGGCTCCGGCGTCAATAATTCTTTTTGTCCCTTCTTTTGTTGCGACATTTCCACCTATTACAGGAATTGTATAATTTTTTTTGATATTGCGTATTGTATCCATCACATTTTCTGAATCTCCGTGCGCCGTATCAATAACGACAAAATCAACCTTTGCGTTTGCAAGAAGGGGAAGACGTATTTCATAATCCTGCGGGGAAATCGCAGCTCCTACAATAAGTCTGCCGGTTTTATCTGTCGCGGCATTGGGGAATTTTTTATGTTTTTCCATGTCAGTAACAGTTATAAGCCCTGTAAGCCTGCCCTCATTATCTACAACAGGAAGTTTTTCAATCCGGTGAATATCAAATTTTTCCCTGGCTTTTTCTTCGGTAGGCTCTCCCTGAACAAAGAAAAGTTTTTTTGCCATCACTTCCGTTACCGGAAGAGAATCATCGCGGCAAAAACGAAGATCGCGGTTTGTTATGATTCCTTTTAATTTACCTTCGCTGTCAATAACAGGGAAGCCGGAAACTCCATGTTTATTAACAAGCTCCCTCACATCCCTGACGCAGGCGTCCTGCTGGATTGTTACAGGCGAATCGATTATCCAGTTAAGATAACGCTTGACATTGGCGACCTGACGCGCTTGTTCTTCCGGTTTTAAATTGCGGTGAATAACTCCGGTCCCGCCTTCAAGCGCGATTGCGATAGCCATTCTTTCCTCAGTGACAGTATCCATCGCCGCGGAAATAACAGGAACATTTAAATTGATTTTTCCGCACAGAACGGTTTTAACTTTGCAGTCTTTCGGCAGAATTTCCGAATGTCCCGGAAGCAGCAGGACATCGTCATAAGACAGCCCTTCAGTAAACATGGCTTTCCTCCCTTGCGGGAGTAATTTTAATATTATTACAGGTTTCCATATCGGATAATGGCATTTTAATTATTTTATGTCAATAGAACTTTTTTAATAAACTGAAGTTATAAAAAACCGTATATGGAAAAATTTATTTTTGCGTACCTTACTTGCCAATTAACTTTATATAAGACAAAATGTAAATGCGGAGGGTAATATGAGCAGTCTTACAATAACAAACGATAATTTTGAGTCTGAGGTTTTACAATCAACGCTGCCGGTGCTTCTTGATTTTTGGGCGCCGTGGTGCGGTCCATGTAAAATGATAGGACCTTTAATGGATAAAATAGCGGACGAATACTCAGGGAGGATTAAAGTCGGCAAAATTAATGTTGATAATGAAGGCGATCTTGCGCAGCGGCACGGGGTTGCCTCAATTCCTGCGCTTTTTGTTTACAATAACGGAGAGGTAGCAGCGCAGAAAAACGGCGCTGCTCCCAAACATGAAATAGAGGGTCTTTTTAAAAACCTGCTGTAAATCAGTTTTTTGGCGTATAACGTTCCGTGTTGTTTTTCTTTCCCGGCGTGTCTCCGCTTGTGTTTACTATGTACCAGTTTGCCGCCGTATTGGTGTTCTCGGCTGTTTCATCGCGGCAGGCTGTGCGCGTAGCTGTTATTCCCGCAGTGCTAATCGCGTCGGCGGGACGGCAGACCCCTCCGTCTGCCGCTGTCCATGCACCCTTCTGGTGAAGAAATTCAGCAGTCTGCGCAAGATAATCCTTTGTCCACCATGAAGCCGGAGCTTCTGAATGCATTACCGCGGCTAGAACATTGTCATCCTGATCCAGAACATAAACATAACCTGCTATTTTATTTATCAGTTTATCAACTCCGGGAAACCAGAAATCCCGTCCTTCAGGCGATGAAGGGTAGCCCCCTGATTCTGCAAGATTCGAAGTGTACTCGTCCTTACAGGCTTCTTCCATTTTCCGTAAATGCAGAACGATATATTCTCCGGAACCTGTTTCCACAGGAGCGAATTCGTACATTTCTGGTTTCTGGCTGCTTCCGGCGAAAAATACGCGCATTGCGCCCAAATTGCCCGCCGTCTTCGTTTTAAATTCAATGAACTCAACCCTGATTCTGCTGTTGGAATTTGAATAATCGGCGCGCAGTTCGTTAATCACAAGCTGCGGCATGCGGTCATTTCTGGAACGAAAAGGAACCAGAACATTGACGGTGTTTTTGCCTGAATCTTCAGCTAACAGATCGGCGGTAAGCAGGGTTCCCGGCTGCGGGCTTTCATCAAGCCTGACTTTTACGGTACTTCCGTCTTCCACCGATAAAACCTTCAATGCAGGCTCGAAGTTAAGCGATGTAACTTTGACTGGCTGGGAAAACTCGAATTCAACCTCGTCATTTGATACTGCCCTGCAGCCGAGAAAAACAGGCGCCTGGGAACTGCCTCCCAGCATGAGTGCCGCAGCCGCGCTGTCCGGCGTAGAGCAGGAACCAAGCGCGGCACATGCGCATATACACAGTGTTATGCATGCGCCCTGTAAAAAAATGAACTTTTTCATAATTACCTCCGCCTGTATATGGGTGCGGATATGCTGTTTTGCTTTACAAAAAATGAAAAAATTCTGTACTGACGGTATCCGCTTTCCTAGTGAGTGACTGCCGCATTTCGAAACGCGCAAAGGCTCCGTATAGACAATCATTGTTAAAAATGATAAGTTGACAATGCAAAATATTTTTAGAGGTTATTATGGCAAAAAAGGATAAAAATGCGCAGAATCAGGAAAAAGAGTCTTTTTCATCAGAAATATACAGGAAATTCAAGCAGAGTCCGGGGCTTTATATCGGGTCAGTGGTTATTCTTGTCCTTGTGACGATTACTTTTATCGGAGGAGATTTCATTTCAGGCGGGGGTTTTAGTAACCGTGCGGGAGATTATACGTTTGGATACTACAATAAGGAACCTATTTCCTGGGTACCGGGGAATTTTTTCCAGCAGACCTATGATCAAATAACAAGATATTATCAGTCTCAGGGCGTAGACACCAGCGGTTTCAGCGTTGAGGCTCAGATCTGGAGGCAGGCATACGAGACGACTGTAGTGCATACCGCTATCCTTCAAATGATGAAAAGGTCGAAATATTCCGTTCCTGTAAAAACGGTTGACCGGCAGGTCGCTCAGCTTCCCCAGTTTCTGGAAAACGGCCGGTTTTCATCAACCTTATACAATCAGATGTCTGAGTCATCGCGGCTTGCATTGTGGCGGCAGATGCAGGAAGAGATAACAAAATCAAATTATTACGGCGATTTTGTTTTCGGGCTTTTGACGCCTTCGGCGGAAGCAGAGTTTATAGCCGATATGTCTTCTGTTATGCGAACATTTGAAATGGTTTCTTTTTCTGTTGACGCGTTTCCCGACGCCGAATACCTTTCCTATGCGCAGAGAAATCCCGGATTTTTCAGGACAATTCATCTTTCAAGGATCACTGTTTCTTCCAGCGAGAGGGATGCGAATAATATTTTAAATTCGATAAAAAGCGGTGCTACCACATTTGAAGACGCTGCAAGGGCCCAGTCACAGGACGGTTTTGCCGACAGGGGCGGTGATATGGGCAGCCGTTATGTGTTTGAGCTTGACAATGAAATTCCCAATTTTGCCGATCGTGAAACAATATTAAATCTTCGCAGGGGTGAGTACAGCGATATTATTTTTGCAGGCGACAGATGGATGTTTTTCAGGGTAGAAGATGAGATAAAATCCGCTGATTTTGATGATTTTTCCACCATGGAGAGAGTGAGATCGTATGTAAGAAATTATAACAGAGGACTGATGGAAGACTGGTCTATCGCACGGGCGGAAGAATTTACAACCGCTGCCGGCAGTGACGGTTTTGATGAAGCTGTCCTTTTGTTCAATCTGCAAAAGCACGCCTTCGGTCCTGTTCCTGTCAACTTTGGCGGAGTTGAACTTTTTACCGGTATTCAGACATACGGCATTCCCGGTTTGTCTTCAACTGATGTTCAGAATTTATCCAACAATGAAAATTTCTGGAGGATTGCTTTTTCAACCCGGCTAAACACCCCTTCGCAGCCGTTTGTCCAGGGAAACAATGTACTTGTGCTGTATCCTGTTGATCAGACATATGCTGATGAGACCATGAAGCAGGGAGTGTCATCAATGTATTCATCCTACTGGGTAAATTATGTTTCTGAACAGACGCTTCAATACTATTTCATTAATAATTCCAGAATGGATGATCGTTTTTGGGATACCTTTTTCCGGTATTTCTCGCCGTAATATGGAACAGCCGTTTGTCAGAAACGGGATAACTCTTCTTTCGCCGCACGATCCTGTGCGCCGCTGTGAAAAAACTGCGGACGCAGTTGCAATAAAAGACAGAACGCTTTATTTCTGCCCTTCGCCGCTTTACGGCTGGGGTGTTGCCAGATTTTTATCGCTTCTTGAAAAGGAAGCTCCCGGTTCGGGGGTTTTGTGCATTGAAGCCGATCCTGAGCTTTATGAACTTTCGTTAAAAAATATTGAAGCCTGCGTAACCGGAAACAGTAAGTTTCGCATAACGAATATAACGCAGGCGGAAGAACTCCTCGCTTTTGTAAATGATAACTGGGGGGCAAGGATTTTCCGGCGTGTCGAAATTATAAGGTTTACAGGCGGCTGGCGGTTATCTGCGGATTTATACGATTCGTTATGCGAAACGCTGCGCAATGGGATTGCATCTGACTGGAGCAATGTTCTGACTTTAACAAAGCTCGGGCGTTTGTATATACGAAACGCTTTCCGCAATCTGGACCTGATTCATCAGTATAATTCCATAACGGAAATTTCATTTGGCGATTCTCCTGTGCTTGTTATGGGAGCGGGACCGTCTCTGGACGAAACTCTGGATGCGCTGGCTGAATGTTTTGCGGACACTCTTGGAGATCCAGGCAAGAGGGCGTTCAGGATTGTCTGCGTTGATACCTGTCTTGGCGTGTTAAAGGAAAGGGATATTAAACCCGACATTGCCGTTATTCTTGAAAGCCAGCACTGGAATTTAAATGATTTTATCGGATGCAAAGGCTGGGAAGTTTCTGCGGCGGCAGATCTTTCTGCGCTTCCGCAGTCAACACGCGTTCTCGGCGGGCAGGGATTTCTGTTTATGACACCATGGACTAATCTCAGGGTATTTAAAAGACTCAGGGAAAAAAAACTTCTTCCCGCAGGTATAGAGCCGCTTGGCTCTGTCGGATTAACAGCGGTGGAAATTGCAAGGAGAGCGGGCAGCGGGAAAATAATTATAAGCGGTCTTGATTTTTCATATACAGCGGACAAGTACCATACCCGCGGAACTCCCGGGCACCGCGCCGCGCTGAACACGCAGTCGCGTTTTAAAAGGATTGTAAATAAAGCGGCTTTCGGCGATTACAGTTTTGCCGCTGTTTCAAAATCCGGCATTTCTGTTAAAAGCGATCCTGTTATGCGCCATTACCGCGATCTTTTTGAGCAGGAGTTCGGCGGAACGGAGCGGATTTTTGACATTGAGGGAAGCGGACTTCCGCTGGGCGCGAGGACGCTTTCGATTGAAGAAGCGGTTAATGTTCTGTCGCAGGAGCAAAGAGTTTCCGGGAATTTTCAAAAAAGGAAATATAAAGGTGCGGAGGAAAAAAAACAGGAATTAAATTTTTTTACCGGGAATGAAATGGAGATGCTGGAAGAATTAAAAGATATTCTGACAGGCGGAAAAGCGGCTGATAAAAGACGGCTTGGATTCATTATAGATGAATGTGATTATCTTTGGGCGCATTTCCCCGATTTTGCCGGCGGGCTTAATGCCGATATAGATAACCTTTCTTTCTTAAAACGCCTGCGCGCTGAACTTGACCCCATGATTGATCTTTTGTCTGCAAAGCAACCGGCTTTGAGGACAGACTCTGGCTAGTATAAAATAGTTTAAGAAAAGCAAAATTTAAGATTGACAAAACAAAAAAATTTAAAGCATAATTGATATTATAAAATGTGCTGGGAATGCACTAAATTTAAAGGAGAAAATTTATGAGAAAAGCGGTATCGATTCTGGTGTTAGTCGCGGCAGTCAGTCTTCTGATGGTTTCGTCCTGCAAATCAACGCCAAAACAGGTTACTGATGAAACTTTCAGGGCTATGTACCAACTGTGGTACAGCGGTCTCATTCTTGAGGGAGCGCAGAAGTACACAGTAAAATCAGGCGACAGAATGGTGGATATTTCCAGAAGCTTCTACGGTGATCCGTATTTTTATCCCGTAATCATGCTGGCCTCCAGAGATGTTGTTGTCGATCCATATAAGATAGAACCAGGTATGGAGCTGGTAGTTCCCGATCTTCAGAGGAATCTTAACAGCGTTACGGCAAAAGCAAGCATCAAGGGTGTTATTAACGACTGCGCAAGAATCGAAGACCAGCGCGGATATCCGGATACAGCGGCAGGTTTAAGAGAACACGCCGGCAGGATATAATACTTGTAGTAATTCAAAAGCGGTTTATACGGATATTAACTGTATAAACCGTTTTTTTTTTCACAAGGATACTTAAAATCCCATTGAGCGCGGATTTTATCCATGGTGCGCATAATAGTCAAAGATTCGTCCCATGTCATGCAGGGACTTTCAGTTTTCCCTTCTTTTAAACAATCCATCACTTCCTGCGCTTCATAATTATAACCGTTGGAAATAAACTCAGGGGTATCTATCAATTTAGTTCCATTATCCTGATACAGTACCGCGTTCCGCGCCCAAATAAAATTGGGGATGTGTATTCTCCCCCTTGATCCGTAAATCCATGTGTCGTTTTCCATTTGCGTACGGGTAGCGCAGGAGGCAATTCCGGTTTTTTGACCGCTGTATGAGAGTATTATTGCATCCTGATCATCAGAGCCGGTTTCTCCGAAGTAAAGATGTGATTTAATATCAAGGGGTTTTTCTCCACCGAAGACCATTGATATCATTGAAAGCGGATAAATGCCGGCGTCCAGCAGAGAGCCGCCTCCGAGGTCAAGATCGAAGAGTCTGCCTTTCGGATCAAATGGCGCGTTAAAGCCAAAATTTGCCTGAACCATTTTTATATCGCCGATTAAATTTTCACCTAACCATTGGCGGACTTTTTTAACAGGTGGAGTAAAACGGGTCCACATCGCTTCCATGAACAATGCGTTGTTTTCCTTGGCGGCGCATATCATCTGCTCAAGTTCGCCTGCGTTTATAGCGCATGGTTTTTCGCATAATACCGCTTTCTTTGCCTTCAGCGCACTGATTGCAAGATCTTTGTGGGTTGTATGCGGAGTTCCGATATATACAGCGTCAATACCGCTGTCTTCCAGCATCAGGTTAAAATCGTCATAGGCTTTTTCGATACCGTAGTGCGAGGCAAAGTTCTGCGCGTTTTGGCGGCTGCGCGACACAATGGCAGCCGGATTCCCTCCTGCCGCAACAAGACCGTGAATGAATTTATTCGCTATGCCGCCGGTTCCTGCAAGAGCCCAGTTAATTTTTTCTTTTGCGAACATGGACTGACGATATTATACCGCCGTTTTTGAGTTTACAAAAGATGCCATTTTAATATCATCGACTCTTATGTGGCTTATAAGCCAGTCTCCGATAACAGCGGTTACATTTACAATAAGGTCTTCACATGGACCTTTTTCATAAAGCTGCTCCGTCAATTCTGCGACTGTTACTTTAAAATCTTCATGGCATTGTTTGTGCGCCTTATAACCGGGGTAATCATATTTTTCCATAAGATCTTCTTCAGTCGTAAAATGCATAACCGTGTAGTCTGTTAGAAATCCCAGAGTTTTAAACAATTCCTGCGAACCAGTTCCCTCTTTGAACGCCTTTGCAATATCATTTAATGCAATAAATAGCTGTTTATGCTGCTTGTCAATTTTTTCATGTCCTGTTTCAAGGACAGAATTCCATAAATATGCCATATATCCTCCTTAACAAAAGAAATATTGGGCTAGTCAGACAAATGAAGTCATCAAACAACCCTATTATAAATGATTATAATTATTCTGTCATCATTTTTGAAACGCGTGTGAAACGCTTATATTATTTTTTATGGGATTTTCTATTCATCTTTTGTTTTCAGCACCGCTAAAAACGCGCTTTGCGGAAGTTCCACGTCTCCGACCATTTTCATGCGCTTTTTTCCTTCTTTTTGTTTTTCAAGGAGTTTACGTTTGCGTGTAATGTCGCCGCCGTAGCATTTTGCAAGTACGTCCTTGCGCAGGGCATTCACTGTTTCACGCGCTATTATCTGGCTGCCTATCGCTCCCTGTATGGGAATTTTAAACTGCTGGCGCGGTATTTCGTCGCGGAGGCGTTCGCACACTTTCCGCGCACGATCATAGGCACTGTCCTTGAACACAAGCTGCGAAAGCGCGTCCACCGCTTTTCCGTTAAGCAGAATGTCAAGTTTTGCAAGCTGTGTCGGTTTATAGCCGGAAATATCGTAATCAAATGACGCATAACCCCTTGATATGCTTTTCAGCCTGTCATAAAAATCGAATAACACTTCGGATAACGGCATATCGTAAATCATCTCGACGCGTTTTTCATCAAGGTATGTCATGTTGGTCTGTACACCTCTTTTTTCCATGCAAAGCGTCATTATGTTGCCAAGATAATCTGAAGGAGTGATGACTGAAGCGCGGATATACGGTTCCTGCGCACTTTCAATGCGTCCTTCATCGGGATAATCAACAGGATTGTCAATCATTTTTTCTTCGCCGCCGATTCGCACCATGTATTTGACCGATGGCGCTGTAAAGATTACGGATTGATTGAACTCGCGTTCCAGACGTTCCTGGATTACTTCAAGGTGCAACAGACCGAGAAAACCGCAGCGAAAACCAAAACCCAGCGCGGCTGAGGAATCTTTTTCATAAATAAGGGAAGCGTCGTTTAATTTCAATTTTTCCATGCTGGTACGGAGTTCTTCGTAATCATTTGAATCGACAGGGTATATTGACGAAAAAACAACAGGCTTTACTTCACGAAAGCCTGGCAGCGCGGAAGCGCAGGGGTTGTCTGCTCCTGTTACAGTGTCGCCGACGTGCACGTCGCTTACGGTTTTTATCCCTGCGATAATATAGCCGACGTCTCCTGCGTTAAGTTCGCCTGTTTCAGATAAAACAAGCTTGAAAACCCCGGCAGTTTCAACTTCGTAAATACTGTTATTTGACATAAAGGAAATTTTCATTCCTTTTTTTATTTTTCCGTCAAAAAGACGCAGATGAACGATAACACCCCTGTAGGAATCGTAGTGGCAGTCGAAAATAAGTGCGCGTAACGGCAAGGAAGAATCTCCTGACGGAGAGGGAATGCGTTCTATAATTGCTTCAAAAAGATCGTCAATTCCCGTACCCTGTCTTGCCGAAACCAAAAGGGCGCTGTCAGCGTCAAGTCCAAGATCCCTGTCTATCTGTTTTTTAACGCGCGGCACGTCAGCAGCCTGCATATCGATTTTATTTATCACAGGCACAATTTCAAGGTTGTGCTCCAGCGCAAGATACATGTTTGAAAGCGTCTGCGCCTGCACTCCCTGGGTAGCGTCAACGAGAAGCAAAGCTCCTTCGCAGGAGTTTATGGCGCGGCTTACTTCATAACTGAAATCGACATGCCCTGGAGTATCAACAAAATTAAGTTTATATTCTTTCCCGTCAGAGGCAGTATACGGAATGGTAACTGCCTGGCTTTTAATCGTAATCCCGCGTTCCCTCTCGATGTCCATATTGTCAAGGATTTGATCCTTGAAAAAGCGGTCATCAATCAGCTTTGCTTTCTGAATTAAACGGTCTGCGAGAGTGGATTTGCCGTGATCAATATGGGCTATAATGCAAAAATTCCGTATTAATTGTGTATCTGACATTGTACCAACTATAAAGATAATATGGTAAAATCTCAATAGGAGACATATATGATCGACTTGTTTGATGGAGGGGTTTACCTTATAAACGGAAAGGACATTATCAGCGATGACTGGGATGCGCAGGCGAAATTGTCGCAGCGCGGATTGTCCGTTTCTAAAGAGCAGGCGAAAAAAGGAACGATTTCCTGCGGTATTCTCGCCGCGCATAACAGTGGAGGCGGGCAAAACCTTAACTTAAAATTTGATTCTCTTACTTCACATGATATTACTTATGTAGGAATTATTCAGACAGCGCGTGCAAGCGGTATGGAAAAATTTCCCATGCCCTATGTGCTGACAAACTGCCACAACAGTCTTTGCGCTGTCGGCGGAACGATAAATCAGGATGATCATGTTTTCGCGCTTTCCGCCGCACGGAAATACGGAGGCGTGTATGTGCCGCCGCATATGGCTGTTATTCACAGCTTTAACCGTGAAATGATGGCAGGCTGCGGGAAAATGATTCTCGGCTCTGACAGCCATACACGCTACGGCGCACTTGGAACAATGGCTGTCGGAGAAGGCGGGGGAGAGCTTGCCAAGCAGCTTGTCGGCAAAACCTACGACATGGCTTATCCTCAGGTAGTGGGTGTTTTTCTTGAAGGAGAACCTGCGGCGGGAGTCGGTCCGCAGGATGTTTCACTTGCAATTATTAAAGAGGTTTTTAAAAGCGGTTATGTGAAAAACAAGGTAATGGAATTTATCGGAGATGGCGTTTCAAAGCTGAGCGTGGATTTCCGCAATGGAATTGACGTAATGACAACAGAAACCACATGCTGGTCTTCGATATGGAAAACCGACGATCAGGTAGGGGCGTATCTTGCCGATCACGGCAGGGAAGGCGATTATAAAGAACTTAAACCGTCAGAGATCGTTTATTATGACGGATTTATTAAAATTGATTTATCAAAAATTAGTCCATGTATAGCTCTTCCTTTTCATCCGAGCAATGTGTATACAATTGATGAATTAAACAAAAACGCAAATGACATTTTTGCGAAGATAGAAGAAGAAAACAAAGAAACAAATCTAAAATTAAAAATAAAATACCGCGACGGTGGAGTATGGGCTGATCAGGCGATTATCGCCGGCTGTTCGGGAGGCATATTCCAAAACATCATGGCGGCGTGCGATATAATGAAGGGAGCTTCGACGGGAAACAGTAATTTTTCGATGAGTGTTTACCCTGAAAGCCAGCCGACTTATCTTGAGCTTGTAAAAAACGGAGCGGTTGAAACATTTATGAAAGCCGGCGTTCTTGTACGGGAAGCTTTCTGCGGTCCGTGCTTCGGAGCGGGAGACNCCCCAGCCAATAACGAACTTTCCATCCGCCATGTTACGCGAAATTTTCCCAGTCGCGAAGGTTCAAAACCCGGAGACGGACAGATCGCTTCTGTCGCTCTTATGGACGCGCGGTCAATCGCCGCTACCGCCGTTAACGGAGGAAAGCTTACATCCGCGGCGGATATTAACGTTAAATACGGAAAATATAAATTCTTTTTCGACAAAAGCGTTTATGACAAAAGAGTTTATGACGGAACGGGAAACCCGTTATCTGAAATCCAGCTTGTTTTCGGACCCAATATCAAGGACTGGCCCAGGATGCCGGCTTTAAGCGAAAACCTTTTAATCAGGATCGTAAGCTATATTACCGATCCTGTAACCACAACAGATGAGCTTATTCCGTCCGGAGAAACGTCGTCTTACAGGTCAAATCCTGTTAAACTCGCGGAGTTTACGCTCAGCAGAAAGGATCCTGGCTATGTGAACCGGGCAAAAGAAGCACAGTCAGTCTGGTATACGGAAAATCGAATGAAAAACGAAAATGCATTAGGTGAAGAGGCAAAGGCGGTTCTGGAAAAAATAAAGAGCATTGACAGCTGCGCAGAAATAAATTTTTCCGATATGGGAGCGGGCAGTGCGATTTTTGCCCGCAAGCCGGGCGACGGTTCCGCAAGAGAGCAGGCGGCTTCCTGTCAGCGCGTGCTGGGCGCATCCGCGAACCTCGCCCTTGAATACGCAACAAAACGCTACAGATCGAACCTTATCAACTGGGGAATTCTTCCGTTTCTGGTTACGGATGAGAATGAGTTCGCCAACGGGGATTACATTTTCTTTCCGTCAATTAAAAAGGCCATTCAGGAGAAAGCCGAACAAATTACAGGCTATGTGCTGGGCGATACTGTCATGGAAATAAAAGCGGCTCTCGGAGAGCTGACAGATGCCGAGAGGCAGATACTTATAGACGGCTGTCTTATTAACTATTACGCGAAATGATACGTTTACTGGTTTCTGTTGACAATATCCCGGTCCGCCAAGAGCTGGCGGTCATTGGGGAATTCGGAGAGACCTTCGTTTAAAATACGCTGCGCTTCCTCATAATTTTTCCTGTTCCATTCCGCCGCGAACCGGTTATGGAAATCTGTGGCAAGATTGCTTTGATATGTTATAAGGGCGTGTTCAAGATCGCGGTTGGAGCCGAAATCAGAAAGGGCTTTTTCTATATATTGAATTGCGGCGTTCCAGTTCCTGTCAGGAGCGGCGGAAAGAAGGGAGGCGGTTTTTAAAACAGAGAATGTTCTCAGTTCCAGAGCTCTTTTTTCGCCGATTTTTCTGCGCTCCTTTTCAATCGCAGAAACAACGGCGTCGCCTTCGGAAAGATTTTTTATTTGATTTGCCCTTCTTAAAAGTTCCGCGTCGGTTAAAAGATTATCAAGTTGTATATAATTTGAATCTGTCAGATTAATCTTTTGGTTGGATAAAAAATCCCTGGCTTCCGCGGTTTTATTTTCTTTTATATATCTGGCTATTCTGTTGTTTACGGCAGCCATTGCGAATTCCTGCCAGTGATCCGGATCAGAATACCTGACAGACGCGGCGTTTGCCCAGCGTATGCAGTCTTCTTCCCTGTTCGATCTTAAAAGCCACGCTCCGTAATTAAAAAGCCTTTCCATCAGTTCTTTTCTGGGATCTTCAAATAAAGAATCCTGCGGACCGGCGGCTGAATTGTCAGCTAACGATTCCCCCAGAAGAAGAGCGGCTCTGTCAATGGAAAGGGGGACGGCGTCAGTGAATCGATTCTGCTTCTCATGTTCGCTTATCCGGTTGTTTATGATCAGGGAAACAAGCTCTATTTTACTGATTGTCTGGCGGTCGCGGTAATTGCGCGCAGGAACATAGGAAAAGCCGGTTAACCTTCCGAATTGGTCGTGGAATTCTTTTCTGTTACCGGGATCAAAACCGTAACGATTGGTTGTTTCAACATCAATATCTTCGCCGTTAATGTGCACCGTTACAAGGGCGTGATCTCTTGTTACTACGCCGCTTGTTGCAATTCCTGCAGCTTCGCATAAAATCATGTAAAGAACAGCGGAGGAAACGCAGTTATATCTGCCGTTTGATAAAATAATATCAACTCTTGTCTGATTCAACTGGTAGGTTTTAAGTACATTGCTGTGCAGATATGTCAGTATGAACTCCGCTTTTTCTTTTTGAGAAACAGGAAGCTCTTTTGAATTGATTACATTATTTGCCATTGTGCGGATTTTTTCAAAATTAGAGGAGGTATTATCTCCGGACGCCCAAAGACTGATCTGCGCAAACTCTGTCCATGTATAAACCGGCTGACTGCTGTTCTTTCTGCCCAGTTTGTAAAACTCAAGCGCCTTTGTTTCTGGTTCAAGACGGGGAATGACGAAGTTTTGTCCTTCAGCCCTTGAGTTGAAGATTAGTAAAACCAGAAAGATTGACGTAATTAATTTCACAATTTACTATACATAGAACAGAAAAAAAAAGGAACAGTTACAGGGGAGCAAATGTCTTGTTTTGACGCTGATTTAATAATAATTGGAGCTGGTCCCGCCGGGCTTGCCGCAGCGCAGTACGGTGCAATGGCGAATTTAAAAGTTCTTGTTTTGGAACAGCTTTCCTGCGGGGGGCAGGCATTGGTAATTGATGTGCTTGAAAATTACCCTGGGAACGCAGGTCAATTTGACGCAGACGGCAAAATGATTTCTTCGCCCAGATCGGGTTATGAAGTTGCGATGGATATGTACCGTCAGGCGCAGGGATTCGGCGCGGTTTTTTCAACATTTTATGCAAAATCAATGAAAAAGGAAGATGATGTTTTTATTATCAATTTTTCTGATGATAAACCATTGAAAGCAAAAGCGGTAATAATTGCGACAGGGTCGAAGCCAAGGCTTCTTGATATACCAGGCGAAAAAGAATTCAGCGGGAAGGGAGTTTCATACTGCGCTGTCTGCGACGGCAATTTTTTTAAGGGAAAAAAAATAATTGTCGCAGGCGGAGGAGATGCCGCCTGTGAAGAAGCCATGTATCTTTCGCGGTTATCAGATAATATTACGATTGTTCACCGCCGCGACAGTTTCCGGGCGCAAAAAACGCTTGTCCAAAGAATTATGAATAACCCAAATATTAAAGTCCGTTTTAATACTGTGATAAAAGAAATAAAAGGCGGTAAAAAAGTAAACTCTGTTGTTTTATCCGGTACAAAAGACGGCGGCATTTCCGAAGAACAGGCAGACGCAGTTTTTATTTGTTCAGGAACTGTTCCCCAGACAGGGCTTGCCTTCTCTTTAAACGTAGAACTTGATGAGAACGGCTATATCGTCACAGACCGGAATTTGGCGACCAATATTGCGGGGTTTTTTGCCGCAGGCGATGTGCGAAGCGGAGCTTTCAGACAGGTAGTGACAGCCGCCGCAGACGGCGCGGTTGCAGCTCACAGCGCGGCGGAATACATTGACAGCCTGACATCATGATCTGGAGAAGACTGAGAAGATGGGATATTCAAAAAGCCTCCGGTTTGTTATGCGATATGGAAAATGATTATGTATGCGCTTGCGGAAAATATCTTGATTCGGCAAAAAACAAAATCTGGAAATTAAAGGGAGAAAAAGGAAAAATCTCCGCATTGCTGATTAACTGCCGGAGCACTCTTCTGCCTGTATTTTGCGGCATAAACGATATTACTCAGCTTAAATTCCTGAAAAGTTTTTCAGGGAAAATGAAAGTTCATTCTGTACAGGGTTTAAGAAATGAAGTTTTGATAATTGAAAACGAATTGAGTAATATAGGCATGAAAATAATTGATCTGTTTGATTACGATCTTATGAGCCTTGATACTTTACCTTTAAAAAAGAATAAATCTTCGCTGTCCGGCAATCTTTTGCTCAGACCTGCACGATTAACGGATTTGGAAAAACTCGCTCCTTTGCAGGCAGGTTATGAACGTGAGGAAGTGCTGCCGGCAGGATCGGCTTTTTATCCTGCTGCAAGCAGAGCCAACTTAAAAAATATAATTGCAAACGGAAAAATTCTTGCCGCGGAATTTAACGGAAAACTTGTCGGCAAGATAAATGTAAGCGCGGTTTCTTTTACAAGGTATCTTGTGGGAGGCGTTTATGTTCATCCTGATTTCCGCGGTTTGGGAATAGCCGGCGTGATGGCAGGCGAATTTATTTCTTCTTTAATCAGCGAAGGCAGAGGTGTAACCCTTTTTGTAAAGAAAAACAACACGCCGGCCCGCCGCCTCTATGCCAGCCTGGGTTTTACCTACCGCGCCGACTACAGAATCACCTACTATTGAGTATTATAATTATTTTTCTGTATAATTGGTTATTGTGTCATATCTATTGGAAACGCACCTTCATACGGCTAGTGTAAGCAAATGCGCTTCTTCGCGGGGATCAGAATATGTAGCCGGCTATCTTGATAAAGGTTATTCGGGCATTATTGTAACTGATCATTTTTTTAATGCGAACTGCGCGTTATCAAAAAAACTTCAGTGGGAAGAATGGGTAAACCAATTTTACCGCGGCTATGAAGAAACGAAAGAAGAAGGCGAAAAAATAGGGCTGGATGTTTTTTTCGGCTGGGAAGAAACCTTTGAAGGCTGCGACGATTATCTTGTTTACGGACTTGATAAACAGTGGCTTTTAAAACATCCTGAAGTCCGTACATGGACAAGGGGAGAGCAGTACCGCGCCGTTAAGGAGGCGGGAGGCTGCGTTGTGCAGGCTCATCCTTTCCGGCAGCGCTGGTATATTTCCAAAGTTGTGCTTTCTGCCGGATGCGTTGACGCTGTAGAAGCGGCGAATGGAGGCAATGACGATATTTCATTTGACGCTCTCGCCTGGCATTATGCGAAAAAAATCGGGAAGCCTGTAACGGCAGGAAGCGATATTCATGATACTTCATACATTTACAACAATAATATTTTTGGAATTTTTCTTGAAAAAAAACCTTCGGACATTAGTGATATCGTAAAAGCGATTTGTAACAATGAAATTACCGGTTTAAAATCCGACAGATGGCGTTTTGATCTTTTTGGAAATGAAAATGTCGTACTGCCTGTGGAAATACGCGATAAAAACGATAATGTTATAAGCGGCAAATGGAGGGATTATTTATGAATGAAACAGCGGCTCATGTTCCGCAGCGTATAAAGGAATTAAGGGAGATTCTTGAAATAAGCGCTCTTGACATGGCCGGCGATTCGGGTATCCCCTATGAGACATACTGTAAATATGAAAACGGAGAACTCGACATTCCAATAAGCGTTTTATATACAATCGCAGGCCGCCTGGGGACGGATGTTACTGTGCTGCTGACAGGAGATGAAGCCAGAATGGACAGCGCCGCTGTTTGCAGAAAAGACAAGGGAGTTCAGGTTGAGCGTTATCCGGGTTATGAATTTTCTTCTCTTGCGTATAACTTTAAACACAGAACAATGGAACCTCTTCTTGTCTCTCTCGATTCTTTAAAGCCCCAGGCGAAACCTGTCGCTCATTCGGGACAGGAGTTTAATTTTGTAACGGAAGGCAGGGTTAAAATAACCGTAGGAAAAACCGAACATATTCTAAACGCCGGGGATTCGATTTATTTTGACGCATCTCTTCCACACGGACAGCAGGCTGTAAACGGAAAAGCGCAATTTATAACAATAATTCAAAAATAGAGGCAATGATGAACGAGATACTTTCACGCTACTGTCCGAAGATCGAATTTGACAGTTACGATGATTTTTATATGAACTACCGTTGCAATGTGCCTGATGATTTTAATTTCGCATACGATGTTGTCGATGAATGGGCAAAGATTCAGCCGGATAAAAAAGCGCTTGTCTGGACTGATGACAGTGAAGAGGTGAAAATATTCACATTTGCCGACATGAAACGCCTTTCTGACAAGGCGGCCAACGCGCTCGCTGCGTTAGGTGTAAAAAAAGGCGATGTTGTTATGCTGATACTGAAACAGCGCCCTGAAGTCTGGGTTATGATGTGCGCGCTTGAGAAAACAGGCGCGGTTTGCATTCCAGGGACATATCAGCTTACCCCGAAGGATTTGGAATACCGATGCAATATTGCCGGCGTAAAATTTTTGATAACAATTGATGAGGGAGAGCTGCTTGATAACATCGCTTCCGTGAGAAAAAATTGTAAAAAACTTGAAAAGGTCGCGGTAATAGGGAATGCGATTCCTGACGGCTGCGTCAACATGCGCGAAGAGATTGAAAAAGCCGGAGATGATTTTAAAAGAATTATCATCAAGGCGGAAGAACCGATGCTTGTTTACTTTTCTTCGGGTACGACCGGCATGCCTAAAATGGTTTTACATAACCATACGCTGCCGTTAGGACACATCGTTACAGCAAAGTACTGGCATTGCACTGAAGAAAACAGCGTTCATTTGACGCAAACAGATTCCGGCTGGGCGAAATTCGCATGGGGTAAGATTTACGGGCAGTGGATATGCGGAGCCGCAGTCGGTGTTTATGACTGGGAAAAATTTACTTCGAAGGGGATGTTAGACGCAATACAAAGGCTAAGGCCTTCATCATTCTGCGCTGCCGCAACAGTTTTTCGCTACCTTATAAAGGAAGATCTGGGTAATTACGATTTCAGTTTCATACGGTGCACATCTGTTGCCGGAGAACCTCTGAGCCCTGAAGTTTACAATAAATTCAGAGAGCTTACAGGTCTTGAGATACGCGAAGGTTTCGGCCAGAGTGAGACCTCGGTAATGGCGGCGAATTTCAAATGGCTGCCTGTGAAACCGGGCTCAATGGGAAAACCTGCACCTCTTTTCAGCTTAAAATTACTTGATGAAAACGGCGATGTTTGCGATGAAGGTATAATCGGGAACATGAGTATAACAAGCGCCGGAAAAAACATGTATGAAACTGGTCAGGAAGAGCAGGATGCGCTTGTCCCTGTTATCGGAATGTCGGAAACACCGGGCGTGTTCCGGGGTTACTGGAAGGATAGGGAAATAACCGGAAACAGCTGGAAAAACGGAACTTACCAAACAGGAGACATGGCATGGAAAGATGACGACGGCTATCTTTGGTTTGTCGGTCGCAATGACGATGTCATCAAGTGTTCAGGCTACCGCATCGGTCCTTTTGAAGTGGAAAGCGCATTAATGGAACATCCTTCCGTACTTGAGTGCGCGGTAACGGCAGTTCCCGATGCAATGCGCGGTCAGGTTGTAAAAGCGACAATCGTTCTTGCACGCGGTTTCTCCGCTTCCGGCGAGTTGATCCGGGAGCTGCAAAACCATGTTAAACGCGTAACGGCTCCCTACAAATATCCGCGCATTGTCGAGTTTGTCAGCGAACTGCCCAAGACAATAAGCGGCAAGATACAGCGCAATGTGATCAGAAAAAAAGATTCTGATTAGTACAATTAATATTGACATTACTTTAAATATTTTTATTATAAATGATAATAGAAGACATTATGGACAAGGAAGAAATTCTTGAACTGATAAAAGGCGGCTCTGTTGACATATCAAAATTGAAAATTCTGCTTTCTGACATGAACCCTGTGGATATCGCGGAGATTCTTGAAGGGCTCGAAATAGAAAAAGTTCTTCATTTGTTCAGGATTTTGCCTAAAGCTCTCGCTTCCGAAGTTTTTTCCCACATGGATGCAGATAACCAGCAGTCCATTGTCGAAGCTCTTTCTGACTCGGAAATAGGCGAGATTGTCAATAAACTGTTCGTTGACGACGCTGTAGACTTTATCGAAGAAATGCCCGCCAATGTTGTAAAACGCGTTCTGCAAAACGTGCCTTTCGCAAAGCGCAAAATCATCAATCAGATACTGCAATACCCTGACGATTCGGCGGGCAGTATCATGACTACAGAGTACATCGATCTTCGCGAAGACGCTACGGTCAGCGAAGCTTTCGATACTATCCGCAGCATCGGGCTTAATAAAGAAACCATTTACAACTGTTATGTGATAAAAAAGGATCGTCTGCTTACAGGACACGTTTCAGCCAAAACGCTTATGCTCGCCGACCCTGATGAAAAAATCGCCGACATAATGGATACAAACGTAGTCTTTGCCAATACTACCGAAGACAGGGAAACGATCGCGGATCAGTTTAAAAAGTATAATCTGCTTGCAATGCCTGTCGTTGACATGGAACAGAGGCTTGTCGGCATTATCACGGTTGACGACATTGTTGACGTTATCGTAGAGGAAAGCACAGAAGACATTGAGAAGATGGCAGCCATTATGCCGTCAGAGGATTCATACCTTAAAACGAGCATTTTTCAGCATTCAAAAAACCGTTTTTTATGGATGCTGATCCTTATGCTTTCGGCAACAATAACCGGATATATTATTTCCAGTTTTGAAAAAGGGTTTATGGTTCTTCCAATCCTTATGTCTTTTATTCCCATGCTCATGAATACAGGCGGTATCGCAGGTTCACAGTCCTCAACCCTGATTATCCGCGGTCTTGCTGTAGGAGAAATAGAGTTAAAAGATATTTTTTTAATTCTGTGGAAAGAATTCCGCGTAGGTCTTCTCTGCGGTCTTGGACTTGGAATTGTCAATTTTATCAGGGTTTTTATTTTTTACCGCAATGATGTTATGCTGTGCCTTACCATTACCCTTTCGCTTCTTTTTACAATTCTAATGGCGAAAACCATCGGCAGCGTTCTTCCGATTTTCGCCAAACGCCTTAAAATTGACCCTGCCATTATGTCCGCTCCCCTTCTGACAACAATAGTTGACGCCCTTTCCCTTGTTATTTATTTTTCTTTCGCAAAAATGATTTTTGGTTTATAAATAGATTTTCCCGCGCTGCCGCCGTATGGAGAAATATTGTTTTTTTTGATATAATGCTTTTATGGTAAACATCGCTTTTACCGGCGGAGGGACGGGCGGGCATATTTATCCCGCTGTGGCTGTCGCGTTTGATTTAATTAAATTTTTTAACGGCAAGTACCGGCTGATCTGGATTGGTTCTTCTTCCGGCATGGATCGCCGGATTGTAGAAGAAGCCGGAATTGAATTCTTCGGCATTCCTTCAGGAAAACTCAGGCGTTATTTTTCGTTTAAAAATATTACTGATCTTTTTAAGGTTTGCGCCGGTTTTTTTGCATCAAGAAAAATCCTTAAAAAACAGAAAATTCAACTGTTGTTTTCAAAGGGAGGTTTTGTAAGTGTTCCTCCCTGCGCGGCCGCTTCCTTGCTTAAAATAACCGTTTTTACGCATGAATCTGATTTCAGTCCGGGGCTTGCGACAAAAATAAACGCACGTTTTGCGATGCGCACAGGAGGAAGAATATTCACAGCTTATGAAGACACGTCCGCTTTTTTCCCGGGAGCAATGCGTGATCGCATAACGGTATGCGGCAATCCTGTAAGAAGCGTTTTTAGAACAGCCGATGCCGCAAGGGGAAAAACCTTTCTGGGCGTTAATGAAAATGCGCGTATCCTTCTTGTTCTTGGCGGCAGCCAGGGCGCTAAGGAAATAAACGAACTTGTCCGCGCCGCTTTCAGCGGGTTAACCGGTATTTATACCGTGGTACATCAAACAGGTCCAAACCAAAACTGGGACATTAAAGAGAGTGAAAAATACAAACCGTTTGCGTATATTAAAGATGAAATGCCCGATGTAATGGCGGCGGCTGAAATTGTTGCAGGAAGAAGCGGCGCCGGTATTTGGGAATGGGCGACCTGCGGGAAACCCATGCTTTTAATTCCCCTGACAGGCTCCGGCACAAGGGGAGATCAGGTTGAGAATGCCCGGTATTTTGAGAAGAAGGGAGCCGCTCTTGTTCTTTGCGGCGATGATGCAAATCCGGAAGGATTTGTAAAAACAGTCAGGATGCTTGCTGTTGATGCCGGAAAAAGGGAAGAAATGGCATTATCATCATCTGTTATTGGAAAAACCGAGAGCGCTGAATTTATCGCGCGCGCCATAGGAGAAAAAATTTATGAATCTCAGCGTGATTGACGTTATTTTTTTAATACTTGTTGCCGTATTTGTTATCCGATGTTTCCTGAAGGGATTTGTCGGCGAGATATTTTCAATGGCGGCAATAATACTGGGGATGCTCTCTTCCCTGTTTTTATATAAAAACGGAGGTGAATTCCTGAGAACAGCTTTTTGGCCGGGAATGAAAATAATTCCGGAAATAATCGCTTTTATCGCGCTTTTTATAATCGTATTCTTTGTTGTAAAAATTCTGGAAATAATGCTTAAGGGAATTATGGAAAGAGTGAGGCTTACAGGTCTTGATCGTTTTCTTGGAATTATTTTTGGACTGGCGGAAGGGTTGGCTGTTATAAGTTTTATTTTATTTTTACTGCGGGTACAGCCTCTTTTTAACCCTTCTTCCATTTTGGATGAAAGTTTTTTTGCGCGCCTCTTGCTGCCTTTTATTACAGGATCGGAGAAAGTAACCGGTGTTTAACAATATCGTGGAGCAGGCAGCTGTTTTACAGCTGAAAAACGACATTAATGCCGGGAATCTGGCTCCTTCAATGCTTTTTTACGGTCCTGGAAATTCTGGGAAGGGGAGCGCGGCTCTTGAACTTTCCCGTATTCTTTCCTGTGAAAAGGACGCTTCATGGAAATGCGCCTGCGCTTCATGCGGGCAGCACCGTTATCTGCAGCACGAAGATCTTTTGCTGCTCGGGAAAAAACAGTTCGCTGCTGAAATAAATGCAGGCTATAACGCTTATACGAGATCTTCAGGCGCAAAACCTCTTTTTATAAGGTCGCTTC
This sequence comes from Treponema sp., assembly GCA_009786455.1. Taxonomy (GTDB): domain Bacteria; phylum Spirochaetota; class Spirochaetia; order Treponematales; family Breznakiellaceae; genus WQXQ01. The sequence goes on from WQTD01000006.1 coordinate 74,219, forward strand.
GCAAGCTTTTGATGCGTTTTTCCCCTGTTCTGATGGAAGATGATCCGAAGCTTTCAAAAATTTCTTCGTCTTTGCAGTCTCTGGACGAAATGTTGAACGAGTTTATTTTTAAACCGGAAGAAATATCAGATAACGGAGCAATTGATAAAATCTGCAAAAATCTTGTTAAAGAAGCGCTCGCTGTTGATGAAGAAGGAACAGGCGATTTGATACCTGTCGGACATATCAGAAAAGCGGCGTACTGGTGCAGACTTGCGCCTAACGGAAAAAGAAAAACGCTTGTCATCGAAAACGCGCAGAACATGCGCGACGAATCGCGCAACAGCCTGTTAAAGCTTCTTGAAGAGCCCCCTAAAGATGTCAGTATCGTTCTTACCGCGCAAAGACGCGAAGCTCTTATTCCGACGATTTTGTCGCGGCTGCGCCCCTACCGTTTTTTAAAAAGAAGCGCCGAAGGCGAGAGGGAAGTGCTTAGAAGGGTTTTTCAGGTAACAGAGACAGAATCCGCGAAGGAAAAATCAGGCGATCTTATAGGCGGATATCTTGATTCTTTTCTTCCTCAGAGTACGGAGAAGCTCAATATGCTTGCGGCATGGTTTATTGTTTCGCTGGCGCGGATAACGGCTTTTTCAATAAAAAATAAAAATATGGTTATCCCTGGTTTTTTAATCGCGCTTGGGGAACGCTGCGCGCCGGCAGCGGAGAATTCAGGTTTTGAACGTACTGTAAAAAGCGCGGTACTGGTCAAGACCGTTCTAAAGAACGGTAATTTTAATGATGATTCGTTTTCCCGTTTTTTAAAACAAACCCTTGATCTGGTCTGCGCCGCGGCAAGAGAAGAAAAAAATCCGCAGTTCAACATGATAATTGATATTTTCAGAAAATATGTTAATGAAGCGGCAACCTCTGTTGAAGTTCTAAACCAGAGTGCGGAACTTGCGTTTGAAGCGCTTGTTTTTAATTTAAAAACAGAATTAATTAAAGGATGCCGGTATGGCTGACTTTTACCGGAAAGCGCTCAAAAAAATAAAGAAACTGGACGCTGAACAAAACCGTGAGCTTTTAATATCCGCTGTCAGCGAGATAAATCTTCTGGAAAATGTTTTTAACTCAATTGACGTAGGGATTCTTGTCTGCGACAAGAGCAATAAACTTGTAATGATTAACAAATACGCGCAGCGCCTGCTTCCCATGAATGATACGGACGGAATGCAGGTCTGGGCTGCTGTGGATGACGAGCGAATTGCCGAATTTTTAAAAGAAACGCTTTTAAACAGGGACAGGGTGATGGATAAGGAGATTGACATTATTCATCAGGGACGAAACAGGCTGCTTCTGATAAATATTCTGCCGCTTGTTCAGGACAGGAAAATAAACGGATCGCTTGTTTATATTGACGATATTACCGAAAAAAGACAGGACGAATCGCGGCTCAGACGCGCGGAAAATCTAGCAAGCCTTACAACGCTCGCCGCAGGCGTCGCACATGAGATAAAAAATCCGCTAGGCTCAATTTCAATTCATCTTCAACTTATGCAGAAATCACTTGCTAAAAAAAATGTATCTGATCCTAAAATTAAAAAATATTTCAATGTCTTAAATGAAGAAGTGGAAAGATTAAACAGGATTGTCGTTGACTTTTTGTTTGCGGTGCGTCCCGTCAATCTTGAACTGCGCGAGGGCGATATCAATAAAATAATTTCACAGATGATGGAATTTGTGGCGATAGAAATGAAAAGGTCAAAGATTCTATGTCTTCTGGAACTTGATGAAAATGTACCCAAAATTATTCTGGATGAAAGACTTATAAAACAGGCTCTGTTAAATCTTGTTAAAAACGCGCAGGCTGCAATGCCAAAGGGCGGCGTTATGACAATCGCGACAAAATTAGCGGATAATGAAATTAAAATATCAGTTTGCGATACCGGCGGCGGAATAAGCAGGGATAATCTTAAAAAAATATTCGAGCCGTATTTTACAACCGCCGAGTCAGGAACAGGTCTTGGACTTACGCAGGTTTACAAGATTATAAGGGAACATAAAGGTGAAATAACAGTTGATTCCGCATTGGAGGGAGGCACAGAATTTAAAATAACGCTTCCTGTTCCACAAAAGGAAACGCGGATGATACCGTATAAGGAGTAAGACATGGGTTTTCGTCTTCTTGTGATTGATGATGAAAAAAATATCCGCGAAGGGCTTGCAGAATCGCTTGCAGGCGACGGCTATGATATTGTATGCGCTGAAAACGGCGATGAAGGATGGAAAATATTTTCAGGCGGTGATATCGATCTTGTAATTACAGACCTTAAAATGCCAGGGTTCAGCGGAGAAGAGATAATGCGCCGTATTTTATCGCGCGAACCCGGATTTCCGGTGATCATTCTGACGGGGCACGGAACAATAGAGCAGGCTGTAAACGCCATGCGCGACGGCGCATGGGATTTTCTTTCCAAACCTGTCGATCTTGATCACCTTTCACTGAAAGTAAAACGCGCTCTTGAAAACCGGGAGCTTTATTTTAAACACCGCAGGATGGAAGAAGAGCTTGAAAGGCGGAATCAGTTTAAATCAATAATCGGCAATTCGCGTAACATGCGCGATGTTTTTAACACAATAAAAAAAGCCGCCCCGACAAAAGCATCAATTTTGGTAACAGGAGAATCAGGCGTTGGAAAAGAGCTTGTCGCCGACGCTATACACGAGCTTTCTCCGCGTAAGGATATGCCCCTTATCAAGGTGCACTGCGCCGCACTTTCCGCCTCGCTTCTTGAAAGCGAGCTTTTCGGTCATGAGAAAGGAGCGTTTACAGGCGCTCTCGCGCGCAGAAAGGGGCGCTTTGAGCTTGCTTCCGGAGGAACGCTTTTCCTGGATGAAATAGGCGAAATTGATCAGAATATTCAGATAAAACTTCTGCGCGTCCTTCAGGAGAAAAAATTTGAGCGTGTTGGCGGAGAGCAGACAGTTGAATCTGACGTGCGTATAATTGCCGCTACCAACAAGGATTTAAAAACCGAAATAGAAAAGGGAAATTTCAGGGAAGACCTTTATTTCCGCCTGAATGTTGTGACCATAAACGTACCGCCGTTACGCGAAAGAAAAGACGATATCCCGCTTCTGGCGGCGGCTTTCATGAAGGAGTTCGCGCAGGAGAACGGGAAGACGATCAGCAATATAAATGAGAAAGCAAGATCGCGTCTTTACGCGTACGAGTGGCCGGGAAATATCCGCGAACTGCGCAACTGCATCGAAAGCGCGGTTGTTATGTGCCAATCAAGCGTGATAACAATGGACGATCTTCCTCCGGCCCTGCGCGACGCTTCCGATGAAGGGTGGATACGCATCAGGCAGGGATTAAGCATGGAAGAATGCGAGAAAATCATTATTCAGGAGACTCTTTCAAGCTGTAAGGGCAATAAAACAAAAACGGCTGACATTCTTGGAATAGGAAGAAAAACGCTTCTTAGAAAGCTGGGTGAATATGAAGAATAATCAGTGAAAGTTGTCGTCTCTGGTTACAAAGCAGCGTATTCAAATCTCTTCCAGGGACTGCATGAATACTTTTAGGAAATTATTCTCGATTATTTTTTCAAGTTCTTTCGGGTTTTTGCCGTGTAAAGATGCGGCAGTTTCGATAATGCGTATCAAATCTGTCCATTGGGAAAAAGTTTTTCCTCTCGCAGGCTGAAATGGAGCGTCAGTTTCAAAAAGAAGTCTATCCGCAGGAAGAAGAGCGCAGGAGCGGATCGCTTTTTTATGATCCAGCGTTATCGCATTTCCGAAAGAGAAGTATGCATTTATTCCGCGGCGCAATAAGGATGACGCTTCTTCATAGGTTCCGGACCAGGAGTGAAAAATAACAGTATTGCATTTACACAACTTTTTTATATTCGCAAATATTTTATGTATTGCGCGGCGGACATGTAATACAACAGGAAGATTATAACGTAAAACAATTTCCAAATGAGCGGAAAAAATTCCATCCTGTACGGTTTCTGTTTCCTTGTAATCAGCATTGAAAAGATCGAATCCGCATTCGCCGACTGCCGCGATGCGTTTTTCTTCCGCAAGCCTCTCTAAAAGCTCAAGTTTTTTCTGTAGTTTAGCTGTTCCTTCATTAAAATTCGCTTCATGTTTTTCCTTGTTTCTGTAGAAAGCAGGCATTTGAGGATGGATCGCAAAGCACGGCTGAATCCTCTTTGTAAAAGAAGTCTTTGCAAGTTCTTCAATATATAAAAATTCTTCCAAATCGCAGGAGCTGGCGGCGGCTAACACATTAAACTGCTGATCAGATAATGAGATATGATCTTTAAGATCAAAAGGATGGCAGTGCGCGTCAGTCAGCATGAATTAATTTTATCAATAGATTTGCTTCATTGCCTATACCGCATTGATTCATTATAATACATTATGCTTCCCAAACTGATTAAATACATTCTGGCGGAAACCCCGAAGTCTCAGGAAACTGAAATATTTGGCTGGGTCAGAACAAAGAGGGACATGAAAAATCTCATTTTCATTGAGGTAAGCGACGGTTCATGTTTTTCATGTATTCAATGCGCATTTGACCGGAGCGCGGGACTTGATAAAAATACTGAAGATGCTCTTTCCGCCTTGACAACGGGAGCTTCTGTAAAAATAAAAGGCAGGCTCGTTCCATCTCCGGCTTCAGGGCAGGCTGTTGAAATTGCTGCGGAGTCGCTTTTAATTATTGGAAGCGCTCCCGCTGAAAACGAATGCGGGAAGACTCCGCTTTTGGATGTCCCCGCTTATCCGCTCCAGAAAAAAAGACATTCGCTTGAATTCCTGCGTGAGATTGCGCATCTGCGTCCGAGGACAAATACATTCGCCGCAGTCGCACGTCTTAGAAGCTTCCTCTCTTTTGCCATTCACCGTTATTTCAGGGAAAAGGATTTTCATTATCTTCACACGCCGATAATTACTTCCGGTGACTGCGAAGGAGCCGGAGCCATGTTTCAGGTAACGACCCTTGATCCCGCTGTCATGAAACAATCCGCAGACGGAAGTTCTGATTACACAAGAGATTTTTTCGGAAAGAAAACATTTCTCACAGTTTCAGGTCAGCTTGAAGCTGAAGCTTACGCGTCGGCTCTTTCACGCGTTTATACATTCGGACCGACATTCAGGGCGGAAAATTCCAACACAACAAGGCATTTGGCGGAATTCTGGATGGTGGAGCCGGAAGCTGCCTTTTTTGAGCTTGAGGACAACATGGCGTTAGCTGAAGATTTCATAAAAAGCGTTCTGAAGGCTGTTCTGGACGAATGCGGCGATGAAATGAAGTTTTTTGATTCTTTTATTGAAAAGGGAATAATCGAAAACCTGCAGAAGGTCGCGCAGGCGGAATTTACGCATATCACATATACAGAAGCTGTAAAAGAACTTGAGAAAGCCGCTTCTTCAGACAGCGGACTGTTTGAGTATAAACCCTGCTGGGGAAGCGATTTGCAGAGCGAACATGAAAAATTCCTGACAGAAAAGATCATAAAAGGTCCTGTGATTGTCACCGATTATCCGAAGGGAATCAAGGCTTTTTACATGAAGATGAATGATGATGAAAAAACGGTGCGCGCGATGGATGTTCTTGTACCGAGGTTAGGTGAAATTATCGGCGGCTCCCAGCGCGAAGATAATCTTGAGAAACTAATCAGGCGGATGAATGAAATAAAATTAAAAACGCGGGATTACAGCTGGTATATTGATCTTCGCCGTTACGGCTCCGTTCCCCATTCAGGTTTTGGTCTTGGCTTTGAACGTTTTGTTCAATATATTTGCGGTATGGCGAATATCCGCGATGTTATTCCGTTCCCGCGTACTGCAGGACAGGCGGAGTTTTGATAGTACGGCCGGCAGGTTATGAATAAATTATTATTGATAATATTAATTCATATCTGTATCCAGTTTAATCTTGACGCGCAGTATTTTATAACGCCGCAGCTTCTGCTTTCGCGCGCTCAAACAGCTCCTGAAATTAATTCAAAAGCGGCAGTACTCATTGACGCTGTGACAGGAGCCCTTCTTTATTCAAAAAATCCCGATGAAGAAATACCTCCGGCGTCCCTTACAAAGCTTATGACAATGCACCTTCTTTTTAAGGAAATTGAAGAGGGAGGAGCTTCCTACGATGAAATAATACCCGTAACGATTGAGAGCTGGGCGCAGAGCCAGCCTCCGCGTTCAAGTTTAATGTTTCTCGCTCCAGGGCAGATCGTGACATTACGTGAAATTATGCTGGGACTTGCGATTTCTTCGGGTAATGACGCCGCTGTTGCCGCGGCGCTGCGTCTTTCTCCGTCAATGGAAGCGTTTGCGCAGCTTATGACAAATGAAGCGCGGGCAATGGGTCTTAAAGTCACAAGGTTTGTTGAAGCATCGGGAGTTTCGGAGTTTAACATGACCACCGCAGAGGAATACGCCTGGTTCTGCCGTCAGTATATAAAACTTCATCCGCAGAGCATGAAGGAATTTCATTCAGTGCAGGAATTTTCATATCCGAAAGAACACAATGTAGCTCCCGCTTACAGAAATAATCCGCGGACAATTCAGCAGTTTAATTTTAACAGCCTGCTGCGGACTTTTCCCGGCGTTGACGGATTAAAAACAGGATATATTGACGAGTCAGGTTATAATATCGCCCTTACCGCTGTCAGGGATTTTACAAGATTTATATTGATAACACTTGGAGCGGAGAGTACAAGAAGACGAGAGGCGGATGGAAATCTTCTTCTTGCATGGGCATTTGAAAATTTTAAAACCGTGTATCCTGTTATCGGAGAGATAAGAAAAGAGCGATTATGGAAAGGTCTGGAAGATGAAATTGAACTTTTTCTTGAAGGTGAAATTGAATTTACTTCTCCAATTGACAGGGGAAACAACCTGAATTATGAAATTATAATTCCTCAGGTGTTGATCGCGCCGCTTCCCGAAAAGCATGAAGCCGGTTTTCTCATTATTTCCGATGAATACGGAGAATTAAAACAAATGCCTTTATTGACAGCCCGATCATATGAAAGAGGAAATTTTTTCAAACGCCTCTGGCACTCAATAGTGCTTTTTTTCAGAAAGTTGAATTAAAACAAACCTGATATTTTTCCGTTTGAATCGATGTCGATTTTTTCCGCTGAAGGGATATGCGGAAGCCCCGGCATCGTCATTATCTCGCCTGTAAAAACAACGATAAAACCCGCTCCTGCGGAAATTTTTACATCCCTCACCGTAAGAGTCCATCCTTTCGGAGCGCCCAGAAGAACGGCGTTATCTGAAAAACTGTACTGTGTTTTTGCCATGCAGACAGGAACCTTATCAAGACCCATTTTCTCAATTTGCTTGATCTGTTTTTGCGCGTTAGGCAAAATTGAAACGCCGCCGGCATGGTATATTTTTTTTGCGATTGCCTCAATTTTTTCATTAATGGAAAGATTGACATCATAGGAATAGTCAAAATCATTCGGCTGCCCGCAAAGCCGGATAACTTCTTCAGCAAGTTTTACGCCGCCGCTTCCGCCTTTTTCCCAAACCTGCGAGACAGAAGTATTGACGCCAAATTGACTGCACTTCTTTTCTACAAGTTCAAGTTCAGATGCAGTGTCTTTAGGGAAGACATTAATCGCTACCACCGCCGGAAGTTTGTAAACTTGCGTTATATTTTCAACGTGCTGCAATAAATTTGGAAGACCGTTTTCAAGAGCGGTTAAATCTTCATTTTCAAGGTCTGCCTTTTTGGCTCCGCCGTGGGATTTTAACGCGCGCACTGTCGCGACAATTATTACTGCTGAAGGTTTTAAACCGGCGGAACGGCATTTAATGTCAAGGAATTTTTCCGCGCCGAGGTCGGCGCCGAAACCGGCTTCCGTAACAACATAGTCGGCGCATTTAAGCGCAAGGCGCGTTGCCATGACTGAATTGCAGCCGTGCGCTATATTTGCAAAAGGACCGCCGTGAATAAATGCGGGAGTTCCTTCGAGCGTTTGCACAAGATTGGGTTTTAACGCGTCTTTCAGGAGAACAGCCATCGCGCGGTGCGCGTTAAGCTGCAAAGCAGTAACCGGCTGTTCATCTGTCTGTTTCCCGAAAGTATAACCTATGATAATTCGTCCAAGCCTTTTTTTTAAATCGTCCGGATCTGAAGCAAGGCAAAGGATTGCCATGATTTCAGAAGCGGCGGTAATGTCAAATCCGTCTTCGCGCGGGGATCCGTTGATCCTTCCTCCAAGTCCGTCAGTCACAAAACGAAGCTGTCTGTCATTCATGTCCATACATCTTCGCCACGCGATTTTCCGCGGATCGATATTTAGCTGGTTGCCGTGAAAAATATGGTTGTCAATCATTGCGGCTAAAAGATTATTGGCGGATGTTATCGCATGGAAATCGCCAGTGAAGTGCAGGTTAATGTCTTCCATCGGGATTACCTGCGCCCATCCTCCGCCGGCAGCCCCGCCCTTGACGCCGAATACGGGTCCAAGCGAAGGTTCTCTTAGCGTGACAATGGCTTTTTTCCCCAAAAGCGAAAGGCTGTCTGCGACGCCCACAGTTGTTGTGGTTTTGCCTTCTCCTGCCTGAGTGGGATTAATCGCCGTAACAAGAATCAGGCGGCCGTTTTTTTTATTTTGATTTTCATTCAGGAATTCATAATTTATTTTTGCTTTGTAATTTCCGTAATATTCGATGTAAGTTTCGGGGATTTCGCACTTTTGAGCAATTTCTTTTATTTGAAGAGTGTGTTTTGGGTAAACTGCCTGGGCAATTTCAATATCTGTCCCGCGGAATTTTTCAGGATTTAACATTTAATGATAATGTAACGGCTGTTTTAAAAAGTCAAGACAGCTTGTTTATAAAATCCTACTGTAATTCAATGCGTTTTGATAGTTCCAGTTTTTTAATAACTTCCTTGATATTCGCGGCGGCTTCCTTCGCGCATATCAGTATTGCATCTTTGGTATCCACAATAATTACATTCTCAAGACCGACTGCGGCAATGAGTTTGTTCTCGCCAATTATTATTGATTTTTTTGTATTGACTGAAATGACATCTCCCTTTTCCACATTTCCGTTTTCATCAGTTTTATTTAACCGTTCAATCGCCAGCCAGTTTCCCGCATCGTCCCAGCCAAAATCCCCCAGAATAGTGTAGATATGATCAGCGCGTTCCATGATGCCGTAATCAACGGATTCTGATTTAAATTCGTCAAAACAATTTTTTAATACCTGTTCGAACTGCGGCGTTTTATATGCTTCTCCAATTTTTATTACGCCATTGTAAATGTCAGGCAGTAATTCTTTAAATTTTTCCAGAATGGTAGAAAGTTTCCAGATAAATATGCCGCTGTTCCATAAATACTGACCAGTTGAAAGATATCTTTCTGCTGTTTTAATATCCGGTTTTTCCACAAACTGTTTTACTTTATAAAAGCCGTTATATCCGCTTTCATTGTCATAATTGATATAGCCGTATCCTGTTTCAGGGTATGAAGGAGTAATGCCGATTGTTACAAGATTTTTATTCTCTTTTGCCGTTTGAATAGCCAGATTTAAAGTATCAATAAATTTTTTCTCTGATTTAATAATATGATCTGAAGGCAGAACGATCATGACGGCATCTTCGTATTTGCGGGTAATTACAGCCGCCGCAAAACCGATACAGGGAGCCGTATTTTTTGCCGCCGGTTCTGTCAGAAAGTTTTCTGCGGGAATTTCAGGAAGCTGTGTCTGCGCCAATTTTAGAAGGTCCTTATTGGTTGCAATATACATATCATCATGGGAAACCAAGGGCAAAAGGCGCGAAGCCGTTATTTGAATCATGGTTTTCCCGTCGTCGGTCAGCGATAAAAATTGCTTGGGGTGTTTAGCGCGGCTTTTCGGCCAAAAACGTTCTCCCCTGCCGCCTGCCAATATAACAGCTATTGTTTTCATTTTGCTGATTTATTTTTGAATACGATTGTTTTTGAAAAAATAAAATTTACTACCATCCCCGCAGCGATACCGAATGCCTGCGCGATAAATTTATACAAGACGTCGAAATTTATAATTATCAGTTTCATAACCGTTATATTGACAGCAAGCCCTGTCAGTGAAAAAAGAACAAAAGACGCCCATTTTTTAAAAGAAGGTTTTATGTTTGCGGTAGTCCTGCTGAATGACCAGAAGTGATTAAAAAAGTAATTCTGCGTTACAGCGATTAAAAAACAGCCGATGCTGACGGGAATTTCATTGAACTTCAGCATGTCAGCCAACAGAAAAAAAATCACCAGATTTGTTATTGTTCCAAGCCCGCCCGTTACAAGGAATTTCAAGAATTGTCCAAGAGCGGGTTTGTCGGTGTTTCTGATTTTCCAGATATTTACCAGAGCTTCCAGAAATATTTTTTTAGACATTTTGGATTTACCCTGTTTGCGGTCTTTAAATATAATGGGTATTTCTTTGATCCGGCATCCTGAACGGTACGCTTTATATTTCATTTCAATCTGAAAGGAATAACCCTGCGAAATTATTGAAGACAGCCTTATTTTTTCAAGCGCGCTTTTACGCCACATATTAAAGCCGCCTGTAAGATCCATAACAGGGCAGCCAAGAACAATCCGCGAATACAGGGAACCGCCTTTTGATATCGCGTTACGTGCAAATGACCAGCCTTCAACGCCGCCTTCCTTAATATTGCGCGAACCGATTACCGCTTCATGTGTTTCAATCTGTTCAAGCATAACAGGAATATATTTTGGATCATGTGAGAAATCAGCGTCCATTTCCAGAAAGACATCCCATGATCCGTTCCATCCCCATGAGAAACCAGCAAGATAAGCTGCGGCAAGCCCCTGTTTTTCCGGCCGGTTTAAAATAAAAAGTCTTTCAGGATAATCCGGGATAACAGCTTCAACCGCTTTTGCCGTACCGTCCGGGGAATTATCGTCAACAACAAGAATTCCTGAATTTACGGGAATAAAATCAAAAACAGTCCTGATTAATTTTGTTATGTTTTCAATTTCGTTATATGTCGGGATAATTACAAGCAAATTCAATGTTTTTTCCTAAACATTACAATATCAATTTTTTTTTTGATTGTCAAATTGAATTAAACCTCAAATCCGTCGGCAATTGCCGATATCATTTCAATTGATGTTTTGCTGACATTCGCCTGTTTCGCAATATCCTTGGCGCCTTCGTTTATTTTTTTTATGTCCTTGTTTATGTCTTTCATGTGCGAGGTTACTTCTTCAGCGCTGTCATGAAGCGCCTTCACCTCGCGCAGCATCACTTCGTTATCTTTGCTCATCTTATGCGAATGATCCGCGACATGTGAGTTTATTTCGTTCATTGCTTTCAGGGATTCCAAAACCTGATTTGCGCCTGTCTTCTGTTCATGTATCGCGTGGTCAACTTCAATTACAAGTTTGTCAGTTTCATTAATAAGTCTGGACACTTCAGTAAACGCTTTCCCTGACGATTCGGCGTCCTTTACTATTTCGCTGATGGTTGATACGACTTCTTTCAGCTCAATCCCGATTTTATGCGATTCCCTTGATGAATTTTCAGCTAACTTGCGTATTTCATCGGCTACTACGGAAAATCCCCTTCCCATTTCGCCGGCATGGGCGGCTTCAATCGCCGCATTCATGGCAAGAAGATTGGTCTGGGAAGCGATGGTGGCGATCATTTTATTTGCCGCCTGCAGAGCCTGCGATTGTTCCACTATTTTTTTTATGCGTTCCCTGCTTTCGGTTTGAATTCGAATGCCGTTTTCCGATGCTTCAGATACTGTTTTAAACTGGGTAGCCATTCTTTCGGTCACTGTTCCAATGGACGAAATATTGCCTACCATTTCTTCCACAGCCGCTGATCCCTGGGTCATGCTGTTTGTCTGGGCGGCGACAGACTTTTCCAGTATTTCAATAAGGTCGCCGATTTCATGAACGATTTTGGATGATGTTTTTACGCTTTCAATCTGTTCATGGGATTTATTGACTACTATTTCAGAAAAATCGGATATTTCATTTATCGCTTTCGCGACATTTTTTGAATCCTCGTCAAGGTGAGTCCCGGCATTGGCAAGTTTTTTCTGACCGGATTTTATATCCTTAATCGCCCGGCTTAACTGTTCGCATAATGTATTCACCATTCCCGTTATTGTCCCCACTTCGTCAATGGAACATAATGTTATCCGGCGTGTTAAATCCTTTTTATCCGAAGAGAGATTTTCTAGCTGTTCAACCACCGAAGCGTAAATTCTTTTGGTATTTCCTTTCAGGCTGACAGTAAGTAAAATTATGCAGAAAGCGAATACAATGATGGGAACAAAGATGAGCATCCATGCACCACTGTTCATATCTTCCATGTGTCCGCCTGCCTGTATTATTCCAAGCATCGCGACAGAGCATCCGAAAATCAGCGACATAATTCCCGCCGCCAGCGGGATAATCATTGATTTTAATGACTGTCTATTTTCGCGAAGATCACGGGGATAAGTGTCAAAATTATGGGAAAGTAAAGACTTCGAGACCATGCCGTCGCTTATCACATAAACAAATGTTCCAATAAGCATCCCGAATGACAATGCCGCCATATATAGCGGAGTTTTATTCATGGGATCTACGCCAAGATAATCTCCTGCGTAAAAGGTTATGGATAAAAAGGCGACATGGAGCGCTACGTTCATGGCAATCAATTTTATCGGTATGGCTCCAAGTTTTTTAATATTGGCTGTGAATGTATCATTATTTAAATCTTTAAAATATTCCGCGCCGAAACATTTGCCATTGCGTCCCAGTAAAACACAGTAAATTATCATAAAAATAAACGCAGGAATCGAAAATCTGGAAACAAGGCTGGAGGGAGGATAATGAAATGAAAGTAAAAATATTATATCCGCCAGCATCATAATTGCGCCTGTGCTGAAAACAAGAAGCAGGAATACAATTTTTTTGTTCATCATGTTTATCTCCTGTTAAAGATTACGGACTTTAATTATAATATTACTTTTATAAAAAAAATAGTATTTTTTTAGGAAATTGATGCTTTTCCATAAATTCAGTTTTTAGGAGAAGCTTAATTACCCTAATATTTCTTTATCCTGAATTTAACCGGTTTTTTGCGTACACTAGCCACTTTTATGGAAATAATGGATAATTACGTAATGATTAAAACGATTCTGGCTTTTGGGTATGTTGGTCTTTCCATGATTTTTCTGCTGCCTTTCGGGCTTTTTGCTGTGTTATTTCATTTTATCGGTTTTAAAAAGTCAATGGCCCGGTTTGTTTACTGGTTTGCGAGGATTTGGGCGCGCATATTAATAAAAATATCAGGATGTACCATTACTGTTACAGGCGTTGAAAATATCCCCCAAAACTCAGGACTTTGTTTTGTAAGTAACCACGATAGTTATTTTGATATTGTACTGATGCTGGCTTACAGCGGAAGACCAATCGGTTTTATCGCCAAGAAAGAGCTGCTTTTTATTCCGTTTTTAAATTGCTGGATTTATATGATCGGCGGTTTGTTTATTGACAGAAAAAATGTCAGAAAGGCAATTCTGACAATTAACAGGGGAGTCCAGCGGTTAAAATCAGGCAGCGCCATGATAATATTTCCGGAAGGTCATCGTTCAAAAGGCAGAGGACTTCTTCCGTTCCATCCGGGTTCTCTTAAACTCGCAACAATGTCGGACACTCCCATCGTGCCTGTCGCAATAAAGGACTCCAGCGGAGTATTTGAAAAAAACGGCTGTGTTAAAAGCGTGCCGATAGAAGTGCATTTTCTTGAACCTATTGATACTTCAGAGATGCCGTCATCTGATAAAAAACTTGTTCTTTCCGATAAAATTTATTCAGTAATTAAGGAAAAATTATCAGCGGACAGCGCCGGGGCGGAGTAGATTTTAAATTGTTGACAAATATCTTTTGGTTCAATAAGATTGAAATGCACGCTCCCCGGTTGTGTAATGGTAGCACGGCAGACTCTGGATCTGCTTGTGGGGGTTCAAATCCTCCCTGGGGAAATTTTCTCGGATATTTAGTGTATTTTTTTAAATAATAACTTGAAATGAAATAACCATTGGGTTTTGAACCGGACTACTGCGCCCAAAGTCCCCGCTCCTGCCGCCTTGCTTCATATTCAAAATTTTTAAATTCTTCCATGAACTGAAAAGGGTGGTTTAAATAAGCGTAACCAAATCCCTCTTTAATTAAATTTGCATTGAAGCAGTTTCCGGAAGCAGTGTATACATAGGCAAGAAGCCTGCTGTATCTGTCACGAAGATCCCAGTCAAAAGCAAGATATACAGTTTTGCCTAAAAGATTTCTTCTTGTAAAATCGCTGGCTTCATTGCCGAAAACCTGAACAGATTGATTGGGATGTACGGTTTCCGGCGTGTCCACTCCAAGAAAGCGGATTGTTTCGACCACAGATAATCCTTCGGGCGGATTATTAATTCTAACCCTGACAGTATCTCCGTCAACATGGCTTACAACATCAGCTTTAAGCATAAGCTCAATCTTTGCATCACCGGATTTTTCCAGAACAGTATTATTAAGGCGGTAAATTCCAGTTTTATTCTGAGGGATATTTAAAATGTCAATTACCGGCGGATTGCAAACCGGGCATGCATTATGCGATCTGGCTGCATCAATTATTGAGACGGCGATCTTTGAATTTACAAGGGATGAGCAAGATTCTTTATGGTACGCTCTGCCTGTGTTGGTTACATACACAATCTCATTTTGTTCGCAGGAAAGAAAAGAAGCGGAAATAAGGAAATACAGGAGAAAAACAACGTTTTTTTGGTTCATTATTACCATACTAACCCTTAAAATCAATGTATAACAAGCCGATGATCATAAGAGGATTGTGGGAATTTTACATGATTCTGGTTAATATATAAGCGGAGGTTTTCAATGGCTGATAGTGATGATCTTGATCTTGACGGCGGTGATGTTCCGGAGTCAGGAAGCAGTCCAAAGAAAAGAGGCGGCGGAGGTCTTGGCAATCTGCTGCCGACAATCCTGAAATTTGCGGCCATTGGCATAGGCGCGCTGATTTTTATTGTTACTGTTTCAGTTATTACATATAACATCATGAATCGGGGTGGAAAATCCCAGACCGTAATAACAGATCCTTCTTCCCCCTATATCGGTAAACGTCCTGAATACAGTTATTACGATATGATAGGTTCCATTACAACCAGAACCAGAGATTACCCTGTCAGTTCGTCAGTGACGGTGGAAATGATTATCGGTTATGACTTAAACGATGCGATCGCTTCTTCGGAACTAATCAGCCGCCGTTATGAGTTAAGGGATTTTGTACGCCGATATTTTACAGGTAAGACCACAGCGGAACTTGCTCCTGAAAGGGAAGAAGAACTGAAAAAAGAAATACGTGAAATGCTGAACACGCGCTTTCTGGATACTGCAAGAGCGCGGCTTATTTTATTTAACAGACTGGATGTTACAGAAGCATATTGAGGTTTTTAAAGCTTCTATTTTTAAAAATTCGGTTTGCTTGCTAAAAGTTGGCTTTAGATTTATCATTAGGAAAGGGTATTTATGACAGAAGTTCTGTCCCAGGATGAAATAGACCAGTTATTAACCGCGATAAATGCCGGAGATACCGAGCCTGAGGATTTTAGGCCGGCTGCGGACAGCCGGAAGATAAAAATATATGACTTCAAACGCCCCGACAAATTCTCAAAAGAACAGATTAGAACTGTCTCGATTATGCACGAGACATTTGCCCGTCTTACTACAACATCGCTTTCAGCCCAGCTTCGGAGCATGGTTCACGTTCACGTCGCATCGGTAGATCAGCTGACATACGAAGAATTTATCCGTTCTATACCTACTCCGACCACGCTTGCTATTATCAATATGGATCCCTTAAAAGGAAACGCAATTCTCGAAATTGACCCTGCCATCACCTTTTCAATAATTGACCGTCTTTTCGGCGGCACCGGCGAGGGTACAAAATCGCAGCACGAATTAACGGACATCGAACAGTCTGTTATGGAAGGCATCATCGTCCGAATCCTCGGAAATATGCGCGAAGCGTGGACAACAGTTATCGACCTTCGCCCCCGTCTCGGGCAAATCGATACAAATCCGCAGTTTGCCCAGATTGTTCCTCCAACGGAAATGGTCGTTCTTGTAACGCTTGAAACAAAGGTAGGAGACGTGGAAGGCATGATGAACTTCTGTATCCCGTACCTAACGATAGAACCAATCATCGGCAAACTGTCAGCGCAATTCTGGTACTCATCAGTCAGACGAAATGCGACAACAGAAAACCTCAATGTTCTAAAGGATAAGCTCTCTTCAGTCGATGTTAATGTAACGGCCGAAATTGGAAAGATTAACGTACCTGTCCGGGATGTTCTTTCCTTACAGATTGGGGATGTAATACGGCTTTATAACACCCGCATTGGCGATCCCTATTCATTAAACATCGGCTCACGCA